>CACWYC010000018.1 GCA_902765025.1 Oscillospiraceae bacterium
CATTTTACGCTCCCCCGTGGACAAACCCTGTCGAATGTCCCGTAGCGAAAGCCCCTTAATGACGTGCAGCAAATCGTGAAGATCGCCGCTCTTCAGCTTCTCCATATTCTCCCGATAACGGCGGTTCCAGTTGTTGGTCATGTCGGCCTCAATTTCGGGAATCTTGCGGAAAAGCTCCTCTGCATCTTCCCGGCTCATAGGCCGCCGCAGGCCCACCGCACCGCAGTTGTCCGTGGGAATCTTCAGCATCAGGCCGCCGGATGGCATACGAAACACATAATATGTAGACGTTTTTCCCGCAACGCGCTCTTGGGTGATGTCCTCGATGACACCGGCGCCATGCAGCGGATGAACGACTTTATCGCCAATCTGAAACATCCGGCAACCTCCTATCTGCATATTAATCGCTTATAGTAGGCATTATAAACGCTAATATATGAAAAATCAAGTAAAAATAGTTAAAATTTGTATTATGTTTTCATAAAAACGACGTTTTTGAAGCAAAAAGCAAAGTAAATTGTCAGATTCATCCATAAAGCTGTATCGCAAAGGAAAAGCCCGGCGCAAATCGCGCCGGGCTTGACAAATAATATTACTCAGCGTCCTCGGCCTCTTCGGCAGCGGGAGTCAGCAGAGCGCGGATGGACAGGGAGATCTTCTGCTTCTCCTCGTCCACAGCGGTGATCTTGGCGTCCACCATCTGGCCCTCGGACAGCACGTCGCCGGGCTTCTCAATGCGGCGGTCGGCGATCTGGGAGATGTGAATCAGGCCGTCCACACCGGGAACGATCTCGGCGAAAGCGCCGAAGGTCATCAGCTTGACAATACGCACGTTGGCCACGTCGCCCACCTTGTAAGTCTCCATGAACTTATCCCAGGGGTTGGCGCTGCGGTCCTTCACGCCCAGGGAGATCTTGTGCTTCTCGGGGTCGAAGGAGATGACGTACACGTCCAGGGTGTCGCCCACAGAAACCACCTCGGCGGGGTTCTTGATGCGGGACCAGGACAGCTCGGAAATATGGACCATGCCGTCCACACCGCCGATATCCACGAACACGCCGTAGCTGGTCATGGACTTGACAGTGCCGGTGTAGTGCTTGCCCACTTCGATGTTGTTCCAGATTTCAGCCTGGGCAGCGGCACGGGCCTCGTAGGATACGGCCTTGATGGAGCCCACCACACGGCGGCGGGCGCGGTTGACCTCGGTGATGCGCAGGGAGACGGTCTTGCCGATCATCTCGCTGAGCTCAGCGCCCCGGGGCAGACCGCTCTGGGAAGCGGGCACGAACACCCGGATGCCCTTGACGTTGACGACGATGCCGCCCTTGTTCTCCTCGGTGACCTTGCCCTCGACGGTGGTCTTGTCCTCGGCGTACTGGGCGATGTCCTCCCAGATCTTCACGGCGTCCAGACGCTTCTTGGACAGCTTGGCATAGCCGTCCACGTCGTTGACGCGGATGACGAACAGCTCGATCTCGTCGCCCACCTTGACGACGTCTTCGGGCTTCACATTGGGGTCGGCGGACAGCTCTTCGATATCAATATAACCTGCCTGCTTGGTGCCCAGGTCGACCTGCACTTCGGTGGGGCCGATGGCGGTCACAATACCGGTTACCTTATCTCCTGTATTTAAAGTTTTAAAGGATTTTTCCAGCATTTCTTCGAAGCTCTCTTCCATAGCTTCCGTGTTCTTGATTTCTTCGCTCATCGTTTTGTTTACCTCCTTAATAATGCCCGCAGGCGTGGAGGCTCCTGCTGTCAGCCCCGCCACCTTGCATCCTGCGAACCATTCCCTCCGCAAATCCGCCGCCGTCTCGATCTGATAGACCTTGGCGCAGTGCATCCGGCACAACTCGGTAAGGTGCTTGGTGTTGGCGCTCTTGCCGTCACCCACCACTACCATAGCGTCCACTTCGGCGGCTATTCTTGCCGCTTCCGTTTGACGCTTATGCGTAGCATTACATATTGTATCAAATAATTTGACATTTGTACACTGTTTTTTCAAAAAATTTGCGGAACTTTCCCAAACCGATCGAATGCAGGTGGTTTGGGCCACCACAGACAGGGGAATATCCCGTCTTGAGGCGTCCTCAGAGAGCCATTTCCGAATGGCCTCCTCCCCTTCAAACACAAGGCTGCCAGCGGAATAGCTGGCCACGCCCATCACCTCCGGGTGCTGGGGCTCGCCGATGATGACAGGGGTTCTCCCCTCCCGGTCCGCCTGGGCCACCAGGGCCTGAATGTGCATCACATTGGGGCATGTGGCGTTCACCTGCTCTACGCCCATTTCCGCGAGCCTCTCCAACGTTTCCCGCCGCTCGCCGTGGGCGCGGATGAGCACAGTCTCTCCCGGCGCGATTTCCTCCACCGACGCCACCTGCCGTGCGCCCTTGGCAGCTAAATCCCGCACCACGTTGGCGTTGTGCACGATGCTGCCCAGCATGACGCAGCCGCCCTTTTCCGCCGCCACCTGCTCCGCCAGCTTCACCGCCCGCTCCACGCCGTAGCAAAACCCGGCGCTCCTGGCCAGAATGACCTCCATCACATGCCTCCCAGCGCGTAGCTCCGCCGCAGCGCCTCCTCGGCGTTGGCCTGCATCTCCTCCGCCGTGCCCTTGCGGCCGGTATACACCGGGTCAAAGGGCTTGCCGAAAATCACTCTCGTCTTGCGGAAAAGCCGCTTTTTCATGTCGATAAAAACGGGCATCATGGGTACGCCGCCCCGGACGGCAATCACCGCCGCGCCGCTCTTGACCTCCACCTGGCCTTTCTCCTTCACCCGCGTCCCCTCCGGGAACAGCAGCAGCGTAAAGCCGTCGTGGAGGCTCTTGATGGAGGTTTTCACCGCGTTGATGTCGGAGTTGCCCCGGTCCACCGGGAACACGCCGATGGCGGTGAGAAACGGCCCGATCAGCGGAATGCGAAACAACTGCTTTTTCGCCATGATCCGCAGCGGATACGTCTTCGGCAGGGCCATAATCACCTGAATGGGGTCCAAGGCGCTGGAATGGTTGGCGCACATCAGCACCGGCCCCTCCGGCACGTTTTCCGCCCCAATGACCTCCACCGGGTGGAAAAAGCTGAAAATGGGGTAGAGAATAATGTGGGTAATGCGATAGGCTTTGGCAAAGGGATTCGTCACAGTCCAACACTTCCTTTGATGACGTCCAGCAGCAAATCGCGGCTGCCGGCGAAATCCAGATCGCTGGTGTCCACCATAATGGCGTCGTCCGCAGGACGCAGGGGTGCCGCCTCCCGGTGGGAGTCCTGGTAGTCCCGCTGCTCCATCTCCTGCAGCACCTCCTCATAGGGCTTGGGTGTGCCCCGCTCGGCCAGCTCCTTCACCCGGCGCTGCGCCCGCACCTTCACGTCGGCAAAGAGGAATATCTTCACGTCGGCGTCCGGCAGCACCACCGTGCCGATGTCCCGGCCGTCCATAATCACGCTCTTCTCCCGGGCGATGGCGCGCTGCATCTCCATGAGAAACGCCCGCACCTGGGGAATGGCGGACACGTGGGAGGCGTACATGCTGATCTCCGGCAGGCGGATTTCCGCGGACACGTCCCGCCCGCCCAGGTACATGTGCTGGGTGCCGTCGTCAGAGTAATCCATATCAATATGTATCTCCGGCAGGGCAGCGATCACCGCCGCCGCGTCCTGGGGGTCGATGCCCTTTTCCCGGATATGGAGGCCGATGGAGCGGTACATGGCCCCGGTATCCACATATACGATGCCCAACTCCCTGGCAATCGCCTTGGCCAGGGTGCTTTTTCCGGCGCCGCTGGGGCCGTCCACCGCCACGGAATAAATCTTCTTCATGTCAAATGCTCTCCTTTATCTGCTGTGCGGCGCTCTCCCCTGCCAGATGGCCGGTTGCCCAGGCGATCTGCAGGTTAAAGCCGCCGGTATAGGCGTCAACGTCCAGCACCTCCCCGGCAAAATAGAGGCCGGAAACCAGCTTGGACGCCATGGTGCCCGGCTGCACCTCCGACACCTTCACGCCACCGGAGGTGACGATGGCCTCCGCCACGCCACGGGGACCGGAAACAGGGATTTCAAAATGCTTCAGCAGCTTCACCAGCGCCTGCCGCTGCTCCCGGGTGACGGAATTCACCTTAACGGTGCCGTCCATCCCCAGCCGGGACAAAAGCACGTCCACCATGCTGTGGGGCACCAGGCCCGCCACAATCTTTTCAAAATCCCGGTTGGGGCTCTCGCCCATGTCCCGTAAAATACGGCTGTCCAGCTTCTGCTCGTCCAGAGCGGGCTTCAGGTCCACCGCCAGGCGGTAGCTCTCCCTGTCCCAGTCCCGCAGGTGGGCGCTGGCGCTGAGCACCAGCGGGCCGGACACCCCGAAATGGGTAAACAGCATCTCGCCGAACTCCCGGAACACCGCTTTATTCTTGCGGTTATAGGCCGTCAGCTCCACGTTTTTCAGCGCCAGGCCCTGCATCTTGCCGCAGTCCTCATCCGGGCTCACCAGGGGCACAAGAGACCCCCGGGGCGGAATGATGGTATGTCCCGCCGCCTCCGCCAGGCGATAGCCGTCGCCGGTGGAGCCGGTGCCGGGATAGCTGACGCCGCCGGTGGCAATCACCGCCGCCGCGCAGGGGTACGTTCCCTTCTCCCCCTGCACCGCCGTCACGGCGCCATCCCTCACCACGATCTCCGTGGCCCGGTCATGCACCCACTCCACACGGAGCTGATGGCACCGCCGCTTCAAGGCATCGGAGATGTCAAAGGCGCTGTCCGACACCGGAAACACCCGATTCCCCCGCTCCACCTTCAAAGCCACGCCCTGGCTCTCAAAAAAGGCCATAGTGTCAGCGGGAAGAAAGCGGGAAAAGGCGCTGTAAAGGAATCTGCCATTACGGGGAATATTGGCCATCAGCCCATCCAAATCCGTTTGGTTGGTGACGTTGCACCGTCCCTTTCCAGTGATATTGATTTTTTTACCCAGGCGCTCGTTGGGCTCCATGAGTTGCACCTTGGCGCCGCCTTCCGCGGCGGCCACAGCAGCCATCAGGCCCGCCGCACCGCCGCCAACGATTACGATATCAGTCATCTTCCGCCTTCCCGAAAATGTTGTATTTGGTCCAGACCTTCTCCATCTCGGCAAAGGTGTGGGAAACGTCGTCGCTGCGCTGGCGGCCCACTGCCACAATCAGCGCGTTCAGCAGGCTCAAGGGCGCCGCCATAGAGTCCACGAAGGAAATGGCGTCGCAGCCCACCAGCAGCGCCGCCGAGGACATCGGGAACAAGGGCGACACCTTGCTGTCGGTGATGGCAATCACGTCTGCGCCTCGCTCCGAGGCCATCTCCACGGCGTGAATCACCATCTTGGAATACCGGGGAAAGGTAATGCCGATCAGCACGTCCCCCGGCCCGATATGCACCAACTGCTCGTAGATCTCGCCGGCCGCGGTATTCTGCACGTATATGACATTTTTGAAAATCAAATGGAAATAAAAGTTCAAATATCCCGCCAAAAACGAGCTGGAACGAACGCCTAAAATATAGATATGTTCCGCCTTTTGCAGCTTGTCCACCACCCGGTCAAAGTCCTCACGGTCGATACCGTTGATGGCACTGCGGATGCTGTCGGCGTCCCGCTGCATGACGGAGCCCAGAATATCCGAATCGTTAATCTGCTGCCGGGAAACCTGGATGCGCTGAATGGAAGTGAGCTTGCCTCGGACGATCTCCTGCAGCGCCCGCTGCATCTCCGGGTAGCCCTCGTAGCCCAGATGGGCGGCAAACCGCACCACCGTGGACTCGCTGACGTCGGCAGTCTCCGCCAGCCTGGCCGCCGTCATAAAGGCCGCCTTGTCGTAATCATCCAATATATATTGGGCGATGCGCTTATGTCCCTTGCTGAGATGGTCCATCTCGGCACGAATGGTCTGCAATACATTCTGCTTCAACGCCCATCGCCCCCCTTTGCCTCTTGAATCTCCTCTGCGGTGAGGTAGCGCCACTGTCCGCAGGGCAAATCACCCAGCGACAGCTTGTCCTCCTGAATCCGCACCAGCCGACGCACCGACAAGCCCGCCTTGGCGCACAGCCGCCTGATCTGCCGCTTGCGGCCCTGGTGAATGGTGATTTCCAACTCGGCGTCGCTGCCGTCACGCCGCAGCACCGTCACCTGGGCGGGCATAACACTTTCGCCATCCAGGTCGGTGATGGCGGCGATTCTCTCCTCGCAGCCGTCCCACGCACCGCTGACCCTGACACGGTACACCTTGTCCATCTGATGAGAGGGATGGGTCATCCGCTCCATAAAGGCGCCGTCGTTGGTCATCAGCAGCAGCCCTTCGGAGTCACGGTCCAGCCGTCCCACCGGGTACACCTTCACCCCACAGTCCGCCACCAGCTCGCCCACCAGGTGGGCGGCGTGGTCGTCCGCCATGGAGCAGGTATATCCCCGGGGCTTATGGAGCATCAAATAGGTGTATTTGCCTGGCAAGGAAATCTCCTTGCCATCTACGCATATCACAGCGTTTTCCGCCGCCTTCTGCCCCAGCTCTGCCACCTGTCCGTCCACGGTCACTCTTCCCTGCCGCAGCAGGTCTTCCGCAGCCCGGCGGGAGCACAAGCCGCTCTGGGCGATGATTTTCTGTATCCGTTCCGTTATGTTGTGCCCCCTTCTCCGAAGCCCCAGTCATATAATGCAGCGTGATCCGCCCAATCGTTGCCGTCGCAGAGCGTCACCGCCACCAGCCGCCGTCCGTCCCGGACGCAGCAGCTCACCAGGGTACGCCCCGCCGCCTTGGTGTACCCGGTTTTCAGCCCGATGCACCCCGGCAGCGTCTTTAACAGCTTGTTGTGATTGCTCATGGTGCGCCCGCCCACAGTGACGCTTGTGGTGGAGCAAAGCCGCACAAAAGTTGGGTCATTTACGGCATAGGCCGCCAAAATCGCCATATCCCTGGCGGTGGAATGGTGGTTTTCCCCATCCAGCCCGTTGGGATTTTCAAAGGAGGTATTCATCATCCCCAGCGCCTGTGCCTTCTCGTTCATCCGCGCCACAAAAGCATCCAAGCCGCCGCAGTGGTCGGCCAGGCACAGCGCCGCGTCGTTGCCGCTGCACAGCAGCAGCCCGTACAGCAGCTCCTCCACCGTCACCGTCTCGCCGGGCTGCAAATACATGGAGGACCCCTCCACCATGTGGGCGGCGGTCACCTCCACCGTGTCCTGCAGCCGAGCACAGTCCAGCGCTACCAGCGCCGTCATAATCTTGGTGGTGCTGGCAATCAGCCGTATTTCATCCGCCCGGTATTCATACAATACGTCCCCGCTGTCGGCGTCCATCAGAACAGTCGCCCCGGCAGACGTACCCACACCGTCGGCAAAGCAGGGCACAATCAGCCCCACCATCAGCAGCAAGCAAAGCACACGTTTCACCGTCAATCACCTCGACGGTGCAGTTTATGCGCTTACAGGATGTCCTGTTCCTCTTTCTTGCGGTTGACGAAATTCTCCACCCGGTCCATCACCTCGGGCACCAGCTCAATGGCCCGGTCAAGAGTTGTCACAGCGGGCGTGCCCACCGGCAGCACCCGGGTAATGCCGTCCTTCACCATCAGGAAGGACACCGGCTCCACCTTCACACCGGCTGCCGCGCCGCCGCCGAAGCGGTCGCCGGACTTGCCGTAGTCCCCGCCGCCGCTTCCGAAGCCAAAGGTCATACGACTCACCGGAATCAGCGTCACGCCGTCAGCGGTGTGTATGGGCTCGCCCACGATGGTGTTGGAATCCACCATCTGGCGAATCTTATTGATGGATGCCTCCATCAGCTCCGTCAAGGACTGGTTCTTGTTCTCCTGCTTGTCCATAATGGTCACCCTTTCTCTGTCGAAATGCTGTTAAGCGGTTTTACTTTCCACCGCGCTTGTTTCCTTGGATTGCTCATTAGATGCCTGCTTCTGCTGCTTCTGAAACTGAATAAACCATCTAACCAACGGTCCCGCGGCAGAGGCGCCGATGGCGAAGAAATCCCCCACGCGGAAGAAGATACCCACATCCCCCTCCGAGCGTGTGCCATCCGCCGTAAAGTCTACGCCCAGGTGGATTTCCGGGTCAGGAAGCTGAACCATTTGCTCCAGCCGCGGCATCACAGACCACATGCCGCTGCAGGCGGCGCCGTACATCTCCGCCACCACGCAGGGGTCCTCGCCGCCGAAGATCACCGTCAATTGCAGCGGATCAATGCGAATCCGCTTGCCCGTGGCGCGCAGCGCCCGCTGCGCGCTCTGCCATACCGCCTTCAGCAGCGCCCAGATGTCCCAAAAGCCCATCTTAGGCCGTGATGCTTTCTTCTGCGGCTTGGCGGCGGTCGGTTTTTCCTGCTTCGGCTTCTCCGCCTTGGGCTTCTTGGGTTTACGCTCCGGCTTGGGGATAATGGCGATGCTCTTGGGCCCGATTTTCACCGCCACCGCCAGGCTTTCGCCAAATTGTACCCGCACGCCTACCCGCAGCCGGGAGAAGCCAAACAGCACCGCCAGCAATCCACCGACGATATAAAGCGCCGTCATAAGCCTCCCCCCTTTCACAGCGGCGTCAAGCCGCATTTACGCCTCGGTTTCCGTCTCTGCGGTCGTCTCCGCGCCGCCCTCATTTTGCAGCAGCGCCATGTCCTCCAGCCGCAGTTGGCCATCCTCCTCCATGCCGGGCATTTCCGGCAGCTCGTCCAGCGAGTTGAGATGGAAGGCCCTCAAAAACGCCTGGGTGGTGCGGTACAGCCGGGGCCGCCCCGGCACCTGCAGCCGCCCGCACTCCTCAATGAGGTGCCGGTCCAGCAGCAGGCCCACCGTGTAGGAGCTGTCCACGCCCCGAATCTGGTCCACGTAGGCCCGGGTGGTGGGCTGGTAATAGGCGATGATGGTCAGCACCTCCAGCGCCGGCTGGGACAGCTTGGCGGGCTTGCGAATCTCAAAAGCCTTGCGGATGATGTCGGCATATTCCGGCGCCGAGCAGAGCTGATAGCTGTCGTCCATCCGCAGCAGGCGAATGCCCCGCCGCTCGTAGGCGTAATAGTCGCTCAGCCGCTGCAGCACCAGCTCCACCGTGGCCTTGTCCATGTCCATGGCGATGCAGATGCGGTCAATGGCCACCGGCTCTCCGGAGGCAAAGAGGATGCCCTCGATGGCAGCCTCTATCTCTTTCATTTCCAGGTTTTCCATAGTTTATCCTTCCCACTTGAATTCTTCCGGCATTTCGCCCTGGCAGGTCACGGTGCAGTCTGCCTCCCCGCCTGCCAGACGGATCACGTGGCTGCGGCACAGCTCCAGCACCGCCATAAACGTGGCCACAATCTCGCTGCGGGTCTTGCTGCCCCGAAACAGCAGCAGAAACCTTGTGATGCCCGCCTGCTTCAGCCGGTTGAAAATCTCATGGGCCTTGCGCTCCACCGAGTAGGGCTCCCGCTTCACAATCTCCTCAAAGGCCTTGGTGGCAGGCGCGTCCACAGTGCCCTTGCGGTCGGCCACCTCCTGCATGGCCAGAATCAGGTCCCCCGGCTCCTGGTCATACTCGTAGATTTTCCCCCGCTCCATAGGCTCGGGATTGCGCACCATAATGTCACGGCCGAACTCCCCCATGGGCCCCAGCCGCAGCGCCAGATCCTTCACCTTGGCGTAGATGTCGCCCCTTTTGCGCTCCTCCAGAGAGGCAATCAGCGCGTCCATCTCGCTCTGGGCCTCCTCGTCCTCCAACGACAGCAGCATACGGGTCTTGATGTACATGAGGTGGGCCGCCATGGTGATAAACTCACTGGCCACCTCCAAATCCATCTGCTGCCGCCGCTCCAGATACTCCAGATACTGGTCCAGAATCAGCGCAATGGGAATGTCCTGAATCTCTATTTTATTTTTTCCCAGCAGGAACAGAATTAAGTCCAGGGGGCCTTCAAAATCCTGCAAATCCTCGTCGGCCTTGCCCTGCACCACTTTTTCCAGTTTATAAATCGGATTGTCCAAATTACTTACACCTCAAAGCCGACCACGCGGCAGAATAGGCGAAACAAGGTGCTGATGGCCACATTGAGATACTGTGACGCAGCGCCCGCGCTCACCAGAAGAATCACCAGAATAAAGCCGAAGCGCTCATACCGCATCAGCCATGCATAGGCCCGGTCCGGCAGGAACGAGGCCAGGATTTTCGACCCGTCCAGCGGCGGGATGGGCAGCAGGTTGAATACTCCCAGGCCGATGGAAAGGATGGCCGTGTCCCGCAGGAAGTAGAACAGTGTCCCCGGCAGTTGCCCGGTGGCCAGCAAATAGTTGGCCAGCAGCCTGTCGCCCAGGATCAAAAGCAGTGCCAGCACCAGGTTGGACACCGGCCCCGCCAGCGCCGTCAGCGCCATGCCCTGCTTGGGGTGCTTGAAGTAGCGCATATCCACCGGCACCGGTTTGGCCCAGCCCACGCCGGTGATCACCATGGACACGAAGCCCAGCCAGTCAATGTGGTGCAGCGGGTTGAGGCTCAGCCGGTGCTGCCGTTTGGCGGTGGGGTCTCCCAGTGCGTAGGCCGCAAAGCCGTGGCACATCTCGTGGAGTATGATGCAAAGCAGCGCCCCCGCCACCCGCAGCGCTGTGCGCTCCAAGCTGGCGAAATCCATGGCGCTCCATAGATTGGATAAATAGTGCAACGCGATTGCCTCCCGAGTCATAGGCACAATTTGCCAGATTACCGATTATTATACCACAAACCCATAGCAAAACACAAGGGCGATTCGATAGCGAATTCGTAACCATATTGTCACCCTTTTGTAACCCTTTTCCGGCCCCTCTATGGTATATTGTAGACAAGAAAAAAGAAGGAGGTAAGGCAAAATGAAGGCCGTCAGAACCATTGTTCCGCTGCTTCTCGTGTGTGTGCTGCTCACCCTGGTCACCCTGCTCGCCCCGGCTATGCACAGCGCCGCGCTCTCCTACCTCTCGTTCAGCTTCGCATCCCTGGTCATCATCGTTTGCATCCTGGCTCTGGTATTCACACTATCGCACCGCGAAAACCCGTAATTCTCTCCTTTCCTCCTCTGCCATGAACCATAGAAATCCCTTCCCCGCATAGCGTCCCATCCCCCGCGGGCAGCACACAAAGCAGCGCCCCCGCCTCATTTGAGGCGGGGGCGCTTGGCGTCTTGACAATCCGGCTCACCGGTTTTTCTTCGCCAGCTCCATCAGTTCCGGATACCGGCTGACGATGTAGCTGTAGCTCTTTCTGCCGTGGGGTACCAGGCAGGCGGAGCAGTCCTTCACGCCGCTGTCCAGATAGTGGAAGTTGCCGCCGCATTTACTGCCCAAGGTGTACAGCGGGCAGTAGCAGAACAGGCAGTTGAAATCCTCGGGATGGTCCGTCTTGTGGCAAGGGAAAAACTCGCAAGCCGTGTGCTGGGTAAAGGAATAGGCACACTCCTCCGGCTTCTTGCCCATCACGTCTTTCCGCATGATATTCACCTGCCTTTCTCTGTGGGATATGATTCTTTACTCGGCCTTCTCGAACATGTCCTTGCCAACGCCGCAGATGGGGCAGCACCAATCATCGGGCAGGGCCTCGAAGGGAGTGCCGGGGGCGATGCCGCTGTCGGGATCACCCACTGCCGGGTCGTACACATAGCCGCAGGGGCCGCACACATACTTGCTCATGGTCTTGTCCTCCGTATCATTATTTTCAGGCTCGTCCTGGATATTGAGCAGGCTCTTCACCAGAGCCGGAACCTGTGCATAATCCCCCTCCTCGGGGTTCCACAGCGAGCGTACGTTCTCCTCGATGACCTCGAAGCCGCACTCCGCCAGTCGGGCCTGGAGAATCTTCACGCTCTCGCCGCTCCAGCCGTAGCAGCCAAAGGCAGCAGCCCGCTTGTTCTTGAACTTCAGCTGCTTCATGAATTCCAGCAGCCCCGCCACGCTGGACAGGATGCTGTTCACCACCGTGGGAGAGCCCAGCGCGATGGCCTTGGACTTGAAGATCTCGGTCATGATCTCGTTCTTATCCTGCTTGGCGCAGTTGAACACCTTCACCACCGTGTTGGGGCTCTGGGCGGAAATCTCCCGGGCGATGGCGTGAGCCAGTTTGGCGGTGCCCTCCCACATGGTGTCGTACACCACCGTCACCTGATTCTCCTGATAGGCGTCGGCCCATACGGCGTACTGCCGCACGATCTGCATGGGGTCCTCCCGCCAGATGGCGCCGTGGGAGGGTGCGATCATCTCAATGGGCAGCTCCAGCTTGCCCAGCTCTTCCAGCTTCTTTGTCAGCACATTGGCAAAGGGATTGAGAATGTTGGTAAAATACTTGATGGCCTCTTTCCACAGCAGGCACTGGTCCGCCTTGTCGGCAAACAACTCCTCCACGGCGAAATGCTGGCCAAAGGCGTCGTTAGAGAACAGGATGTTGTCCCCGGTCATAAAGGTGGCCATGGAATCGGGCCAGTGAAGCATCTTCATCTCCACGAAAATCAGCTTCTTGCCGTTGCCGATGTCCAGGGTGTCGCCGGTCTTCACCACGTGGAAGTTCCAGCCCCGCTTGCCGTACTGGCCCTCCAGGCTCTTGACGGCGGCGGCGGTGCAGTAGATGGGGGTGTCGGGAATCTCGTCCATCAGCGCGGTAAGGGAGCCGGAGTGGTCACACTCGCCGTGATTGGCAATGATGTAGTCGATCTTGTGGAGGTCGATCTCCTTTTTCAGGTTCTCCACAAACTCAAACCGATGGGGCACCCACACGGTGTCCACCAGCACGGTCTTCTCCTCCTCGATGAGATAGGCGTTCTGGCTGGAGCCGTTCATGATGGAGTAATCATCCCCGTGGAAGGTCTCCAGCTCCCAGTCGATATAGCCTACCCAGCTTACGTTGCCCTTAATATGCTTTTTCATGTTGCGCTTCTCCTTACGGCAGATTTCTACGTTGACATTGTACCATATATTATACAAAAATCCTGTTGCAGACGCAACAGGTTTTTCTCAAAATAACGCAAAACTTGAACCCAATCATCCGAACAGGGATAATCTCTTTTTCTCCGCGCTCTCCGTTTTCAAGTCGGTGACATGGTATCCCGTAGCCTCAATGGCATCGCGCAAGCTGTTTTCATCCAGCGCCGCCTCCGAGAGAATCTCCGTCACGCCCTTTTTGAATGAGGATGTCACCTTCTTCACGGCAAACTTGCCTCGCACCGCGTCGTTGACGTGGGCCTCACACATGGAGCAGGCCATGCCGTCGATGGTCAAAGTGGTCTTAATCATTTCCTTTCCCTTTCCATACAATCGGGGAGGCGCAGTCTCCCGCGCCTCCCCTGTTGCCTTATGCCTTGCTTTGGCAGTGCTGGCAGCCGTGACAGCTGCTGCAATTCCCGCCGCAGGAGGAGCGACCGGCCCGCTTATCCGCTACGATTTTCTTCACGATCAGCGTCACAACCGCCGCCAGTACCAGCACCACCGCAATGGTGCCCAGGTTCATCTGCAGCCACAGCATCATATCCGATCACATCCTTTCCGCTTAAAATCGTCTTGTGTGATTACACCCGCACGTTGCCGGTGAGCTTGGTGGCCTCCTTGTAAGGCCGCACCAGCATGTACACCACAGCGGCAATGACCACCACGGACAGCACCACGCCGATGATGTTGGCGCTGCCGGCGAACAGGTTCATCAGTTGGTACACGCAGAAGGCCACCACATAGGCGAAGCCACACTGATAGCCGATGGCGAACCAGGTCCACTTGCGGTTATTCATCTCACGCTTGATGGCACCGATAGCCGCAAAGCAGGGGGCGCACAGCAGGTTGAAGATGAGGAAGCTCATGCCGGACGCCGCGGTGAACTGCTGGGCCAGCTCGCCCCACACGGACAGCTCGCCGCCGCCGTACAGGGTGCCCATGGTGGCCACAATGTTCTCCTTGGCCACCAGGCCGGTGACGGAGGCCACAGCGGCCTGCCAGTTGCCCCAGCCCAGAGGCGCGAACAGCCAGGCGATAGCGCCGCCGATCTTGGCCAGAATGCTCATGCTGATCTCCTCTTCCTCCAGCATGCCGAAGGCACCGTCATTCCAGCCAAAGCGGGACAGGAACCAGATGACAATGGTGGACAGCAGAATGATGGTACCGGCCTTCTTGATAAAGGACCAGCCACGCTCCCACATGCTGCGCAGCACGTTGCCCAGAGTGGGCCAGTGGTACGCGGGCAGCTCCATCACGAAGGGAGCGGGCTCGCCGGCGAACATCCTGGTCTTCTTCAGAATGATGCCGGAGATGATGATGGCCGCCAGGCCGATGAAGTAAGCGCCGGTGGACACCCATGCGCTGCCGCCGAAGATGGCGCCGGCAATCATGGCGATAAAGGGCACCTTGGCGCCGCAGGGGATGAACGTAGTGGTCATAATGGTCATGCGGCGGTCACGCTCATTCTCAATGGTACGGGAGGCCATAACACCGGGGATGCCGCAGCCGGTACCAATCAGAATGGGGATAAAGGACTTGCCGGACAGGCCGAAGCGGCGGAACACACGGTCCAGCACGAAGGCCACACGGGCCATGTAGCCGCAGGCCTCCACGAAGGCCAGCAGCAGGAACAGCACCAGCATCTGGGGCACGAAGCCCAGCACGGCGCCCACGCCGGCCACGATGCCGTCCAGAATCAGGCCCTTCAGCCAGTCGGCGCAGCCGATGGCGTCCAGACCGCTCTCCACGATGACGGGCACACCGGGCACCCACACGCCGAAGTCGGCGGGGTCGGGCTCGTCAAAGCCGTTCTCCTCGAAGTACGCCACAGCGTCGGTAAAGGCCATGGCGTTGGTCTCGTCACCTGCGTCCTCGGGGATATCCCTGGCGTCGAAGTAGACAGCGATTTCGCTCTCCTCCAGCGTCTCCTCGTCCTCCACGGTGTAGGCCACCACGGACTCGTCAGCGGTGAACGCCTTGGCCTCGGCCAGCAGGGCGTCGCCGTCAAAGTCCTCCGCCTCAGTGTCCAGACCCAGGTAGGCGTCAATGGCGTTGGCAGCCGCACCGTAGTCCTCGGCGGACTCCTCATAGGCGGCGGTGCCGATGCCAAACAGGTGGAAGCCGTCGCCAAACAGGCCGTCGTTGGCCCAGTCGGTAGCCGCGGCACCCACGGTGACCATGGAGATATAGTAGATGAGGAACATCACCAGGGCGAAGATGGGCAGGCCCAGCCAGCGGTTGGTGACAATCTTATCGATCTTGTCGGAGGTGGACAGCTGACCGGCGCCCTTCTTCTTATAGGAAGCCTTCAGAATGTCCGCGATGTACACGTAGCGCTCGTTGGTGATGATGGACTCGGCGTCGTCATCCAGCTCCTTCTCGGCGGCCTGAATGTCGCGCTCAATATGCTCGCGGGTGGTCTGGGAGATGTTCAGCTTCTCCAGCACTTTGTCGTCCCGCTCAAACACCTTGATGGCGTACCAGCGCTGCTGCTCCTCGGGCATATCGTGTACCACGGCCTCCTCGATGTGGGCGATGGCGTGCTCCACAGGGCCGGAGAAGGTGTGCATGGGCACGGTCTTCTCGTTCTTGGCGGCGGTGATGGCAGCCTCGGCGGCCTCCATCACGCCGTCACCCTTCAGGGCGGAGATCTCCACGATCTTGCAGCCCAGTTGACGGCTCAGCTCCTTGGTGTTGATGGTGTCGCCGTTCTTCTTCACCACGTCCATCATGTTGATGGCGATGACAACGGGGATGCCCAGCTCGGTGAGCTGGGTGGTGAGGTACAGGTTGCGCTCCAGGTTGGTGCCGTCGATGATGTTCAGAATGGCGTCGGGCCGCTCGCCGATCAGATAGTTACGAGCCACCACTTCCTCCAGCGTGTAGGGGGACAGGGAGTAGATGCCGGGCAGGTCGGTGATGGTCACGCCGTCGTGCTTGCGCAGCTTGCCTTCCTTCTTCTCCACGGTGACGCCGGGCCAGTTACCCACGAACTGGTTGGAGCCCGTCAGGGCGTTGAACAGCGTGGTTTTACCGCTGTTGGGGTTGCCCGCAAGGGCAATGCGAATATCCATACGATTTCTCTCCTCTCTTACAGTTCCACGTCCACCATTTCGGCGTCGGCCTTGCGCAGGCTCAGCTCGTAGCCCCGAACGGTGACCTCAATGGGGTCGCCCAGGGGCGCCACCTTGCGGACGTAGACCTCCACACCCTTGGTGATGCCCATGTCCATAATGCGGCGCTTCACGGCGCCCTCGCCCCGCAGCTTCAGCACGCGGGCAGTGTGTCCCACTTGCACTTCTCTCAGATTGGTAACCATTTTGTCTCCTCCTATCTATGTAAACACAAATTTACACCATGATTTTCTGGGCCAGCTTCTGGTCCAGGGCCACCCGGGCCTCCTTCACGTTCACGATGAGGTTCTCATTCACCCGCGCCACCACGATGACGCTTCCCCCGGCCACAAAGCCCAGGTTTTCCAGGTGACGCTTCACCTCCGTCGTCCCGCCGATGCGGCGAATGATCTGCTCCTCGCCCTCCGTTGCCAATGTCAGCGGCATCATATTTAGGATCTCCTCTCTACACCTTGCGGTAATTAGCGTAGCCTAACCACACAGGAAAATATATGGTTAGCTCTCGCTAACGTTCAATGGTATTATAGTTATCTCAAGCTAACTTGTCAACCGTTTTTTCCCGGAAATGGCGATTTTTGCGGAATCAGTGTCCGGCTATCCCCAAAAAAGGAAGCGCAGAGCCGCCCCAAAAAGCTGCCGTGCGCTCCCATTATTATAATGTATCTTTAGGGAATCGGTGTAAAGGAAACTGGCTTGCCATCATCGTCAAATACCACTTGGTAGCCGTGCCCCGGCTCCGGCGTTCTGGCATAGGTCTGCGCCAGATCTGCCGGGAACCACCGCCGCAGCAGCATCACAATCACGCCGCCGTGTACCACACACACCGCGTCCCGGCCACGTTCCAAAATAGGTGCGATGGCCTCCCCTACCCTGTCGTACACCATCTGAAAGCTGTCGCCCTCCGGGGCACGGTGCTGCTCCACGTCGCCGGTGCACCATGCCTGAAAGGCGGGGTCGTCCTTCAAGTCCTCGTAGGACTTCATCTCCCACGCCCCGAAGTTCATCTCCCGCAGCCCCGGCACCTGGGTGTGGGGCGTGTCGTCGTACAGAATGGCAAAGGTCTGCTCCGTCCGCACCATGCCGCTGGTGTAATAGTCCCGGCCCCGGGGATACTCCACTGTCTCCCGCAGCCGCCGCAGCTCTGCCTCCCCCTCCGGGGCCAGCGGAATGTCAGCGCCGCCGTAATACAGCCGCCGTATATTTCCCTCGGTCAACCCGTGGCGAATCAATGTCAATTTCATTGTAGTCTCTCTCCCAAGCCGCAGAATACCCGATACACCCGGTCAGCCCGCTTGGCAAGGGCCTGCAAGGCGGCGCCGTGGCGCTCCCGCCAGGCCCGCTCCCCGCCGTCCATAGGCACCACGCCGCAGCCCACCTCCCGGGCGATCACCACGGCGTCCTCCGGGAATGGCGGCATTTCACCCCGCCGCGTGGCGGCCTCCAGATGATAATAGCATCGTTTTCCGCCCTCGAAACCCTTTGCCAGATCGCAGCAGTCCCCGTCGCGCAGGTCAAACTGCGCCTTTGCCCAGGTCATCTTTCCCTGGAATGCGCCGCCAATCACCAAAATCATACCGTCACCTCACGCTGGTCATCACGGCCACCCCCGCCAGCTCCCCCAATGTGAGGGCAAAGCCGGAAATGTCACCGTTCATGCCGTCCAGTTGCTTTACGCCGTAGGCCGCGCACACCCAGTACACAATAGCCGCCGCCAGGGGCGCAAAGCTGCCCCACAGCACCGCAGGCACCGCGATAGCAGCCGCCAGCGCCAACACAAGGGCCGCTACGAAGCCGCCTCGCCCTGCCGCCATGGCGCTGTACTGGCTGGTGTGCATGGGCCGCAGCAGCAGCACTGCCAGCCCTGCGCAGGCCCGGGTAGTCACGGGAATCAGCAGCACGGCTTGCCATACCGCCTTTCCCGCCAGGAAAAAGCTCCATTGTGCCAGGGCAAGCAGCACCATACCGATGACGGCAAAGGCCCCGCTGTGGGAATCCTTCAAAATCCGCTGCCTTGTGGCCAGATCCCGCCGCGACAGCACCGCGTCGCACACGTCCATATACCCGTCCAGATGGATAAAGCCGGTGCAGAGCCAGGGCGCCGCCGTCAGCAGCAGCGCCGCCACGGACAGGGGCAGAAAGCGGCACAGCCACAGCGCCGCCGCCCACACGCCGCCTACGATAACGCCGATCAGCGGCAGCGCCGCCAGCATATAGGGCCTGGCGGCCTCGTCCCACCGCTTATAGGGACAGGGGATGGCCAAAAACATCCCCCAGGCCATGAAAAACCCGGTAATCGCGCTCATACCCTCTCCCCCTTCCAAACATGGACAAGCCCTGCCGTCACCTCATACACCGCGTCAAACTCCGCCGCCAGTGACCGGCAAATCTCCGCCAGATCGCGGCGATACAATTCCGTGGTCTCGTCAAAGATGCACCCATCCCGCCAGATTTCGTCGCAGACGCACACAAAATGGCGGCAGTGTCGGCTGATAAACAGCAAATCCCCGGCCAGCCGCGCCGCGGCCGTCGTATCCACGCCGTCAGCGGTAAACATCTCGTTGCCCAGCGCCGCCGTCACGCTGTCCAGCAGCACCGTGGCACCCTCTGTCCCGCCGCAGCCAAGCCGCAGGTCTCTCCCCCGCTCCAGGGTGGCAAAGCCCCACCCCGCCCGGTCCTCCACGTGGCGGCGAATCCGGTCCAGGTCCTCGCCGTCCACCGGCTCCATGGTGGCCCAGTATATCATAGGCCCACCCTCCGCCAGCTTCCGGCACAGCGCCTGGGCAAGATGGCTCTTGCCGCTTTTGCTGCCGCCCAATAGCAGAATCCTCATGGCGTCACGGTAAAGGCGTCACCCTTGCGGATATCCGCCAGATAATCGTCGTTGATGGCCGCCTGGGAAAAGGTGGCCATTTCGTTCATGGCGGCGCAGGCCGCCTCCAATACGCGGAACATCACCACGCAGCCGCTGCCCTCGCCCAGGCGCATGCCCAGCCCCAGGGGCGGCTGCTGTCCCAGCTCCGAAGCCGCCAGCTGATAGCCGATTTCAAAAGAGGCGTGGGACAGGAAAACCACGTCCTTCACGGCGGGGCAAAGCCGGGCCGCGCACAGCGCCGCCACAATGCTGATATAGCCATCCACCACGGCGGGCAAATGATGCACCGCGCAACCGATAAACGCGCCGCACATGGCGGCGATATCCAGCCCGCCCACCTTGGAAATGGTGTCAAGTATATCTTCTTTGCAGGGCTGATGCAGCCTGATGGCACCGTTAATCACGGCCTTCTTATGGGCGAATGCCTCATCCGTCAGTCCGCCGCCCCGGCCGCACACCTGCTCCACGGTAGCCCCGGTCAATACGGCCAGCACGGCGGCGCTGGTGGTGGTGTTGCCGATGCCCATTTCACCGATGCCAACGATATCCACGCCCTCCGATTTGGCCTTTTCCGCGGCCTCCATCCCGGCGGCCATGGCGTCCAGTGCCTGCTGCCGGGTCATGGCCGCCTCGCGGGAGATGTCCCCGGTACTCCATCGCACCTTGCGGTTCACCACGCCCTCCGGCGTCGGGGCGTTGATGCCCACGTCCGTCACCACCACGCGGTCGCCGAAGTGGTGGGCCATGGCGGACATACCGGTTTTATGCCGGGTCATATTGATGCACTGCTGCACCGTCACGCTCTGAGGCGCCGAGCTGACCCCTTGGGCCACCACGCCGTTGTCACCGGCAAACACCAGCACCCGGCATTTCTCCGCCCTGGGCGCAGACCTGCCCTGAATGCCCGCCAAGACCACAGCGTAGTCCTCCAGCCGCCCCAGGCTGCCGGGGGGCTTTGCCAGCTCCGCCTGCCGCCGCCGCGCCCTGTCCATGGCCTCCCGGTCAACGCCCCGGGCCCCGGCGATGCGCTCCATCAGTTCCTGTTCCGTCATATCATCCGTCCTCTTATGCGTGAATCCAGTAAATCACATAGCACTCCGTCATGTCGCCCCGGTAGAGAAAAATATTCTCCCCCATCTCGATATGACGGTCAAACAGCAAGTCCGGGATGAACAGACGGGCCGTGGTGCGCCGCTGGCCCCGCAGGGTCAAGCCCTCCCGGGTGGGGTGCTCATGCAGCTCTGTGGCCGCCTCCTGCAAGCCGGGCAGCTGCAGCTGCACCTCCAGCCGGTGCAAATCCTTCTCGGCATTGATATAGATTAAATTGTCCTCGTTGCAAAACCAGTGGATATTCATCGTCTGTTCCTCTCCCAACGGTTACACTGTACGGCATCTTCGCCGTGGAATCAAGCACTCTTTCGCCTTAATTGGGCAAAACGGAAAACAAATACCACCACCAGCACCGCCACCACCGCGATCCACATGCCCACCGACGGCTGGGCCGGATCGGACGCAGACTGCACCGTAGCGCCGTCAAAGCGCAGCGTATAGTCAATGACATGGGGCTGGCTCATGGCCAGCGTCTCGGCAGATACGGGAATGTCCTCGTCCAGTGTCACAGGAATCAAAAAGGTGGCGTTGCCCTCCTCGTTCACCGGCAGATACCGCACGCCGCCCACCTCCATGTAGTCGTAATGGGGGCTGCTCATCACCACCTTGGCGGTGATTTCTCCGCCGATGACGGTGATCTCCGCCGGCGACTGGACGCTGGCCTTGCCGCTGCCTCCCAAAAGGGTGGCATCCACATAATATACGCCGTCGGCAAGGCCGCTTTCCGCCGCCGCCAATACGGGCAGCAGCACCAATACCAGGCACAGCAGGCAGACAATTACACCGGTTTTTTTCATAGTACGGCACCTCAAATCACATTTTTTGTCGCCAAAAAGCGCAAGCTCCCGCGCGCACGGTGCCCGCCGTACGCACGGAAGCTTGCTCTATGGGTAACACTTGGCTTGACGAAATTAAGCGGCGGGTACTTCCATAGGCTCCGGGTCGGACACGGACACACTATGATCATACCACACACCCTTCTTGCCAATCAAGGCGCAGGGGAAATCTTCGTCCAGATACGGCACCGGAATGTCAAAGGCGTTGGCCTCGTCCGTGGTGCCGTCGCTGTACTTGACCTCCTCCAGAGTGGGGTCCAGCAACACCGCGCCATCTGCCTGTGCCTCCTCGGCGGTGCCGACATAAAGGTGCAGAATGGACGTGCTGGCCAGCGTAACGTGAATGGTCATCTCACCGTTTTCCACGGTGAGAATGCCTTTCCCGTCCTTGGTCTCATTGGCGTGGAACATGGTGCTGTCGGTGGTAAAGGTGGCTGTGTACACGCCGTCCGGCAGGGCGGGCTCCTCCGCAGCGGGAGCAGTGGTCTCCTCCGCAGGGGCGGCGGCAGGGCCGCAGGCCACCAGCGTCAGCAGACAAAGCACCGCCAGCGCCACAGCAATCCATCGTTTCATACGTTTATCCGCTCCTTACTTGGCAAGCTGCTCCATGGCAGCGGCGGTGTGGGCCACGTACAGCGCCTGCACAGCGGGGATACCGCCCATGCCGTTGATCTGCACGTCGAAGCCCTCGAAGTTGCCGGTGGCCTTGAACATGCTCAGCCAGGAATCCTCGTCGGGACCGGCCATGTCGTTGTTGGCGTGGTCGCCGGCCACCACCATCAGGGGCCGCAACACCACGTGCTTGTAACCGGCCGCGGCCACCTTCTCAATAATGGCCTCGCAGGCGGTATCCTCGGGCTCGCCTTCCACGGTGCCGATAAACACGTTCTTATAGCCCAGCTCATCCATCTGGGTCTGCATCTGGGAATAGGTCACCTTGGCCACGTGGGCGGTGCCGTGGCCCATGAACACGAACGCGGTGCCCAGGCCCTCGGCGCTCTCCAGGGAGTCGAAGCCACCGGCGCCCACAGCGGCGTTGACAATGGCCTCAGCCACAGCCTTCTTGTCGGCGTTCACCACGGTGGCGTCAGCGCCCACCTCGCCCAGCAGGGGCTCGGCGATAACCACGGACTTAAAGCTGTCCCGATAGGCCTCCACCTCACTGCACATCTCGTCATATTCCGCGCCGTGCATCAGATGAGTGGGCTGCACCACCAGGTTCTCCACGCCGTTGGCCACAGCACGCTCCAAGGCCTGGGTCATGTTGTCGATCTTCTCGCCGTCACGAGCCTGGATGTGGTTGATAATGATCTGGGCCGTAAACGCGCGGCGCACAGACCAGTCGGGATAGGCCTCCTGCAGCGCGTCCTCAATGCCCTTGATATCGTTGACGCGGCTGTCGTTGAAGGAGGTGCCGAAGGACACCACCAGCAGCTCGTTGGCGCCGATGTCGTCACCGTTGCGGGGGTCGTCAAAAGAGGCGTCACCGGTGTCCAAGCCAAAAAAGTCAGCCTCTTCCACCAGCTCCTTCTGTGCGTCGGTCAGCGCGTCCCAGGCGGCCTTGGCGGCCTCGCAGTCCGCGTCGGTGGTCTCGGTGCGCGCCTGCACCTGGATGGCGGCAATCAGTTCGTCCACGGCGGCAGCAGCCTCCTCATCAGACACGGTCTCCACGGCAGGGGTCTCTTCCTCCTGGGTGGGCTGGGCCTTCTGGCCGCAGGCCGCCAGGCTCAGCACCATGCACAGCGCCAGTACCAGCGCCAGAATGGTCTTTACGTTTTTCATCTTTACAATTCTTCCTTTCCTGAATGGTAAACTACAATTATTTCGGTACAACGCCGGAATAAACCAACAAAAATGCGGGCCTTGCAGCCCGCAGACACGCTGCGCCCCCAGTCAAGGGGCGCCCAAGCGCCGATCTGCACATCACTTCGGAAGTCCGCGAAGCTGCACACGCCATGCTTCCATGGCAAGGAGGGCGCTCGTATCCTGGCTGATCGCGTCGGAGGCATCTCCTCCCGCAGCGAAGCGCCTTCCCGGTTTCCCAGTGGCATCTGCCCCGCCGCCTGCGCGAATCACAGTAACGGCCTTGCGTGGGTCTTTCACCCAACTTCCGATCGCCGTCCCATCTCGATTCAGTTCTTTTGCATCATAGCACTCGCTAACTATTTTGTCAACACCCCCTCTTATGCGCCCTATCTTGACAAGTTCTTCCCCCACGCTGTATAATCCTACTGTCAATTAAATGGACAAGTAGGGTGCAATCCCCTCGCAAGTACGTTGCCGTGACAGCCGGATGACCATGTTGCATATTCCTTTGCGGACACCGGAGGATATGAGGGCATTACAGAGGCTGTATTGCGCCCTTTCCCCGGCAGTTCGCTGTCGGGGGTTTATTGTTTTATGGATGTATTTCGCAATATCAACGGAAAACTGTTACGCTGCGGCTATACCACCGGCTCCTGCGCCGCAGCGGCGGCCAAGGGCGCGGCGGAAATGCTGCTGCGCCAGTCCCTGGTGGGCACCGTGTCCCTGGGCACCCCCAAGGGTCTCCCCCTGTCGCTGCTGCTGGAGGACTGCTCCTTCACCGCCGACCAGGCCCGCTGCGCTGTCCGCAAGGACGCCGGCGACGACCCTGACGTCACCTCCGGCATCCTGGTCTACGCCACCGTCCGCAAAAGCAACGGAAAAGGCGTCACCATCGACGGCGGCCAAGGGGTGGGCCGCGTCACCAAGCCCGGCCTTGACCAGCCCATAGGCGCCGCCGCCATCAACTCCACCCCCCGCCGCATGATTACCCAGGCGGTGGAAGCCGTCTGCCGTGCCCAGGGCTACGAAGGCGGCATGGAGGTCATCATCTCCATCCCGGAGGGCGAGGCCCTGGCAAGCCGCACCTTTAACCCCCGCATGGGCATCCAAGGCGGCATCTCCATTCTGGGCACCAGCGGTATCGTGGAGCCCATGAGCAACCAGGCCCTGGTGGACACCATCACCTTGGAGCTACGTCAGCTTGCCGCCACCGGCGAGCGTCATCTCCTCCTCTCCCCCGGCAATTACGGCCGCGACTTCGCCCGGGATAAACTGGGCCTGGACGTGACACACTGCGTAAGCTGCGCCAACTTCATCGGCGACGCCATCGATGCCGCCGTAAGCTGCGGCTTCCGCCACATTCTGCTTATCGGCCACATCGGCAAGCTGGTGAAGCTGGGCATCGGCCAGACCAACACCCACTCCGCCTCCGGCGACGGCCGCATGGAGACGCTGCTCGCCTGCACCCTGCCCCACACCGGCGACGTGGCCCTGCTCCGCGCCATTGCCGACTGTGCCACCACCGACGCCGCTTTGGAACGGCTGCAAGCCTACGGCATAAAGGACGCCGTCATGGCCACTCTTGGTACGCGCATTGAGGACACCCTCCGCCGCCGCGTCCCCTGCGACGTCACCATCGGTTACCTCATGTTCACCAACCGCGCCGAATTGGGCGGCGTGCTGATACAAAGCGAAAACGCATCCGATCTGATGCACCATTGGAGGATAGAAACATGATTCATTTTGTAGGCGCCGGCAGCGGCGCTGCCGATCTCATCACCCTGCGGGGCAAAAAACTTTTGGAGCAGGCCGACGTCATCATCTACGCCGGCTCCCTGGTCAACCCCGCTCTGCTGGACTACGCCAAGGAAAAATGCGCCATTTATAACAGCGCCACCATGACACTGGAAGAGGTGCTGTACGTCATGCGTAAGGCGGAGGCCGAGGGCAAGACCACCGTCCGCCTCCACACCGGCGACCCCTGCCTCTACGGCGCCATTCGCGAGCAGATGGACAAGCTGGACGAGTGGCAGATTGCCTATGACTACACCCCCGGCGTTTCCAGCTTCTGCGGCGCGGCGGCGGCCCTCCGGGTGGAATACACCCTCCCCGCCGTGTCCCAGACGGTGATTATCACCCGCATGGCGGGCCGCACCCCCGTCCCCGACAGCCAGTCCATCCGCTCCCTGGCCGCCCACGACGCCACCATGGTCATCTTCCTCAGCACCGGTCTTCTGGAGGGTCTGGAGCAGGAGCTGCAAGCCGGCGGTCTCGCCCCCGACACCCCCGCCGCCATCGTCTATAAGGCCACATGGCCCGATGAAAAGGTGCTTCGCTGCACCGTCGCCACCCTCCACGCCACCGCCCAGGCCAATAACGTCACCAAAACCGCCCTCATCGTGGTGGGCCGCGTCCTGGGCAGCGACTATGAGTTGAGCCGCCTCTACGCCGCCGACTTCTCCACCGCCTTTCGGGAGGCCAAACAATGACCATCGCCGCCATCGCCTTTTCCGACACCGGTATCGCCCTGGGTCATCGGCTCATGGCGTCGGTGCCGGACATGACGCTGCACCGCTGCGGCCACGGCGAATTGGCGACATGGACAGCGGACAATTTCCCCCGGAATGACGCCCTTTTATTCATCGGCTCCGTAGGCATTGCCGTCAGGGCCATCGCCCCCCACGTGGTCAGCAAGACCAGCGACCCCGCCGTGGTGGTGATGGACGAGCTGGGCACCTACGCCATCCCCGTCCTGTCCGGCCATTTGGGCGGCGCCAACGCCCTGGCGGTGCAGCTCTCCCGGGCCTGCGGCGCCCTGGCGGTGGTCACCACCGCCACCGATATCCACGGCCTTTTTGCGGTGGATGACTGGGCCCGCCGCCAGAGTCTCCGGGTGGCCAACCCGGAGCGTATCAAATGGATCTCCGCCCGGCTTCTCTCCGGCGAGACCATCCGCTATAAGAGCCTCTACCCCATCGCCGGCCCCGTTCCCGCCCATCTGGAAAGCGCCGACGAGGAATACGACATCCTCATCAGCCACCGCAGCCGGGGGCGTGACACCGCATTGCGCCTGGTGCCCCCCATCGTGACCCTTGGCGTAGGCTGCCGCAAGAATATCTCCCGCGAGGCCGTGGAGGCCGCCATCGACAACGCCCTGCGCCGTGCCGGGTGCCACCCCTGCGCCGTAAACGCTCTTGCCACCATCGAACTCAAGGCCAATGAGCCCGCCTTGGTAGCGTATTGCAGGGATAAAGGTATTCCCCTTGTCACTTATAGCGCCGAAGCCCTTTCCCAGGTTCCCGGCACTTTTTCGTCCTCTGCATTCGTACAGAAAACCACCGGCGTGGACAACGTCTGCGAGCGCGCCGCGGTGCGCCATAGCGGCGGCCGTCTCATCCGCCCCAAGGAGGCCATGGACGGTGTCACCGTAGCCCTGGCCCTGTCCGAACCCCATCTTTCTTTTCAGGAGGCACTATGAAACTGTTATATGTGGTGGGCCTTGGCCCCGGCAAACAGGAGGGCATGACCCTGGCGGCAGACAGCGCCCTGCGGGAGAGTGAAATCATCATTGGATACAGTAAATATGTGGCCCTTGTGCGCCCCTATTTCCCCGAGAAAACCTATATGGACACCGGCATGACGAAGGAGACGGAGCGCTGCCGCAAGGCGTTGGAAACGGCGAATGAGGGCCGCACCACTGCCCTTGTGTGCAGCGGCGACAGCAGCGTTTACGGCATGGCTGGCCTCATCTATGAAATGAGCGTGGATTTCCCGGCCGTGTCCATCCGCGTCATTCCCGGCGTCACGGCGGCCCTCAGCGGCGGCGCTATTCTGGGCGCGCCTCTGGGCCACGACTTTGCCGTCATCAGCCTCAGCGACCTGCTGACCCCCTGGGAGACCATCGAAAAGCGGCTCCACTGCGCCGGGCAGGGCGATTTCTGCATCAGCCTCTATAATCCCGGCAGCCACAAGCGCACCGACTATCTACAAAAGGCCTGCGACATCCTGCTGCAATACCGCAGCGGTAACACCGTCTGCGGCCTGGCCCACGACATCGGCCGGGACGGCGAATGGTGTGAGCTGACCACCCTTTCCCAGCTGCGGAACACCGCCGTGGATATGTTCACCACCGTCTTTATTGGCAACGACCAGACCCGCATCATCGCCGGGAAAATGGTGACGCCCAGGGGGTATCGCCTTGACTGACGTACTGCTGTTCGGCGGCACCACCGAGGGCCGCCAGTTGGCCCACTGCCTCAAGGAGCAGGGCATTCCAACCCTTGTCTGCGTGGCAACGGACTATGGCGAATCGCTGCTGCAGGAGGGCGGCTGCCTCCGGGTCCATCCCGGCCGTCTGGATGAAGACGGCATGACGGCGCTGATGCGCCGTGAGCAGCCCAAACT
Source organism: Oscillospiraceae bacterium (assembly GCA_902765025.1). Classification (GTDB taxonomy): domain Bacteria; phylum Bacillota; class Clostridia; order Oscillospirales; family Oscillospiraceae; genus Vescimonas. The sequence goes on from CACWYC010000018.1 coordinate 27,091, forward strand.
GGTGCTGGACGCTACCCATCCCTACGCCGCCGCCGTCAGCCAGACAGTGGCCGCCGCCTGCGCCGCGGCGCAAGTCCCCTATCACCGCGTCCTGCGCCGCTCCGCCATGGAGGACGGCTGCGTGCTGCTGCGGGATATGGAGGAGATGATATCCTATCTCTCCGCCTCGGAGGGCGTCATTTTCTCCTCTCTGGGCTCCAAGGCGTCCAAAGACTTGTGCCGGGTCAAGGACTATCAAAGCCGCCTTTGGCTTCGCATCCTCCCCACCGTTTCCAGCATCAGCGACTGTCTGGACGCCGGATTTCCCGCTGCCCACCTCATCTGTATGCAGGGCCCCTTTTCCCAAGAGTTGAACGCCGCCATGTTCCGCGCCACCGGAGCGACGATTCTGATTACCAAAGAATCCGGCGCTACCGGCGGCTTCCCCGAAAAGGTGGCTGCCGCCCGCGAATGCGGCATGACCGTAGCGGTGCTGGCCCGGCCCCAGGATTTCCCCGGCCTCACCTGTGAGGCTTGGCTCCAACGCATCAAGGAGGGCAAGCTATGAAGCAACTCACCATCATCGGCGTGGGCGTAGGCCCCGACAGCGTCACCCAGTCCGCCCGCCGCGCCATCGAAAGCGCCCAGGTGTTGTTCGGTGCGCCCCGGCTGCTCACGGAGTGGGCGTCGCCCCAAAAGGCTGCCCATCCCTGCTACACCGCCGCCCAAATTGCGCCTATTATCGATAGCAGCGACGCTGACCGCTTCGCCGTCCTCGTGTCCGGCGACGTAGGGTTTTACAGCGCCGCCGCATCGCTGTGTCAGGAATTGCAGGGCGTCGACGTCCGCATGGAGCCGGGCATTTCCTCCCTCCACTACTTTTTCGCCCGCCTGGGCCGACCCTGGCAGGACGCTGCCACGGTAAGCTGCCACGGACGCAGGGCTAATCTGGTGGACACGGTGCGTCGCAGCAGTGCCACCTTCGTCCTCACCGGCGGCAACGTACCGGAGCTGGGCGACACCCTGTGCCAGGCCGGGTTTGGCGGCCTTACCGTCACGGTGGGCCAGCGGCTGGGGCTGATTGGCGAATCCATCACCCGCCACACCGCTTCGGACCTGCCCACCCTCTCCACCGACCCCCTGACGGTGCTGCTCATCGACAATCCCGCCCCCGACGCTTCCTGCCCCACCGGCATCGACGACGCCGCGTTCATCCGGGGCGAGGTGCCCATGACCAAGTCCGCCGTCCGGGCCGTCACCATGAGCAAGCTGCGCCTGGGCCCCGACGCCATCTGCTGCGACGTGGGCGCCGGCACCGGCTCCGTCACCGTAGAAATGGCCCTCTCCGCCTGGCGGGGCCACGTCTACGCCATCGACAAATCCCCCGCCGCCATCGACCTGATACGTCAGAACTGCGCCGCCTTCCATATCGGCAACGTCACCCCCCTTCTGGGCGATGCGTTAGCGCAGTTCACCGCCCTGCCCCCCATGGACGCGGTGTTCATCGGCGGCAGCAGCGGCGAAATGGAGGCCCTTATTGCCGCCGCCGTGGCGAAGAATCCCGCCGTTCGCATCGTGGTCAACGCCATCGCCTTGGAGACGGTGCAGCAGGCCATGGCCGCCTTTGCCGCCCAGCATATCACCCCGGAAATCGTGCAGCTCTCCTGCGCCGAGACCCGGGCGGTGGGCCGCATCCACATGCTGACGGCCCAGAATCCCATTTTCATTCTCTCCGGAGGTGGCGTCCATGAATGACCGCCTGTTGCTTGCCGGCACCCACTCCGGCTGCGGCAAAACCACTGTCACCTGCGCCCTGCTGGGGGCGCTGCACCGCCGTGGCCTTGCCCTCCAATCCTATAAATGCGGCCCCGATTACATCGACCCCATGTTCCACCGCCGCGTGCTGGGCATCAGCGCCGAGAATCTGGATCCCTTTTTCTCCACGCCGGAGCAGCTGCGGCTCCACCTGGGCCAAAGCACTTACCAATGCAGTATCATCGAGGGCGTCATGGGCTACTATGACGGCATCGGCCCCCAGGGCGACGCCAGCACCTACCACGTGGCGCATGCCACCGATACCCCCGTGGTGCTGGTGGTGAACGCCAAGGGTGCCTTCACCTCCCTGGGCGCCACCATACAGGGCTTTACTCATTTCCGCCCGGAGAGCCATATCCAGGGCGTCATCTTCAACGGCTGCTCCCCCATGCTCTACCCCCAGCTTCAGCAGGTGGCGGAGGCGGCAGGCGTCCAACCCTACGGCTTCCTGCCCCATACCCCGGAGGCCACTATCGGCAGCCGCCATCTGGGCCTGATTACCGCCGATGAAATCGACGATATCCGCCGCCGTCTGGACGCCCTTGCCGATTTGGCGGAAAAATATCTGGACATCGACGGCCTTTTGGCCCTGGCCGCCACCGCATCCCCCCTGCCCATGTGCGGCAAACTCCTGTCCGTCACCCAGGGCACCGTCATCGCCGTGGCACGGGACGAGGCGTTCTGCTTTCTCTATGAGGAAAATCTCAACACTCTGCGCCATTTAGGCTGCGAACTGTCCTTTTTCAGCCCTCTCCACGACGCCCATCTCCCCGCAAACGCCCAGGGCCTCTATCTCCCCGGCGGCTACCCCGAGCTCCACGCCGTCGCTTTGAGCGAAAACCCCATTCGCCATGAGATCGCCGCCGCCATTCGCAGCGGCATGCCCACCATCGCCGAATGCGGCGGCTTCCTCTATCTCCACCGCGCTCTGGACGGCGCTCCCATGGCCGGCGTGCTGGACACGGAGGCCCACACCACAGATAAGCTACAGCCCTTCGGCTATGTCACCCTGCGCTGCGAAAAGGACAACATGCTTTGCTCCGCCGGCGACACCGTCCCGGCCCATGAATTCCATTACTGCGCCAGCACTGACAATGGAAATACCTTTACAGCTATAAAGCCCTCCGGCAACCGCTCCTGGCCCTGCGTCCACAGCAGCGACACCCTCTATGCCGGCTATCCCCACCTCTATTTCCCCTCCTGCGTGGACATGGTGTCCCGCTTCGTGCGAAAGGCGGCGGCCTATGCCCTATGATGTCATCGCCATCGCCCTGGGCTTCGGGCTTGACTTGCTGCTGGGCGACCCGCCCACCTGGCCCCATCTGGTGCGCTGGTACGGCAAGGTCATCACCTGGGCGGAGAAATGGTTTTACCCGATTAAGAATAAGCGTTTCGGCGGCTTTTTACTGGTGATAACTACGCTCCTATTGGGCGCCGGGGCGCCCCTCGCCCTACTCTATGGCGCCTGGCGCATCCACCCCTGGTGCTATACCGCCGTCGGCTCTATTCTCTCCTGGCAATGTCTCGCGGCAAAAAGCCTCTGTGTGGAAAGCGGAAAGGTCTATGACGCCCTGCAAACCGGCACCCTCACCGACGCCCAAAAGGCGGTATCCATGATCGTGGGCCGTGACACCGATGTGCTGGACGAGGCCGGCGTTACCCGCGCCGCCGTGGAGACGGTGGCGGAAAACACCTCCGACGGCGAGGTGGCCCCCCTTTTCTATATGCTGCTCCTGGGCCCTGCCGGCGGCTGCCTCTATAAGGCCATCAACACCATGGACTCCATGGTGGGCTACCGCAACGAACGCTATGCCCGGTTCGGCACCTGTGCCGCCCGACTGGACGACGCAGCCAACTACCTGCCCGCCCGGCTGGCCGCCCTTATAATGATTGCCGCCGCCAGTCTTGCCGGTATGGACGGCAAAAACGCCTTTTGCATCTGGCGCCGTGACCGCCGCAACCACGCCAGTCCCAACTCCGCCCAAACCGAGGCTGTGATGGCAGGCGCCCTGAATGTCCGCCTGGCCGGCGACGCCCAGTACTTCGGCGTCCTCCACAAAAAGCCCTACATCGGCGACAATATCCGCCCCATCGAAGCGGTAGACATCCTTCGTTCCCACCGTCTGTTGCGCATCACCGCCTGGCTGATGCTGCTCATCACTCTTGCCGGGAGGTGTTTGCTCCATGCAGCCCTATGACCACGGCGGCGACGTCTACGGCGGCCCCCGCCCCAAGGTGGATTTCTCCGTTAACGTAAACCCGATGGGCATGCCCCCACAGGTTGTGGAGGCCCTGCCCCTTGACCCTGCCGCCGACGCCCGCTATCCCGATCCCGCCTGCCGCGCCCTCCGCAGCGCCCTTGCAAAACACTTTTCCATTTCCGAGGAAAACATTCTCTGCGGCAACGGCAGTGCTGATTTGCTTATGCGTATCTGCGCTGCCCTGCGGCCTAAAAAGGTGCTGCTCCCCGCCCCCACCTTTTCCGAGTATGCCCGCTGTGTGCGGCTATTCGGCGGTGCTGTAAAGGAATACCTCTTGTCAGGGAATGACGGCTTTGCCATCACCGAAGACTTTCTCCAAGCCGTCACCCCCGATACCGATATGGTGTTCCTCTGCCATCCCAACAACCCCACCGGGCGCCTCTGCCCCCCGGAGCTGGTGGCAAAGCTGGCGGACCGCTGCCGTGACACGGATACCTATTTCGTGGTGGACGAGTGCTTCCTTCCCTTTACCGACGGCGCATCCGTCCTGCCTCTGCTGGCAGCACACCCCAAACTGCTGGTTCTCCGTGCGTTCACCAAAATCTACGCCATGGCGGGTCTCCGTCTGGGCGTATTGCTGGGCGACGCCGCCCTACTTGCCCGCATCGCCCCCTACGGTGCCCAGTGGAGCGTGTCCACCGTGGCCCAGCGCTGTGGCGTCGCGGCCTTGGCAAATGAGGACTGGATTCCCCATACCCGCCAGTTTATCCGCATCGAGCGGCAGCGCATGACCGCCGCCCTCGCCTCTCCGGGCCTCACCGTCTACCCCTCCGACGCCAATTTCCTGCTGCTGCGCGCCCCCATTCCCCTCGCCCAGCCCCTTCAGCAGCGCGGTCTGTGGGTACGCAAGTGTCATAACTTTACAGGTCTTGACGACAGTTTCATCCGAATCGGAATCCAAACCCCCGCTGAAAACCACCTGCTCATTCAATCCATCCAGGAGGTGCTGCATGGCTAACGTCATCATGGTGCAGGGCACCATGTCCAACGCAGGAAAAAGCATCCTTGTTACCGGCCTGTGCCGCGTGTTCCGCCAGGACGGCTACCGGGTGGCCCCCTTCAAGAGCCAGAACATGGCCCTCAACTCCTTCATCACCCGGGACGGCCTGGAGATGGGCCGGGCCCAGGTGGTGCAGGCGGAGGCCTGCGGCATCGAGCCCTCTGTGCTGATGAATCCCATCCTGTTGAAGCCCTCCTCCGACGTAGGCTCCCAGGTTATCGTCAACGGTGAAGTCCTGGGCAACAAAACCGCCCGGGAGTATTTCGCCATGAAGCGCAGTCTCATTCCCCAGGTCATGGCTGCCTTTGAAACCCTCAGCGCCCAGAATGACATCATCGTCATCGAGGGCGCCGGCAGCCCTGCGGAAATCAATCTGAAGCAGGACGACATCGTCAACATGGGCCTTGCCAAAATGGTGAATGCCCCTGTCCTGTTGGTGGGCGACATCGACCGCGGCGGCGTTTTTGCCCAGCTTTACGGCACCATCGCTCTGCTGGACGAGGCGGAAAAAGCCCTTGTCAAAGCCACCGTCATCAACAAATTCCGTGGCGACGTCAACATTTTACAGCCCGGCCTTACCATGCTGGAGCAGCTCACCGGCAAGCCGGTGGCCGGCGTCCTCCCCTACCTCCATGTGGATATCGAGGACGAGGACAGCCTGACAGACCGCTTTACCCGCCATGAAATCGGCCTGCTGGACATCGCCGTGCCCAAGCTGCCCCACCTTTCCAACGCCACCGACTTCGCCGTCTGGGAGGCAACCCCCGGCGTCTCCGTCCGCTATATCACGTCACCCGGCCAGCTTCGCCAGCCGGACCTCATCGTCCTCCCCGGCACCAAGAGCACCATCGCCGACCTTCTGTGGCTGCGCCAGTGCGGCCTGGAGGCCGCCATTGCCCACGCCCACGCCTCCGGCACCCCCGTCATGGGCATCTGCGGCGGCTACCAGATGATGGGCCGCCGCATCGTGGACGCAAGCGGCGTAGAGGGCGGCGGCGCTGTCAACGGCATGGGCCTCCTGCCCACCGAGACCGTCTTCGCCGCCGAAAAGCACCGTACCCGCGTCACCGGCGCCATTGAAACCTGCGGCCTCCACCCCGCCCTGGACGGTGCCGCCGTGGAGGGCTACGAGGTCCACATGGGCGAAACCGCCCTGGACGTCGGCGCCCGCCCCTTCGTCACGCTGTCCGACGGCAAAACCGACGGCTGCGCCGCCCACCACGCCTTCGGCACCTATCTCCACGGTGTTTTCGATACCGTCGAGTGCCGCCGGGCCATTCTCAAAATGCTGTGTGAGCGTAAAGGCATTTCGCCTGACACCCTGCACACCTTCGACTATTCCGCCTTCAAAGAACAGCAATATAACCTTCTGGCCGACGCCGTTCGGCAAAATCTCAACATGGACATGATTTATCGCATCGTAAAGGAGGGCGCGTCCTATGCATATTGAATTGGAGCAGGTGCTGCCCCTGGACATTGAGCGCCGCAGCTTTGACATCATCGAATCCGAGCTGCCCCACCCCCTGGACCCCCGGCTCGCCCCCATCATCAAGCGTGTCATCCACACCACTGCCGACTTCTCCTTTGCCGACTCTCTCTGCTTCTCCCCCGGCGTGGTGGAAAAGGCGCTGGCTGCCATCCGCGGCGGCGCCTGCATCGTCACCGACACCAACATGGGCAAGGCCGGCGTCAACAAAGCCGCCCTTGCCAAACACGGCGGCGAGGTGTTCTGCTTCATGGCCGACGAGGACGTGCGCCTTGCCGCCAAGGAGAACGGCACCACCCGGGCCGTGGCCTCCATGGATAAGGCCGCTGCCATGGGCCGCCCCACCATTTTTGCCATCGGCAACGCCCCCACGGCGCTGATTCGCCTCTATGAGCTGATCCGGGAGGGCAAGCTCTCCCCCGCCCTCATCATCGGTGTGCCGGTGGGCTTCGTCAACGTGGTGCAGTCCAAGGAGCTGATCATGACCACCGATGTGCCCTACATCGTGGCCCGGGGCCGCAAGGGCGGCAGCAACGTGGCCGCCGCCATCTGCAACGCCCTGCTCTATCTCCTGGGCCGCGATTGACCCGCCCCCGCCCCCATGCTATAATACCGATAGAAACCATCCGAGGAGGTAATCCCAATGACTATGCAAGAAGCACGCCAGAAGCTGACGGCGCTGCAGCACAAGCTGGCGGCCTACGGCCACGCCCTGGCATTGATGAGTTACGACGGCGCCACCACCGCCCCCAAGGGCACCGCCGCCAACCGCGCCCAGTCCATGGGCGTGCTGGGTGAGGAATTGTATCGGCTGTCCACCGGCGAAGAGTCCGTCCAACTGCTGGAATTTCTGGACGAACACAAGGCCGAGCTGGACGAAAAGGAGCAGCGCATCGTCTATCTGCTGCTCCGTGACATCCGCCGCATGCAGAAGATCCCCATGGACGAGTACATCGCCTATGAGAAGCTGACGGTGGAGGCCGACGACGTGTGGCACACCTGCAAGCTGAACAGCGATTTTGCCACTTTTGAGCCATATTTGCAGCAGATTTTCGACTATAATCGGAAATTTGCCCGCTATTGCGCCCCGGAAAAGGACCCCTATGACGAGTGCCTCAACCGCTACGAGGAGGGCCTGGACCGAAAGCAATGCGACGCCTTCTTCGCCACGCTGCGTGAGCATATCGTCCCCCTGCTGCATAAAGTGATGGCCCGGCCCCAGCTGGACAACAGCCTCATCCGCGGCCACTTCGACGCCGCTCGCCAGGACGTCCTCTCCCGCCGCCTCATGCCCCTCATCGGCCTGGACACCGACCACGTGGGCCTCGCCACCACCGAGCATCCCTTCACCACCAGCCTTGGCTCCCATCTGGATGAGCGCATCACCACCCACTATTACGAGGAGGATTTCTCCGACTCCATGTTCAGCGTCATCCACGAGGGCGGCCACGCCCTGTATGACACCGGCAGCGACGACGACCTGGCCTATACCGCTCTGGACGGCGGCGTTTCCATGGGCATCCACGAGAGCCAGAGCCGGTTCTATGAGAACATTCTGGGCCGCAGCCAGGCCTTCTGCGACCATCTGATGCCCATTTTGCAGGAGATTTTCCCTGAAAAGATAGCGGGCCACACTTCCGAAGAGCTGTATCGTGCCATCAACCGGGTGGAGCCCTCCCTCATCCGCACCCAGGCCGACGAGCTGACCTACTGCCTCCACGTCATGGTGCGCTATGAGCTGGAAAAGCAGATCATGGACGGCACCCTGGCGGTCCACGACCTGCCCCAGGCCTGGAACGCCCTCTATAAGGAATACCTGGGCATCGACGTGCCGGACGACCGCCACGGCGTGCTGCAGGACAGCCATTGGGCCGGCGGCCTGGTGGGCTACTTCCCCTCCTACGCCATCGGCAACGCCTACGGCGCCCAGTTCCTGCGGAAAATGAAGGAAACTGTGGACGTGGACGACTGCCTGCGCCGCGGTGACTTCGGCCCCATCAATGACTGGAACCGCACCCACATTTGGCGCTTCGGCTGCCTGAAAACCCCCAAAACCCTCTTCGAGGACGCCGCCGGCGAAACCTTCGACCCCACCGTATACACCACCTACCTGGAGGAAAAATACGGCAAGCTGTACGGCATCTGCTGACAGAAAATAGCATAGAATACGGCTCCCCACCGGGGAGCCGTCAGATTATCAAAAAAGCATCGCAGATTTCGCGCCCGCAGGCGCGAACCCATGAAATCCGAAAAAAGTGACGACATGTACCCCAAGGGCACTGGCTCCACCAGCCGCTCATTCTTCGCGGGGCCTACAGCCGAAGCGCCGCCAGCGGCGGAAGAAGCGAGGCTGTGGCAAGGCAGCGGCCCGCGTTTCATGGCCTGAAGGGTCTGAAACGCGGCTGCC
>CACWYC010000019.1 GCA_902765025.1 Oscillospiraceae bacterium
CTTTGGCTTGTGTGGCAGTCTTACCCTCGCTTGCGGCCTGACATGATTTCTGTTCGTCGGGCCAGAGCTTTGCCGCCGCCTTCCTTCAGATTCCGCCTCGCGACGGACACCCTTGGCTTTGGCTATGACCTTCCCGCTGCCGGGCGGTCTCGGAACTTTCACCCGTTAGAACGTGCGCTCGCCGGGCGCACCACGGCAAACGAAGAACCGCTTCCTTGAGGAAGCGGTTCTTTTTTTGCTTTATTTCCCGCCGGAGAAGGCGGTATCGCCTATTTCGTAATCCAGCAGGACCGTAACGGTTCCGCTGCCGGTGTAAATCTCCAGCTCGGCGCCGTAGGGTACTGTCAGATTTACGTCGTAGAACACATAGCACATCCGCTTGCCGTCCCGGAAGCACTCGTCGGCGGAGAGATACGCGCCATCCATGCCGGTTTGCTCCCATGCCCTCAGGTTGACGCCCAGGTCGTAGTCGGCCTCCTGGTCAATCCACACCAGCAGCGTGGAGGGGTCCTCCCGGGCCACGGCCCACTTCTCCACCGACACCGGCTCGCCCTCTACCTCAAACACTTCGCCCAGCTCGCAGCCCCTGTCCGCAGGCTCTGCCGGGATCGTTTCTATGATGGACTCCGGGCGAGGCGGTGCCTCATCCCACAGGTCGTCGATGATCAGGGACATCAGGGCAGCCAGTATGCCGACGATCATCAGCAGGGTTGACTTTCGCTGATTGGTTGGCTTTGTCTTTTTCTGGGGGGTGAGCTTTGGCGGGCGGACCGCCTTTTTCCCCATGGCGACCTCTCCCACCGCCGGCTTCGGACTCTTCCGCACCTGCCGGGCCACGTTCTCGTGGCACTCCTTATGCTCATAACATTCCTTCTGCTCGTAGCACACCTTTTCCCCCTGCTCCAGCAGGTGGACGGTGCCGTCGGGGGCCACGTATTCCCGGCTGGGTGCCCGGTTATAGGCGCCGCAGGACGGGCAGGTGTCGCCGGTATAGCGGTAGGTTTTGCCGCAGCTTCTGCACTTTACCGTTGCCATAGGCCGCTCCTTTCTTCCACGGAATCCTCTTATGCCAACAGTATAGTCCCAAATGTCCCTCTTGTCCAGCAACTTGGGGTTGCCCGGGACATTTTCCCGCGCAACCACAGGTTTACGGCGCGAAAAAAGCCCCCGCCTGTCCCCTTTTTGAGGGGATGGCGTGGGGCTTTTTTACACAAACAGTATCGTTTACTTTACCAGCTCGATGATAGCGGTCTCAGCAGCATCGCCGCGGCGAACGCCGGTGCGGATGATGCGGGTATAGCCGCCGTTGCGATCGGCATACTCAGGAGCGATGCTCTTGAACAGCTTGTTGGCAACGTCCTCGCGGGTGATAAAGCTCAGTGCCTGACGATAAGCGGCCAGATCGCCCTTCTTGCCGAGGGTGATCATCTTCTCAGCCATGGGCTTGATCTCCTTGGCGCGGCTGATGGTGGTCTCCATGCGGCCGGTGTCCAGGAAATCAGTGACCTGCTGACGGAGCATCGCCATACGCTGGTCGGTAGTCTTACCGAGCTTACGAGTTCCGGGCATTTCTGTTTCCTCCTTGATAGGATCGCGTAAGTACGCGTTAGTTGTTTTCCTCGCTGGCCAGGGACAGGCCCATCATAGCCAGCTTGTTGATGACTTCCTCCAGAGACTTGCGTCCCAGATTGCGAACCTTCATCATCTCGTCCTCGGTCTTGGAAATCAAGTCCTCCACGGTGTTGATGTTGGCACGCTTGAGGCAGTTGAAGCTGCGAACGCTGAGATCCAGCTCCTCGATGGTCAGCTCCAGCACCTTGTCCCGCTGATCGGTGGCCTTCTCCACCACGATGGACTTGTCGCCCAGGGTGTCGGACAGGTCGGTGAACAGGGCAAAGTGGTCGCACAGGATCTTGGCGCCCAGGGACACCGCGTCACGAGCGCTGATGGTGCCGTCGGTCCAGACCTCCAGCGTCAACTTGTCGTAATCGCTGCTGGTGCCCACACGGGTGCTCTCCACCGTGTAGTTCACTTTGTAGACAGGGGTGTAGATGGAGTCCACGGAAATCACGCCGATGACTCCGGCGCGCAGCGCCTTGTTCTTATCGGCAGACACATAGCCGCGGCCATGGGCCAGGGTGATCTCCATGCTCAGCACGCCGCCCACGTCCAGCGTGGCGATGTGCAGCTCGGGGTTCAGAATCTCTACTTCACCGTCGCTCTTGATATCGCCGGCCGTCACTTCACAGGGACCGGCAGCCTCAATGAACACAGTCTTGGGGCCGTCGCAGTGCAGCTTGGTCAGCAGATTCTTCACATTCAGAACGATCTCCGTCACGTCCTCTTTCACACCGGGAATGGTGGAAAACTCGTGCTGCACACCGGCAATCTTGATGCTGGTGGCCGCCGTGCCGGGCAGACTGGAGAGCATGGTGCGACGCAGTGCGTTGCCCAGGGTCGTTCCGAAGCCGCGCTCCAGGGGTTCGATCACATATTTTCCATAGGAAGCATCACCGGGCGTTTCCAAACACTCGATATGGGGCTTCTCAATTTCGATCATGCAGTACCCTCCTTGATTTTTAGTGCGCGCAGCAACCGCCGCGCGGGAAAAATGGTTGCGTAAATGAGGGTTCGAGCCCTATTACTTGGAGTACAACTCGACGATCAGGTGCTCCTCGATGGGCATATCGATGTCCTCGCGGGCGGGCAGCTTCACGACGGTGCCCTTCAGGGCGTTCTTGTCGCGCTCCAGCCACTGGGGCACGGTGATCAGGGGAGCATCCTCGCCGGTCAGGCGCTTGAAGCAGGCCGCGCTGCGGCTGGCTTCCTTCACCTCGATCACATCACCGCTGCGAACCAGGTAGGAGGGGATGTTGACCTTGTGACCGTTGACGGTGAAATGGGCGTGGTTCACCAGCTGACGGGCCTCACGGCGGGTCATGGCGAAGCCCAGACGATAAACAACGTTATCCAGACGACGCTCAACCAGGCTCAGCAGGTTCTCGCCGGTCTTGCCGGGCATAGCGGCGGCCTTCTCGTAGTAAGCATGGAACTGCTTCTCCAGAATGCCGTACACGAACTTAACCTTCTGCTTCTCGTTGAGCTGGATCGCATACTCACTCTTTTTCTTTCTCATCTGGCCGCCGGGATTGCGCTTGGTCTCCTTCTTGGAGTAACCCATCACGGCCGGAGAAATGCCCAGCGCCTTGCAGCGCTTGGCAATAGGCTGCATATTCTTAGCCATTGCAATATCCTCCTTCTTCGATTACACGCGGCGACGCTTGGGCGGGCGGCAGCCATTGTGGGGAATGGGAGTGACGTCCTTAATCATGGTCACTTCCAGACCCACGGCCTGCAGCGCGCGGATAGCGGCCTCACGACCCTGGCCGGGGCCCTTAACGAAGACCTCCACGGTCTTCAGGCCATGCTCCATAGCGGCGGTAGCAGCCGTTTCGGCAGCGCTCTGTGCGGCGAAGGGAGTGGACTTCTTGCTGCCACGGAAACCCAGACCGCCGGAGGAAGCCCAGGAAAGGGCGTTGCCCTGGCTGTCGGTGACGGTAACCATGGTGTTGTTGAAGGAAGAGCGGATATGGACCTGGCCCTTCTCGACGTTCTTCTTTTCGCGACGGCGACGGATAACTTTCTTACCCTTAGTAGCGGTAGCCATACTCTATCTTCCCTCCTTACTTCTTCTTGTTTGCAATGGTCTTCTTGGGGCCCTTGCGGGTGCGTGCATTGGTCTTGCTGCGCTGGCCGCGAACGGGCAGGCCGCGACGATGCCGCGTGCCGCGATAGCAGCCGATTTCAGTCAGGCGCTTGATGTCCAGCGCCACTTGACGACGCAGATCACCCTCGACGGTGTAATGCTGGTCGATGACCTCACGAAGCTTCGCCTCGTCGGCCTCGGTCAGATCCTTCACTCTCGTGTCGGGGTTGATGCCTGTCTGTGCCAGGATGTCCTGGGCACTCTTTCTTCCAATACCATAGATATAAGTCAAACCGATTTCGATTCGCTTATCCTTGGGCAGGTCAATACCGGCAATACGTGCCATTTGTTAGTGCACCTCCACTTTCTACTTAGCCCTGACGCTGTTTGTGCTTAGGATTCTCGCAAATCACCATAACACGGCCTTTGCGGCGAATGATCTTGCACTTCTCGCACATGGGCTTCACGGACGGTCTTACTTTCATCGTTTGAAACCTCCTTACTTGCTGCGCCAGGTGATTCGGCCACGGGTCAGATCATAGGGCGACATCTCAACGGTCACCTTGTCACCGGGCAGGATCCTGATGAAATTCATTCTGAGTTTTCCGGAAATATGCGCTAAAATCGTGTGTCCATTTCCAATGTCTACCTGGAATGTGGTGTTGGGCAGGGACTCAACCACTACGCCCTCCACTTCGATCATATCGGATTTTGCCAAGTTACTGTCCCTCCTGGTCCGAATTACCGCCGCTGAATGCGGCAATGGCTTTACGAAGCTCAATGTTTGTTATTTTTTCGCTGGATTTGATTTTTTCAGCTACCGCACCCTGGCCGGGAGAAACCAGCGCCACGTGTTTTTTCCGTTTGCGCTTGGGATTCTCCAGCCGGCGGTGCTTCCCGTCCGCCAGCAGCAGGAAGTCCCCCTCCGTGGCCAGCACGAAGAAAAGGCTGTCCCGGTCTCTGCCGGCGGTGGATTTTACAAGGTCTGATTTGGCAATGTCCATGTCACACCAGCGATTTCTCGGGGTTGGTCAGAATCTGCGGCTCCCCGTCGGTGATGAGAATGGTGTTTTCATAGTGGGCGGCATTTCTGCCGTCGGCGGTCTTCACCGTCCAGCCGTCGCTCATGTTGATGATGGCGGCGGAGCCGGCGTTGACCATGGGCTCCACGGCGATGGTCATGCCCCGCAGCAGGCGGGGGCCGTGACCGGGCTTGCCGTAGTTGGGAATCTCCGGCGCTTCGTGCATATTGTGCCCGATACCGTGACCCACGTACTCACGGACGATGCTGTAACCGTGGCTCTCCACATACTCCTGCACGGCGTGGCCGATATCGCTGATGCGGTATCCCTCCCGGGCGAACTTCAGGCCCTCAAAGAAGGACTGCTGCGTCACCCGAATCAGGTCCATGTTCTCGTCGGACACCTTGCCGCAAGGGTAGGTGCCGGCGCAGTCGCCATGGACGCCGCCGATGTAGGCGCCCACGTCCACGCTGACCACGTCGCCCTCCTGCAAGACGCGCTTGCCGGGGATACCGTGGATAATCTCATCGTTGACGCTGACGCACACGCTGGCGGGATAGCCGTTGTAGTGCAGGAAGGAGGGGGTAGCCCCCTGGCTGCGGATGAATTCATACACTGCCTTATCAATTTGCGCTGTGGTCACGCCGGGCTTGACCATATCCCGGGCCACCGCACGGGCAGCCGCGGTAATCTCGCCGGCACGACGCATCAGCTCGATCTCATGGGCGGATTTGAGCGTAATCATTGTGTACACCCCAACGCCGCTAAGACCGCAGCGGTGGTCTCCTCTACTGTGGGATAATTGTCCACCACTTTCAGAAGTCCTCTGTCGCCGTAGAACGTCTTCAAAGGCTCTGTGGTTTCGTGATACTCCTTCAGCCGGCTCTGCACCGTCTCGGGAATATCGTCCTTGCGCTGCACCAGCTTGCCGCCGCACTCGTCGCAGACGCCCTCCTGCCTGGGGGGCACGTTGACGATGTGGTAGCTGGCGCCGCAGTGCTCGCAGACCCGGCGGCCGCCCATACGATGCACAATCACATCGTCGGGCACCTCCAGCGCCACCACGGCATCGAATCGAATGCCGGCGGCCTCCAGAGCCTCCGCCTGGGCCACAGTCCGCGGCACGCCGTCCAGGATATACCCGGCGGCGCAGTCCGCTTCCTGCAAGCGCTCGTTGATGATGCCGATGATGATCTCATCCGGCACCAGCGCCCCGGCGTCCATAAACGCCTTGGCCTTCAGCCCCGTGGGCGTGCCGTTTTTCACGGCGGCCCGGAGGATGTTGCCGGTGGAGATGGTGGGAATCTTCAGCACCTTTTTAATGATGTCTGCCTGAGTGCCCTTGCCGGCACCGGGGGCGCCTAAAAGGATCATTCTCATTGCATGCACCTCATTAGTTCAGGAAGCCCTTATACTGACGCATCAGCATCTGGGACTCCAGAGCCTGGACGGTCTCCAGCGCCACGCCCACCACGATGATGACGGAAGTACCGCCGATGGATAGCGCGGAAACGTTGACGATCTTACCGATGATCAGAGGCAGAATAGCCACCACGCCCAGATACAGGGCGCCGAACAGCGTAATCTTGTTGAGGACCTTCTGGATGAAGTCAGAGGTGGGCTTGCCGGGGCGGAAGCCGGGGACGAAGCCGCCGTTCTTCTTCAGGTTGTTGGCGATCTCCACAGGATTGAACTGAATGGTGGAATAGAAGTAGCTGAAAGCGATAATCATCAGGAAGTACACGACCATATACACCACGCTGCGGCTGTCCACGGCCTGGGTAAGGGCGTACCAGAAGGTGCCCTCCTTGGGGTGGGTGAAAGCGGCGATGGTGGGGATGATCATGGCGATGGACTGGGCGAAGATGACGGGCAGAACGCCGGACATATTCACCTTCATGGGCAGGTTGGTGCTCTGGCCGCCGTACATCTTGCGGCCCACCTGGCGCTTGGCATACTGGACGGGGATGCGGCGCTCGGCGCCGTTGACCCAGGTGACCAGCACAACCAGAGCCAGGATGCCCACCACCACCAGCACCACATGCCACCAGTTGGCGGGGGTGGTGCGGACGTAGCTGATGGCGCTACCCACCATATTGGGCACGCGGCTGATGATACCGGCGAACAGGATCATGGAGATACCGTTGCCGATACCGAACTCGGTGATCTGCTCACCCATCCACATCACAAAGGCGGAGCCGGCCATGAAGGACACGATGATGACCAGGGCAGCCCAGATACCGGTGTTGGTCAGGATGCCGTAGTTCTTCATCAGGGCGTAGTAGCCCCAGCCCTGCAGGATGGCGATGGCCACGGTGGCATAGCGGGTGATGGACTGGATCTTCTTCCTGCCCTCCTCGCCGCCGTCACGGGCCAGACGCTCCAGCGCCGGGATGGCGATGGTCAGCAGCTGGATGATGATGGAGCTGTTGATGTAGGGCTGCACACCCAGGGCAAACAGCGTGGCGTTGGCGAACGCGCCGCCGGACATCACGTTGTACAGGCCCAGAATGGTGGTGCTCAGACTATCCAGATAGGTGTTGAGCAGTGCGGTGTCCACATAGGGGACGGGGATGGCGTTACCGATGCGGAAAATCAGCAGCATCAGCGCGGTGAACACGATTTTCTTGCGCAGCTCGGGAATGGCCCAAGCTCTGCGAATCGTCTGAAACACGTCAGATCACCTCTGCCTTTCCACCGGCTGCCTCGATCGCTTCCTTGGCAGCCTGGGAAAAAGCAGCGGCCTGCACGGTCACTTTCTTGGTGACCTTGCCGTTACCCAGCACCTTGAAGCCATACTCACACTTGCTCAGGATGCCCTTGGCAAGCAGGGACTCAGCGGTAACGATCTCGCCATCCTCAAACTTGTTGAGGGAGCTCAGGTTGATGATCTCCAGGGGCTTTGCAAAGATGTTGTTGAAACCGCGCTTGGGGATGCGGCGAGCCAGAGGCATCTGGCCGCCCTCAAAGCCGATGCGGGTACCGCCGCCGGAACGGGCCTTCTGGCCCTTGTGGCCGCGACCGCCGGTCTTGCCGTTGCCGCTACCGGCGCCACGGCCCTTGCGGTAGGCTTCCTTGACGGAGCCAGCTGCGGGAGACAGTTCATTCAGTTTCATTCTCTCGCACCTCCTTATTTCACTTCGGTGACCTGCAGCAGGTAGCCGATCTTGGCGATCTTGCCGCGGGTCTGGTCGTTGTCGGGCTGAACGGTGGAGTCACCGATCTTACGCAGGCCCAGGGAAGCGGCAGTGGCAATGTGCTTTTCCAGTCTGCCGTTCAAGCTCTTGACGAGCTTAATGTTCAGATTAGCCATTTGTCCTCTGCCTCCTTAACCTACGATCTCGTCCACGCTCTTGCCGCGGGTGCGGGCCACTTCCTCAGGGGTACGCAGAGCCTTCAGGCCCTCGAAGGTGGCAGCCACCACGTTGACGGCGGTGTTGGAGCGCAGGCACTTGGTACGGATATCCTTGATACCGGCAGCTTCCATGATGATACGCACGGGGCCGCCGGCGATCACGCCGGTACCGGGGGCAGCGGGCTTCATCAGCACGCGGCCGGCGCCGGCCTCACCAATCACCTCGTGGGGAATGGTGGAACCGCTCAGGGACACCTGAATCATGTTCTTCTTGGCATCCTCGATGCCCTTGCGAATGGCCTCGGGAACCTCGGCGGCCTTACCCAGGCCAAAGCCGACCTTGCCCTTGCCATCGCCGACCACCATCAGGGCGGAGAACTTCATGACACGGCCGCCCTTAACGGTCTTGCTGACGCGGTTGGTCGCAACGACCTTCTCGATATACTCGCTCTGTTCTCTTTCAAATCTAGGCATTGTCTTTCGTCCTCCTTCCTTAGAATTCCAGGCCGCCCTCGCGGGCGCCTTCAGCCAGCTCGGCCACACGGCCGTGATACAGGTAACCGCCACGGTCGAACACGACCATGTCGATGCCCTTGGCCTTGCAGCGCTGGGCCACCAGCTTGCCCACGGCACGGGCGGCGGTCTTGTTGCCGCCGTTGCCCTCGATCTCCTTGTCCAGAGAGGAGGCAGAAACCAGGGTGTTGCCGGCCACGTCGTCGATGACCTGGGCATAGATGTTCTTCTCGCTGCGGAAAACGTTCAGACGGGGACGCTCGGGGGTGCCGAACACCTTGGAGCGGACTCTCTTATGACGCTTCAGACGCTGGGCGTTAGTATTGGGTCTTTTAATCATTGTTCCGCACCTCCTTACTTCTTAGCGCCGGTCTTACCGACCTTGCGGCGGATGGTCTCGTCGACATACTTGATGCCCTTGCCCTTATAAGGCTCGGGAGGACGCTTCTCGCGCACTTCGGCGGCGAACTGGCCCACCTTCTGCTTGTCGGGGCCGGAAATGACCACCTTGTTGGGGGAGGGAACGTCGATGGTGATGCCATCGATCTCGGCCATCTTCACCTGGTGGGAATAGCCCAGGTTCATGACCAGCTCATTGCCCTCCTTGGCGGCACGGTAGCCGACGCCGTTGATCTCCAGCTCCTTCTTGAAGCCTTCGCTGACGCCCACCACCATGTTGTGCAGCAGAGCGCGGGTCATGCCGTGCAGAGCGCAGTGGGCCTTGTCGTCGGAGGGACGCTTGACGTGGATGACGTTACCGTCCTGCTCGAAAATCATCTCGGGATGGAGCTGCTGGGACAGGGTGCCCTTGGGACCCTTCACGGTAACGAAATTGTTCTCGGCGAAGGTGACTTCCACACCGGCCGGGACGGTAATGGGCATTCTACCAATTCTAGACATTGTTCAAATACCTCCTTACCACACGAATGCCAGGACTTCGCCGCCGACGTGGGCTGCGCGGGCAGCCTTGTCGGTCATGACGCCCTTGGAAGTGGACACGATGGCGATACCGAGGCCGCGCAGGACCTGGGGCATCTCGTCGGCGCCCACGTACACCCGCAGACCGGGCTTGGACACGCGGCGCAGGCCGGTGATGGCCTTCTCCTTGCCGGCGTTGTACTTCAGCGTGACGCGGATGACACCCTGGGTGTCGTCGTCGATGATCTGATACGCCTTGATATAGCCCTCGTCCAGCAGAATCTTAGCGATGCTCTTCTTCATGTTGGAGGCGGGGATATCCACGGTATCATGCTTTGCGTTGTTGGCGTTGCGGATACGGGTCAGCATATCGGCAACAGGGTCAGTGATGTGCATACGAAATATCCTCCTATTTTAGAGTTACGGGCATTGCCCGTTGAGGCAGCGAGGTATCACGAATAATTTAATCCGCCGCCCGGGGGGCGATGTTTAATTATCCGTGACCTTTCGCCATCCTTTGCGCCTTTGGCGCTATATCCGGGGGCTGACTCCCCCTGAATACCGTTGGGGTGATTTACCAGGAAGCCTTGCGAACGCCGGGGATCTCGCCCTTGTAAGCCAGCGTGCGGAAGCAGATACGGCAGACGCCGTAGTCACGCAGATAGGCGTGAGGACGGCCGCAGATCTTGCAGCGGTTGTACTTACGGGTGGAGAACTTCGCCGGAGCCTTCTGCTTCAGCTTCATAGACAGCTTAGCCATGTTCGTTTCCTCCTACTCAGCGTTCAAAGGGAGCGCCCACCAGGGTCAGCAGCTCGCGAGCTTCTTCATCGGTCTGGGCGGTGGTGCAGATGACCACATCCATGCCGCGGATCTTGTCGATCTTATCGTACTCGATCTCGGGGAAGATGAGCTGCTCCTTGATGCCCAGGGCATAGTTGCCGCGGCCGTCAAAGGCGTTGGCGCTGATGCCGCGGAAGTCACGCACACGGGGCAGAGCCACGTTGAACAGACGATCCAGGAACTCCCACATCTTGTCGCCGCGCAGCGTCACCTTGGCGCCCACGGGCATGCCCTCACGCAGCTTGAAGTTAGCCACGCTCTTCTTGGCAATGGTAATCACGGCCTTCTGGCCGGTGATCTCGCCCAGATCCTTGGCGACGGCGTCCAGCACCTTGGGGTTCTCCTTGGCCTCGCCGCAGCCCACGTTCACCACCACCTTGTCGATCTTGGGGATCTGCATGGTGGACTTATAACCGAACTTCTTGAAGAGAGCGGGAGCCACTTCTTCGGTATACTTCACTTTCAGACGTGCCATATTATCCTACTCTCCTTTCTCAAAACTCGGCGCCGCAGTGCTTGCACACGCGAACTTTCTTATCGCCGCTGACCTTGTAGGCCACGCGGGTGCCCTTGTCGCACTTGGGGCAGACGACCTGCACCTTGCTGGCGTAGATGGCAGCCTCGCGCTTCACGATGCCGCCCTCCTCGCCCTGACGACGGGGCTTGATGTGGCAGGTCACCAGGTTGATGCCTTCCACCACGACCTTGGCCTCGCTGGGCACGGTGCCCAGGACCTTGCCGGTCTTGCCCTTGTCCTTGCCGGACAGGACGACGACCTTGTCGTTCTTCTTGATCTTCAGACTATTCATTTCTCAAGGCCCTCCTCAAATTACTTCCGGAGCCAGAGACAGGATCTTCATATAATCCTTGTCGCGCAGCTCGCGGGCCACGGGCCCAAAGATACGGGTACCTCTGGGGTTCTTGTCGTCCTTGATGAGGACGGCGGCATTGTCGTCGAAGCGGACGTAAGTGCCGTCGGCGCGGCGGACGCCCTTGGCGGAGCGGACGATAACGGCCTTCACGACCTCGCCCTTCTTCACCTGGCCGCCGGGGGTGCTCTTGCGGACGGAAGCCACGATCACATCACCGATGTTGCCGTACTTCACCTTGGAGCCGCCCAGAACGCGGATGCACTTGATCTCTTTGGCGCCGGTATTATCGGCAACCTTCAGATAAGACTCTTGCTGAATCATTCTCGGCTACCTCCTTACTTGGCCTTCTCGATGATCTCGACCACGCGCCAGCGCTTGTCCTTGGACAGGGGGCGGGTCTCCATCACCTTAACGGTATCACCCACGGAGCAGGTGTTGTTCTCATCGTGGGCCTTCAGCTTGTAGGTACGGCCGACGATCTTCTTATACAGGGGATGAGCCACGCGGTCAGCGATCGCCACCACCACGGTCTTGTCCATCTTGTCGGACACGACCTTACCCACACGGGTCTTGCGGGAGGAAACTCTCTTCTCTTCCATTTTACTTCTCCTCCTTCTCACGGATAACGGTCTTAACGCGGGCGATATCACGCTTGGTTTCAGCGATCTTGAGAGGATTGTCCAGCTGATTGGTGGCGTGCTGCATACGCAGGAAGAACAGATCCTTCTTCAGGGAGTCCAGCTTCTCGTTCAGCTGCTGGACGGACATTGCACGTACTTCACTAGCCTTCATTCTCATTCACCTACTTCCTGGGACTCGGTGACGTCTTCGCGCTTGACGATCTTGGTCTTGATGGGCAGCTTGTGGCTGGCCAGACGCAGGGCCTCGCGGGCAACATCATCGGACACACCGGCGATCTCAAACATGACACGGCCGGGCTTGACAACGGCAACCCAATACTCGGGGGAACCCTTACCGGAACCCATACGGGTCTCAGCGGGCTTCTCGGTGATGGGCTTATCGGGGAAGATCTTGATCCACACCTGACCGCCACGCTTGGTGTAACGGGTCATGGCGATACGGGCGGCCTCGATCTGATTGCTGGTGATCCAGCTGGGCTCCAGCGCCACCAGGCCGTATTCGCCGTAGGTGACGGTGTTGCCGCGCATGGCCTTACCGGTGAGGCGGCCACGGTGTACTCTGCGGTACTTGACTCTCTTAGGCAGAAGCATTACTGCGCGCCTCCTTCCTTGTTCTCAATGGGCTTGCGCTCGGGGCGGGGACCGCGGTTGAAGCCACCGTTGTTGTTCTGGCGGTTGAAGCCGCCCTCACGGCGCTGGCCGTCACGGTTGAAACCGCCCTCGCGGCGCTGACCGTCGCGGTTGAAGCTGCCACGGCGCTCGCCGTCACGGCGGCCGCCACGGCGCTCACGGCGCTCCTGATAGGGCTTGGTGGTGTCCAGGGTGCGGGGGGTGGTCCGCAGGGTCTGGGACAGGATCTCGCCCTTGTAGATCCACACCTTCACGCCGATGCGGCCGAAGGTGGTGGCAGCCTCAGCGAAGCCATAGTCGATGTCGGCGCGCAGGGTCTGCAGGGGGATGGTGCCCTCGTGATAGTGCTCGGTGCCGGCGATTTCACGACCGCCCAGACGACCGTTGCAGTTGCACTTGATGCCCTTGGCGCCGGCGCGCATGGCGCGGCCCATGGCATTCTTCATGGCGCGGCGGTGAGAGATACGCTTCTCGATCTGAGCGGCGATATTCTCGGCCACAAGCTGCGCGTCCATGTCGGGGTTGCGGACCTCGACGATGTTCAGCTTCACGGTCTTGCCGATCAGCTTCTCCACGCTCTTGCGGTACTCCTCCACCTGCTCGCCGCCCTTGCCGATGACCACACCGGGACGGGCCACATGCAGATAGATGGTGACCACCTCGTTGCTGCGCTCGATCTCGATCTTGGAGACGCCGGCAGCGAACAGGAGCTTCTTCAGGTACACGCGGATCTTGTGGTCCTCCACCAGCAGATCGCCGACCTTCTCCTCACTGGCATACCAACGGGAATCCCAGTCTTTGATGACGCCCACGCGCATGCCGTGGGGATTTACTTTCTGACCCATAAAAACTGCTCCTCCCTTTCTCAGTCTCTCTCAGCGACCGCGATGGTCACGTGAGAGGTTCTCTTGTTGATGCGATAAGCGCGGCCCTGGGCGCGGGGCATCATCCGCTTCAGGATGGGGCCGGGGGTGGCGAACACCTGGGTGACCACCAGCTTATCGGGATCCATGTTGAAGTTGTTCTCCGCGTTGGCGCAGGCGCTCTTGAGGAGCTTCACCAGGGGCTCGGAGGCAGCCTTGGGGGTCTGCATCAGAATGGCCATAGCGGTCTTGGTGTCCTTGCCGCGGATCAGATCGCACACGATCTGGACCTTACGGGGAGCGATGCGCACGTAGCGCAGATATGCTTTAGCTTCCATTGTCTACGCTCCTCCTTTACGCTTTCTTGGCATGACCACGGAAGGTGCGGGTGGGAGCGAACTCACCCAGCTTGTGGCCCACCATGTCCTCCTGCACGTACACAGGCACATGGCGGCGACCGTCGTGGACAGCAATGGTGTGGCCGACGAAGGCGGGGAAGATGGTGGAGCTGCGGCTCCAGGTCTTCAGCACGGTCTTCTCGCCGGTCTTGTTCATTTCTTCAACCCGCTTGAGAAGCTCAGGGGCAACATACGGGCCTTTTTTAATAGATCTGCTCATATTCTTCTGCCTCCTTACTTCACGTTACGACGCTTGACAATGAACTTGTCAGTGGGATTCTTCTTGCTGCGGGTCTTGTAACCCAGAGCGGGCTTGCCCCAGGGAGTGACAGGGCCGGGACGACCCACGGGGGACTTGCCCTCACCACCGCCGTGGGGGTGGTCGCAGGGGTTCATGACGGAGCCGCGCACGGTGGGACGCCAACCCATGTGGCGCTTGCGGCCGGCCTTACCGATCTGGATGTTCTCATGCTCCAGGTTGCCCACCTGACCGATGCAGGCGGTGCAGTTGGTGCGGATGATGCGCACCTCGCCGGAGGGCATGCGGATCTGGGCGTTGTCGCCCTCCTTGGCCATCAGCTGGGCATAAGCGCCGGCGCTGCGGACCAACTGGGCGCCCTTGCCGGGGTGCATCTCCACGTTGTGGATGACGGTACCCACGGGGATGTTGGCGATGGGCAGGCAGTTGCCGGGCTTAATGTCGGCAGCGGCGGAGGCCATCACCTTGTCGCCGGCGTTCAGGCCCACGGGAGCGATGATGTAGCGCTTCTCGCCGTCGGCGTACTGCACCAGGGCGATGTTGGCGCTGCGGTTGGGGTCATACTCCAGACGCAGCACGGTGGCTTCCATATCCACCTTGTCGCGCTTGAAGTCGATGATACGATACTTGCGCTTCTCGCCGCCGCCGCGATGGCGGACGGTGATGCGGCCATAGCTGTTGCGACCAGCGTTCTTCTTCATCACCTCAACGAGGCTGGCTTCGGGCTTGGCGTGCTTGTCAATACCGTCGAAGCCGGAGACCGTCATGTGACGGCGGGAAGGGGTGGTCGGCTTAAAAGTTTTCACAGACATTTCTTACAACTCCTTCCTCTTACACCATACCCTCGAAGAACTCGATGGTCTTGGAATCGTCAGTCAGCTGGACATAAGCCTTCTTCCAGCTCTTGCGGCGGCCGGGGCGGGCAGCGCCCATGCGCTTGGCCTTGCCATCATAGTTGATGGTGTTGACCTTGGCCACCTTCACGCCGAAGATCTGCTCCACGGCGTTCTTGATCTCCACCTTGCCGGCGGTGGGGGCAACCTCGAAGACGTACTTCTTGTCAGCGGTGGCCTCCATGGAACGCTCGGTGATGATGGGACGAATAATGATGTCGTAAACGTTCGTCATTATGCGAACACCTCCTCGATAACTGCCAGGGCATTCTTGTCGATGACCAGGTTCTTGGCCTTGAGGATGTCATAGACGTTCAGCACCTTGGCGAAGGTGGTCTCCACGCCGGGGATGTTGCGGGCGCTCTTCACGACCACGCTGTCCACGTCGGGGGTGACGACCAGGGACTTGCCCTCGGCCTTGATGGCGCCCAGGAAGTTCCGGAAATCCTTAGTCTTGATGGCGTCCAGCTTGATGCTGTCGACGACGATGATCTCGCCGGCGGCCAGCTTGGCGGACAGGGCGGACTTCATAGCCAGGCGCTTCACCTTCTTGTTCAGCACGTAGGCGTAGCTGCGGGGCTTGGGAGCGAACACGATGCCGCCGTGGGTCCACTGGGGGGCGCGGGTGCTGCCCTGACGGGCGTGACCGGTGCCCTTCTGGCGCCAGGGCTTCTTGCCGCCGCCGGAGACCTCGCCGCGGGTCAGAGCGCTCTGGGTGCCCTGACGGCAGTTGGCCAGGTGATTCTTCACCACGTCGTGGACAACGGCCTCATTGGGCTCGATGCCGAAGATGGCGTCGTTCAGCTCAACGGTGCCGACCTCAGCGCCGGCCATGTTGAGAACTTTAATGGTAGACATGTTTCAAGCACTCCTTTCCTTACTTAGTACGGGCGGAAGCCTTCTGGGGATTACGGCCGGAAGCCTTCTGCGGGTTGTTGCTGATGCCGGTGTCGGCGTGCTTGACGCGATGGGTCTTGACGGTGGACTTGATGGTGACCAGTCCGCCCTTGGGGCCGGGAATCGCGCCGCGAACGGCGATGAGGTTCAGCTCGGTATCCACCTTGACGATGTCCAGATTCTGGATGGTGACCTGGTCAACACCCATCTGGCCGGCGCCGATCTTGCCCTTGAAGATGCGGGAGGGATCGGTGGTGGAGCCCATGGAACCAGCGTGACGGTGCACGGGGCCGCCGCCGTGGCTGGTGGGAGTGCGCTGTGCGCCCCAGCGCTTGATGACGCCCTGGTAGCCGTGGCCCTTGCTGGTGCCGGTCACGTCCACGAAGTCGCCCTCTTTGAAGGTGTCAGCCTTGACCAGGTCGCCGACGTTCAGCTCGGCGGCGTTGTCCAGGTTGAACTCACGCAGGTACTTCTTGGGAGCCACGCCCGCCTTGTTCAGGTGGCCCATTTCGGGCTTGGACAGCTTGCGCTCGGGGATGTCCTCGTAGCCCAGCTGCACGGCGGTGTAGCCGTCTTTTTCGGTCGTCTTCTTCTGCACGACAACGCAGGGACCCGCCTCGATAACGGTGACGGGGATCACCTTGCCGTTCTCGTCGAAGATCTGAGACATACCGACTTTCTTGCCGATGATTGCTTTCATATGATCCTCCTTAAAGGTTATTGGTCGGCATAGATTCAACCTCCATTGGGGAAGGCAGCTTGCTCTGCCGACGTAACCCGTCCGCCCTTACGCAAGTCAGGCGGACATTGGGTAGCAAGCGTAATAAGGGTTTGCTGCGAGATGGCTGTATATAATAATGTGTTACAGCTTGATCTCAATCTCCACACCGGCGGGCAGATCCAGGGCCATCAGGGCCTCCACGGTCTTGGGGGTGGAGCGGGTGATGTCGATCAGTCTCTTGTGGGTGCGGCGCTCGAACTGCTCACGGCTGTCCTTGTACTTGTGGGTCGCACGCAGGATAGTGACGATCTCCTTCTTGGTGGGCAGAGGGATGGGGCCGGACACGGTGGCGCCGGTGCGCTTGGCGGTCTCCACGATCTTCTCTGCGCTCTGGTCGATGACCTGGTGGTCATAGGCCTTCAGACGAATGCGAATCATTTCCTTTGCCATTTCTTGTTTACTCCTTACTTCCAATGTACGGTTTTGTTTGCTTTGACCAATTCCGTACGGTGAGGTCTCTATCCGCCGTTCCGTGCGTATCATTCCGGCTCATAAGAAACACCGGCACGCAGACGTGGCCGGTGTGGCTCTGGCGCGGCGATCTACGCCGGCGAACAGAACATCCTCAGCCGCCCGATTATCGGACATACTCCCCGGAAGTTACCTCCTTGCGGAGCAATCTCCCGGTTCATCGCAGTGTAAACGCTTCCGGGTGTGCAGCACCTCTTCCGCGCGTACTTGCCTATAATAATCGAAAACCCCCTTGTTGTCAAGGGGGTTTGGGCAGATTTTTTGTGATTTTTGCAAGAATTTTTCAGCCCGATTTCTGCGTTTTGTACAATGGGGTCGGCGGGGGGATTGTTGCACAAAATGTAGGGGGAAAACAGGGTTACGGGCCGCCGGGGGCGGCGGCCCCTACGGAGGAGGCCGCGACCATTCGCAGCCAACGGTGCCTTTCCTTAAAAGCACCCATGGGCAACGGCGGGACACACAGGTCCCGCCCTACGAAGGAAACGTTACCCCGTTCGTAGGGCGGCACCTATGTGTGCCGCCTTACAGGGTATCGATTTTGATAAACGATTTCATGGTAGCAGGGGGTACGGTATATTTCGTAGGGGCGGACGACTCTGTCCGCCCCCCCACATGGTTTAATCCACCGGGGGAAAAGCAGAGCGTCCTCCCTATTCCCTCTCCGCCAGCAGCGCCTTTGCCCTGGCCTTGATGGCCTCGCCCCGCAGGGGGTCGTCGATGATTTTCCGCAGGGCCGCGTCGTCGCACGCCGCCAGGGCGGCGGTCAGATCCGCCTCCGCCTGGGCCGATTCGGCGGCGTAGTCGACCTGCTTATCCCCCGGCGTGACGAAAAACGCCTGGTACAGATACGCCAGCGTAAGCACGCACCATGCGGCGCCCAGGACGGCGTTGAACGCATCCCGACTAAACTGAAGAAACCATGCTGCCGCCGTCAATGCGCTGATAGAAGCCCACGCGAGTTTCGTCCCGTTCGCCTGCTCCCGCCGGTGTGCCTTCAAATACGCCAGAACCTTCTTCATATCTGCCTCTCTTTCTGTCTCGCTGAAACGCACGATACGTATAGATGCCGCCGAGTCCCGGGCCGCCGGGGGCGTCGGCCCCTACGGGCAAAATCGTGACCATTCGCAGCCAACGGTGCCTTTCCTCAAATCCGCCCGTGGGTAACGGCGGGACACGCAGGTCCCGCCCTACGAAGGAAACGTTACCCCGTTCGTAGGGCGGCACCTATGTGTGCCGCCTTGCAGAGTATCGCTTTTGATAAACGTTTTCATGGTAGCGGGGGGTACGGTATATTTCGTAGGGGCGGGGCTCTGCTCCGCCCTTTTCCCGTCAATCGCCGAGGAGCCGGGCGGAGCAGAGCCCCGCCCCTACGGGCAAAATCGCGACCATTCGCAGCCAACGCTGCCTTTCCTCAAATCCGTCCGTGGGTAACGGCGGGACACACAGGTCCCGCCCTACGAAGAGAACCGAGACCTGTGTTTTCATCGTAGGGGCGCTTCAGGTCGCGCCCGCCGCGCGGTAACGAAAAACGCCAGGGTGGGCTGCACGGCAAACGGGAATGACAACCCTTTGTAGGGGCGGACGACTCTGTCCGCCCCCCCGGCTACGTTTTACACCCGCTTCCACTTGGCCCCGCCGGGCATGTCGGTAATCTCCACGCCCATGGCCTTGAGCTGATCACGGATACCGTCGGCACGGGCGAAGTCCTTGGCCTTCTTGGCGTCGGCACGGTCGCGGATGAGCTGCTCCACCTCAGCGTCCGCCTCGCCGGACTCACTGATGATGGCGAAGCCCGCCGGGGCTGCCGCCGCCCGGGCGTTCTTCTCCCGCTGGGCCGCCGCCTTCTCCGTCAGCTTCAGCCCCAGCACCGCGTCCACCGCGTCCAGCGCCGCCAGCTTGGTGGCGTCGTTGGTCTTGGCCTTCAGAATGTCATACAGGCAGGTGACGCCCAGAGAGGTGTTCAGGTCGTTGTCCATGCCGGCCTTGAACTTGTCCTCCAGGCTCTCCACCACGGCCTCGTCCACAGGGCCGTCGCCGGGCTTCAGGTTGGCGGTCTTGGCGATCAGCTTCTGGAAGGCCCCCGCCGCGTTGTCCAGATTCTCCCAGGAGAACACCAGACTCTTGCGGTAGTGGCTCTGGAGGCAGAAGAAGCGGTAGGCCAGGGGGTCGTAGCCCTTCTCCTCCAGCAGCGACACAGTGAGGAACTCGCCCTTGGACTTGCTCATCTTGCCGTCGCTGGTGTTCAGGTGCAGCACGTGGACCCACCAGGAGCACCAGGGGTGGCCCAGATAGCTCTCGGTCTGGGCGATCTCGTTGGTGTGGTGGGGGAAGGCGTTGTCGATGCCGCCGCAGTGGATGTCCAGGTATTCGCCGTTGTACTTCATGGAGATGCCGGAGCACTCAATGTGCCAGCCGGGGTAGCCCACGCCCCAGGGGGAGTCCCATTTCAGGGCCTGATCCTCAAACTTGGACTTGGTGAACCACAGCACAAAGTCGTTCTTATTGCGCTTGTTGGTGTCCTCCTCCACGCCCTCCCGGACGCCCACGAACAGGTCTTCCTCATTATGCTCGTTGAACACGTAGTATTTTTCCAGCTTGGAGGTGTCAAAATACACGTTGCCCCCGGCAAGGTAGGCGTAGCCCTTGTCCAGCAGGCCGGAGATGATGCGGATATAGTCGTCGATCATGCCGGTGGCGGGCTGGACGTGGTCGGGCCGCTTGATGTTCAGCTTGCGGCAGTCGTCAAAGAAGGCGTCGGTGTAGTATTGGGCAATCTCCATCACCGTCTTATGCTCCCGGCGGGCGCCTTTGAGCATCTTGTCCTCGCCCTCGTCGGCGTCGGATGTGAGATGGCCCACGTCGGTGATGTTCATCACCCGGTTCACGTCGTAGCCCAGGAAACGGAGATATTTTTCCAGCACGTCCTCCATGATGTAGGAGCGCAGGTTGCCGATGTGGGCGAAATGGTACACGGTGGGGCCGCAGGTGTACATCTCCACCCGGCCCGGGGTGTGGGTCTTGAACTCCTCTTTTTTATGGGTAGCCGAGTTATACAGATACATAGCCCTTCTCCTTTGCTTTGATACTATATTAAATATATGCAGATGAAAAAACGCCCCTCACGCCCCGCGGGGCATGAGAGGCGGCAATGCCGCGGTTCCACTCTCGTTTGTCGCTCGTTGGCCTGTTCGCCGGCCTGTGGCGGAGGGCTTCTGCATCCCCCGCGCTCGCGGACGCACTTCCCTCCCCCGGCGGCGGCGGGTCTTGCAGCCTGTGGGCCCTGCCTCTCTGGGACGCCTTTGGAGCGGTACTCTTTCCGTTCATCGCGCTGTTCAGTTCGGCAAATATCATATCAGCCTTTGCCGCCCCTGTCAACTGATTTTTCCCGCCCACTCCCCTCTTGACAAATACCCCCTGGGGGTATATTATAACGGTGAAAATCAGTAAAGGAGGGCGGGCGTATGGAGCAAATGGAAAAGCAACTGCCCGACTGCTGCCGCCACAAGACCAAGGAGCGCAGCGAGAAGGAGTACCGGGACCTGTGCAACCGGCTCAGCCGCATTGAAGGCCAGGTGCGGGGCGTGCGGAACATGCTGGAGAGCAACGCCTACTGCACCGACATTCTCTTGCAGGTGGCGGCCATCAACGCGGCGCTGCACAGTTTTAACAAGGTTCTGCTGGCCAACCACGTCCGCACCTGCGTGGCCGACGACATCCGCCGGGGCGACGACGAGGCCGTGGAGGAGCTGCTGGCGGTGCTGCAAAAGCTGATGAAATAAGGAGACGACAACCTTGGAACAATATGAAGTTACCGGCATGAGCTGCGCCGCCTGCCAGGCCCGGGTGGAAAAGGCGGTGTCCGCCGTGCCGGGGGTGACAAGCTGCGCCGTGTCGCTGCTGACCAACTCCATGGGCGTGGAGGGCAGCGCCGACAGCGCCGCCATCATCCAGGCGGTAACAGCGGCGGGCTACGGTGCCAAAAAGAAGGGCGCCGCCGCCCCGGCGGCGGCGGAGGACGCCCTGTTGGACCGGGAGACCCCGGTGCTGCGGCGGCGGCTCATCACGTCCCTTTGCGTGCTGGCGGTGCTGATGTACCTGTCCATGGGCCACAGCATGCTGGGCTTTCCCGTGCCCGCCTTTTTGGAAAATCACGTGTCCATGGCCATCATGCAGATGCTGCTGGCCATTGTGGTGATGTGCATCAACCACAAGTTTTTCACCGTGGGCTACCGCACCCTCTTTGACCGCTCCCCCAACATGGACACGCTGGTGGCGCTGGGCAGCAGCGCCGCCTTCGGATACAGTCTGGCGGAGCTGTTTGCCATGGCGGAGGCCATGGGGCTGGGCGACCACGCCGCCGTGGCCGCGCTGGGCCGCAACCTCTATTTTGAGACGGCGGCCATGATCCCCACGCTGATCACGCTGGGCAAGCTGTTGGAGGCCATCAGCAAGGGCCGCACCACCGACGCCCTGAAGGGGCTGATGCGCCTCGCCCCCCAGACCGCCGTGCTGGTGCGGGAGGGGCAGGAGGTGACGGTGCCCATCGGGCAGGTGGTGGCCGGGGACATCTTTGCCGTGCGGCCCGGGGAGGCCATCCCGGTGGACGGCGTGGTGCTGACCGGCGAGAGCGCCGTCAACGAGGCCGCCCTCACCGGCGAGTCGGTGCCGGTGGACAAGGGGCCGGGGGACGTCGTCTCCGCCGCCACCATCAACACCTCCGGCTATCTCCGCTGCCGGGCCACACGGGTAGGCGAGGACACCACCCTGTCCCAGATCATCCGCATGGTGTCCGACGCCGCCGCCACCAAGGCGCCCATCGCCCGGATCGCCGACAAGGTGTCCGCCGTGTTCGTGCCGGCGGTGATCGGCGTGGCGCTGCTGACGCTGGCGGTGTGGCTGCTGGCGGGCCGTGACTTCGCCTTCTCCATTGCCCGGGCCATCGCCGTGCTGGTGATCTCCTGCCCCTGCGCCCTGGGCCTTGCCACCCCGGTGGCCATCATGGTGGGCAATGGCGTGGGCGCCAAAAACGGCATCCTCTTCAAAACCGCCGTGGCGCTGGAAAACGCCGGCAAGGTGGACACGGTGGTGCTGGACAAGACCGGCACCATCACCTCCGGCGCGCCGGTGGTCACCGACGTGGTGCCCGCCCCCGGCGTGACGGCGGAGACCCTGCTGCAGCTGGCCGCCGATTTGGAGCAGCATTCCGAACATCCCCTGGCGGCGGCGGTGATGGCCTATGCCGCCGAACAGGGCGTAGCCCTCTCCCCTGTCACCGACTTCGCCGTGCTCTCCGGCAGCGGTCTCACCGCACGGCGGGACGGGAAAACCCTCTGGGGCGGCTCGGGCAAGTTCATGGGCGGCAAGTTCGCCCTCTCCCCCGCCCTTGTGGCGCAGGGACAAGAATTAGCCGAACAGGGCAAAACACCCCTGTATTTCGCCGAAAACGATACCATTTGTGGCTTAATCGCCGTGGCGGACACCATCAAGCCCGACTCCGCCCAGGCGGTGCGGGAGCTGCAAAACGTGGGCATCCGTGTGGTGATGCTCACCGGCGACAACCAGCGCACCGCCAACGCCATCGGCAGGGAGGCCGGGGTGGACGAGGTCATCGCCGGGGTACTGCCCGACGGCAAGGAGGCGGTCATCCGCCGCCTGCTGGCAAGCGGCACCGTGGCCATGGTAGGGGACGGCATCAACGACGCCCCGGCTCTCAAGCGGGCCACGGTGGGCATCGCCATCGGCGTGGGCACCGACGTGGCCATCGACGCCGCCGACGTGGTGGTGATGCACTCCCGGCTCACCGATGTGTCCGCCGCCGTCCGCCTTTCCCGAGCCACGGTGCGGAACATCCACGAAAACCTGTTCTGGGCCTTCTTTTACAACGTCATCTGCATCCCCCTGGCCGCCGGATTTTACGGCGCCGTCTTTGGCTGGACGTGGGAGATGAGCCCCATGATCGGCGCGGCGGCCATGAGCCTTTCCAGCTTCACGGTGTGCATGAACGCCCTGCGGCTGAACCTGTTCCCCCTGCGGGATGCCAGCCATGACCGGCCTCGGAAACACCATTCAACACCTGCCCCGGCGGATGTGCCCCGGCAGCAAAATCAAAAGGAGGAAACCACTATGGAAAAGACACTGGACGTAAAGGGCATGATGTGCCAGCACTGCGAGGCCCGGGTGAAGAAGGCTTTGGAGGCCGTGGAGGGCGTGAGCGCCGCCGTGGCCGACCACAACAAGGGCACCGCCGTGGTGACCCTGTCCCAGCCGGTGGATGACCAGGTGCTGCGCAAGGCGGTGGAGGACCAGGACTACGAAGTCACCGCTGTTCGCTGACGGTCAAACCGAACAAAACGCATCAAAAAATGAGCCTGCGCTTAACGCGCAGGCTCATTTTCTTGCTCATTTTTTGTTACTTTTTTTCAGAAAAAACGTCCTTGTTCTTCCAGAAATACTCCACACCGGAGTAGACGGTGGTGACCAGGATCACCCACTGGCAGACGGTGTTCAGCCAGCCGGGGACGCCGAAGAGGATGAGGCAGATGCACACCATGGTGGAGGCGGTTTTGATCTTGCCCGACCAGGCGGCGGCAATGACCCGGCCCTCCTCCACGGCCACCATGCGCAATCCGCTGACGGCGAACTCACGCAGCAGCACCACCGCCAGAATCCAGGCGGCCAGGCTGCCCTCGGCCACGAAGATGCACAGCGCCGCCATCACCAGGCACTTGTCCGCCAGGGGGTCGGCAAACTTGCCGAAGTTGGACACCTGGTGATAGTGGCGGGCGATGTAGCCGTCCAGGTAGTCGGTGAGGCAGGCCAGGATATAGACCCCCAGGGCCACCAGGCGGTGGGCGGGGAAGGTCATGTACATCAGCACCAGGAATACGGGGATGAGCAGAATGCGCAGCAGCGTCAGCTTATTGGCTGTGGTCATGGGCATGGGGAAAACCACCTTTCGTTACAATCAAGTGATACCATTATACCACGTTTCCGATTCGGCGCAAGTCCTTACCCCTCCACCTCACCGGTGAGGTCGCCGTCCATGACGCCGGAGATGCGGACGCGCACCATGTCGCCGGGGTGGGCGTCGGTGGCGTCGAAGTAGATGACGCCGTCGATGCCGGGGCTCTCGGCGTAGCTGCGGCCCACATAGGACTGGGCCTCCTCGTCCCAGCCGTCGCACAGCACGGTGACCACCGTGCCCAGGCGGGATTCGTTGAAATCGTCCATCACGTCGCTCTGCACGTCCATCACCAACTCGGCACGGCGGGCGGCCTCGTCGCCGTCCACCCGGTTGGGCATGTCGGCGGCGGGAGTGCCCTCCTCCGGGGAGAAGGGGAAGGCCCCGGCCCGCTGAATCCGCACCTCCCGCAGGAAGGCGCACAGCTCGTCGAAGGCGGCCTCGTCCTCAAAGGGCAGGCCGGTGATGATGCTGGTGCGCAGCACCACGTCGGGGATGCGGCGGCGGATGCGGGCAAACAGGTCACGAAGCCCCGCCTTGGTCTCCCGGCGGCGCATAGCCTTTAAGACGGCGTCGTTGCAGTGCTGGATGGGGATGTCCAGATAGTGGCAGATTTTGGGCTGGGCGGCGATGGTGTCCAACAGCTCGTCGGTGATGGCGTCGGGGTAGAGATAATGGAGGCGAATCCACCGGAAATCCAATTCGCACAGGGCGTTCAGCAGCTGCGGCAGCCGCTTTTCGCCGTACAAATCCACGCCGTAGCGGGTGATGTCCTGGGCGATGACGATGCATTCACGGACGCCGCTCTCCGCCAGCTCCCGGGCCTCCTGCAAAATCTCCTCCATGGGGCGGCTGCGGTATTTGCCCCGGAGGGAGGGGATGACGCAATAGGCGCAGCGGTTGCTGCAGCCCTCGGCAATGCGCAGGTAGGCATAGTGGCCGGGGGTGGTGAGAATGCGGGGCATCTCCGGCACGGGGGCGTTGATGTCGCCGAAGTGGCGGCACGTTTCCCCCTGGGCCACCTCGTCAATGGCGGCCACGATGTCGCCGTAGCTGCCGGTGCCCATGATGCCGTCCACCTCGGGCAGCTCGGCGGCTATCTCGTCACGATACCGCTGGCTGAGGCAGCCGGTGACCAGGATGGCCCCCAGGCGGCCCTGGGCCTTTAAGTCCGCCATCTCCAAAATCACGTCGATGGCCTCGCTTTTGGCGCTGTCGATGAAGCCGCAGGTGTTGACCACCACCACGTCGGCGTCCTCCGGCTCCGTTTGCAGCGTCATGCCGGCGTCTACGCAGAGGGCCATCATCTGCTCGGTGTTGACACGGTTTTTATCACAACCCAGAGAAATAAAGGCTACGTTCATTCTGTTTCCTCCCAATCCTGCCCCACGGCGCGGAGGGCAGCGCGAATATCGTTCCAGGAAAAGCCCCGGCGGGCCAGGGTGGCGGCGGTCTTTTTGGCCTGGTCGGGGTCCGACAGGTCCCGCTTTTTGGCTTTGAGATACGCCGCTATGATCTCCTCCGACGGGGGCATGTGGGCCATGGCGTCCTCCCACAGCGCCCGGGGGATGCCCCGGCGGTGCAGCTCCTGGCGGATGCGGCCGGGGCCGTAGCCCATGCGGGCATAGTGCTGCACGGCAGCGGCGGCGGTGGCGCTATCATCCACGGCGCCCAAATCCGCCAGCCACTGCACCGTCTCCGCCGCCTCGTCCTCGGTGGCGCCCTTGGCGGTCAATTTGCGGCGCAAATCCCGGCGGGACACCATGGCGGAGGAGGCGATGCGGGCGCCGTCGGCCTTAACCTGGGAGCGATGGGCCGCCTGGCGGAGGGCGGGCAGCTCATCCTCCCCTATCTCCATGCCTGTAAACAGGCCAAAGCGCAGGAGCTCGGCCTCGGTGAGACGGAGGGGTTCTTTCTCCCCCTCCAGAAACACCAGGACCCGCTCCTGCTTATGTTTTGACGTTTCGATCTTGGCGACGCGCATCAATCTTCGTCGTCGAAGTCGTCGGCGGACACGTCCACGGCCCGGCCGGCGGCACGGGCGGCAATCTTGGACTGTGCGCCCATCAGCTTATGGAAGTTATCCCGCACATCCTGCTCCAGCTTGGCGGCCTCCTCGGGATGCTGGCGGAAGTAGTCCTTGGCGGCGTCCTTGCCCTGGCCCAGCCGCAGCTCGCCCATGTTGAACCAGCTGCCGCTCTTCTGCACCAGGTCCAGCTTTACCGCCAGGTCGATGAGCTCGCTCAAATGGGAGATGCCCTCGCCGTACATGATGTCGAACTCCGCCTCACGGAAGGGAGGCGCCACCTTGTTCTTCACCACCTTGGCACGGACGTGGTTGCCCACCATCTCGCCGCCCGCCTTCAGGGTTTCGACGCGGCGGACATCGATGCGGACGGAGGCGTAGAATTTCAAGGCCCGGCCACCGGTGGTGACCTCGGGGTTGCCGTACATGACGCCCACCTTCTCACGGAGTTGGTTGATGAAGATGACGATGGAATTGGTCTTATTGATGATGCCGGTGAGCTTGCGGAGGGCCTGGGACATGAGCCGGGCGTGGAGACCCACGAAGCTGTCGCCCATCTCGCCCTCAATCTCGGCACGGGGCACCAGGGCGGCCACGGAGTCCACCACCACCACGTCGATGGCGCCGGAACGGACCAGGGCCTCGGTAATCTCCAGCGCCTGCTCGCCGGTGTCGGGCTGGGAGATCAGCATATCCTCAATGTTGACGCCCAGAGCCCGGGCATAGGTGGGGTCCAGAGCGTGCTCGGCGTCCACAAAGGCCACCTCGCCGCCCAGCTTCTGGGCCTCGGCCAGCACGTGGAGGGCCAGGGTGGTCTTACCGGAGGACTCGGGGCCGTAAATCTCCACCACGCGGCCACGGGGCAGGCCGCCGATGCCCAGGGCCAGGTCCAGGGCCAGGGAGCCGGTGGGAATCACGTCCACGTTGACGGTCTCGTTGGCGCCGTAGCGCATGATGGAGCCCTTGCCATACATCTTCTCAATCTGCTGCATGGCGGTCTCCAATGCCTTTTTCTTATCGCTGTTCACAGGGGCCGCAGTCTCTTTTTTCGCTGCCATGTGTGGTCCTCCTCTTGATTTGGTAAGGTAATTTTACAGGAATGATTGTCCCATATTCAGGACAGTTCTTCCGGATAGATACTGTCGTCGGGGCGGCCCTTTAAGGTGCCCCACACCACGCGGGGGATGCCGTTCAAATCCGGCACCACGGTGACGTCGCCAAAGCCGACGGAGCGCATGAGGCGCAGCACGTCGTCGGCCTGGCCGATGCCCACCTCGAAATAGAGGCGGCTGCCCAGGTGCAAAGCGTCCCGCCAGCGGGTGCAGACGGCACGGTAGAAATCCAGGCCGTCGGCGCCGCCGTCCAGGGCCACGTGGGGCTCATAGTCCCGGACGGATTCGTCCAGGCCGGGGATGTCGGCGGTGGGGATATAGGGGGGATTGCAGACGATGGCGTCAAACTCCCCCAGCTGGGGAGAGGGCTTCTCCAGCGCGTTGGCGAAAACCGCAGAGACACGGGCGGTGAGATCGTTGCGGCGGATGTTCTGGCGGCACAGCTTCAGCGCCCCCTCCTCCACATCCCCCAGCGTCACCCGGGCGCGGGGGCATTGGGAGGCCACCGCCAGGCCCACGCAGCCGCTGCCGGCGCACAGGTCCAGCACCCGGGGGCTGTCCGGCAGGGCGGAGACAAAGTCGATGGCCTGGGCGGCCAGCACCTCCGTGTCGGGCCGGGGAATCAGCACCCGGGGGTCGATATCCAGGGGCAGGCCGTAGAACTCCCACTCGCCGATGAGATAGGCCACCGGCTCGCCTTGCAGGTGGCGCTGCACCAGCTCCTCCATCCGCGCCGCCACATCGGCGGGCACATACAGGCGGCCGTCACGGCGCAGCTCGTCACGGGACTTGCCGGAGGCGTAGCACAGCAGCTCCCGGGCCTCCAGCGTGGCGGCGGGCAGACCGGCCAGCCGCAGGCGCTGACGGGTGTCCAGGTTCAGGTCGTTATAGGTAACGGCCAAGGTTACCACCTGTCCTTCCCGGCCTGGTCGGGGATGACCAGCTTCATGGCCTCGATGGCCACCTCCAGCATGGAGTCGTCGGGCTCGTTGGTGGTGAAATTCTGCATCCACATGCCGGGGGCGGAGAGGAGGCGGGTCAGCCAATTGTCATGGGCGCCCACCAGGCGGTTGAACTCATAGGTGACGCCCACCACCGGCACCAGCAGCAGCAGATGGAGCCCCAGGCGCACCCAGAAGCTGCGCCAGTCCACAAAGGTGAACACGGCGGAGGAGGCCAGGATGGACACCACGATGACCACAAAGAGGAAGCTGGTGCCGCAGCGGGGATGGTGCCGGGGCTGGATGCGGGCGTTCTCCACCGTCAGGGGCAGGCCGGCTTCATAGCAGAAAATGGTCTTATGTTCGGCGCCGTGGTACTGGAACACACGGCGGACATCTTTCTGCCGGGACACCAATATCAAATAGGCCATGAAGATCGCGATTTTCACCACGCCCTCCACCAGGTTGTGGACAAGGGCACTGTTGATGAAGGGGTCGATGAGACCCGCCAGGAAGGTGGGCAGAATCATAAACAGTAACAGCGTAAGGCCCAGGGACAGAATCACCGACACGGTGACGAGGACGCTTTGCAGCTTCTCGGCAGGGACGTGGGCTTCCAGCCATTGGTCCAGCTTGTCCGGCTCCCCCAGGTCCTCATCGGGGAAATAGTCGGCGGAGAACATCAGCGCCTTGACGCCCTGGATGACAGAGCCCAGGAACACGGCGCTGCCCCGGATGATGGGCCAGCCCAGGATGGGGTAGCGCTGGGAAACCAGCTTGCGGTCCTCCACCTTGGTGACCAGGCCCTCCTTGGAGCGCACCACGATGGCCTGTTTATCGGGCCCCCGCATGAGGATGCCCTCGATGAGCGCCTGGCCGCCGATGGTGGTGCGGAAGGTGCAGGATTGTTTCTGTTCCATATAGAATGGTCCTTTCTTGGGGAATTGTAACACAATAGAACGCAAAATGCAACAGTTGTTCTATTTTTTAGGCCGACGTATGGCCCTCTTTTTTATCGGGGATGGGCAGGCGGATGGTGACCACTGCGCCGCCGCCCCGGGCGTTGCCAATGTCGAAGGTGCCGCCGTGGAGGCGGATAATCTCATCGCAGACCGCCAGGCCGATGCCGTTGCCCCGGGCCTTGCTGGAGCCCTTGTAAAACTTCTGCTTGACGTAGGGCAGCTCGTCCTCGGGGATGCCGTGGCCGTAGTCACGGATGGTGATAATGTAGAAGCCGCTGCGGCGGTGGAGCGCCACGTCGATGCGCTTGCCGGCGCCGCCGTGCTTGCGGGCGTTGTCCAGCACGTTGCTGAACACCTGCTTGAGCCGCTCGCCGTCGCCGTCGATGGGGTCCTCGTAGATGTCCTTGCCGCTGCGATAGTTCAGCTCGATGCCGTCCTGGCGGAACAGCTCACGGTAGGTGTACACCGCGTCCTCCAGCTCGGCCTGCAAATCGGTGGGCTCCACCTGGAGGGTGAAGCGGCCGTCCACCAGGCGGGAGAAGTCCAGCAGCTCCTCCACCATGTTGGTGAGCCGGGCGGACTCTTTACAGATGATGG
Source organism: Oscillospiraceae bacterium (assembly GCA_902765025.1). Classification (GTDB taxonomy): domain Bacteria; phylum Bacillota; class Clostridia; order Oscillospirales; family Oscillospiraceae; genus Vescimonas. The sequence goes on from CACWYC010000019.1 coordinate 29,660, forward strand.
TGAGGCCGCGGCGCATGGCCTCGCCGTCCACGTTGCCGCTGTCCACATCCCCCAGCAGCGTCTCGCCCCAGCCGTTGATGGCGGTGAGGGGGGTGCGGAGCTCATGGGACACGGAGGAGACGAACTCACGCTGGGTCCGCTCGTTGCGACCGATTTTCACGGACATATCGTTGATGTTGTCCACCAGGTCGTGCATCTCGTCGGCGTAGGTGTTGGGAATCTGGATGCCGTAGCTGCCCTGGGAGATGCGCTGGGCGGCGTCGGACACGGCGCTGACGGGGGCCACCACGCTGTTGATGAACAGCAGGCTGGAAAGGAGAATCAGCACCAGGGCGGCAAAGGTGATGGCCAGCACCATGATGACCGTCATAATCACCTGGTTGTCGATGTCCCGCAGGGAGGTGACAAGGCGCATCATGCCCACCACGGTGCCGTTGAACTTCAAAAGGCTGCTGACGGCCACAATGCGCTCGCCGGTGGCGGGGTCCCGGCCGGTGAAGCTGCCCACCTGGCCGGTGCGCATAGTCTCCACAATGTCGGAGGTGCCGGGGCGCAGGCCCACGGTGAGGCTGCGGGTGGTGAGCTCCACGGTGCCGTCGGCAGTGAGGAATTGCAGCTCCACCCGCTCCCGACTGTCGAAGGTGGTGCAGTACTGGGCGGCGCCGCGGTAATACTCGTCGTAGCTGGTCATGACATAGGTGTTGAAATACTCGGCGCCGGCATTGACCTTGGCCTCCAGGGCGGAGCGGGCGCCGCTGTAATAGTTGTCGGCAAAGGCGATGGACACCAGGGCGGAGATGAGAAACAGCAGCACCACCACAGGCACGATGCTGTTGATCAGCCAGCGGCGGCGCAGGCCCTTTTTGCGGGGGTGGTCGGCCATAGGGTGTCATCTCCTTTCCGGTAAAGTGGGGGCGGCGTCAGGCCTGCCAGCGGTAGCCCAGGCCCCAGACGGTGGTGATATAGGTGGGGGCGGCGGTGTCGTCCTCGATTTTCAGGCGGAGGCGGCGGATGTTGACATCCACGATTTTCACCTCGCCGAAATAGTCCTGACCCCAGACCATATCCAGGATTTCCTCGCGGGTCAGAGGCTTGTCCGGGTTCTCCATAAACAGCTTCATGATGGCGTATTCCACCTGGGTCAGCTTGATGGGCTGGCCGTTTTTGCTGAGGGTGTGGGAGCGGGTGTTCAGGGTAAAGGGGCCCTGCACCAGCTCGGCGGCCTCCTCGGCGGCGGCGTCACCGCCGCTGCGGCGCATCAGCGCGTCCACCCGGGCGGTGAGCTCGGCGGGGGAAAAGGGCTTGGTGACGTAGTCGTCGGCACCGGTCATGAGGCCGGTGACCTTGTCCATCTCCTGGGAGCGGGCGGTGAGCATGATGATGCCGATATTGGAGCCGGTGGCACGGATGCGGCGGCAGACCTCGAAGCCGTCGATGCCGGGCAGCATCACGTCCAGCAGGGCGAGGCGGATATCCCGGTGCTTTTCCAGCAGGGTCAGGGCCTCCTCGCCGCTCTCGGCCTCGACGACCTCATAGCCGGCACGGCGGAGATTGATAGCGATGAAGCTGCGGATGCCTGCTTCATCCTCCAGAACCAAGATTTTTTTCATCCGTTACTCCTTTCACGGCTGCCCCAGGTGTGGACCATCAGGGAAAAGCAGTTGCGCAGCAGCTCCTGGTCTACGCCGTAGGCGGCGGAGGCATCGGTGAGCTCACCGGCGATGATGGTATCGCTGAGGCGGGTGATGATGAAGCGGCCGTCCATGGCGGCGCGGCTCTCCCGGGTGTCGCTGGTGATGGTGTAAAGATGGGCCACAGGTTCGCCGTCAATGGCGATGGTGGCCCGCTCCTCCCCGGCGGCCACATGGGCGGAAGTGACGGACACCACATTCCACCACGTGTCGGGTATGGTGAGATACCATCCGGCAGATGCGCAATGATAGGTGACGGCGCCCACTTCGGCGGCGCCGGAGGCGGCGCAGCGCCACCAGTTCACCAGCACGCCGTCGGGATAGTACCGGGCGGCGCTCGCCTGGCCGGAGGCGGCGCAGGGCACCTCGGTAACGCCGTCACCGTCGATGTCCTGGGGCTCCAGGCCGCAGTAGGCAAAGACGGTGTTGCGGTAGCCGCCGCTGGGGTACACGGTGGAAACATGGAGCCGCTGGCCCACAGGCACGGTGTCGCTCCAGACGGTGCCGGTGGACTGCACCACCATCTGGGTGGCAGCCTCATTGTTTTCATTGATGGTGGTGATGAACAGGGCCGGCTCCTGCCGGTCGGTGGTGCCGCAGACGAGAGAGCCGCGGCGCAGGTCGTCGATGGTGCCGGGCAGGGTCAGCCGCAGCACCCGGCTCATGACGCCGGAGCTCCACTGGTACACGTCGGCGGACAGGGACTTGCGCTCGTCGGAATGGATGGTGATGAGACAGGGGGTGTCGCTGTCGGAATAGGACAGGGTGACGAAACGGGAATAGTCGCAGCGCACCAGGGGGATACAGTCGCGGCCCACGCGGTAGACGGTAGCGGTACGCTCCTCGCCGGTGCCCCGCCAGCCCACGATCAGCTCCTTTGCGCCGTCGCCGGTCATGTCGCGGTAGAGCACGCAGTCCACGCCGGCGCCCCGGCTCTCAATGGTGCAGAGGCGCTGATAGCTGTCGCCGTCAGGGTCCAGCACCAGGATTTTCAATGGGTTTTCATCGCCGCTGCGGCGCAGAAACACCACGGCGCTCTTTTCCCCATCGCCGTCCAAATCCACCATCTGGATGGGCTCGATGTTCTCGCCGCTCTCGGGGGTGACGTATTCATAGCCGCTCTCCAGCAGTTCCTCCAGCGCCTGGGAGAGGCCGGCGTATTCCTCGGGGAGCTGGGGCAGGGTGAACAGCTCCTCTACGGACACACCCATGGAGCAGCCGCAAAGCAGCAATGCCAGCGCCATCGAAAGCGCCATTAGCAATGATAAACGCAGCCGTTTCACCGGCAATACCCCCTTTCGGCCCATACTAATACGCATATATCATACCACAGTTTCCGCCGCTTGGGTAGGGTTTGTTTGCGATTTTACCGCCGTTCACGATAATTTTACACTTGCAATTAGGGGAAAGCCACGGTATAATAACGGAGTTATCTGCCGGTGTGATGGAATTGGTAGACGTAGTGGACTCAAAATCCACCGCTGGCGACAGCGTACCGGTTCGAGTCCGGTCACCGGCACCACAAGAAAGCCTCTTTTGCTTTGGCAAAAGAGGCTTTCTTGAACGATGTGTTCCGCTGCCGCGGAACGTGATGTTTGGCTTCGCCAAGTGATGTGCCCTCCGGGCGTGGTGTTTGCCTTCGGCAAGTGTGGCGGAACACATCACATCATTTGGCGACAGCGCCGCCATACATCACTATGCCGCAGGCATAACATCACTTGCCCGTCAGGGCAAACATCATTTCTTCCTTTGAAGGGGGCAGACCTATGGGTGAAAACAAGTTGGCCGACCTCTCCATGTCCTTCTCCGTGCAAATCATTGCTCTTGTCAAGGAGCTAAAAGCGAAACACGAAACAGTGATTGCCAATCAAATCGGGCGGTCTGGCACTTCCATTGGGGCCAACATTTATGAAGCCAAGTACGCCCAGGGGAAAAGGGACTTCATCTCCAAACTGGAAATTGCGCTGAAGGAGGCCAGCGAAACCGGCTACTGGCTGGAGCTGCTGCATCGGACGGGCTACCTGGACGACGCCGCCTATCAGCCCCTGCAGACGCAGTGCGCCACCCTACGGGTGATGCTGGTGGCCTCTTGCCGCACGGCGAAGCAAAACGATAACGATGACTGAATCGAGTAGGAGGGGCTGAATAAACCCCGACCTCTCACACCACCGTGCGTACCGTTCGGTACACGGCGGTTCAACCGCATAAGTGCAGAGACTCGT
>CACWYC010000020.1 GCA_902765025.1 Oscillospiraceae bacterium
GTCTGCCCTATCCGGCGAAAGCGGCACAGCCTTCCCGGTGCGCAGCGCGATCCTGGAAACGCGGCTGCTTGGCCGATATCTGGAAACGCTGGGCCGAAAACACGGAATGGATGAGGCCAGAATCAAGATCTTATACTGCATGGAAAAGAGAAAGGAACCTTGCAGCATTGAGAGTCTGTGTTTGGTGACCGGTATGGGAAAACCTGCTGTGATCGTGGCAATGGCCCGACTCCTGGCAGACGGACTGGTGAGGCGCGAGACGCCCCTTGGAAGCAAAGAACGCTTCTCCTTCCAGGCGCCGGAGCTTACAGAGGAGCTGCAGCAGTTAGATCGGGATGTGGACACGGTGTGTTTTGCTGAATTCACGGAAGAAGAGATTCGGCAGTACCGCATCCTGGAGGAACGGATCGGCAACCGGATTCTCCACCATCTGCAGGCCGAGACAGCGAAAGAATCCTAAGTCTGTATCCCGGTCAGAAACATCGCAAAGCCATCAATACGTTTTGAGGAGGGACCCTGCATGCAGGAAGTAAATCGCCCGAAAAAGCCACTCATTTATTTTTCATCACAGGAGAAGAGTTCATGCAGTTCCTGAACGCAGCTTAAAAACCACAGGCTGAAAAGAGCAGATCCGTTGGCACGAATCGTTTTGAGCAGGCCGAAGAAATTCTCTATCACAGCATTGTCCAGGCAGTTACCTTTTCGGCTCATACTCTGGCATATGCCTTTGGCTTCCAGCATTCTCTGGTAGTGCTTGTGCTGGTACTGCCAGCCTTGATCGGAGTGCAGAATCAGCATTGTGTCATCTGGAATTTTCTCAAACGCTTTCTCCAACATGGAGGTAACCATCCCAAGCACTGGTCGATCAGAGATCGTATAGCTGACCAAGTCCTCACTGCACAGGTCAAGGATCGGGGACAGGTACAGCTTTTCCCCGAACAAGGAGAACTCTGTCACATCAGTGACCCATTTCTGGTTTGGCTTCTCCGCATAGAAGTCTCTTTCCAGAAGATTCGAGGCGATCTTCCCAACTTCACCTTTGTAAGACCGGTACTTCTTCATACGAACCTTACTGCTTAGACCCATCTGCTTCATCAGCTTCATGACCAGCTTGTGGTTGTAATGGAAGCCTCGGTTTCGCAGCTCCTGTGTCACTCGACGGTAGCCATATCTTCCCTTGTTTTCGGACGCAATCGCACAGATTTCTTCTCTTAAATCTGCGTATTTGTCCGGCTTCTTCTGGTTCTTCGTGTAGTAATAATATGTGCTGCGAGGGAGGCCGGCAACATCCAGCAACAGCGACAATTTGTGTTCATGCCTCAGTTCCCATATTACTTTTGCTTTCTCTCTTGCCGTACCCTCTCGGCAACCAAGGCATTCAATTTTTTTAGGTATGCGTTTTCGGCCCTCAGACGCTGCACTTCTGCTAGCAGATCTTCTTCGACCTCTGGCTTTAGCTTTTTTGCTGGACGTCCTTTGCTCCTTCGTCCACGACGCTCAATGTACAGCCCTTCCGGACCTTCTTCAAGGTAAATTCGCTCCCAAGCGGCTACTCGCTTGTCGTCGCCTACATCAAATTGCCGCGCTGCTTCACAGTAGCTCAGCTTCTCTTTCATCATGGCCTCTACGACCTGTTGCTTGAATTCGCCGGTGTATCTCTTATTCGGTATTCCTTTTGGCATAAAACAACACCCCATTCGTTAGTAGTATACCATACTGTCTAACAAATGGGGTGCTGTTCACGTGGGCTGTCCGGCGATACATTTCAGGTTTTACAAAGCGGCTCTGACACTGTCTTGTTGAAAAAGGCGATCACCGGGCCAAAGCCGAAGGCTGAAACCAGGGTTCCCAGTCCGACGATCCCGCCTGCAAGAAAGCAGATCAGCGCACAGCTTCCGTCACAGAGGATCCGGCACCAGAAGTACGGGAGCTTTGGCAGCTTCCGATCCAGGATCAGCGCCAGTGCGTCATAGGGCACGATCACCGCCGCGTCGCCCCAGGCGCAGGAGCCGTCATAGAGCGTATCGAAGAAGGAGGGCTTGGCCGTTCGGCGCGGGGAGATATTGCAGACCTTGCCGTCCGGGTACTGATCCACCCGGCATTCCGCCAGCCACCGGGCATAGACGGGATAGGCGTCCATCAGGCGGATGCCCGTGTGGCAGTAAAGCCCCGCGTCGCCGGTCCAGCCGCTGCGCTCCCGCTGGGGGCAGTCGGTGGGGATATCCACGAAGTTGGACTTCTCGCTCCACACCGCGTTGCGGAACAGCTGATTGACCAGCGCATGGTCGCAGGTGAAGGACGCCGTTTCATCCATGTCGGAGTAGACCGCGTGGGCGGTGAACTCGCTGCCGTCGATGGGAAGGTCTGTCTCCACCAGCACGTATTGGAAACCGAAGATGCACAGCGTAGGCGTATATTCGTTCAGGCCGTCCTTGCAGGTATATTCCACCACCTGATGCAGCTCGCCGCTTTTGCGGCCGACGGTTTGGAGGTTTTGGTCAGAGAACTCTCCGTCCGCGCCGATGTACTCGCCGTGGGTCAGTTTGATGCTCTGCCCGGCACTTGCATTCAACTTGAAGGAGGCATAGCCCGCAGTTATTATAGAACCGGAATTGCGAACAGGCGCCCGAAAGCCACGGATAATGGCTATCGGGCGCCTGTTTTCTAATGATGAAACGAAGGCCTGCTTGGTGCTATTTCCTGTTTTTGCTAAAGCTCCAATTTGCGATCTCGGCGATCAGCTCCAATGGCAGTTCTTTGCTGTTGGGCAATTGTATTGTGCCTTTGCCGGTCTTATACGGCTTCAGTTGAACCGAAAATTCTTCAATTGCCTCCGACCCGGGGTAAAGACCGATGTGGTTCTTTGCAGAGGCGAAATGGATGATGTTGCGGCCTTTCCAGAACGTGGGCATACCCCACGATATACGTTCTTCCGCATCCGGGATCGCCCTGCGGATAGTATCGTAGATCGCCATCAGGCGGGGCCTGATGGATTCATCCTGCTGTAAAATGTAGTCCTGAATGGTCGTGCGTGTACCCCATTAATCGTTTCGTTTACGCTAAAACGCCTTAATTCTCACAAGTGCTTGTCGAACCTGTACAGCTCCTGCCGTTTTTCTTCTGCCTTGTTCTGCTCGCGTTCTCTTGTTCATCCGGTCCAAATCAACAGATGTATAGAGCGCCGGCGATGGGCCGATTTCCGGGCAAAATTTGGACAGGATGTTGCGATTGTTTTCCGTGGATTTCCCGCAGACCGCCTTGAAGGCCGTCAGCAATTCCGGATGGCTGCATCATACATGAAGACTGACGGCATGTCAATCCTTGAGCTGCTTTTCTGCCAGCGCCTTATTCCGAGATGCGCTCAGGAAGTAAGGAAAGCTGATTTAGACAAGTCACGCATCATAAGTGCTGAAAAGGCTTTATCCCATGAGCGGGGTGTATCCTGCCCGTGGTATAAAGCTGTCCCTGGCATATTGCTTGCGCTCCAAACTGCGTCTCCTTTTGCAGCGCCGCCTCGACCAGGCCGCAGAACAGCGGGTGGGGCCTGTTGGGGCGGCTCTTGAACTCCGGGTGATACTGCACGCCCACATAAAACGGCATGTCGCCCAGCTCCACGGCCTCCACCAGCGTCCCGTCCGGCGACAGACCGGAGAGCGTAAGACCTGCGCACGTCAGCGCCTGGCGATAATCGTTGTTGAACTCGTAGCGGTGGCGGTGGCGCTCGGAGATCTCCAGCCTGCCGTAGCACCGGGCCAGGGTGGTGCCGGGCCGGATGCGGCAGGGATAGGCGCCCAGGCGCAGCGTGCCGCCCTTGTCGATGCGGTCGCTCTGGCCGGGCATGAAGTCGATGACCTTATGGGGGCAGCCCCCGTCAAACTCGCCGGAGTTGGCGTCGGCCAGCCCTGCCTTGTGCCGGGCGAATTCGATGACGGCCACCTGCATGCCCAGGCAGATGCCCAAATAGGGGAGGGCGTGCTCCCGGGCGTATTGGGCGGCGAGAATCATGCCCTCAATCCCCCGGTTCCCGAAGCCGCCCGGTACGAGTATGCCGGACAGTCCCGCCAGTTTTTCCGCAGCATTCCCGGGCGTCAATGCTTCCGAATCTATCCAGCGGATGTCCACATGGGCATCCTTATCATACCCTGCGTGACGCAGGGCTTCGGCCACCGAGAGATAGGCGTCCTGCAGCTGGGTGTATTTCCCCACAAGGCCGATGGTTACCTGCCGGGAAGCCGTCTTGGTTTTCTCCACCATGACGGCCCACTCGTCCATCTCCGGGTCTGGGCACGCAAGCCCCAGCCGTTTGCACACTGCGCCGGAGAAGCCCGCCTTTTCCAGCATCAGCGGCGCTTCATACAGGCATCCCAGCGTCCTGTTTTCGATGACGCACTCCGGCGTCACGTTGCAAAACAGGGCGATTTTTTGGAAGATGGAGGGCTCCAGCGGCTCATCGCAGCGCAGCACGATGATGTCCGGGTGGATGCCCATGCCCTGCAGCTCCTTGACGCTGTGCTGGGTGGGCTTGGACTTGTGCTCATTGGAGCCGGAGAGAAAGGGGACCAGCGTCACATGGATGAACATGCTGTTCTCCCGCCCCACCTCCAGCGACACCTGCCGCGCCGCCTCCAGGAAGGGCTGACCCTCAATATCCCCGATAGTGCCGCCGATCTCGGTGATGACCACGTCAGCCCCGGTCTCACGTCCCACGCGGTAGACAAAGTCCTTGATCTCATTGGTGATGTGGGGAATGACCTGCACCGTGGAGCCCAGGTATTCGCCCCGCCGCTCCTTGTTCAGCACGTTCCAGTAGACCTTGCCGGTGGTGAGATTGGAAAAACGGTTGAGGTTTTCGTCGATGAAGCGCTCATAGTGGCCCAGGTCCAGGTCGGTCTCCGCGCCGTCCTCGGTGACGAAAACCTCCCCGTGCTGATAGGGGCTCATGGTGCCGGGGTCCACGTTGATGTAAGGGTCCAGCTTCTGGGCCGCGACCTTGAGACCCCTGGCCTTCAAAAGCCTGCCAAGGGACGCGGCGGTGATCCCCTTGCCCAGTCCCGACACCACGCCGCCGGTGACAAAGATGTATTTGGTCATGCGTTTACCCTCCCAAAAAAGAAAAGACGTTCCCCGGGGGACAGCTGCCCCAGAGGAACGTCATTGTTCAACACGGTGAGGATACACCGGGAATATCGGTTTGTCAAGAATATGTTTTGATAATGTTTTCCGCGGCCCGGCGCTTGGTGATACGCTGATCCATGCTTTGCTTTTCAATGTAGCGCTGGGCATCGGCCTCCGTCATGTGCAGGCATTCGATCAAGAGCCATTTGGCCCGGTTCACAAGGCGGATCTCCTCGATTTTGTCCTCCACGCTCTGCTGCTTCTGCTCCATGCGCCGCAGCCTTTCCCGCTGGGCGCAGAGCATGCGCAGGCTCTGGCGCACAACGGCGCTGCTGCTGGGCATGGAAAGCGTCATCACGCCGTACTCCATCACCCTGGCGTTTACGCCGTCGTACAGCTCCGCTTTGACAAACAGCAGCGCCCCTGCCGCGCTGTCAAGGCAGACGTCTATGGCGAGCTGGGTGCCGAAGTCGTCCTTCAGCGGTGTGTGAATCAGCACCAGGTCATAATTGCCGCCCAGCAGCATCCGCCTGGCCTCGCCCACGCTCCCGGCGCTCTGCACCGGGTAATACTCCGATCCGGGCAGGAGGGCGCGCAGCTGCGTATCCAGTTTTTCCGATGCGGAGACGATCAAAACGGAATAGGTCCGTTCCTGAAAAATCACACGCTCCCCCCTTTTTTTGCACGATGCGGTTATTACGATGGCCTATCGTGTGCAATATGCGGCGATGATGGCCTGGGGAACGTAGCGCCGCACAAAGTCGCTGTGCAGCGCCAGGTCATTGGCCTGGCGCAGCGAGGCGGGCAGACGGCGGAAGCCCCGAAGCACTTCCTCCGGCGCCGTAAAGAGATTGCAGTCGGCGCTGGGGGGCAGGGGCATATCCGCCTCGATGCCGTCCAGTCCCGCGTGCATCAGCAGGGCAAAGGCCAGGTAGGGGTTCACGCCGGGGTCGGCAGAGCGCAGCTCGGCCCGCTTGTGGAGGCCCGGGGTCGCGGGGATGCGGATGAGCTGGGAGCGGTTTTCGCTGGACCAGGAGATGTAACCCGGCGCTTTCCGGCTGCCCAGACGGAGATAGGAGTCCTCCGTGGGGTTGAGAAAGGCGGTGATCTCCCGGATGCGGGCCATGATGCCCGCCATCACCTGGGGGAGCAGGTCGCGCCCGTCCCGGCTCTCCACGGAGATATTGATGTGCAGCCCGTTGCCCGCCTGATCCGGCAGCGGCTTGGGTGAGAAATCCGCCGCAAGACCATTGCGCGCCACGATGGCCTCCACCACCGCGCGGAAGGTCACGGCGTTGTCGGCTGCGGCCAGGGGATCGGAGTAGCGGAAGTCGATCTCGTTCTGCCCGGGCCCCTCCTCGTGGTGGGAGCACTCCGGCTGTATGCCCATCTGGCTGAGCGTCAGGCAGATTTCGCGCCGCACGTTTTCCCCCTTGTCCATGGGGGCGATGTCCATGTAGCCCGCCCGGTCGAAGGGGATCCTGGTGGGCTCCCCGTCCTGGTCGGTTTTGAAGAGATAAAACTCCATCTCCGTGCCGAAGGCGAAGGAGATGCCCAGCTTTTCCGAGCGCTCCACAGCCTTTCGCAGCAGGGCACGGGAATCTGTCTCCAGCGTGGTGCCGTCGGGATAGGCAACGCCGCAGAACATACGCACCACCTTGCCGTTCTCGCCTCGCCAGGGCAGGGAGGCCAGCGCGGTGGGGTCGGGGCGCAGAAAGAGGTCGGAGCGTACCTCGCCGCCGAAGCCGGCAATGGCGGAGGCATCTATGGCGATGCCGTGCCGGAAGGCCCGCTCCAGCTCCGTGGGCAAAATGGCGATGTTCTTCTGCTTTCCGAATACATCGCAGAAGGCCAGGCGGATGAAGCGCACATCCTCCTGCTCCACATATTGGCGTACTTCCTGTTCGGTAAAGTCCATGTTGACAGGCTCCTTTCCGCTTCGTTCAATATGCTGAAAGATACCATTACTCGAATTACTTTGTCAATGCAAATGGCTGAAAAACTTTGCGTGAACTTGACAAAACCGGCCCGCGGGTCTATACTCACCAACATCTTGAGACAACGGCGTCTCAGAGGGCTCAGTGCCCCCTGCGCGCCGTTGTCTCTTTTTTTGCAGTCAAATCGTGAAAGGGTGAATCATATGCAATCTGTACCGGAATCATTCGGCAGCCTTGTGTTTGACGACCGCGCCATGAAGGCCCGCCTCTCCGGGCAGGTCTACCACGCCATGAAGCAGACCATGAAGAAGGGCCAGCCTCTTGACCCCGAGGTGGCCGACGCTGTGGCTGCCGCCATGCGGGACTGGGCCGTAGAGCGGGGGGCTACCCACTTTACCCACTGGTTCCAGCCGCTGAACGGTGTCACGGCGGAGAAGCACGACGGCTTCCTCTCCCCGGCGCCTGACGGCGGCGTCATCATGGAGTTTTCCGGCAAGGAGCTGATCCGCGGGGAGCCGGATGCCAGCTCCTTCCCCTCCGGCGGCCTGCGTGCCACCTTTGAGGCCCGGGGCTATACCGCGTGGGATCCCACCTCCTACGCCTTCATCAAGGGGAAGGTGCTGTGCATCCCCACGGCGTTCTGCTCCTACGGCGGCGAGGCGCTGGACAAAAAGACGCCGCTGCTGCGCTCCATGGAGGCGCTGAACCGGGAGGCTCTGCGGATCCTGCGGCTGTTCGGCAACGGCGATGTCACCCACGTCACCTGCGCGGTGGGCCCGGAGCAGGAGTATTTCCTTGTGGACAGGGGGCTTTACAAGCAGCGCCGCGATCTGGTTTATACCGGGCGAACGCTGTTTGGCGCCAAGCCCCCAAAGGGCCAGGAGCTGGACGACCACTATTTCGGTGTCATCAAGCCCCGGGTGCAGGCCTACATGGAGGAACTGAACGAGGAGCTCTGGAAGCTGGGTATCCTGGCCAAGACGGAGCACAACGAGGTGGCCCCCTGCCAGCATGAGCTGGCGCCTATTTACACCACCGCCAACATCGCAACAGACCACAACCAGCTCACCATGGAGGTGATGCAGAAGGTGGCGGAGAAGCACGGCCTTGTGTGCCTGCTGCATGAAAAGCCCTTCGCAGGCGTCAACGGCTCCGGCAAGCACAACAACTGGTCCCTTGCCACCGACACCGGCGTGAACCTGCTGTCCCCCGGCGAGTCCCCCTATGAAAACGCCCAGTTTCTGCTGTTTCTGGTGGCGGTGCTGGAGGCCGTGGACGAATACGCCGACCTGCTGCGGGCCAGCGTTGCCACCGCCGGCAACGACCACCGCCTGGGTGCCAACGAGGCGCCGCCCGCTGTGGTGTCCGTCTTTTTGGGCGATGAGCTGACGGCGGTGCTGGAGGCGCTGGAAAAGGAGGAGCCCTACGCCGGAACGGAGAGACCGGAGATGATGCTGGGCGTGCTGACCCTGCCCCGCTTCCTGCGGGACAACACCGACCGCAACCGCACCTCTCCCTTTGCCTTTACGGGCAACAAGTTTGAGTTCCGCATGGTGGGCTCGTCCAACTCCATCGCCTGCGCCAACATCATGCTGAACGCCGCCGTGGCGGACACGCTGGGCAAATTCGCCGACGCGCTGGAAAGCAGCACGGACTTTGACGCCGCGCTCCACGCCCTGCTGGTGAAGAGCCTCAAGGCCCACAAGCGCATTCTCTTCAACGGCAACGGCTACGACGACGCCTGGATCGAGGAGGCCACCCGTGTGCGGGGCCTCCACAACCTGCGCACCACCCCCGACGCAATGAAGGCACTGCTGGATGAGAAGAACATGGCGATGCTGCTGCGGCAGAAGGTCTATTCCGAGACGGAGCTGCGCTCCCGCTATGAAATCATGCTGGAAAACTACTGCAAGACCATTGCCATCGAGGCCAACACCATGGCGGAGATGACCCGAAAGGAGATCCTGCCCGCCGTGACCCGCTACTGCGCCGCCGTGGCGGAGGGCGCAGGCAAGAAACGTGCCCTGGTGCCCACGCTGCGCTGCGCCTATGAGACGGAGCTGGTGGAAAAACTCTCGGCGCTGTCCGACCGGATCGCAAAGAGCGCCGAGGCGCTGGAGGCCACGCTGGCGCAGCTCTCCGCCGTGACGGAGACCGCCGCCCTGTCCGAGGTGATTCGGGATTCACTGCTGCCGGGGATGACGCAGCTGCGCGCCGCGGCCGATGAGGCGGAGGTGATGACCGCCAGAGAGTACTGGCCATTCCCCACCTACGGCGAACTACTTTTTGCCCTGTAAAGGAGAGACATTATGTGTGGAATCGTTGGATTTACCGGAGCGCGGGATGCCGCTCCGGTGCTGCTGCAGGGGCTGGAGCGGCTGGAATACCGGGGCTATGACTCCGCCGGCATCGCCGTGTTCCATGACGGCGCGATACAGGTGGAGAAGGTCAGCGGCCGCATCGCCGGACTCCGCGAAAAAACGGACAACGGGGCGGGCGCTCCCGGCGCCGCCGGCATAGGCCACACCCGCTGGGCCACCCACGGCGCGCCCACGGATCAGAACGCCCATCCCCATCTTTCCAATGACGGGCGCTTCGCCGTGGTACACAACGGCATTATTGAAAACTACCTGGCGCTTCGCCAGGAGCTGATGGACTATGGCTATGTCTTTCATTCGGAGACGGACACGGAGACCATCGTCCACCTGCTGGAACATTACTATAACGGCGATTTGAAGGCTGCCGTCATGAAGACCGCAGCGCGTCTGGAGGGCTCCTACGCCCTGGGTATTCTCTGCACCGAAACGCCGGGCGTCCTCTATGCGGTGCGGGAGGCAAGCCCTCTGATCCTGGGCGTCGGGGTGGGGGAGAATTACTTCGCCTCGGACGTGACGGCGCTGGTGGCCCACACGAAAAACGTGATGTATCTGGACGATGGCGAGCTGGCCAGGCTGACGGCGGACAGCGTCACCGTCTATAACTGCGCCGGACAGGAGGTGCAAAAGCCCGTCAGCCGTGTGACCTGGAGCGTGGAGGCGGCGGAAAAGGGCGGGTATGCCCACTTCATGCTCAAGGAGATCATGGAGCAGCCCGCCGCCGTCAAAGCTGCCCTTGCCCCCCGTATCCAGGGGGGCCGCGTACAGATGGATGACTTCGACCTGGAAGCGAAAGAGCTTCGGGACGTCCGCAAGATAATCATCACTGCCTGCGGCTCAGCCTACTACGCGGGATGCTCCGCCCGCTATGCCATCGAAAAGCTGTGCCGCATCCCCGTCCAGGTGGAGCTTGCCAGCGAGCTGCGCTACTGCGACCCCATGGTGGACGAACACACGCTGGTGCTGGTCGTTTCACAGTCCGGCGAGACGGCGGACACCATCGCCGCCCTGAAGGAGTGCAGGAACCGGGGGGCGAAGGTGATCGGCATTGTCAACGTGGTGGGCAGCACCATTGCCAAGCTGTCCGACCATGTGCTGTACACCTTCGCCGGGCCGGAGATCGCCGTGGCCACCACCAAGGGCTACACCACCCAGCTTGTGGTGCTGTATCTCTTCGCCCTGTACGCTGCCTCCAAGCTGGGGCGCATCGGGATGGAGCGCTACGATGCGCTGGTGAAGGAGCTGCAGCAGCTGCCGCAAAAAATCCAGCAGGCCATCGACATGAACTGGCAGCTGCCGCGGCTGGCCGGCCGCTATGCCAGCCCCTCCCTGTTTTTCATCGGCCGCAACACGGATTACGCCGTTGCCCTGGAGGGCGCGCTGAAAATGAAGGAGATCTCCTATCTTCACGCCGAATCCTACGCTGCCGGGGAGCTGAAGCACGGCACCATCGCCCTCATCGGGGAAAACCAGCCGGTCATCGCCGTATGCTGCAACGAAGCGCTGATGGACAAAACCCTTTCCAACATCGTGGAGGTCAAGGCCCGGGGGGCAAAGGTGCTGGCTCTGGCGGTGAAGGGCAATAAAACCATTGTCTCCCAGGCGGACGACGTGATCTTTATCCCCCGGGTGGAAACGCTGTTCTCACCGGCCGTCGCGGTGGTGCCGCTGCAGCTGCTGGCCTATTATACCGCCAGGGAAAAGGGCTGCGATATCGACAAACCCAGGAACCTGGCGAAATCCGTGACGGTGGAGTGAGCGCCATGCAGGAAAAAATCCTTGTGCTGGACTTCGGCGGGCAGTACAGCCTGCTGATTGCAAGGCGGATCCGGCAGCAGCATGTTTTTGTCGAGGTGAGATCCGCCTGTGACATGACCGTGGCGCAGATTCAGCGGGAGGGCTATAAGGGCATCGTCTTTACCGGCGGGCCCAGCAGCGTCTATGATTCGGTCTCGCCCCGGTTTGACCCGGAGATCCTCCGTCTTGCCATCCCCATTCTCGGTATTTGCTATGGCCACCAGCTGCTGGCATGGATGGCAGGCGCCGAGGTTTGCCCCGCCGAAAACGGCAGCGAGTACGGCAGGGTGACGCTTCGCCATACCGAGAGCGCCCTGTTCCGCCATGTGCCGCCTGAGAGCGCCTGCTGGATGAGCCACACGGATGCGGTGAGCAGCGTTCCCGCCGGCTTCACCGTTACTGCCTCTACGGAGAGCTGCCCCTGTGCCGCCATGGCGGATGAGAAGCGGAAGCTATACGGCGTGCAGTTTCACCCGGAGGTCACCCACACCGAATACGGGATACAGATGCTGCGCAACTTCCTGTTCTCCGTCTGCGGCTGTGCCGGGGACTGGACGATGGAGGATTTCGCCTCCACGTCCATAGAGAAATTGCGCTGGGAGCTTTCCGGCAAACGTGTCCTGTGCGCCCTCTCCGGCGGAGTGGATTCCGCAGTGGCGGCGGTGCTGCTGCATCGTGCCATCGGGGATGACCTCACCTGCGTTTTTGTGGACCACGGCCTGCTGCGAAAAGGCGAACGGGAACAGGTGGAGCAGGTGTTTGGATGCCGCTTCCGGATGAGGATGGTGGTTGTGGACGCGCGAGAGCGGTTTCTGGCAAGGCTCAAAGGCGTTACGGATCCGGAAGGAAAGCGGAAAATCATCGGCGAGGAGTTCATCCGCGTCTTTGAGGAGGAAGCGAAGAAGCTGGGAAAACAGGACGTGCTGGTGCAGGGCACCATCTACCCCGACGTGGTGGAATCCGGCGGGGGCAGCGCGGCTGTCATCAAGAGCCACCACAATGTGGGCGGCCTGCCCGGGAGGATCGGCTTTAGCAGCATCGTGGAGCCCCTGCGGATGCTTTTTAAGGACGAGGTGCGCGCTGTGGGGCTGGGGCTGGGCATCCCGGAGGAGCTGGTCATGCGTCAGCCGTTTCCGGGGCCGGGACTTGCCGTGCGCTTGATGGGAGAGATCACGGAGAAAAAGCTCCGCGTGCTTCGGGAGGCGGATGCCATCCTCTGCGAGGAGGTGGCAAAGGCCGGCCCGTTCAACGTGCCCAGCCAGTATTTCGCCGTGCTGACCGATACGCGCAGCGTAGGTGTCATGGGTGACGGGCGCACCTACGGGTGGGTCGTCGCGCTGCGTGCGGTGGACACCGACGACTTCATGACCGCCGACTGGGCGCGATTGCCCTACGAGCTGCTGGAAAAGGTGTCCTCCCGCATTACAAACGAGGTGCGCTCTGTCAGCCGTGTGGTCTACGACATCACATCCAAGCCGCCTGCTACGGTGGAGTGGGAATAGAGAGAACAGGAGAATCATCATGTGTTCGATTATGGGTTTCACGTCCGGTACATTGACGCCGGAGCAATTCATGCCGTTTTTTGAGCGCACGGTCTCCCGGGGCCCGGATATGAGCCGGGTGGAGCGTGCGGGGGATGGGTGGCTCTGCTTCCACCGCCTGGCCATCATGGGATTGCACGAGGAGGGTATGCAGCCTTTTCACGCAAACGGCGATATGTGCGTGTGCAACGGCGAGCTGTATCTCTTCCGCCCGCTGAAAAAGGAACTGGAGGATGAGGGCTTTGTCTTTCACAGCGCGTCCGACTGCGAGATCATCCTGCCCCTCTACCGCAAGTATGGCGTGGAGATGTTCAAGAAGCTGGACGCGGAATTTGCCATGATCCTCTATGACGGCGAGACCGGCGGCTTTATCGCCGCCCGGGACCCCATCGGCATCCGTCCGCTTTTTTACGGTACGCTTTGCGATGGCAGCATGGTCTTTGCCAGCGAGGCCAAAAACCTGGTGGGGCTGTGCGATGAGGTCAAGCCCTTCCCGCCGGGGCACTACTGGAAGGATGGGAAGTTTGTCCGGTTTGCCGACCTTACCACCGTTGATTCCTACATTGACGGGGATCTGGATTCGATCTGCGCCGGCATCCGGGAACGGCTGATTCTCGCCGTGGACAAGCGTCTGGACGCAGATGCCCCGTTGGGCTTCCTGCTCTCCGGCGGGCTGGATTCCAGCCTGGTGTGCGCCATCTCCGCCAAGCTGCTGGGCAAGCACGTGCGCACCTTTGCCATCGGCATGGATGTGGACGCCATTGACCTGAAGTACGCCCGCACGGCGGCGGACTTCATCGGGGCCGAGCACACCGAAGTCTTCATGACCCGGCAGCAGGTGCTGGATTCCCTGGAGGAGGTCATCGCCGCTCTCGGCACCTGGGACATCACCACCATCCGCGCCAGCATGGGCATGTATCTGTGCTGCAAGGCCATCCACGAGCAGACGGATGTGCGCGTCCTGCTGACCGGGGAGATCAGCGACGAGCTCTTTGGCTACAAATACACGGACTTTGCGCCCTCCCCGGAGGAATTTCAGCGGGAGGCAAAAAAGCGCATCGACGAGATCTACATGTACGACGTGCTGCGCGCCGATCGCTGCATCTCGGCCAACTCCCTGGAGGCCCGCGTACCCTTCGGCGATCTGGAGTTTGTAAAATATGTGATGGCAATCGATCCGGCATTCAAGATGAACACCTACGATATGGGCAAGTATCTCCTGCGCCATGCCTTTGAAAAAGACCTTCTGCTGCCAGATGAGATTCTGTGGCGGCAGAAGGCGGCCTTCTCCGACGCGGTGGGCCACTCCATGGTGGACGACCTGAAGGCCTACGCCGAGAGCCTGTACACCGACGCGGAGTTTGAGCAGAAGCGGATGGCCTATACCTATGGCCGCCCGTTTACCAAGGAGAGCCTGCTGTACCGGGAGATTTTTGAGAAATACTATCCCGGCCAGGCGGAGATGATCGCGGACTTCTGGATGCCCAACAAGAGCTGGCCCGGCTGCGACGTGAACGACCCCTCCGCCCGCGTCCTTGCCAACTACGGCGACAGCGGAATGTGAACGGAAACAGCGCCGACGACACGCTGCTGAAGGAGGATGGTGTCATCCACGGCTGCACCTGCCTGGAGAGCGGCAAGCTGCTGGATATTTTCACCCCCATGCGAGAGGATTTCGCAGGGGATTGACCCCGCCGCCCCGCCAGGGGAGGGGAATCGCATGGTCAAGCGGTTGACAGGCGGCCTTTCGTTCACTGTAATAGGTGAACGAAAGGCCGTTTTACTATGTAAAAGGGGGGAGGCATGGTCAACGACACGAAGGAGGGCTGAAGGTCGGCAGGGCGGCAGCCGGGAAATCGGGACAAAACCGATACATAGAGAATAAAAAAGTGATTGAGAACTGCCGAAAAGACAGCACTCAATCACTTTTTTTCTTGCGGGACAAGGCGGGCGTATGACCCGGCGGCCTGCGCGTTCACCATGCGCCCCGGTAGCCGATGGTTACGGCGGCGTTCCGGGCGCCGGCGGTCAGACAGGCGTCCACAGGCTGCCCCTGCAGCCAGGAGAGCAGGAAACCGGCGATGAAGCTGTCCCCCGCCCCCATGGTGTCCACCACGCGGCAGGGCACGATGCCGGCGGAATAAAACCGCCGGCCGTCCCAGGCCATGCTGCCCCTGCTGCCCCGAGTGGCAACCGCCAGCGCAGGGCCGAAGGCGGCCAGCTGCCGGAGTCTGTCCTGCAAGACGGCATCATCGCTGCCGTCATCGGAGAAGAAAAACACCGACACATGGGGCAGGGCCTTTCTGGCGGCAGTCGCAAAGGGCCGGTCGGCCCCGTCAAAGGCCACGGGGATGCCTCTCGCCCGGAGGGAGGGCAGGTGGTCCTCGGTGTGGCTCCACAGGCCCGTGACCAGCAGATCGTGGGCGGCGATGAAGTCCAGTTCCTCCGCCGTCAGGCGGAAATCGGCCATCACGCCCTCCTCATAATCGCCGAATACCCGGTCGCCCTCCACCAGCGACACATGACTCAGCGCCGTGGCGCCCCGCTCTGACCGCAGATGGCTGACGTCCACGCCCTTCTCCGCCAAAGCGGTGCGGAGCAGGCGGCCGTAGGCGTCGTCGCCCACCGCACCGATATAGGAGGCATCCGCCCCCAAACGGCGCAGATACACCGCCACGTTTACCGGATTGCCGCCGGGAAAGGCTTCGCCGGTGGCGTCGTAATAGTCGATACAGTTGTCGCCGGCGCAGGCAATGCGTATCATGCGTCCATCAGCTCCTTTGCTCGCCGCAGCGCCCATCGGGCGGCGTCGGTGGGGTTGTCGATATAGTGGGTCACCAGCTCCAGCGTGGCGGTGCTGTCATATCCTGCGGCGCGGATGTCCCGCAGCAAGGCACCCAAATCCATCACCCCGTCGCCGGGAATCAGATGGGTCTCGCTGACGCCGTCGCTGTCCACAAGGTGGAGGTGGGCCATGGCGGTGCCGAGACGGCGGGGATATTCGGCGGGATCCTCGCCCTGCACGAAAGGCGCCACCACGTCGCACATCCCCTGCAGTAGCGGCGAATCCACCTTCCGCAGCACCTCCTCCAGCTCTGAAAGCCGGGTGCAGGTGTTGCTCTCATAGGGGGTCAGCGCTTCCAGAACGATGGGCTGGCGCAGTGCTTCCGCCTGATGGACCAGATGCCGCAGGGAGCGAAGGAGACGGTCATACCGCGCCTCTTCCGGTGCGCTGCCGCCGTGACCGACAGACAGCAGCACCGCCTGACAGCCCAGCAGCTTCCCGCAGCGCAAGGCGGCGGTGAGGTAGTTCATGGCGCTCTCCCATTGGCGCTCCGGGCCCATCATATAGTTGTAGGGGTAGGCGTTGTGCTCCGGGGTGTAAAATCGCACCGGCATGGCGTAGCGATCCGCCAGACGCTGCACGTCTGCCAGATCGCCGGAGAGCAGATCATAGGCGTAGGCATGGGGCCGCCCACCCCAGAGCTCGATGTAGTCGTACCCCAGCGCCCTTGCGTCTGCAAAGGCCTGCTCCAGCGGCAAACGCTGGTAAGGGCAGGTAAACAGACCCCATTCCATAAGCGATACCTCCTGTACCGGACCAGGGGCGGGCTGACGCCCGCCCCTGTGGCTAATCAGTATTCCATCTTCCGGTAGTACCGGCGGATGGTCATGTCGTGGCCGGAGAGGGCCTCCAGATGAGCGTCGATGCGGTTGGTCACCGCATGCATCACCAGATGGCTCACATGGGGGCGGTATTGGTCGTCGATGCCGCACAGACGGTACTGCGCCGTGTCGATGATGGTATAGTTTTTGCAGATCCGGGGCAGGAACCGGGCCACCCGCTGGCTCAGAGGCCGCTGGGCATCCTCCCCTACGAATACGGTAACAGGCGTATCCGGGTCCACAATCTCCAGCATGCCGTGGAAGAACTCCGCGGAATGTATGGATTTGGTGCGGATCCAGTGCATCTCCTCCCAATAGCACATTGCGTAGGAATAGGTGGCGCCGTAGAGGGTGCCGGCCCCCACGAAGTAGTGGAGGGGATCATCCTTGTGGGCGATGGCAAAGGCCTCACCGAAGGCGTCGGCCTCTTTCTCCACCGCCACCAGCGCCTGGGGAAGATTGGCGTCAAACTGGGCGTACATCGCCGCATATTCCGGCATCTCGCCCCGAAGGAACAAAATCCGATCGGCCACCATGAAGAATTTCAACTGCTCGTTTCCCGCAAAGGAGATGCAGTGATCCACGGCGGAGGCCAGGGGGGAGTCGGCCTTGTCGATAAAGCCGATGATCTCTGCGCCGGCGGCGCGGGCTTTTGCCACGGCATCAGCAATCTCCGTGGTGGTGCCGGTAACGGAGGAGATCACCATGCAGGTGCCCGGGCCCACCCGGCGGTCGCCGGTGGTACAGTACTCCGCCGCATTGGTGGCGAACACGTCCAGATCCGTCCGCTCCTTCATGTGGCACACCACCTGCAGGCAACTGGCCCAGGTACCGCCGATGCCCAGCCAACACAGGTTGCGAAGCCCTTTTTGCCAGATGGCATCCACCACGGTTTCAATCTGACTGCGCAGGGCCAGAGCGCCCCGGACGCTGTCGATTTGCTTTTGCTCGTCAAACTTAACCACGGGGAACCTCCTTACCTGATTAACCCACCTTCAGCATCTGATAGTACTTGTCATAGATGGTGATGGCGTCGCCCACGTCCTCCTGGAAGAACACGTTGGTCTTGTAGTCAAAGTCAAAGGCGGGGCCGTTGCGATACTCCTCGGATGCGGCGGCCACAGCGGCGTCATTGGGGCAGGAGTAGGGGTTCTCCACCAGGTTGTCCGCCATGACCTGAGCGTCGCAGATGTAGTTGAGGAACAGATAGGCGGCATCCATGTGCTGGGCGCCCTTGGGGATGACGTACAGATCGAAGCCCAGCTGCACCGGATCGGAGGTGAAGGGGGCCACGGTCAGGGTGTTGTCGGCGCCGAGCTGGGCCATCGCCTCTGCGGTGTTGCCGTCGTAGGTGAGCATGCAGGAGATGGTGCCGTTGACCATGTTGGTCTCGGTGGAGCCGTAGGCCACCACGTTCTCATTGTACTTCACCAGCCACTCATAGGCCTCGGCGATCTCGCTCTCCTCCCGGGAGTTGGGGTCGTAGCCAAGCGCGATGAGGGCGATGGGGAACAGGTTGCGGGCGCCGTCCACGGAGCCGATCTGACCCTTCATCTCGGGACGGATCAGGTCGTTGTAGCAGGTGATCTCAATGGGGCAGCGCTCCGTGTCGTACACCACATAGATGTAGTTCATCAGGTAGGGTACGCAGTAGCCCTGATTCTGCTCCGACCAATAGGCTTTGTTGATGTTTTTGGCGTTGGGAATCTGGCTCAGATCCAACTGCTCCAGATAGCCGCCGTTGATGAGGGACTCCATGTAGGCGTCGCAGGTCATGATCAGGTCGTAGCCGTCGCCGGCGCCTGCAGTGAGCTTGGTGATGGAGTCGGCGTTGTCGTTCATGTAGCTGAGGTTCACCTTGATGCCGTATTCCTGCTCGAAGTTGGCCACCAGGTCATCGGACATGTAGTCGCTCCACATGAAGATGTTCAGCTCCTTGCTGCCGGCTGCCTCGCCGCCGGAGGGCGTGGTCGCGCTCTGGCCGCCGCAGGCCACCAGCGTCAGCGCCATGACCAGCACCAGAATCAGGGACAATGCTTTTTTCATGTTCGTACCTCCCATAATACTATAATTGTTGTGTTTATTTCAACCGCGAAGGGTGGAAATACGCTGTTCGGCCTCCGCCATCTCCCGGGCCTCTCTCTTGCGGCGCAGGCGCTGCAGACCGCTCATCACCAGCATGCCCGCCACCATGACCAGCACCATCAGGGTGGTCAGCGCGTTGATGTCCGGCGTGATACCCGTGCGATTGACGGACAAAATCAGCACCGGCAGGGTGGACTGGCGGGCAGAGGCCAGCATGTTGGACATGATGACGTCGTCGATGGACAGGGTGAAGCTGAGAAAGGCCGCCGACAGGATGCCCGGCATGATGCTGGGAATGGTGACGCGCCAGAAGGTCTGCACCCGGTTGGCGCCCAGGTCCATGGACGCCTCCTGCAGCGTCTCGTTATCACCGCTGATGCGGCCCTTGATGGTGACCACCGCATAGGGGATGCAGAAGGTGCAGTGGCCGATGACGATGGTGCCCATCCCCAGACGGATGCCCACGGTCATGAAGATAATCAGCATGGACACGGCCAGCACGATCTCCGGCACCACGATGGGGACATACAGCATGAGGTTGATGAACTTCTTGCCGCGGAACTCGAATTTCTTCAATCCGATGCCGCCAAGCACGCCCACCACCACGCTGATTACGGTGGCCGCCACGGCAATGGCCAGGGAGTAGACCAGCGACTCCCACAGGTCGTGGTTGCCGAAGGAAAAGAGCTTGCCGTACCACTGGGTGGTGAAGCCCTCCCAGGAGTAGTTCCGCTTGGCGTCGTTGAATGAGAACTGGATCATCACCAGCACCGGGATATAGAACAGCGCATAGATGACGGCGGCATACAGAGCGCTCCAGAAGGCGTTGCGCCTCTGCCGCAGCAGCTTTTTGTTTTTCATCACAGCACCTCCATATCCTCGATTTTGGCGAAGCGGGAATAGAGGAAGATCAGCAGCGCCGTGATGAGCAGCAGCAGTACGCTCAGGGCTGCGCCCAGCGGCCAGTTGCGGATGGTGCCGAACTGATTTTTGATGATGTTGCCGATGTACAGCACCTTGCCGCCGCCCAGCATGTCGGTGATGGTATAGGTACCCAGGGCGGGGATAAAGGTGAGAATGATGGCGGAGAAGATGCCGGGGAAGGTGAGCGGCAGCGTCACCTTGCGAAAGGTGGTGGCAGGGGTGGCGCCCAAATCAGCCGACGCCTCCAGCATGGCCTTTTGCAGCTTCTCGATGGAGGAGTACATGGGAAGCACGGCGAAGGGCAGGAAGTTGGTGATCAGTCCCAGCAGCACCAGCCCGTCGGTGTAGATGAATTTCACCGGGGATTGCACGATGCCCAGCGCCAGCAGGGCCTTGTTTACGGGCCCGTTTGTCTGGAACAGCAGCATCCAGGCGTTCAGCCGCATGAGGGAGTTGGTCCACAGGGGAATCATCAGCAGCATGATGAGCCGGGAGGCCACGTCCGCGCTCTTGCGGGCAATGTAGTAGGCAAAGGGATAGCCCAACAGCAGGCATACCGCCGTGGTCACCACGGCCACCTGAAGGCTCTTGAGGATCACGGCAAAGTAGGTCACGTCTGCCAGCGTCTCATAGGAGGTGAGGGTGGGTGTGTACTCCACACCGCCGAAGGTGCCCCGGGACATGAAGCTGATGTAGATGATGAACAGCATGGGCACCGTGACAAACAGCACCATCCACACCGACACAGGGCCCGCCTGAGCGATGGCCGGCAGCGGATTGCGGCGCTTTTTCGGGGCGGTCATGGGGCCACCTCCTCCGTCAGGCGAATGGGCACGGATTTGTTTTCCGGCCAGTAGATGAACCGCTCGTCCCCTTCGCGGAGGGTGGGGTCGGGCTCAAAGCGGCTGAACTTGACTTCCTGGCCGCCGGGCAGATCCAGACTGGTTTTGATCACCGTGCCCATGTAGATGAAGTCCTTGACCCGGCCCCTCAGCGTAAAGCCCTCAACCGGCGCGGCGCTGACGGCCAGGTATTCCGGACGGACGGAGATGCAGATTCTCTCGCCCACGGCAAAGCCCTCGCCCCGGGTGCGCACCAGACCGCCCTCGGTTTCCACGGAGAGGAGGGACCCCTCTGCGGAGACCACCGTGCCTTCGATGACGTTGCTCTCGCCGATGAAATCCGCCACAAACCGGCAGTTGGGGTGGTCATAGATTTCCAGCGGCGCGTCGATCTGCAGGATAACGCCGTCCTTCATCACCGCGATGCGGTCGGACATGGTCATGGCCTCCTCCTGATCGTGGGTGACATATACGAAGGTGATGCCCAGCTTGCGCTGCAGCCGCTTCAGCTCGATCTGCATCTGCTTGCGCAGCTTCAGGTCCAGCGCGCCCAGAGGCTCGTCCAGCAGCAGCACCCGGGGATTGTTGATCAGGGCGCGGGCAATGGCCACACGCTGTTTCTGACCGCCGGAGAGGGCGTCGGGCTTCCGCTTTTCATAGCCCGCCATCTGCACCAGCTCCAACATTTTGGTGACCTGCTCCTTGATTTGCGCCTTGGGCCACTTTTTGATGGTGGGCCCATAGGCCACGTTGTCATACACCGTCATGTGGGGGAACAGGGAGTAGTTCTGGAAGACCGTGTTCACATCCCGCTGATACGGTTCCTTCTCCTCCACCCGCTGGCCCTGCACCTCTATGATGCCGGCGGTGGCGTCCTCAAAGCCTGCAATCATCCGCAGCGTGGTGGTCTTGCCGCAGCCGGAGGGGCCCAGCAACGTCAAAAACTCGCCGGACCGAATCTCCAGATTCATGTCCTTGACCACGTGATTGCCGCCATACCACTTGTCCACATGCCGCAGGGAAACGATGGAATCCGCCAAAACGATCACCTCATTCCTTGTGATGGGTACTGGGTTGCTTACCCTTGTTACAACAAGTATAGTTATATTCCATACCATTTTCAAGATAGAGGGGCATTTTTCTCTAATATGACGGTATAAAGCTCGATTATTCTGTGCAGATTGCATATCGAAAGCGCAAAATTCCCCGAATATCGGTAGATATTCGGGGAATCAAACAGAATAATTACAATTCGATTTTATACCAATTAGGAATTTGTATAGTGTACGCGGAACTCGGTCTTGTCGCCGCGCACATAGTTGCGGGCAAATTCAATGACCCGTCCGCCGGTGTCCCGGGTGACGCAGGAGAACTCCATCACCGCCTGTTGGGGCGGCAGATCGATCAGCTTGGCCACCGCCGGCTCCAGATGGGTGAGGCGCAGCACCTGATGGCCGCGGCTGGGCTGCACGCCGTTCCACAGATAGGCGTCGTAGATGGAGAAAAGCTGAATGTCAATGTCCTCCAGACCGGGCAGTACGGCGTAAGGGATATAGATCTCCTCCAGGGCCACCGGCTCGCCGCCGCTGTAATCGATGCGGCGGACAAACCACACGTCGTCGTCGGGGTGCAGACCCAGCACCTGGGCATAGTAGGGGCCGGCCTTGCGCAGCGCCTTCACCAGTACCCGGGTGGCTGCCTCCCGGGAGCGCTCCTTCATGGTATGGCGGTAGCCGCCCAGCGTATCCAGTTCCCGTTCCGTCTTTTCGCCGCATACAAACACTCCCTTGCCCTGTACGGATCGCAGCAGCCCCTCGTTTTCCAGCGCCGCCAGTGCGCTGCGGACGCTGACTCTGTTGATGTCGTATTGCTCGCTGAGCTGATTTTCCGAGGGGATGGCGGTGCCGGCGGGGTATTCACCCTCCTCAATTTTGCTGCGGATGACCTCACGGAGCTGGATATAAAGGGGGGAGCGGTAATTTACATCGTTCATGGCTCGTCCTCCTCACCACTGCGCCAGCGTAGCACGCCGGCCATCTCCACCACATCGCCGCGGGCCACGGTGCGGCAGTACTCCACGGTAGTGCCGTCGGGAGCGTCGGTGCGGCTGACGATCCAGAACACGGCGTCACCGGGCAGGATATGCAGGTGGGCGGCCTCCTCGGCATTGGCCAGAGTGATGCTGGCCTTCTCCTCGCCGTGATCCAGACGCAGGCCATAGACCTCCTCCAACACGGCAAACAAAGAGCCGTTTACCAGATCGTGCTCCTCCAGATGGGGGGCCAGCTCCACCGGGATGTAGGTCGTCTCGATGAGTACGGGGGTGTCGTTCAGTATACGCAGACGGGAGATGCGGTACAGCTTCTCCCCCAGCACACGGCGAAACCGGCGGGCAAGGTGCTTGTCGCACTCCACGGTGGAGAAGGACAGCAGCCGCGTCTCCGCCGTAAAACCGCTGCTGGCGGCATAGTCGGAAAAGCTTTGCAGATCCTGAAGCGTCCGGCGAAACCGGGGGGCGATCCGGGTGCCGCTGCCCTGTACGGACACCAGCCGACCTGCCGCCGTCAGCCGGGCAATGGCACTGCGCAGGGTGCTGCGGTTCAGACCCCACATGGCGCACATGTCCCGCTCCGGCGGCAGACTGTCTCCCGCCCGGAGATCGTGGGTCAGGATGTAGGCCTCAATGCATTCCTGAGCATATTCTCTGGGACGCGGCGTGTAGGTCTGCAAGGCAAATCACCTCCCGATGGCAACCTGAATTGGTTTGAAATCAGTATAAACTGTTTACCGTCAAAACGCAAGGAAAAGTGGAAGGAGGCGCTGGCAGAAAAGGGCGTCTCGCTGGAGGACGTGTGGCGGAACAACGACGCCTACCACGCTCTCCAAGCGGTGGAGGGCCTCATCATCACCGGCCCCACCGGCACCAATGTGAACGATGTGTGCATCGGCTTGATAGACGGTAAATGAGAATGAAACAGCGCCAGCTCCGCCGATTCGGCGGGGCTGCTCTTTTCCCTGTTTTTTTCAAAACCTATGCATGAAAAGAATTTGATGTTTCGGCACGAACTATGCAGACAGCATATCTTGTGAATTGGGTCATAATATGGTATATTTTGGTCAAGAGGGGGCGATGGTATGGGCGTTCGGCATCTATCCGGCACACCTTGGCACAAGGAGCGTGTGCATCGGCAGGAGGGGGACGAGCGGCGGTATAAGGGCCGCTGCCGGTTCTACGAATACAAGGACAACTGGTGCAAAATGCGTATCGGACAATGCGTCGGCAGTGCTCACTGTGAGAGGTACGAGGCCGTCAGCGAAGAGGAGTTTCGCCACCGGCAGAGTGCCCTGCAGAGGCACAAAAAGAACCAACCAACCAAGGATGACGAGTGTTATTGGTATTGATGGGGCGATGGGCGGGTACTGGCCCGGCATGGCCTCCGTTACCACGCAATCATTGACTTTATCCGTGGGCATATCTTGACCCGCCTGCGTGATGGATATGGTGACTCTGCCATGATAGATTCTGAAAAGGAGCACATCCCAGTATGAAGAAGAAAAGGAACTCCTAACGGCAATTGCAACCGGGACGTCATATTGCCGGTACACAGTGGGGCAACAAGAAGTACATGAACATGAAGCATCTGGAGGCGATGGACAACGCCTCCCTTGCCGGGTGACTTCGCTCACCGGGGCTGCAAACAAATTTGCGCATAACTCTTGACACTACCAAGTTTCCGAAATGAACATGAGCACCGCCCCAGTTGGCATGAAAAGGAGGCTCCACATAGCAGCCTTCACCGACTTCAGCAAGCATCTGCTTCAATAAGGCTTCCCGCTTCTCCTGCTCGGAGGGGCGGGTTTGATTATAGTCATACAAAAGCTCCAGATGCTTCTGCTGCTCGATCAGAATGGATGGGTCGTTGGGCAAGTACAGCTCACCGCTGTGCAGAATCTCAAACATGGTGTGCCTCCTCAGCTTTGAATAAAATGCTTTGCCCGGTATTGACTTGGCGAGATGCCGAAGACATTTTTAAATGCGCGGGAAAAATGGAGCTGGTTCTCATAACCCACGCTGCGCCCGACCTCCGCAATGGAGATGCGCGTTGTCTTCAGCAGCTCAGAGGCCTTTGTCATGCGGTACTGTATCAGGTATTGCTGGGGTGACTGGCCCAGGATTTCCTTGAAGAGCTTGCCGAAGTAGCTGCGATTCAAACCGCAGGCGTCGGCAATCTCCTCCACAGAGACGTCCCTGCTGTAATTGAGATCGATGTAGCTCATGGCCTCCTTGATATAAAAATCCCGAAGGCGTTTATTGCCGACCTCGATTTTTGTCCTGCTGGTCTGCACAAGCTCATCCAGAAGGATCATGCCAACTCCGATCAGCCGGATCGGGGATTTTTCATGATTGTCCACCAGACCGAGCATATACTCCTGCACTCTGTTTTCACCTGTTTTGGGGGTATAGATCGGCTGAGTCTCGCTCAGCCCGGCCAGCGTCATACACTCCCTGGCGCGCAGGCCGCCAAACTCCACCCAGGCATATTCCCACGGGTCCTGCTCATCTGCGTAATAGGTGCTGATCTGCCCGGGGCAGAGGAGGAAGCCCTGACCGGCCGACAAATAAAAGGCTTGGCCGCTGGTCTCCAGCTTTCCCTTGCCGTTGATGATGTAGTGAAACAGGAAATGATTGCGTACAGCTGGCCCGAACTGGTATATGGGGCGGCAGCGCTCCCAGCCGAACTGATACAGGTTCAGGTCGACAAAACGCTCGTCCTGAAAGACGTAGAACTTGACTTTGCTCTCTGTTTGAATGGGTTTCTGCGTGGCCAACTTGTATCCCTCCCTGACGCATGGAACTGCCTTGGGATCAGTATATACCAATTTGCGTTATAAGGTCAATAAAAAACTGCTTTTTTATCAAAAAAGAGATAAATAATATAGCAAAATTCCATTCTCCTATGCAAGTGTAGATGCTAAAATATAACTGCTTTCGGGGGCTCGTATTTGTATAATGTGCACAATATACAAATTTGAGCTGCCATTTTTAGTGAATATGTCGGGTGCGAGGATCACGACGCGTTTCGGCCGAATGCGGAGGGTTCCCCGCACCAGACGCCTACAAAAACAGGACAAGGAGAATGACAATGAGGAAAAAGAGCTTTCGCATCCTGGCCATGATCTTGGCCCTCACCGCAATGCTGAGCCTCGCCGCCTGCGGTATGGCCAAGCCCAGCAGCGCGACCACCCAAGGCTCCGCCAGAGTCGAGCCGCCCGAGGACATCTGGGCTCCGTACTCCGAGACGGTCACCATTACCACGATGGGCGAGGAGAACAGCGGCACCGAGTTCCAGAACGGCGACGACTACGGCAACAACCCCTGGTACCGCGCATACAAGGAGCGCTTCAACATCGATCTGCAGAACAAGTGGATCAGCAACGATTACGGCACGAAGCTGAACCTGGCCATCGCGGACAAGGACATCGCGGACGTCTTCTATGTGGACTCCGCCCGTCTGACCACCCTGTACAAGGCCGGCCTGATCATGCCTCTGGACGAGGTGTTTGACAGCTATGCCTCCGACGTTCTGAAGCAGTACCGCGAGGACTATGCCGACGCCTGGGAGACCGGCTGCTTTGACGGTCATCTCTACGGTATGCCCCAGATGAACTACGGCATCATCGACCAGTTCCAGTACATCTGGATCCGCCAGGACTGGATGAAGGAATGCGGCTTTGACGAGCCCAAGACCATGGACGACGTCATTGAGATCGCCACCACCTTCGCTGAGAAATACGGCGGATACGGCCTGGCGGAATGCCAGAGCCTGGAGAACTTCTACCGTCTGGCCCTGAGCTGGGGCGCTCACCCGGGAATCTGGGTCGAGCAGGCGGACGGCACGCTGGGCTATGGCACGGTGCAGCCCGAGATGAAGGAAGCGCTGGCCCAGTACACCCAGTGGTACAAAGATGGCATAGTCAACCCGAATTTCACCACCCTCAACTGGGACAAGATGATGCAGGGCATGATCAACGGCGAGTGCGGCGTCATCCCCTTCGCCCAGTGGTTCGGCTATAATCCTCTGCCCGACCTGATCCGCAACCAGGGCCCGGAAGCCATCTTCTTCCCCTATGAGATCCCCACCCAGGACGGCTCTCCCATTCTGGGCAGCGTCACCTTCAACAACAACGGCTATGTGGTCATCCGCAAGGACTGCGCGAACTCCGAGGCCGTCATGAAGATCGTGAACTTCTATGTCTACACCGTCAATGACGCGGTGGGCGTGGAGAGCAACGAGTACCTCTCCTCCCTGCACAGCTTCAACTACCCCAACGTGGTGCGCGGCACCCACATCATCAACCCCATGAACGATTACAACCAGTTCCTGCAGGTCAAGAGCGCGTTTGACGCCTACCTCGCCGGTGAGAACGTGGACACCTCCGCCCTGGGCACCAACCTCTCCAAATATGTGAGCTGCGTGAACTGGACCGAGTCCCAGGACCCCAACGGCGTGGGCGACTTCCTGCAGCAGGGCAACGACCGTTCGGCCTACGGCATTGCCAAGAAGTACGTGGATGAGGGGCAGTACGTGCAGGACGCCAAGTGGGGCCCCGACACGGCGACCCTGCAGGCTTCCGGCAGCACGCTCAATGATATCCTGATCGAGGGCTTTACCAAGATCATCATCGGTGAAAAGCCCATCGACTACTTTGACGAGCTCGTGCAGCAGTGGTACAAGGCCGGCGGCGAGCAGGCCACCCGCGAGATCAATGATACCTACGGCCATTGATTGAGCATGAAGTCTTCGGCAGCCGGAGGAATTCCTCCGGCTGCCGATCAGATTTGAGGAGTGTGTTATGAGAACAAAAAAACTCGGCAGGAGCAACCTGTGGCAATACTATGCCATGCTGATCCCCGGCGTGGTGGTTACCTTTTTTTTCTGCTACATTCCCCTGTACGGCGTCATCATCGCCTTTGAGGACTATAACGTCGGCATGGGCTTCAGCTCCCCCTGGGTCGGGCTGCAGAACTTCCGCTATGTCTTCAACCAACCCACCTTTACCCGCACCATCTGGAATACCCTGTATATGTCCGTCTGGAAGCTGGCGCTGGGGATCGTGGTTCCCGTGACAGTGGCGATTTTGCTCAATGAGCTGCGTTCTGACAAGCTCAAGCGCTTCTATCAGACGCTGATTTATATCCCCAACTTCCTGTCCTGGATCATCATGGCCGGTGTTTTGATGGACATCCTGTCCAGCGGCGGCGCCATCAACCTGATCCTCCACGCGCTGAGGCTGCCCACGGTGGATTTTCTCGGCAATGCGAAAATCTTCCCCTGGACGATGATCATCAGTGATGTGTGGAAGGGCTTCGGTTACGGTACCATCGTGTATCTTGCCGCCCTGACCGGAATCGACCCCACCCTGTACGAATCGGCCATGCTGGACGGCGCGAGCCGCTGGCAGCAGATCAAAAACGTGACCATCCCGCTGCTGATGCCCACCATCGTCCTGATGACGGTCCTCTCTCTGGGCAGCATTCTCAACGCCGGCTTTGACCAGGTGTATAACCTCTACAGCCCGGCTGTCTGGGAGAGCGGCGATATCATTGACACCTATGTGTACCGCCTCGGCATCCAGCAGGCCCAGTACTCGGTGGGTGCTGCCGTGGGCCTGTTCAAATCCGTTGTTTCCGCTTTCATGGTTATCGTTTCCTACCGTCTGGCTGACAAGCTGGCCGGCTACCGCATCCTGTAAGGAAGGGGGAAGTCACGATGAAAAAGAAAACTACCGCATTTGACGTCATTCTGATCATCCTGCTGGGCGTCATCTGCATCACCTGTGTCCTGCCGTTTATTCATCTGCTTGCCGTTTCTTTCTCCAGCAGCTCCGCCGTGGCGGCCGGCAAGGTCGGCTTCCTGCCGGTGGAATTCACCCCCGCTTCCTATGAATACGTGATCTCCGGCGGACGATTTTTGCACGCCATGGGGATCTCTCTGGAACGTGTCATTCTCGGAACGCTCCTGAACATCGTGCTCATGGTGCTCACCGCCTACCCCCTTGCCAAGGAAGATCTGCCCGGGCGCGGCATCCTCTCCGGCTTTTTCGTGCTGACGATGCTGATCGGCGGCGGTATGATCCCCACCTACCTGCTGGTTTCCGGTCTCGGCCTGAAGGACACCATCTGGGCTCTTATCCTTCCCGGCGCGCTGCCTGTGTACAACATGATTATCCTGATGAACTTCATTCGCGGCCTGCCCCACGAAGTGGAAGAGGCCGCCTGGATCGACGGCGCATCTCCGTTCCAGACGCTGGTCCACGTAATCTTCCCGCTGCTGGGGCCCAGCCTTGCCACGGTCGGCCTGTTCTCCATGGTGGGCCATTGGAACGACTGGTTCAGCGGCATGATCTACATGAGCCAGCCCATCAACTACCCCCTGCAGACCTACCTGCAGACGCTGCTGGTCGACTTTGAAAAGCTGCTGCAGTCCGATTCCACCGGCAACATCAAGGACATTCTGTCCAAGATGAACGCCCGTACCGGACGTGCTGCCCAGCTCTTTCTCGGCGCACTGCCCATCATGATGGTCTATCCCTTCCTGCAGCGCTACTTTACCAAGGGCCTGACCCTTGGCAGCGTAAAGGGCTGATGCCTCGTTTTCCCGGTTCAGCCTTTCGGACTGAACCGGGAAAAGACAATTTGCCTTTGCAGTCTCCACCTCAAGGACTTTGACAGGAGGAAGCTATGCCTCTACTCTTCGACTACTCGCGTCCCGGCCCCGGCGTCAACCCGGATGAACCGCGCAAAAAGGGTTTTCCGCGGATCTGGGAGATGATCTCCCGGGATTTCAAAAGCTTTTGGCCGGCGGGCGCCATCAACCTGCTGTTTTCGCTCCCCTTTGTTGTCGCCCTGCGCTTTGCCTATTTTACGCACAGCGTCCTGTTTGCGCTCCTCGCGGGGCTGATGGGCGGGATCCTTGCCGCGCCCAGCTTTCTGGGTCTGGCGGATACGCTGCTCAGAAGTCTGCGGGACGAGCCGGGCTTCTGGTGGCACCGCTACAGCAGAGCGCTGAAGCGAAGCTGGAAAAGCACGCTCCTCCCCGGCGCAATTATGGGCATGGTGTTTTCCACCCAGGTGTTCACTCTGCTGCATATGCCCGTGATCGGCGGGGGTCTGGCACTGCTGCTGTGCCAGCTTGTGGGAATGATTTTGTCTGTCGGACTTTTTGCCTGGGGCCTTCCCCAGCAGGCCCTGCTGGAGCTGCGCTTCTCGACGCTGGTGAAGAACAGCTTTCTGCTGTTTTTCCGCCACATCGGGAAAACGCTGGCAGCGGCGGCGATTTTGCTGGGCTACGCGGTGCTGGTATGGCTCCTGTTTCCAGCCTCTGTGTTCCTCCTGCTGGCAGCGGGGCTGTGGCTGCCGCTGCTCTGTGCTCTGCAGGTCATTTATCCGACGCTGGATGAGATATTCGGAGTCGAAGAAGCCATTGAAAAGTCCAGGAATAATGAAAATTGAGGGATAGAAGAATGCCAATCATCTACAACGAACAAGAAAAGACCATTACGCTCCACACCCAAAACACAAGCTATCAGATGAAGGTGGGCCCCTGCGACCTGCTGCTGCACACCTACTATGGCCCCAGGGCCCAGGGTGACATGAGCTGGTGCCTCTCCTTCCGCGACAGGGGCTTTTCGGGCAATCCCTATGATGCCAAGCTGCTTCGCGGCATCTCTGCTGATACGCTGCCCATGGAGTACCCCTGCGAGGGCAGCGGCGATTTTCGGGCGCCGGCCTTCAGCGTGCGCCGGGCAAACGGCGCGGTGGGCTGCGACCTGCGGTATGTGAGCCACGAAATCAAGCCGGGCAAATATGCGCTTGACGGCCTGCCGACGGTCTACGCCGACGGGGAGGAGGCCGAAACTCTGGAGGTCACCCTGGCCGATGAGGCCGCCGGTGTGCGCGTTTTGCTGCAATACGGCGTTTTCCCCGCCCTGGATGTGATCACCCGCGCCGCCAGGATCGAAAACTGCGGCGAGGGGAGCGTTCTCCTGCAGGCTGCGGCCAGCGCCTCGCTGGATTTTGTCTCCGGTGACTGGGATGTGATGCACTTCTACGGCCGGCACGCCGGAGAGCGTGCCGTGGGCAGAGCGCCCATCGAGCAGCGCGAGCTGCTGATCGGAAGCCGCCGGGGAACCAGCAGCCATCAGCAAAGCCCCTTTGTGATCCTGGCAGACCGTGAAACCACAGAGCTTCACGGCCGGTGCGTGGGAATGAGCCTCTTATACAGTGGATCCTTCTCCTGCAACGCCTCCCGGGACCAGTTCGGAACGACGCGGGCGGTGATGGGGATCCAAAGCGAACACTTTGACTATCCCCTGGAGCCCGGCGAGGTCTTCCAGGCCCCGGAGCTTGCGCTGGTATACAGCGGGGAGGGACTCGCGCGCCTGAGCCAGAGATTCCACCGCATGGTTTCGCAGCACGTCTGCCGCGGGCCGTGGAAGAACCGCCGCCGTCCCGTTCTGCTGAACAACTGGGAAGCCACCGGCATGGATTTTACCGGCGAGCGGATCCTGAACATCGCAAAGACCGCCGCAGAGCTCGGCGTGGAAATGCTGGTGCTTGACGACGGCTGGTTCGGCGCGAGAAACGATGACAACGCAGGTCTCGGCGACTGGACGGTGAACACCGAAAAGCTGGGCTGCACCATGGGAGAGCTTGCCGACAAGATCCGCGGCATGGGCATGAAGTTCGGCCTCTGGATCGAGCCGGAGATGGTCAACGAGGACAGCGATCGCTATCGGGAGCACCCCGACTGGGCACTCTGTATTCCGGGCAAGGCTCCTGTTATGGGACGCAATCAGTTGGTGCTGGATTTCTCCCGCCCGGAGGTGGTGGACGCCATCTTTGAGCAGATCGCGCAGGTGCTGGACGAGTGCCGGGCGGACTATGTGAAGATGGACATGAATCGCTCCATTACCGATGTGTATTCCGCTGTCTGGCCGGACCAGAGCCAGGGCAAGATTCTGTATCAGTATGTTCTGGGCGTGTACCGCTTTATGGAAATGCTTCTGGAGCGCTAC
The DNA here is from genome assembly GCA_902765025.1 of Oscillospiraceae bacterium. Lineage (GTDB taxonomy): Bacteria > Bacillota > Clostridia > Oscillospirales > Oscillospiraceae > Vescimonas. Next base: position 31,362 of record CACWYC010000020.1, read on the forward strand.
CCCAATCTGCTGCTGGAGGGCTGCTCAGGCGGCGGAGGACGCTTTGATGCAGGCATGCTCTACTACTGCCCGCAGATCTGGTGCAGTGACAACACGGACGCCATCGACCGTGTCCGCATTCAATACGGCACAAGCTTCGGCTTCCCGCTGCGGACCATGGGCGCCCACGTCTCGGCTGTCCCCAACGGAGACACCCGGCGGAAGACCCCGTTCCATACCCGCGCAGTGGTGGCAATGGCGGGGACCTTCGGCTATGAGCTGGATCTGAACCTGATCTCCGATGAGGAGAAAAAACAGGTCCCGGCGCAGATCGAAGCATTCAAAAAATACTGGAACCTGCTCCACAACGGCCTGTTCTACCGTCTGACCGACGTGATGCAAAACCGCCAGGAGGCTGCCTGGATGATGGTCGAAGAGGATGGCAGCGAGGCCCTGGTAAACATTGTCGTTCTGGACAGCACCGGCAACAACCCCAACCGCTTCGTGCGCTGCATGGGCCTGACTCCCGGCGCAAGCTACAAAGACGAGGAGAGCGGGATGGTTTACGATGCCAACGCCCTTATGGCACAGGGATTGCCCATGCCCATGGTGCAGTATCCCCGCTGGCCGGTCAAAGTGACGCCCAACGAATATGACGCTTTCCAGATCCATTTGGTAAGAATATAAAAACAGAAGATATTATGTTGAATGGAGGATCTTTTCAATGGCAACAGTTCAGCTGAAAAATATCAAGAAAGTTTATCCCTTCGTAAGCGGAGAGCAGAAGAAGAGCAAGAAGAAAAAGGCCGACGAGCCCGAAAAGAAGAAAGTCAATCTCCAGATCACGGATGAGGGCGTCGTTGCGGTTCAGGAGTTCAGTCTGGATATCGCGGACAAGGAGTTCATCGTGCTGGTCGGCCCCTCCGGCTGCGGAAAGTCCACCACCCTGCGCATGGTGGCCGGCCTGGAGGAGATCTCCGGCGGCGAGCTGGTCATCGACGGCAAGGTCATGAACGACGTGGCCCCCAAGGATCGTGATATTGCCATGGTGTTCCAGAACTATGCCCTGTACCCCCATATGACCGTGTATGACAACATGGCCTTCTCCCTTCTCCCTGAAGCTGCGCAAGGAGCCCAAGGACGTTATCGACAAGAAGGTCCGTGAGGCCGCCGAGATTCTGGACATCACCCAGTACCTGGAGCGCAAGCCCAAGGCCCTGTCCGGCGGTCAGCGTCAGCGTGTGGCCATCGGCCGCGCCATCGTCCGTGACCCCAAGGTCATGCTGATGGACGAGCCCCTGTCCAACCTGGACGCCAAGCTGCGTAACGAGATGCGCGCCGAGATCATCAAGCTGCGCCAGCGCATCAACACCACCTTCATGTACGTCACCCATGACCAGACCGAGGCCATGACCCTGGGCGATCG
>CACWYC010000021.1 GCA_902765025.1 Oscillospiraceae bacterium
ACTGTATGCAGCGTATTCGTCCAGAGGACGGAAATCGGTCACCGATCCGCGAGTGCTGTTCAAGATTCTGGTATACGGATACCAATGTGGTATCTACACGACAAGGAAACTGGAAGAAGCGTACCGTTATCGGATCGATTTCAAATGGCTGCTGTGGGACGAGCCGGTACCGGATCACAGCACGATCTCACGCTTTCGGACAGGACGGTGTGCAGAAGCGGTGGAGGATCTGTTTTAATACGTTTTCTAATGGAATAGGGGCGGGGAGCATAAGATAAAGGGCAAGGAATACGCCTTGCCCTCTATCTTAATGACATTGTCTGTATGGGGCCTGTCTTTTCTCTTTTTATTCCGGCTTCGTGAACTCGAGGCCTCTTGCATTTTAATTTGCGGCCATAGGCCGGACCGCGCAAAGCGCGGGTCGGCCTCGAGTTCGAATCTCGACACTCGGACCACAATAGTACCCAAATCATTTTGATTTCGGTACTATTTGCAACATTTTCATCAATTTGAGAGATCCATTGTAGGGCGTACGGAATATGGACGGAACGGGATTCCGCCTGTTTTGACAACTAAACAGGCTAAATATGCGGCGGAAAATGAGCTTGCAGGTACCCCGGCATGGCCGCAGCCTCCCGGCAACGGCATCGCCGTTGCCGCTTCATCTACCGGCAAGGAAACGTGTCGATTCGCTCCGCAACGCTGCCCGCAGCTTAGCGCCGTTCAGCGCCAGGTCTTACTGCATCCTGCCAAAGTATAATTTCTGCCAGACTCCGGGTGGTGCTGTTCACGTACAGGACCATGCGCGGAAAAGGCAAGATGAAAATCACGAACGCCAATGAGCCGGTGAAGGAAGTCTTTGACGTCACCGGCTTCTCCGATCTCCTGCCCATCGAATTAGGAAAGCAGCCTGATTCGGCCTTCTTTCCTGCCCTTTGCGCAGTGATGAGCCGGGACCGGCATGGCGTTTGGGAGTTTGCCCCAAAGAATGAAGGCGCTATCATAATTGGCTCTGCCATACGTGGCGGGGGCGGCGCGGCCTTTCGGCTTCGCTGCCCCCGCATCATTCTTATCGGCACTATTCGTTTTCTCCTGCGGCATCCATGCCAAAAAGAGGCGAAAAAGGGGCATCATTGCCCTTTTCGGCCGGATTTTCTTTTCCTTATCATTGAAAAAGCCCCGGGGATGATCTATAATTTTCTCATCTTTTGTAAGGAGGCGATCGAATGAGTGTTTTATCCCAGCTCAACAGTCCCTTTATCTATCTCGTCTGCGCCGTCATCGTTTGCTTCGTCGCGCTGGTGTGCGTCGTCTTCGCCGTACGGGCATACCGGGCCGGCAAGGCCATCGGCATGGACGTGACGAAGATGAAGCGGACCATCGTGGCCAGCGCCACCTTTGCCGTGCTGCCCAGCGTGGGCATCCTGCTGGGGGTCATCGCCCTCTCCGGCAGCCTGGGGACTCCATGGCCCTGGCTGAGGCTGTCGGTCATCGGCGCGCTCCACTATGAAACCCAGGTGGCAGAGGCCGCCGCCGAGGCCATCGGGCTGGGGGGCCTGTCCGCCTCCCAGATGACGGCGCAGGCCTTCACCACCATCGCGCTGCTGATGAGCGTGTGCATCATGTGGGGCATGGTCTTTTCCCTCTTCACCTGCAAGCGCTACACCAACCGCCTGAACAGCCCCTCCCCGGAGAAGAAAAAAGGGGGCAAGGGCTCCTCTCTGGCGGGCTTCGGCGATAAGGCCATGACCGCCATGTTCATCGGGCTGGTGTCGGCGTATCTGGGCAGCTACATCGGCACGCTGGTGTCCGGCGAGGGGCTGTTCCGCTTCGGCGGCAGCTTTTTGCCTCTGGCCGTGGCGCTGGTGGGCGCCGCCGCCATGGGGATCTTCCTCTGGATCCGCCGCCGGTGGAACGCCGCATGGGTGGACAGCTTCTCCATCGCGGGGAGCATGCTCATCGCCATGACCGCCGCCATTTTCCTGGGCAGACTGGCGTAAGGAGGTGTGGAACATGAACGAAGAAATCAAACGGGAACAGTACGAAAAATATCTCCGCGCCACCCATCGGCTGGGGCGGATCGCCATCACCCTGACGCTGATCATGCTCATCGGGGCGCCCTTCGTGTTCGGCGCCTACCTGAAGGCCATGCCGGATCTGGGGGCCTTTGCCAAGGGCTTCATGAGCATCGGTATCGTGTATCTGGTGAGCTGCGTGGCCGAGTATCTGATCTACGTGCCCATGCTGGGGGCCGGCGGCAGCTATCTGGCCTTCATCACCGGCAACCTCATCAACATGAAGATCCCCTGCGCCGTCAACGCGCGGGACATCGTGGGGGCCAAGTCCGGCACCGCCGAGAACGAGATCATCTCCACCCTGTCCATCGCCACGTCCTCTCTGGTGACCATTCTGGTGCTGGCGGTGGGCGTGATGCTCCTCATCCCCCTGCAGCCGCTGCTCCAGTCCCCTGCCCTGCAGCCCGCTTTTGACAACGTGGTGCCGGCCCTGTTCGGCGCCATGGCCTGCAAGTACTACAAGGGCAACCTGAAAATCGCCGCCGCACCCCTCATCATCATGTCGCTGCTGTTTATTCTGGTGCCCTCTCTCACAGGCTCCACCAGCTTTATGATCATCCCCAGCGGCGCCATCGCCATTGGTCTGGCCTACCTCTTCTACCGCAAAAGCGGCCGCGCCTCCGAGGCGGAGGTGCAGCCATGAGGGCGGCGCTCTGGATCCTGCTCGCCCTGTTGGGGCTGCTGGCGCTGCTGGTGCTGATCGCCGTGATCCGCACCCTTTTGTGCGGGGCCAAGCGCTCCCGGTGGCAGCCCGATCGCCAGCCGGAGCGGGAGGATGCCTACGCCGAAAAGCTCTCCCGCATGGTACAGTGTGAGACCGTGTCCCGCCCGGGCGAAGATCAGCGGGAGAAATTCCTGGCTTTCCATCAGGTGCTATCGTCCCTGTTCCCGCTGGTTCATCAGCACTTGGAAAAGACGGAGATCGACGGCAATCTGCTCTACTACTGGAAGGGCAGGCGCAGCGACAGGCCCGTGGTGCTCATGAGCCATCAGGACGTGGTACCCGCCGAGGGGGAGTGGCTCCATCCCCCCTTCTCCGGCCAGATCGCGGACGGCAAAGTCTGGGGCAGGGGCAGCGCCGACACCAAGTGCTCGGTGATGGCCTTCTTTCAGGCGGTGGAGGAGCTGCTCGACCAGGGCTTCGTCCCCGAAAACGACGTGTACCTCAGCTCCTCCTGCACCGAGGAGGTGGGCGGCGACGGCTGCCCCAAGCTGGTGGCGGAGCTGCAGCGGCGGGGCGTGAAGCCCTATCTGGTCTGCGATGAGGGCGGCGCTATTGTGCAGGAGCCCATCGGCGGCGTCAAGGGCCATTTCGCCATGATCGGCGTGTTGGAAAAGGGACAGGGCAACCTGCTGGTCTCCGCCCGCTCCGGCGGCGGACACTCCAGCTATCCCCCCAAGAACTCCCCCATCCCCCGGCTGGCGGCCTTTGTCCGCCGTGTGGAGACCCGCAGCCCCATGAAGGCAGGCTTCGAAAAAGAGGTGGAGGCCATGTTCCGCACGCTGGCGCCCTATGGCCCCTTTGCCTATCGGCTGCTGTTCGGCAATCTGTGGCTGTTCAGGCCGCTGCTGAAGGTGCTGCTGCCCGCCATCTCCCCCCAGGCCGCCGCCCTGCTGCAAACCACCACGGCCTTCACCATGCAGACCGGCTCCGACGCCGCCAACGTCATGCCCCAGCGGGCCACGGTGACGGTGAACCTGCGGTACATCCCCCATCAGGGCATGGCGGAGAGCAACGCGGCCCTCACCGCCCTGGCCGAAAAATACGGCCTGGAGGCGGAGGTGCTGAACGCCTACGACGCCCTGCCCCCGGTGGCCATCGACAGCGACGCCTACGCGCTGGTGTCGTCGGTGGTGGAGGAGGTGTTCCCCGGCCTGCCCGCCTGCCCCTACGTGATGACCGGCGGCACCGACGCACGCTTCTATCAGCAGATCTGCGACGCCTGCATCCGCTTCTCCCCCGTGGTATACGGCCCTGCCCAGATGAAAGGCATGCACGGCCTCAACGAGAACATCGACGTGTTCAGCCTGCCCGGCGCCGTGGATTTCTACAAGACTGTCATCCGCCGGAATCGGTAAGTATCCCATTTTCATCCCTGCTGCAACAGACGCCGGAAGCGCTTTTTGCTTTCGGCGTCTGCTTTGTGATATGGCCCGTTTGGGCCCCTCTTGCTCTTTACACGGCCGCGGGGGGTATGGTATAATGTAATTTGTAAAACTATGGATACACCGATTACACGAGAAACGAGGTTCCGCTATGAAATACAAGGGCATCATCTTCGATCTGGACGGCGTGATCTGCTCCACGGATCACTATCACTATCTGGCGTGGAAGGCGCTGGCCGACAAGCTGGGCGCCTACTTTGACGAGACCATCAACAACCGCCTCCGGGGCGTCAGCCGCATGGCCAGTCTGGACATCGTGCTGGAGCGGTACGACGGCACCCTCACCGAGGAGGAGAAGCTGGCCGCCGCCGAGGAGAAGAACGCGACCTACCGGGAGCTGCTCAAGCAGATGACCCCCGCCGACCTGTCCGACGAGGTGAAGACCACGCTGGACGCCCTCCGGGCAAAGGGTCTGCTGCTGGGCATCGGCTCGTCCAGCAAGAACACCAGGTTCATTTTAGGCCGCATCGGGCTGGGGGATTACTTCGACAAGATCTCCGACGGCACCAACATCACCCGCTCCAAGCCGGACCCGGAGGTCTTTGTCAAGGCCGCCCAATTTTTGGAGCTGGCGCCGGAGGACTGTCTGGTGGTGGAGGACGCCAAGGCCGGCGTGGAGGCCGCCCTCGCCGCCGGGATGGACGCCGCCGCCATCGGCGACGCCGTGTCCTGCGGACTGGCAACGTACAACCTCGGCAGATTTTCCGACCTGCTGCGGGTAGTGGAGTGAAAGGAGGACGACGGCATGAAGGCGAAATTTCCCTATGAGCCCTGGGCCGTCACCGAGGAGGTCTTCGCAGCGAAAAATCTGCGGGAGAACGAGTCGGTATTTGCTCTGGCCAACGGCTTCATCGGCATGCGGGGCAATCTGGAGGAGGGCTGCGCCGCCGGGGCCGAGACCATACAAGGCACCTTTTTGAACGGCGTATTCGACAGCGAACCCATCGTCTACGGCGAAAAGGCCTACGGCTACGCCAAAAACCACCAGACCATCTGCAACGTGATGGACGCCAAGAGCCTGCTTTTGACGGCGGACGGCGAGGCCCTGTGCCTGGGCCGCAGCGACGTGGCGGACCATCGCCGCACGCTGGATATGCGCTCCGGCACCCTCCGCCGCAGCTTCACCTGGCGCACCGCCTCCGGCGCTGTGCTGGCGGTGGAGAGCCAGCGGCTGGTGAGCCTCCGGCGCAAGGAGCTGGCGGCGGTGCGCCTCCGGGTGCGCTGCCTGTCCGGCGGCTGCGATTTGCAGATAGAGAGCCCCCTGTCCCCTGCCGTCATCGCCGAGGGCGACCCCAACGACCCCCGGAACGCCGCCGGCAAGGATCGGAGCCTGACCACCGCCTGCGTCCGCGCCGAAGGGGACGTGCTGGGGATGACCCAGCAGACCAAGCGCAGCGGCTACACCATCTGCTGCGCCGTGGCCCATCGGGGCGTGTCCGGCGGCAGCCGGGCGGAGGACACCGGCGCGCGCTGGTGCGCTGATGTGCCCCTGTCCGCCGGGTCGGAGGTATGCCTTGACAAGAGCATCTGCTATCTGGCCGCGCAGCACGCGGACGATGCCCTGCCGGATCGGGCGGCGGCGCTGTGCCGCGAGGCCCCGAACTTTGACGCCCTGCTGCAGGAGCAGCGCGCGGAGCTGGACGATTTCTGGGCGGGGGTAGGTCTCTCCATCGAGGGGGACGACGCCCTGCTGCAGGGCCTGCGGTTCAATCTCTTCCACATCTATCAATCCGCCGGGCGGGACGGCAAGACCAACATCGCCGCCAAGGGTCTCACCGGCGAGGGCTATGAGGGCCACACCTTCTGGGACACGGAGGCCTACATCCTGCCGGTGTTCCAGTACACCGACCCGGCGCTGGCCCGGAAGCTGCTGGAATACCGCTACGCCATCCTGCCCCGGGCCCGGGAGCGCGCACGGGAGCTGGGCCATGACGGCGCCCTGTTTGCCTGGCGCACCATCGACGGCGACGAGTGCAGCGCCTACTTCCCCGCCGGCACAGCCCAGTACCACATCGACGGCGACGTGGCCCACGCGGTGCTGGAATATGTGGACGCCACCGGCGACCGGGACTTCCTGGCCCGGTACGGAGCGGAGCTGCTGGCGGAGACCGCCCGGTTCTTCCGGGATCTGGGCTTCTTCAGCGCTGAAAAGGACGGACACTTTGTGCTGAACTGCGTCACCGGGCCGGACGAGTACAACGTGATGGTGGACAACAATGTGTACACCAACTGCGTGGCGGAGGAGACCCTCCGGGGCGCGGCGGCGGCCATGGATTGGCTGCGGCAGGAGCGGCCGGAGGACTACGCCCGGCTCTGCCGGGCCATCGGCTATCGTGAGGCCGAGGCAGAGAGCTGGCTGGCGGCGGCGGACAAGATGTACTATCCCGCCGCCCGGGACGGCATCGTCCCCCAGGACGACGGATTCCTGCAGCGCAGGCCCTGGCCGCTGGACTCCATCCCGGCGGAGAAGCACCCCCTGCTGATCCATTTCCACGGTCTGACCATCTATCGCTCCATGGTGTGCAAGCAGGCGGATCTGATTCTGGCCATGACCCGGTACGGTGAGCGGTGGACCATGGAGGAAAAGCGGAAAAACTTCTTCTTCTACGACTCCGTCACCACCCATGATTCCAGCCTGTCCATGGCGGTATTCTCCCTGCTGGCCAACGAGATCGGCGAGACCGCCACTGCCTACGACTACTTCATGTCCTCTGCCCGGCTGGATCTGGACGACATGCACCACAACACCAAGGACGGCCTCCACATGGCCAACATGGCGGGCACCTGGACGGGGCTGGTCATGGGCTTCGGGGGCATGCGCCTGCGGGAGGGCAAGCTGTCCTTCGCCCCGGTGCTGCCGCCCCAGTGGCAGGGCTACCGCTTCAGGGTGACGGTGCGGGGCAGCTGCGTGGAGGTGTGCATGCGCGCCGGCGGGCCGGAATACCGCCTTGTCAGCGGCGACGGCGTCACCATCACCTCCTACGGCAAGGAAATCGCACTGTCCTTGTAAACACCTATATTTCTATGATGAAACGCGCCTTGCGAGGCGCGAAATCTGCGATGCTTTTTTGACAAGCCGGAAACGCGCCTGCGGACTACTCCGCAGGCGCGTTTTTTTATACACGATCCGGATTTTACAGCACGTAGAGCTGCTCATCCTGTGGGGCGGCGCTGTCGGCCGGCTCATGGCGGCGGGCGTATTCCCGGGGATTGAGACCCACGCTCTGGCGGAACACCCGGGCAAAATAGTTGGCGTTGGCAAAGCCGCAGGCATCGGACACGAACTGCACCGTGTGGTTGCCCTGCCGCAACAGGAGACGGGCGTTCTCGATGCGCACCTGATTGAGGTACTTCCCCGGCGTCACGCCGGTTTCGCGGCAAAAGCAGCGGGTCAGATATTCCTGGCTCACCTCCAGCCGGGCCGCCAGCTCGCCTACACCGTCCAGAAAGGCGTATTCCCGCCGGATGATGCCCAGCGCCGCCTCCACCACCGGCAGCAGCGTCCGCTGCCCTGCCGGCCCGGGGGCTCCGGCGCCGGAGAGGGCCATCAGCAGGGAGTAGGCCCCCTCGGAGGCCTCTTTGGCGCTGACCTGACGGTGGGGCCGGGCGGAGAGGAGACGCAGCATCCGCTCCACCGCCTCGCCGCCCCTGGGGAAGAACAATCCCCCCTGCTGACGACAGGCGGAAAAGACCCGGTCGGCAGCCACGCCCCGGAGGGTCACCACGCCCAATTCCCCGTCCTCGGAAGGCAGGAGGGACAGCTCCTCCCTTCCCTCCACGGCGGCGGCCTGCCGCACCGCCAACGGCCATGCCATGTCCCCTGCCGCCATCCGCAGGCTGCCCTGCAGCGGGGCCACCACGCGCCACACGCCGTACTCCGCCGGCAGCGTGCGGATGACACCGGTGCGGAGCGTCAGCATCCTTGCCTCCGCAACGCCCAGAAGCCCCGAGAGAAACTCTCCCGGGGCCTCCAGCGTTACGGATGTTAAGTTGTCCGCCAGGGACAGCATCAGTGGACGATGGCCTGCTCGGTCTCCTTGTCGAAGAAGTGAGCTCTCTCCATCTCGGCGGGCATGCGGATGTTCTCCTCTTTGGGACGCTCCACATAGGAGGGGGTCTTCACGATGACCTTCTTGTCGCCCACGAACATATACAGGTTGGTCTCCGCGCCCAGCAGCTCGTAGAAGTCCACCTTGGCGGAAAAGGCGTTGGTGGCGGTGGCCTGTTCGATGGGCAGGAAGTCCTCGGGACGCAGGCCCAGGATGACCTCCTTGCCCACATAGGGCTTCAGGGCCTCGTGCTTGAAGGCGGGGATCTCCAGCAGGTCCTCATTCAGCTTGGCAAACAGCTTGCCGTCCCTGGCCTCGATGGTCACGTTCAGGAAGTTCATCTGGGGGGAGCCGATGAACCCGGCCACGAACAGGTTGCAGGGGGTATCATACAGCACTTTGGGGGTGTCGTACTGCTGGATGATACCGTCCTTCATCACCACGATGCGGTCGCCCATGGTCATGGCCTCGGTCTGGTCGTGAGTCACGTAGACGAAGGTGGTGTCCAGACGGCGGTGCAGGCGGGCGATCTCACTGCGCATGGAGGTGCGGAGCTTGGCATCCAGGTTGGACAGGGGCTCGTCCAGCAGGAACACGGACGGGTTGCGGACCATGGCGCGGCCCAGAGCCACACGCTGCCGCTGGCCGCCGGACAGGGCCTTGGGCTTGCGGTCCAGCAGGTACTCAAGATCCAGGATCTTGGCGGCCTCGTGGACGCGCTTGTCGATCTCATCCTTGGGGACGTTCCGCAGGGTCAGGCCGAAGGCGATGTTCTTGTACACACTCATGTGGGGATACAGAGCGTAATTCTGGAACACCATGGCAATATCACGGTCTTTGGGGGGCACCTGGTTCACCAGGCGGTCACCGATGTACAGCTCGCCGCTGGAAATGGACTCCAGACCGGCAATCATACGCAGGGTGGTGGACTTACCGCAGCCGGAGGGGCCCACCAGAATGATGAACTCCTTATCGGCGATCTCCAGGTTCAGATTGGGGACGACGGGCTTGTCCGCACCGTCGTAAATCTTGGTGACGTTTCTGAAGCTAATGGAAGCCATATCTTATCCTCCCGTTTCTGCGCATAGATTTGCGCTTCTTTCTATCTCATATAATACCAGTTTTGCAGCTGATTGGCAAGCCTAATTTTTTGATAAAAGGATACTTTTTTGATCTGTTAACAATGTCTTGCCCCGGAGCGGATTCCTATGCTATAATAGCGGCAATCACAGGAAAGGAAACGGAACAGCGGATGTCTGACATCACCTATCAGCAGGCCCGGAAACTGGGGCTCAAGGAAGTGAAAAGCAGGAACGGGCGAGGCGAGGACCCCTATCTTCCGGCGCTGGAGGCGCTGTTGCCGGGCGTCAACAGTCTCAGCGAGGTCGATTTGGGCAGCATTCGTATCGATATCGATCAGGTGGCGGGCACCCGTAACGTGGGACGGCGCGAGGCCTTCTCCGCCTCCTTCTATCCCCTGCTGGAAGAGAACAGCGAGTTCGCTGCCAAGTGGTCCCGCCTGGCGGCCTCTCATCTGAAGGAGGGCATCCGAGACCCCATCACCGCCGTGGAATATCTCAACCGCTTTTACGTAGTGGAGGGGCACAAGCGCGTTTCGGTGCTGCGGTTTTTCGGGGCCGCCACTGTGCGCGCCGAGGTGAAGCGGCTGCTGCCGCCCAAGTCGGAGGACACGGAGATCCGGGTGTATTATGAATTTCTGGATTTTTATAAGGTCACCCATATCAGCTGTATCCGGCTGACCCATCTGGGCAGTTATCCGCTGCTGCTGGATCTGCTTTGCGGCGAGGATCGCACTGTCTGGGATGAGGATCGGCAGCGGAGCTTCCTGTCCGGCGTGTACCGCTTCCGCAAAGTCTACAAGGACTCCCCTCTGGGCAGCGCGCTGACCCAGGACGGGGCACTGGTGCGGTATCTGCAGATCTTCGGCCCGGCGGCATTGCTCAGCCGCACACCGGGGGAATTGAAAACGGATCTGGCCGCCATTGTGCCGGAGCTGAACAGCATAAAAAACGACAGCAGCCCCGTGCTGGTCACCGACCCCGCAGAGGCTCCCCGGGGCATCATCAGCCGCCTTGTCCATCCCGGTGTCAAGGAGTTGCGGGCCGCCTTCCTCCACGACAAGGATCCGGAGACCTCCTTCTGGACCTACGCCCACGAACAGGGGCGCGTCGCCGCCCAGGCATCGCTGGAGGGTCGGGTGGAGACCACCGGCGTGTTCCGCATGGAGGACAGGGACTTTGACGAGACCATCCGGGAGCTGCGGGACGCAGGCTACAACATGGTGTTTACCACCACCTCCCGGCTGCTGCCCGCCACGCTGACGGCGGCCGCCGCCTATCAGGACGTGAAGTTCCTCAACTGTTCGGTAAACGTGAGCCACCCCATCCTGCGCTGCTACTACCCCAGGATGTACGAGGCAAAATTTTTGACCGGCATCATTGCCGGAGCCATGTGCGACAGCGACGTTGTCCGCTACATCAGCGACTACCCCGCTTACAGCACGCTGGCCTCCATCAACGCCTTTGCCCTGGGGGTAAAAACGGTCAGCCCGCGCTCGCGGGTGCTGCTGCATTGGTCCTCCGTCACGGACGCAAAAGGCCCCATGGAGCGTTCCGGCGTGGCGGCAGTCTCCGGGCAGGACAGTCTGGTTCGGGATGCCCGGCGTCGGAATCTGGGATTGTTTTTGCGTCTGGACGGCAAGCTGGTGCATGCGGCCAGCTCCTCCTGGCGGTGGAGCACTTTCTACCGAAAGATTTTCGAGTCGGTGCTGGACGGCTCCTGGTCGGATCTCAACAGCACCAGTGAGCAGGGTCAGTCCATCAACTACTGGTGGGGGCTGAAGGCGGGCGTGGTAGACGTGCAGCTGGGTGATTGCGTCCCGCCCGGGACAGCGCAGCTGGTGCAGCTGCTGCGCCGTCAGATTGCCGACGGCGGTTTCCGCCCCTTTGACGGCCCGCTGTATGACCAAAGCGGCACGCTGCGGATTCAAACCGGCCAGGTGCTGACACCGCTGCAAATTCTGGAAATGGACTGGCTGGTGGACAATGTGGATGGGGAAATCCCCTCCCTGGACCGGCTGACCCCACCGGCCCGGGAGCTTGTGAAAATCCAGGACGCAATGGAGGACACACCGGAGACGTAACAGCACAGAGAGGCCCCGGGCATCCGCGGATGCCCGGGGCGACGTATATATTGGGGCAACGTCAGCGTCGGCGTTTGCCCTTGGGGGTATCCTTGGGCGCATCCCCACCCAAAATATCCTCCCGGCGGTTCCAGTCGGGATTGGAGAAGCTGCTCTCCGACACCATCAGATCCTGCTCCCGGTGGGCCTCGTCGATAAAAATGGCGCCCTCTGCCGCCTTGTCGCTTTTGGGCTTTACAGCCTCGCCGCCGATTTTCTCAAACGCCTTGCGGAAGAGAAAGCTGGTGAGATAGGCCATCATGCCGAAGCCGCAGACGCCCCAGAGGTAGGTGAACACGCTGACGGCGTTGGGATTCATGAAGAAGCTGATGTAGACGCACGCCGCCAGCAGGGCGATGATCAGCAGCGTCCAGGGCAGGGCCGCCACGCTCAGCAGCCATGCGTTGCGCAGGGTGTTTTTCACCGTGTTTTCAAACCGGGCCTGCAGGGGGAAGAGGTATAAAAAGCCGAAGAGGAAGACCAGCGCCAGGGCATAGAAGGTGATCATATATACCCTGCCGTAGCCGCCGGCCAGGAACCGGGCCACCCAGTAGTAGGCTGCCAGAAAGGCCATGAGGCCAAGGCAGATGAGCCACAGGCAGGTGGCCTGCTTGAAGTTCCGCTTGAAGGCCAGCCAGAAGTCCCGGAAGATGAGGCCGTCGTCCTTCTTATCCTCGTACACCAGCGCCTGCATGCAGGTGAACAGCGCCGCCAGCGAGGCCCCGGCGGTGACCACCGGGACGCAGAAGACGATAAACATCAGATTGCAGAACACGATGTCCGCCAGCTTGCCCAAGGCGTTCATCAGCGGGCCGTTTTGGTCAAAAATTCTCATGGTACTCCCTCCGGGGTAGAAAAGAATGGAGAACGGGGCGCCGCAAAAACGGCGCCCCGCCATGTGTATGCCTTTGGCGTTACTTGATGGCACCCTGCACCATACCGTCCATGATGTGCTTCTGCGCCAGCAGGAACACTAAAATCATGGGGATCATGGCCAGCAGCGCCGCCGTCAGGATCAGATCCCAGGACTTCACGAAGGAGCCCACAAAGGCCTGCACTGCCACAGGCAGCGTCTTGTTGGGGTTGCTCTGGCCCAGCAGGATGGAGGGGAGCAGATAGTCGTTCCAGATCCACATGCCGTTGAGGATCGTGACGGTCACAATGGTGGGCTTGAGCAGCGGGAAGATGATGCGGAAGAAGGTACCCTCGGGAGAGCAGCCGTCGATGGCGGCGGCCTCCTCCAGCTCATAGGGGATGCCCTTGATGAAGCCGGTGAGGATGAACACGGTCATGGCACCGCCGAAGCCGCAGTACGCGAAGATCAGGCCCGGCAGAGTGCCGTTCATGCCCAGACCCACGAACTTGCCCACTTCGCGGAAGGTGGCGATCAGGGGCAGCATAACCACCTGGAAGGGGATGATCATGGAGGAGATGAACACCATGTAGATGGCGGTGGACCACTTGGTCTTGTTGCGGCAGATGACCCACGCGGCCATGCCGCCGAACACCGCCAGCAGCACCAGAGAGATGACGGTGACCACGGCAGAGGAGCCGAAGGCGTGCCAGAACACGAAGTTCTTATTGTTGATCACCGAGGAGAGGTTGGTGGCGAACTGCTTGAAGCTGGCGCCGGCGGCAGAAATGGGATTCTGCACGATGGCGGCCTGGGTCTTGAAGGAGTTGATGACCACCAGCACAAAGGGGAAGAGAATGTAGATGGACAGGAGGATGCCCACTACCGTCAGCGCGACGGCCTTGGAAGTCTTCATTTTCATTACATCTCAACCTCCCTCTTATTGGAGATACGCACCTGGATCAGCGACACGCAGGCCAGAATGATGAAGAAGAGAATGGCTTTCGCCTGGGCGTAACCGTACTGGTCACGGGCAAAGGCGGTGTTGTAGATGTTCAGTGCGATCATCTGTGTACCGTTGGACAGGCGGGAGCCCATGAAGTTGCGCACGGTGCCCACGCCGTTGGTCAAAGCCAGGTTCACATCGAACTGCTTGAAGGCAGAAGTCAGCGTCAGGAAGGTGCAGATGGTGAAGGTGGCGGCGATCATGGGGATCTTGATCTGGAACAGGGTCTTGATCTCGTTGGCGCCGTCAATCTGCGCGGCCTCCAGCACGTCCTTGGGGACGGTGGCCAGGCCGTTGACGTAAATCAGCATGATATAGCCGGCATACTGCCAGATATACACCACGATGATCGCCATGAAGGCGGTGTTGGTGTTGGCCAGTGCCGAGTAAGGGGAATTGAGGATCGTGGTGAGCACATTGGAGAAGATGAACTGCCAGATGTAGCCCAGAACGATACCGCCGATCAGGTTGGGCAGGAAGTAGGCCGCCCGGAAGAAGCCCACGCCCTTGAGCTTGGTGGTGCACAGCAGAGCCAGCAGGAAGGCCACCAGATTCACCAGGATCATGTTGACCACCACAAACAGGATGGTCAGCAGCAGCGACCAGATGAAGGCGGGCTCCTTAAACATGGCGGCGTAGTTTTCGAAACCGACCATCCGGCTGAACGAGACGCCGTTCCAGTCCGTAAAGGAGTAGAAGAAGCCCACGAACATGGGGATGATCACGGTGACGGCAAAGGTAAAGAGCAGGGGGAACAGGAAAATAAAGTTGATAATGGCGCGATGGTGCAGCACTGTGGGGATGTAGTATAGACCCGCCAGCACAAACAGGGCGCCCAGCACAAGGAACATACCCCGGAAGGCCAGCTTGGTGGAGCCAAGGTTGATTACCAGATAGGTCTTGGTAAAGTCCATCCAAAGGGCGGCGATCATAAGTACGACGCCCGCAATCAGGAGCACCAGCGACAGAATTTTCTTGCCGGAATTGATTTCATTCATCTTTCGGAACGCTCCCTCTTCGTATTCGTTACTGTCAGAGTAAAGGGGCGGAAGGGCGGCAGCAACTGCCGCCCTTCCGGAATGTAAAGGCTTAGATTACTTCACGAAATCGGGGATCACGGAAGCCATGGCCTCCACGAAGCTGGCAACATCCTCATTGCCCATGGCGAAATCCTGGAAGATAGCGCCGGTGCCGTCCTGAGCCATGTTGGAGGGCTGGCCCATCCAGTGCCAGGAAGAGGTCTTGCCGGCAGCAGCATACTCGGACACGGGGGCGGCGAAGGGATCGTTGGCCACGACGGTGCAGCTCTTGAAGGGGCTGACGCAGCCGGCTTCCTGCACCATGATCTGCTGGCCATCGGGGCCGGCCAGCCAGTTCAGGAACGCCTCGGCCTCGGACACGTTGCCGTCCTTGTAGACAGCCCAGTGGGAGGGAGCGTTGGTCAGGATGGTGTCGATGCCTTCCTCGAAGCAGTAGGGAACGTAGCCGCACTCGAAGTTACCGGCAGCGGCGTACTGATCCTTGTACTGGTTGGTCAGGGAGGAGCCGATCCAGGAGCCCTGGGTCACGAAGGCATACTTGCCGGCGGCGAAGCCGGAGACCTGCATATCATAGTTACCGGAGATCAGCAGGGCGGGATCGGAATAGTGGTTGAACAGGTCAACCATCTCGGCGAAGTGGGTGAAACGCTCGGTGTCCAGCTTGCCCTCGTTCATCATCAGATCGAAGTAAGTGGTGTCGTCACGATCCAGACCGGCGTCCAGATACTGGCCGAACAGGTGCTGGCCGGTGGACCAGTACAGCTCGGTGGCGTTGGCGCAGTAGCCGATGACGGCGGTGATGCCCAGCTCGTCCTTCTTGGCATCGATGGCCTCAAAGGCGGCCTTCATGGACTCGGGGCCGGTGATGGAGGCGGGATCAACGCCGGCAGCCTCAAGGATGCTCTTGTTGTACGCCAGACCAATGGCCTCAGTGGTGTAGGGGAAGCCAACCAGGCCGTCCTCACTGGTGAAGCCGGCATCGGTATCCTTGGCCCAGTCCTGATCGGACATATCGACCACCATACCGGTCCAGTTGGCCAGGTCGGGAGCGCCCTCGAACACGAAGATGTCGGGCATGTTGCCGGCCTGATAGTACTGCTTCAGCGTGGCCTGCAGGTCCACGCCGCCGCCCAGGGACTCCACCTCAACGTGCTTGCCGGTGGCGGCCTCATAGACCTCGGCAGCATGGTTCAGGGGCTCGGCGATCTCGATCTTGCCGTTGAACAGACGGATACCGCCGGCCGCGACTTCAGTGGCTTCACCGCTGGAAGCAGGCGTCTCGGTCTCGGTGCTGACGCCGCAGGCCACCAGGGTGAACACCATGGCCAGCGTCAGCAGAATCGCAAGAAACTTCTTCATACTTTTTCCTCACTTTGTCATTTTTTCCGAGGGCAGACATACCCTCAGCAGAGACAGTGTACCATAATGCAAGCCATAAATCAATCATTTTTGTGAAATGTGACCATTATGGGCATTTTATACGAATGGCGGGGGGGGCAGAGTTGGGCTATTTGCCCACGGGCGGCGGGGGCGGCGCCCTGGCAAAACTTTTTCTTGCAAGATTCGACCGCGTCCGATAGAATACTTATACCGTATTTAAGAGGAGGACATCCCATGGAACGAAAATGGTGGCACGGCAAAACCGCCTATCAGATCTACCCCAAGAGCTTCTGCGACGCCAACGGCGACGGCATCGGCGATCTGCGGGGCGTCATCTCCAAGCTGGACTATCTGCAGGAGCTGGGGGTGGAGATCGTGTGGCTCTCCCCCGTCTACTGCTCCCCTCTGGCCGATCAGGGCTATGATATCTCCGACTATTACAGCATCGACCCCCGGTTCGGCACCATGGCGGACATGGACGAGCTCATCGCCAAGGGCAAGGAGCGGGGCATCTCCATCGTGATGGATCTGGTGGTGAACCACTGCTCCGACGAGCACGAGTGGTTCCGTCGGGCCTGCGCCGACCCCGACGGCCCCTACGGGCAGTTCTTCTACATCCGGGACTGGCATCCGGGGAAGAAGCTGCCCTGCAACTGGCGCAGCTATTTCGGCGGCCCCTGCTGGGATCTGCTGCCGGGCCACGAGGATAAGATCTACTTCCACGCCTTCCACCGCAAGCAGCCGGATCTGAACTGGGAAAATCCCGCGCTGCGCCGGGAGGTCTACAAGATGATCAACTGGTGGCTGGACAAGGGGCTGGGCGGCTTCCGCATCGACGCCATCATCAACATCAAAAAGCTGCTGCCCTTCTGCGACTTCCCCGCCGACCGGGACGACGGCCTGTGCGACATCCGCACCATGCTGGCCCGGGCGGAGGGCGTCAACGTCTTTTTGCAGGAGATGGCGGACAGCACCTTCCACCTCTACGACGCCTTCTCCGTGGGCGAGGTGTTCGACGAGAAGACCGAGGATCTGCCCAAGATCATCGGCGACAACGGCTATTTCTCCTCCATGTTCGACTTTGCCGAGAAGCTGGTGGGCGCCGACCCACGGGGCTGGTACCACTGGCGCAGACCCACGGCGGAGGAGTACAAGGCGGCGGCCTTCGACGCCCAGAAGCGCAGTCAGGGCGTGGGCTTCCTGTCCAATATCATCGAGAACCACGACGAGCCCCGGGGCGTGACCCACTATCTGCCGGAGGGCGAGCGGAGCGACGAGGCCAAAACCATGCTGGGGGGCCTGAACTTCATGCTCCGGGGTCTTCCCTTCCTCTATCAGGGGCAGGAGATCGGCATGGAGAATGTGACGGACTGGCCGATAGAAAACTACAACGATATCAACACGCTGGACGAGTATCAGGTGGCCCTCCGGGCGGGGCTGACGCCGGAGGAGGCTCTGGCCGCCGTGGCCCGGTTCTCCCGGGACAACGCCCGCACCCCCTTCCAGTGGGACGCCAGCCCCAACGCCGGCTTCACCACAGGCACCCCCTGGCTGCCGGTGAACAGCAACTACACCCGGCTCAATCTGGCCGAGCAGCGGGGCAGGGCGGGGTCGGTGTACGAATTCTACCGGCAGCTCATCGCCCTGCGGAAAAATCCCCGGTACGCCCAGACGGTGGTCTACGGCGACACCCTCCCCTACCGCCGGGAGCAGAAGAACCTGATGGCCTATTTCCGGCAGGCGGATAAGCGTCTGCTGGTGGCGGGCAACTTCCAGAAGGAGGCCCAGGAGATGCCCCTGCCGGGGGATGTGGCGGCGGTGCTGCTGAACAATCTGGACACGCTGACGCAGAGGGATGGCAGGCTCATTTTGCAGGGCTGGCAGTTCCTTGTGCTGGAAATGGCGTAAAGGGCGCCGTTTTTCGCGAAACTCCCTGCCCGAAGGGCAAATTTGCGATTGCCATAGCGACAAAATAATGATAGTATATCCGCGGTATATCTTATTTCGACAAATCCCCCTGGTGCGCCCCATCAGGGGGATTTGTGGCAAAAAGACTTAGGAGGAGAGACCATGGCCAACGAGACGAGCTTTGACAGACGGCTGGCCCGCCACCGCCACGAGCTGCGGCAGGTGTACGACAGCCTGTATCACGACGCCGCCGCCTATGACTACTTCGAGGGGATGCTCCGCCGGATGTGGCAGGAGCGCAGCGCCACGCTGAAGCGGCTGGACGCCAGGCGGGAGAAAAATCCCGACTGGTACCGGGGCCGGGATCTGCTGGGCATGCTGATGTACACCGAGGCCTTCGGCGGCACGCTGAAGGGCGTACAGGAGAAGCTGGACTATCTGCAGGAGGCGGGGGTCAACTACCTGCATCTGATGCCCCTGCTGGAGAGTCCCGAGGGCCGCAGCGACGGCGGCTACGCCGTGGCGGATTTCCGGAAGGTGCAGCCCCAGTTGGGCACCATGGAGGATCTGGCCGCCCTCACCGACGACTGCCACCGCCGGGGCATGGCGGTGTGTCTGGACTTCGTGATGAACCACACCAGCGAGGATCACGAGTGGGCCCGCCGGGCCAAGGCCGGGGAGCGGGAGTTCCAGAATCGGTATTTCTTCTATGACGACTGGTACATCCCCCATCAGTTCGAGCAGACCGTGCCCCAGGTGTTCCCCACCACCGCCCCCGGCAACTTCTCCTGGTGCCAGGAGGTGGGCAAGGTGGTGATGACCACCTTCTACCCCTACCAGTGGGATCTGAACTACGCCAACCCCGTGGTGCTCAACGACATGACGGAGAACATGCTGTACCTGTGCAATCAGGGCGTGGACGTGATCCGTCTGGACGCGGTGCCCTACATCTGGAAGCAGCTGGGCACCAACTGCCGCAACCTGCCCCAGGTCCACGCGCTGGTGCGGCTGATGCGGATGGTGTGCGAGGTGGTGTGCCCCAGCGCCCTGCTGCTGGGCGAGGTGGTGATGGAGCCCAGCAAGGTGGTGCCCTACTTCGGCACCACGGAGCGGCCCGAGTGCCACCTGCTGTACAACGTCACCACCATGGCCAGCACCTGGCATACGCTGGCCACCCACGACGTGCGGCTGCTGCGGCACCAGCTGGGTCAGGTGTTCGCCCTGCCCAAGGAGTACGGCTTCCTCAACTATCTCCGCTGCCATGACGACATCGGCTGGGGTCTGGACTACCCCTTCCTCAGCCAGTTCGGCTCCGGCGAGGTGGAGCATAAGAAGTTCCTGAACGACTATCTCACCGGCAAGTGGCCCGGCAGCCCCGCCCGGGGCGAGCTGTACAACGACGATCCCCGGTTGGGTGACGCCCGTCTGTGCGGCACCACCGCCTCCCTGTGCGGCATCGAGGCGGCCCGGTACGAGCGGGACGGCGACAAGCTGGCCTGGGCGCTGCGGACGGATCTGATGCTCCACGCCTTCATGTTCACCCTGAGCGGCATCCCCGTGCTGTACAGCGGCGACGAGATCGCCCAGGAGAACGACTATTCCTACCACGAAAATCCCCTCCGCTGGGCGGACAGCCGCTACCTCCACCGGGGCAAGATGAACTGGGATGCGGCGGCGCAGCGCCACGACCCGGCCTCCCCCGAGGGCCAGCTCTTCCACGGCCTGCGGCAGCTGGAGAAACTGCGGGCCTCCCACCGGGTCTTTGACGGCGGCGCCGACGTGTGGGTCATCAACACTTTCGACGACGGCGTGCTGGGCATCGGCCGCTATCATAAGGGCGAGAAGCTGGTGGCCCTGTTCAACTTCACCCCCTGGGAGAAGCACGTGGCGGTGGATGAGCTGGGCGACTACTACGATATGTGCACCGGCGAACACGCGGACAAGAATTGGATCACCCTGCCCTCCGGCGACTTTAAGTGGCTCATCTGCGACTTCGGCCGGACGGAGTAAAGGCAGGCGCTTTACCGTTCTGTTGCCGCCGGGGCCGGGGGACTGCGTGTCCGGCAGCTTGCAGGGCTGCAAGGTGCGGCTGACAGTGAAAAGCATCTCCCGCACCCCCCTCAACGTGTCCGCCGACGAGCTGACGGAGCGGTTCGTCCGGGGGATGCCTCCCGCTCCACCGAGGGCAGCGGCCTGGGGCTGAACATCGCCGCCAGCCTGGTGAAGCTGCAAAAGGGGGCGTTTCGCCTGACGGTGGACGGGGATCTGTTCAAGGCCCGGATGGTGTTTGCAGGATTTGCGGCGCAAAAATACCGCCTTTGCCAATTTCTTCGGCAAAGGCGGTATTTTTTTGGCTTTATGGTTAGCGTTTTATCACGTCCACGGTGACGCTGCCTCCATTGTCCTCAGAGATCTGCAGGGTGTAGGCATAGGTCACGCCGCCGTCGGTGACGGTGAAGTCGGTGTCGCCGTAGGCGGTGGCATGGACGCGGAGCATGGCGCTGTCGTCATAGGGCTCGAGGGAAAGAGTGAGGTCGTCGTTGTCCTCGGTGACTACGGCGGCGGAGGAGAACGCCGGGTAGTCGGGGAAGAACACGGCGCAGTCCACCTCCACCGCCGCCGTACGCAGCAGCAGCACCGCCGCCGCCAACGCCAGAGGTGCCGCCAGGCCCAGCAGCTTCTGGAGGGGCTTGGACGTGAAGGCCCAGAGGTACAGCACGATCTGCCCCAGGCAGAACAGGGCCGTCACCAGCAGGCGGGGGAAATGGGAGGCGGTGAATCGGGCGGCATCCAGCGCCGTGTAGGCCAGGAAGACCAGCACCGGGGAGAGGATCAGCAGGGAGAGCCAGTTCTTCTTCGTAATATACCAGCCCACGAAGGCCATGGGGAAGGTAAAAAGCGTCCAGATAAACCAGGTGCGATAATAGCCGAACAGGCCCCAGCCCATGGCGCTGAAGGGCACCTGGAAGAGGTAGATGAGGGGCTGGCTGATCAGGAAGAAAACGAAGGTTTTCAGGGCCGATTCCAGGGGTTTTTGGCAGTTTGCCATAATCAAAACCGCAAAAAAGATCCACGCCTCCAGATACACGCCCATGCGCTGGAAGGAGGTGTTTTCAAAGATGGGGGAGATGAGGAACGCCGCCGTCATAAGGGCGGTGGCCACGGCAAAAATGATGACTTCCCACCAGGATATCCTGCCGGGGAACAACTTTTTCAACATATCGTTTCTCCTTATTGATAGGGGATTTGCCCGTATTATACCCGCTTTGCCCCCGTTGCGCAAGACGGGCGGGAAAAATGGGGCTGCTTGCCTTGCGGAGCGGAGGTTTTTATGGTAGAGTGGGGACAAAAGAGGTGGAACGCCATGAAAAAGGAATACGACAATTACATTTTTGACCTGTACGGCACGTTGGCGGACATCCGCACCGATGAGGAAAGCCCCCTGTTCTGGGCGCGGTTTTGCCACTACTGCCGGTTTCTGGGCATGGACTGCCGGGCGGACACGCTGCGGGAGACGTACTTGCGGCTGTGCCGGGAGGCGGAGTCGGCCATGGGCGGCGGCGACGCGGAAATCGACCTGGCGGCGGTGTGGCCCCGGCTGGGGGCGGCCTTCGGGCAGGCGCTGACGGCGGAGGACTGCCGCCACATGGCCCTCACGTTCCGGGCGCTGTCGCTGCGCCGCCTGGGGCTGTACCCCGGGGCGGCGGAGGTGCTGGACGAGCTGCGGCGGCGGGGCAAGCAGGTGGTGCTGCTGTCCAACGCCCAGCGGTGCTTCACCGAGCCGGAGCTGCGATCCCTGGGGCTCTATGACCGGTTCGACCACGTTCTTCTGTCCAGCGACGTGGGGGTGAAGAAGCCCTCCCCCGCCTTTTTCGGCCTGGCGGCGGGCCTGGGCTGCCGGGCGGAGGACTCCCTCATGGTGGGCAACGACCCGGTGTGCGACTGCGCCGGCGCGGCGGCGGCGGGGATGGACAGCGTCTTTATCCACACGGCACAGTCACCCAAGGGGCGGGCGGCGCTGCCGAAAAACTGCCGACGCATCCGCGCCCTTATGGCGCTGCTGTGACGGCTTTGTGAAAAAACGGTGCATGGCGGCGGCAGTATGAATGGGTCTTATCCGGTTTCCCTTGCCGTCTTTCGTCACTATTCCCGTTGACATTGCCAAATTTCAAGCGCATAATGAGGTTCCTGTCTGAGACAGGAGCAAGGAGGAACCTATATGAAACTGGCAAAATGGCTGGCACCGGCGCTGGCGCTGGTGCTGCTGGCGGGCTGCGGCAGCAAGGCCGACACCCCCGCCGTGGATAACGAAAACGAGACCGTCACCAACCAGGGGTATACCCTCACCATCCCGGCGGAATACAAGGATCTGCTGACGGTGGAGACGCCGAAGGAGAACGACCGGGGCACGGTGTTCGCCGTGGCGGAGACGGCCTCCCTGGACGCCGCCAAGGCGTTGGGCTGGGAGGATGAAGGCGCCGGCAACCTGGTGACCATCCGCCGCATCACCAAGGGCGAGGCCGTGGACAACGTGGTGTACGACATCCCCGGCGAGAGAGTGTTCGCCAAGGATGACGCGGGCTACTACTTCGTGGCCGACTACCCCACCGACGTGCGCCTGGTGCGGGAGGATAACGACGCCATGAACGCCGCCATGGACCAGTGGAGCGCCATGAACGCCTGGGCCGACACCGTACCCGACACCTTCCTGGCCGACAACAGCGGCCTTACCGCCTGCACCGCGGAGGAGCTGCTGGCAGACGCCGGGGATCTGATTACCGACGCAGACCACTACGCCTCCTTCACCAACATGGACGCCCGGGACGTGGACGCCTTCGCCCAGATGGTAAAGACCTTCTACCTGGCGGAGGACTGGGAGAGTCTGGCCACGGCGGTGGACTACCCGGTGCGGGTGAACCCGGACGGAGTGCTGGAGGACGAGGCTGCGTTCCTTGCCTACATGGCGGATAAGCACGTCACCGACGGCGGCCGGGAGGCCATGCTGGCGGAAACCTGCCACAACATGTTCGTCAACGGCGAGGGCATCGGCATGGGCAGCGGCCAGCTTTGGCTGACGGACAGCGGCTTTGACGTCATCACCGGTGAAGGCGAGCCCCAGCTGGCGGTGTTCGCCATCAACGACGTGAAATAAGGACATTTCGGTTATAAAAGAGCGCGTTGCAGAGTGAAAATCCGCAACGCGCTCTTTTTGCTTTCTATTGTGGAATTACTGGGCCAGGTAGGCGATGGCGCTCTGGGCGGCCACCTTGCCGAACACCACGATGTCCGCCACGGCGTTGCCGCCGATGCGGTTGCCGCCGTGGACACCGCCGGTGACCTCACCGGCGGCGAACAGGCCGGGGATGGGGTTGCCCTGGGTGTCGATGACCCGGGCCTGGGTGTCGATCTTCACGCCGCCCATGGTGTGGTGGATGCCGGGGGCAATCTTGATGGCGTAGTAGGGGGCCTGGGACAGGTCGGCCTCCATGCCGGTGGTGCGGCCGAAATCGGGGTCGTTCTGGGCGGCCACATAGCCGTTCCAGTCCGCCAGGGTCTGGGCCAGGGTGGCGGGGTCGATGTCCAGCTGGGCGGCCAGGTCTTCAATGGTGTCGCCCTGGACGGTAATGCCGGTGGAGATATACTTCTCGGTGGCCTTCAGGCCCTCCCGCAGGCGCTGGTCAAAGATGATGTAGGCGTAGCTGCCGGTCTGTTCCAGCTCGGCGGCGGAGACCACGTCACGGGTCAGAAGCTCGTTGGTGAAGCGCTTGCCCTCCTGGTTCACCAGGATGGCGCCGTCGCCCCGGACGCTCTCGGTGATCAGCATGCTGGTGGCCTGCTCCACGGTGGGGTGGAGCTGAATCTGCTCGATGTCCACCAAATCGGCGCCGATGGCCTGGGCCATGACGATGCCGTCGCCGGTGATGCCGGGGGCGGAGGTGGTGACAGTACCCTTCAGATCGGGGCGGTACTGAACGATCATATCCTCATTGTTGCCGAAGCCGCCGGTGGCCAGAATGACGGCACGGGTGGTGATGGTGATGTCCTGGGTTTTGCTCTGGGCCTTGACGCCGGACACGGCGCCATTCTCGGTGAGGATATCGGTGGCGCAGGTGTCGTAGAGGACGGTGACGCCCAGCTCGTCCAGGTTGCGGCGGAAGGCGGTGACCAGGTACGCGCCTACGCCGGAGCCGTCCTCGGGGGCGTGGATGCGCTTATTGGTGGCGCCGCCGGAGAAGGACACCTTGGGCAGGGGCGCGCCGATGGAATCCAGCCAGTCGATGGCGGCGGCGGAGTTCTGGGCCATGACGGTGACCAGATCCCGGTTATTGAGGTCGTGGCCGCCCTTCATGGTGTCCTCCACGAACTGCTCCACGGAGTCCTCGATGCCCTGCTCGGCCTGGTAGTGGGTCTCGGCGGCGTTCATGCCGCCGGTGGCCTTGGTGGTGTTGCCGCCGGCATAGGGCATCTTCTCCAGGAGAATCACGCTCTTGCCCGCCTGGGTGGCGTCAATGGCGGCGGTCATGCCCGCGCCGCCGGCACCGATGATGACGATGTCGGCGTCCATGTTCACCGCCACCCGGTTCACGGCCGCGCCGCTGTCGGTGGCGTCGGGGAAGCGCTTCAGGTCGGCGCCGGCCTGGGTGAGGGCGTCGTTGAGGGCGCGGAGAATGGCGTTGCTGGTGACGGTGGCGCCGGTGAGCACGTCCACCTTGGGGCTCTGGGCGGAGAGGATGCGCTCACCCAGCATCTCCACGGCGAAGGTGCCGATGTTCTCCGTCTCATGCTCGCCGCCGATGGCAATGGACTCGATGGCGTTCTCCGACAACGTAACGGTGACCTCCACGTCGCCGCCGAAGCCCTTGGACACGCCCACATAGGAGCCGGGGATAAACAGGTTATCCCCCTGGGGGGTGGGCCGGGCCGCGCCCGCCTCGCCGCCGGCCTGGGCCAGGGCGGCGGCCGCCGCCTCACGGACGGCGTTACTGGTAAAGGTGGCGCCGCTGACCACGTCCACGTCGGCGCTCTGGCGCTGGAGAATCTGGCTCACCAGGGTGGGGATGGCGGCGCCGCCCACGTCGGGGGTCTCATCCGGGCCCACGGCGGTGACGTCGGTGATGCCGCCCTTGTCGCCGATGGTAACGGTGACATCCACCACGCCGCCGAAGCCATTGGCCGAGGCGGTGTAGACGCCGGGGGCATAGCCGCCCTCCCGGTTGGCCCTGGCGGCGGCATTGTCGGCGGCGCGCACCGCCAGCCAGGAGCCCAGTATCACGGTCAGCACAAGGAACGCGGCGCGCAATCGCCAGGCCGGGGTAATCTTCTTTTTCATCACTCTTCCTCCTCACAAACGGCGGGACCGGGGCGGGGGAACCCCCCCTCTCCGCGCCGCCGTTTCTTCCTGCATCAAGCATAGTAAAAAGCGGGGGTAATGTCAAGATTTTCCCACGCCGGCGGGGGACTTTTTTGCGGCGGTGGGGAGGGGCGGCGGCGACGGATTCTGGTGAAAAACCGATTACAAACGGTTATATTTCGACAGGATATTATAAACTGTATTCACTTTACGCAAAAAACCGCCCTCCGGAGAGGGCGGTTTTTATGTGGCGGCGTCAGGCCCGGAGGGCGGTGCGGGAGCGCTCCATCCAGTGGCCACGGCGGAAGTAGACGAAGATGGCGGCGGCGGTGACAGCCCAGCTCACCGGGTAGCACCAGCACAGCACGGGGAGGGTGTGGTACCAGACGAAGATGGTGAAAATCCACACCACACGCAGCAGGCACACGCCCAGGCCGATGATAATGACGGGGCGGACGGCGTCGCCTGCGCCGCGAAGGACGGCGGACAGCACCTCGATGACCGACCAGGTGACGTAGAAGGGCACGAAGTAGGTCATCATCTCATAGGTGGTGTCGATGACGGCGGCGTCGGTGGTGAGCAGGTGGAGCAGCGGATGGGCCAGCACCATAATGAGGGTGCTGAGGCCCACGGAGATGATGAGGGACAGCACCATGCCCTGGCGGACGCACTGGCGGACCCGGTCCTCCCGGCCGGCCCCCAGGTTCTGGCCCACAAAGCTGGTGATGGCGGCGCCCAGGGCGTTGCTGACGGCCCAGAAGATGCCGTCGGTCTTGGAGGTCATGGCCCAGGAGGCCACCACCACGGTGCCCAGGGAGTTGACGCCCACCTGGACAATCATATTGGAAACGCCGTACATGGCGTTCTGGGCACCGGCGGGCAGGCCGATGCGGAGCATGCTTTTTAAGTAGCCGCTGCGGAGGGAGAAGCTGCGGAAGTCGGGCCGGGTGGCCTCCTCCCCACGGAGGAGCCGCACCGTTAAGAGCAGCATATTCACCACCTGGGCCAGCACCGTGGCGATGGCCACCCCCGCCACGCCCCAGCGGCACACAATGACGAACACCGCGTCCAGCACGATGTTGGTGACGCAGCCCACCACCATGTACAAAAACGGGCTGACGGAGTCGCCTACGGCTCGGAGCATGTTGCTCTCCATGTTCAGCACCAGGATGAAGGGCACGCCCAGGAAGTAGATGCGCAGATACAACACCGAGGCGGCGATGGTGTCCTCGGGGGTCTGAAGCAGCCGCAGCATGGCCGGGGCGGCGATGAGGCCCACCGCCATCAGCGCCACTCCCAGCAGGGCAAAGGCCACTATAGCGTTGCCTGTGGCGGAGCGGACGGCCTCCCGGCGGCCGGCGCCGTAGACCTGGGCGATGACCACGGAGGCCCCCGCCGTCATGGCCACGAAGAAGCCGATGAGCACGTTGATGATCTGGGCGGCGCTGCCGCCTACGGCGGCCAGGGCCACGGTGCCCACAAAGCGGCCCACGATGAGACCGTCCACCGCGTTATAAAGCTGCTGGATGCAGGTGCCGGCGGCAATGGGCAGGAAGAAGACCAACAGCCGTTTCCACACCACGCCTACCGTCAGGTCATGTTGCTGATGCATAAAAATCGCCTCGATTTTTGAAAAACGTGATAAATAGGGCAGCGCCCTGCCGGAGTTTTTCCGGCAGGGCGCTATCATAGCACAGAAATGCGGGGATTTCCACCGTTATTTTGCTGATTTATGGCAAAATGCGGAAAAAAGTTGGCTTTATTCCCCTTTGGCGGCTTCCTTGGCCAGTTCCTCTTCCTCCAGCACCCGGTAGGCCACCTTGCCCACCAGGGTCTTGGGCATCTCGGCGCGGAACTCGATGTCGTAGGGCATGGCGTACTTGGCGATGTGCTTGCGGCAGTAGTCCATCAGCTCCTGCTTCGTGGCCTCGTCGGGGGCAACGCCGGGAGCGGGCATGACGAAGGCCTTTACCTTTTGCATACGGTAGGGGTCGGGCACGCCGATGACGCAGCTCATCTGCACCTTTTCGTGGGCGTCCAGAATGTTCTCCAGCTGGCCGGGATAGACGTTGTAGCCGGAGGAGATGATCATCCGCTTGGCACGGCCCTTGAAGTAGATGAAGCCCTGGTCGTCCATGGTGCCCAGGTCGCCGGTGTAGACCCAGGTGAGGCCGTCGGCGTGGGTGCGGAGGGTCTGGGCGGTCTCGTCGGGGTGGTTCATGTATTCCTTCATCACCGTGGGGCCCGCCAGCAGGATTTCGCCCTCTTCGCCGTAGGGCA
The DNA here is from genome assembly GCA_902765025.1 of Oscillospiraceae bacterium. GTDB lineage: Bacteria > Bacillota > Clostridia > Oscillospirales > Oscillospiraceae > Vescimonas. The sequence goes on from CACWYC010000021.1 coordinate 27,311, forward strand.
GCTCGTTGTCGGTGCCGGGCTCCACGATTTTAATATAGGTGTCGGGGAAGGGCACGCCGATGGAGCCCTCCTTGGCCATGTGGATGGGGGTGAGACAGCAGGCGGTGACGGTCTCGGTGGTGCCGTAGCCCTCCCGGACCTGGATGGACGCCTTATGGTCATAGAGGAATTTGTCAAACTTCTTTTTCAGCTCGATGCTGAGGCTGTCGCCGCCGGAGAACACGCCCTTGAGGCAGCTCAAATCGGCGCCGTCCATGCTCTTGAGCCGCAGCAGGGCCTCGTACAGCGTGGGCACGCCGGCGATGAAGTTGCAGCGGTATTTCACAATCAGCCTGGCGTAGCTCTGGGCGGTGAACCGGGGCACCAGAATGCAGCGGCCGCCCTGGGCCAGCATGGAGTGGATGCACACGCCCAGGCCGAAGCCGTGGAACAGGGGCATGGCGGAGAGCATCTTGTCGCCGGGGCGGAACATGGGGTTGGTGGCTACGATCTGGGCGGAGAGGGCGTTGAAGTTGCGGTTGGTGAGGACGATGCCCTTGGTGGTGCCGGTGGTGCCGCCGGAGTAGAGGATAACGGCGGGGTCTTCGCTGCGGCGCTGCACCCGGTAGTGGTAGAAGCAGTGGTCGGACAGCTTCATAAACTCCTTCCAGCGGATGACCGGGGCGTCCTTGGGGATCTTTTTGATCTTGCGGCCCTCGGTGAGCATATACCCGGCCCGCACCGGCTTGCTGAGGGCGTCCTTCACCGAGGCGATGATGATGTTTACCACCTTGGTGTTCTCCCGGATGGACTCGAACTTGTGGTAGAACTGATCCAGGGTGATGGCGGTGACGGACTGGGACTCGTTGAGGTAAAACTCAATCTCCTTTTCCGCCGACAGGGGGTGAATCATGTTGGCTATGCCGCCCACCAGGTTGACGGCATAGAACATATAGATGGCCTGGGGGCAGTTGGGCATGGCGATGGTGACCCGGTCGCCCTCCCGGACGCCGATGGTCTTCAGGGCCTTGGCGCAGCGGTGTATCTCCTGCACCAGGTCACGGTAGGTGGTGGACTTGCCCATGAAGTCGAAGGCCACGTTGGTGGGGTAGCGGCGGGCCACGTCCTCCACCATGTCGCACATGGAGCCGTCAAAGTAGTCCAGATGCAGGGGCACGTCCCCCACATAGGGGGCCCAGGGGGTCTTGGCAGTAATCATGCTGTTTCCTGCTTTCTCACGGCGCAGCCCATGGACGCGCCGGTAATATTCGTCGCATTTCGACCTGTCTATCATAGTCGAAAGACGGGCGTTCGTCAATCGGAAATCCAGCCTAAAGTAAGATAGCGCCGCAAAAAACCGCAAAAAAGCATCGCAGATTTCGCGCCGAAAGGCGCGAACCATTCCAATGCAAAATTTCCGGCGGCGTGTACCCCAAGGGCACTGGCTCCACCATCCGCTCATTCTTCGCGGACATGTACGGGATAATTCCCTGCGGGAATTAGCGTCCTACACGTTGTCCCCTGGTTTCCTGGTGGGTAGGTGTGCTACAGTACAGACGAAAGGGGGTGATGCTATGGGGAAGTATCAGCGTAAACGGCAAGCCCGGTGGGACGCCCGGAACCTGGTCACGATCAGCACCCACGTGACGCGGGAGCAGGCCGCCCAGTTCCGCCGGGCCTGCTCCAGCCTCGGGGCCACACCCTACAGCACCCTACGCAAGTTCGTGCTATCCTGCCATGACGCCACGGCACCAGGTGAACAACAGCATATCAAGGAGTGTTCATAATGGATGAACTCCGCCCCCCAGGAGGCGCATGCAGTATCATTTTTTGATACCTTTTGTGACATTCTGACACAGGACGCACACCCGTCCCGGCGGTAGCCCTGCGCCCGGCGTTGGGGGTTGGCACCATATCGGGCCCCCCTTTCATGAGGCCCACACGATACCACGGGGCAAGGGTCGAGATGAACGCCCGCCGCCGTCCCTGCTCTGCAGGGCCTTTGCAGGGTGGCGCCGTGGCCCTGGCAAGCGGGCTCCCTGGGTGGGCCTCGACCGCTGGGCCTGGCCTCTCCGAAACGGCCAGGCCGCCGCTGGGTGGGTGGGGCCAGCCCTCGACCGCTGGGCTCGGCCTCTCCGAAACGGCCTCGCCTGCGCTGGCTGGGTGGGGCCCCGCTCGGCCTCTCCGAAACGGCCTCGCGGTCGGCCTCGACCGCTGGGCCGGGCCTCTCCGAAACGGCCCGGCCGCCGCTGGGTGGGTGGGGGCTGGCCTCGGCCGCTGGGCTCGGCCTCTCCGAAACGGCCTCGCCTGCGCTGGGTGGG
>CACWYC010000022.1 GCA_902765025.1 Oscillospiraceae bacterium
ACGAGTCTCTGCACTTATGCGGTTGAACCGCCGTGTACCGAACGGTACGCACGGTGGTGTGAGAGGTCGGGGTTTATTCAGCCCCTCCTACTCGATTATTTTGACTTTACAGAGAAAGACTGTTGCCAAACAGCGTCCAGGGCCACTGCTCAGGCGGCGGACAGCTTATGTCCACCGTTTTCCCGGTGATGGGATGGCGGAAGGCCAGATGATAGGACCATAACGCCGTAGAGCAATCCGCCTTGCTGCCGTAGCGGATGTCCCCCAACAGGGGCAGCCCCCTGTGGGAGAACTGAACACGGATCTGGTGGGTGCGCCCGGTGTGGAGGTGTACCCGTACCAGGGACAAATCTTCGCTCCTGCCCAGCTCCACGTAGTCCAGCGTGGCCTCCCGCACGCCCTTGCGCATGCGCTGCACCACGTAGCTCTTGTTCACCCGGCTGTCGCGAAACAGCAGGTCCGTCCAGGTGGCGGAGGGCTCTGCCGGGTGACCCCGCAGCACCGCCATGTATTCTTTGGTGATTTCATGGCGGGCCACCAGCCCTGTCAGCTTGCCGGTGACGTCTGGGCGGCGGGAGAACACCATCACCCCGCCCACCACCTTGTCCAGCCGGTGGACGGTGGCGATGTAGTCCGGCTTTCCCTGCTCTGCGAAGTGCTGCCGCAGCAGCGCCGGCATACAGGCGGCGCCCTCCGTGTCCTCGCTGAGCACGCCCACCGGCTTCACGGCAATCACCAGATAGGGGTCTTCATAGAGGATTTGCATCGTTAAAATCTCCTGCCCCGATAGCTCCGGTGGCGATACCGCTTTTCGCTGCTTCGTCCGTAGCGGCGCTGTCGGCGGAACACCTTCCACCACACCGTAAAGGCGATAATCAGCGCGGCCAGGGCCACAATGGCCACCTTCACCACCGTCCGGGACAGGAAGGCCAGCACCTGGCTCTTCACCACCAGGAAGCGGCTGGCGGACACGTCGCTGACCGCCAGCAGCGGCACGGTGACAATGTCGCTGCCCCGGAACCGCAGCGTGATGCTGCCCAGCTCGTCCCCGGCGGTGACGGGGGCCGCCACCTCACTCTCATACAGCGTCACCACCCGCTCCAAGTCGGCGGGGTCCACGTCGTTGGGCAAGATGGCGGTGGCCGTTTGGGCGGGGTGTACCACCACGTAATTGGCCTCCTTGCTGAGGGTCACCGGCACCTCCTGAATCAGTTCCTCGGCGGTGATCACCGTCTTGGTGCTGAAGCTGGCAAAGCCCCATTCCAGCAGCCGCACCGATTCGGTAAAGCTCTGAATGTCGGTGCCGCCCTTGCCGTCCGGCGCCACGTCGGCGCCCAGCACCACGCTGATCAGCGTCCGCCCGTTCTTAGTGGCGGAGGCGGCCAGGCAGTGCCCGGCGGCGTCGGTGGTGCCGGTTTTGATGCCGTTGGCGTAGGCGTAGCGGTAGCCCATGTAGCGCCAGTTGTCCAGCAGGGAGTTGGTGGTATGTAAGGTGCGGGTTTTGTCGCACTTGTTGGTGGGGGCGATGTTGATGATGGTGTTGCTGCACAGGTCGGCAAAGATGGGATTTTGCATGGCGCAGCGGCAAATCACCGCCAGGTCGTCAGAACTGGAATAGTGGCCCTGGGCGGTAAGACCGTTGGTGTTGGTGAAATGGGTGTTGCGGCAGCCCAGGGACGCGGCCCGGCTGTTCATGGCCTCCACAAAGTCCGCCACCGTGCCGCTGACGGCCTCCGCCAGCACGTTGCATGCCTCGTTGGCCGACACCAGCAGCACGCAGCACAGCAAGTCCCGCACCGACATCTCCTCGCCGGCCACCAGCGCCGGGTCGGCGTTGCTGCCGTCGGCGGGCAGCCCCATCAGCGCCGCAGGGGAGGCGGTGACCATCTGCTCCATTTTCAGCTGCCCCCGGTCCACGGCCTCGATCACCAGCATCGCCGTCATCACCTTGGTGACGCTGGCGATGTCCAGCTGGGCGTCGCCGTTCTGGCTGTATAAAATGGTGCCCGTCTCCGCGTCCAGCAGCGTGGCTGCCTTGGCCTCGATATGCATCTCCTCCTCGGCGGCGGCGGGCACCCACAGTGTCACCACCATGATTGCCGCCAGGAGCAGGGATAAGAAACGATGTAATTTCATAATGACAACTTCTCCGGGATTTGATATAATAGGTAAAACAATGGGGCGGAAGCCCACATGGTACGTTCGTGCCCTATCATTATATGCGAAAAGGAGCGGCGCGTCAACTGTGACACACGCAGGAAAGTGGACTGCCACCCACCGGTATCTTCTGGCAGTTACGGTTTTATTTGTCATCGCAGCGTCGGTGCTGTGGCTGACCGCTCCCGGCCACAGCGGCCCGGGCTACCGGGTGACGGTGGAGCGGGGCGGCGCCCAGCGTGACGGCAAAATCGATATCAACGGCGCCGACGCCGATACCCTGACGATGCTGCCCGGCATCGGCCCGGTGCTGGGCCAGCGGATTGTGGACTACCGCGAGGCCCACGGCCCCTACACAGACCCGGAGCAGCTTTTGCAGGTGCAGGGCATCGGGCCGAAGACGCTGGAGGGCTTGCAGGACTATATCACCTGGGAGGAAAACGATGAAAATTCTGGTGGTGGATGACGAACAGGTGCTGGTGAAAGGCATCAAATACAATTTGGAAAAAGAGGGCTACCAGGTGGCCGCGGCCTATGACGGCGCCGCCGCCGTGGAGCTGGCCCGAACGGGGGAGTTTGACCTCATCATTCTGGACTTGATGATGCCGGTGCTCTCCGGCACCGAGGCCTGCATGCAGATTCGGGAGTTCTCCGACGTGCCGGTGATTATGCTCACCGCCCGGGGCGAGGACGCCGACAAGCTGATGGGCTTCGCCTGCGGCGCTGACGACTACGTCACCAAGCCCTTTAACATCCTGGAGCTGAAGGCCCGTGTGCGTGCGCTTTTGAAGCGCTCCGCCCCCCGGCAGAGCGCGGCGAGCGCCGCTGCCGACGATCTGCTGACGGTGGGCGATCTCCGCCTGGATAGTTCCCAACGTGTGGCCATCCGGGAGGGCAAGATCATCGACCTTACCGCCAAGGAGTACGACTTAATCGAGCTTTTGATGCGCAATCCCGGCCGGGTGTACAGCCGGGAATCGCTGATGAACCTGGTGTGGGGCTATACCTATGCCGGCGACTATCGCACCGTGGACGTCCACATCCGCCGCCTCCGGGAAAAGCTGGAGGCCCAGCCGGCCACGCCGGTACACATTATGACCAAGTGGGGAGTGGGTTACTATTTCAAAGCCGAGAGCCAGCCTACAATTTAAGTTCGGCGCCAGCTACATCCTCATCATCGCCGCCGTGCTGATTCTGCTCAACACCTATCCGCTGCTGGTGTCCCAGAACCTGGTGTTCAAGTCCAAGGCCGCCGGGATGACCAGCTCCGTGAAGGTGATTGAGTCGGCGCTGTCCGGCCTGGAACGGCTGACGGAGGAGAACGTGGGCCAGGCCCTCAGCGGCATGGAGGAAACCGGCGTCAGCCGTATTCTTGTCACCGATACGGCCGGGCGCATCCTCTTTGACAGCCGCGAGAGCGGCGGCGCCGAGGGGCTGTACGCCTTTTATACCGAGGTGGTCCAGGCCCTGCGGGGCAATGACGCCGTTTTCTGCACCTATGACGACGCCGCCTTCATCAGCCGCATGGCCTCGCCGGTGGTGTATCACAACCAGATTGTGGGCGCCGTCTACGCCTATGAATACGACGCCGAACAGGCGGACCTGTTCAAGAGCTTCCAGTCCAACCTGCTGAAAATATCCGGCATCATCGCCTCGGCGGTGCTGGTGCTCAGCGTGGTGCTCAGCCGTGTGCTGACGGCCCAGATCGGCGAGCTGCTGGCGGCCATCCGCCACGTGCGGGAGGGCGCCTACACCCACCGGGCCGCCGTCAAGGGCAACGATGAAATCAGCCAGATTGCCACCGAGTTCAACAGCCTTACCGACCGGCTCCAGACCACGGAGAGCGCCCGCCGCCGCTTTGTGTCCGACGCCAGCCACGAGCTGAAAACGCCTCTGGCCGGCATCCGTCTGCTGACCGACAGCATCCTCCACAGCGATGATATGGACAGCGACACCACCCGGGAGTTTGTGGGGGACATCGGCCGGGAGGCGGAGAGGTTGACCCGCATCACGGAAAATCTGCTGCGGCTGACCCGGCTGGACAGCGCCGTGGTGCCCGAGGCGCAGCGGGTGGAGGTGTGCCCGGTGCTGGACCGGGTGGTGCGGATGTTGAGCATGGTGGCCCGCGACCACAACATCACCCTGACCCATCAGTGCGACCCCCGTGCCGCCGTCATGGCCACCGAGGACGATTTACACCAGATACTGTATAATTTAATGGAGAACGGTATCAAGTACTCCACTGTGGACGGCTTCGTCCATACCTCCGTATCGGTAGAGGGCGACAAGGTCGTCATCACCGTGGAGGATAACGGCATCGGCATCCCCGACGAGGACATGGACCACATCTTCGAGCGGTTCTACCGGGTGGATAAAATGCGCTCCCGGGCCATCGGCGGCACCGGCCTGGGCCTGAGCATCGTGCAGGACACGGTGGCGGCCCGGGGCGGCTCCATCACCGTGGCCCACCGCCCCAGCGGCCGCGGCACGGTGTTCACCGTCACGCTGCCCCTGGCGGAGGGAGGCGACGCATCATGAGACGCATCATCTCCATAGTCTTGGCCCTTTGCCTGACGCTTGCCCTGGCAGGCTGCGGCGTAGCCCGGCTGCGGCAGGAGGAAAACGGCCTCAAGCTCTACTATTGCCCCAAGGATTTGTCCCACCTCTCCGGCGGCGACGCTCTGTGCTATGCCACCGTGCCCTGGGACACGCTTCCCGAGGGGGACCGTCAGGCCCGGATGGAGGCGGCGCTGGCGTTGCTGATGGGCAGCCGGGAGGGGTTTGAAAGCCCCATCCCCGCCGGCACCCGCCTGCTGGGCTGCACTGTGGTGGGCGGCACCGTATGGGTGGATTTCTCCGATGCCTACGGCCAGCTCAGCGGTATGGACTTGACCACCGCCGACTACTGCGTCACCCTGACGCTGACCCAGTTGGAGGGCGTCCACGTGGTGCGCATCACCGTGGCGGGACGGGAGCTTGCCTACCGCGACACCAATCTGCTGCTGGCGGGCGATGTTCTGCTCACCTCCACGGATGACGTGGTGCGCACGCTGGCGGTGCAGCTCTATTTCCCGGACGGCGACGGCGCCCTGACGGCGGAGGACCGACTTCTGAACCTCTACGAGGGCAAGAGCCGCGCCGGCGTGGTCATCGATGCCGTGCTGGCCGGCCCGGAGAGCGATACTCTGCTGCCGCTGGTGCCGGAGGGCTTCTCCGTGGTCTCCGCCCGGCTGGATGATGAGATGTGCTACCTCAACCTCTCCGCCGAGTCGGCGCTTCTGCTGCCGGAGGACGCCGCCGCCCAGGAAACCGTTTTGCTGGGCCTGGTGCGCTCCCTGCGCTCTGTGGAAGGCGTGATGGCGGTGCAGTTCCTGGTGGACGGCGAGTACAGCCGCACCTTCGGCAAGGTGGACATCTCCGCCCCCTGGACAGGTGAATAAACGGATGATTGCCCGGGGATGGCTTGTACAGCCGTCCCCGGGCCGCTCTTTTCATGCAGCGGCGGAAATGCCCGGTTGTGAAATCTGTGGAAATGGTGTATAATACCCATTCAGGAAAAAATGAGGAGGGTGCCCACCCATGAAACTGATGGTTCTCGACGGCAACAGCATCATCAACCGCGCCTATTACGGCATACGCCCCCTGTCCACCAAGGAGGGCCTGCCCACCAACGCCATCTATGGCTTCATCACCACCCTGCAGCGCCTGCTGGACGAGGAGAAGCCGGAGGCCCTCTGCGTCACCTTTGACCGCCGTGAGCCTACCTTCCGCCACAAGGCAGATGCGACCTACAAGGCCACCCGCCACGGCATGCCGGAGGAGCTTGCCATGCAGATGCCGGTTTTGAAGCAGGTGCTCTCCGCCATGGACATCCCCACCTATGAGCTGGCGGGGTGGGAGGCCGACGACCTGATGGGCACCATCTCCCGCCGCTGCGAGGCCGATGGCTGGGACTGCGTGCTGGTCACCGGCGATAAGGACAGCCTGCAGCTTATCACCGACCACACCATGGTGAAGCTGGTGACCACCAAAATGGGGCAGCCCACCACCGCCGACATGACCCCGGACGCCTTTCGGGAGAAGTACGGCTTCGAGCCCATCCACATGATTGACCTGAAGGCCCTCATGGGCGACAGCAGCGACAATATTCCCGGCGTCCCCGGCTGCGGCGAAAAGACCGCCATGGCCCTGGTGCAGGAATACGGCTCCATCGACGCCCTCTACGCCGCCATGCCCGACGTCCACGCCAAGCCCGCCATGTTGAAAAAGCTGGCGGAGGGGGAGGAGAGCGCCCGCCACAGCTATTGGCTGGCCACCATCGTCACCGATGCCCCCCTGGACTTCCGCCCGGAGGATAACCTTCGCCGCCCCTTCAAGCCGGAGCTGTACGATTTGTTTCTTCGGCTGGAATTTGCCAAGCTGATTGAGAAATACGGCCTCACCCCGGCGGGGGATGCCGCCCCGGCTGCGCAGCAGCGGGACGTCACTGTCACCGTGGAGGAGGTCACCGACCCCGCCCGGGCGGAAGAACTGCTGCCTCAGTGGCGCAAAGCGGAATATGTCACCGTTTACGCCAACCCCGACCTCACCGCCATCGCCGTGGAATGGGACACCGGCGAGAACAGCGCCTCCACCGCCAACCTGCTGGCCTTTGCCTATACAGGCGACTGGCAGGCGCTGCTGCAAGCCCTGTTCGCCGCCGATATTCACAAGGTGTCCCATCAGGTCAAGGACTTGACCCGCACCCTGCTGGCCCAGGGCATCGACCCGGATGGCTTCGTGTTCGACACCGCCCTGGGCGGCTACCTGCTGGACGCCACCGCCGGGCAGTACGGCATCGACCGCCTCTTTATGGCCTACTATCACGCCGAGGTGATGAAGCCCCTGCACCTGGAAGCGGACGCCTTTTCGCCCCTGGGTGACCACCACGAGGCTCTGGCCGCCCTGGATAGCTGGTGCAGCGCCATCGCCGCCCTGCGGGAATACCAGCTGCCCCGGCTGACCGAGCAGGGGATGGTGCCGCTGCTTAATGACATCGAGCTGCCCCTGTGCCGCGTTCTGGCGGACATGGAGCTTGCCGGCATGGCGGTGGACGCCAAGGCCCTGCGCGCCTTCGGCGACTGGCTGCAAGGGGAGATCGACACCCTGGAGCAGCGGATTTACGACGCGGCAGGGGAGACGTTCAACATCAATTCCCCCAAGCAGCTGGGCGTCATCCTCTTTGAGCGGCTCCAGCTGCCCCACGGCAAAAAGACGAAAACCGGCTGGTCCACCAATGCCGACGTGCTGGAAAAGCTGCGTTTTATCCACCCCATGGTGGACGATGTGCTGACCTACCGCCAGTATACCAAGCTGAAATCCACCTACGCCGACGGCCTTTTGAAGGTCATTGACCCCGACGGCCGGGTGCGCACCAGCTTCCAGATGACCGTCACCGCCACCGGCCGCCTCAGCTCCACCGAGCCCAATTTGCAGAACATCCCCACCCGCACGGAGCTGGGCAGCCAGATTCGCAAGCTGTTCCCGGCGGCGGAGGGCTGCGTGCTGGTGGACGCCGACTATTCCCAGATTGAGCTGCGGCTCCTGGCCCATATCGCCGGGGATGAGGCTATGATTCAGGCGTTCCGCTCCGGTGAGGATTTCCACACCGTCACCGCCGCCCGGGTGTTCCATGTGGACCCCACGGATGTGACGAGCGATATGCGCCGCAGCGCCAAGGCAGTGAATTTCGGCATCGTCTACGGCATTTCCGCTTTCTCCCTCAGCCAGGATATCGGCGTCACGGTGGCGGAGGCCAAGTCCTTCATGGAACGGTATTTCGACACCTACCCCGCCGTGCGGCAATATATGGCCGACGTGGTGGAAAAGGCCCGGGAAAACGGCTTTGTGGAGACGTTGTGGCATCGGCGGCGGGAACTGCCGGAGCTGAAATCGTCCAACTTCAATCTCCGCGCCTTCGGCGAGCGTGTAGCGCTGAATATGCCCATCCAGGGCACGGCGGCGGACATCATCAAGCTGGCCATGGTGCGGGTACACCGTGAATTGCGTGCCCAGGGGCTTCGGGCCCGGCTCATCATGCAGGTCCACGACGAGCTGATCGTGGAGTGCCCGGTGTCCGAGCAGGCCCAGGTCACGGAGCTGCTGCGCCGTGAAATGGAGCAGGTGGCGGCGCTGTCCGTCCCCCTGAACGCCGAGGCCCACGCGGGCAAAAACTGGTGGGAGGCCAAACAATGACTGACAATAAAATGAAAGTACGCATCGTGCCCATGACGGCGGATCATCTGGATGACATCGCCCGCCTGGAGCAGATTTGCTTCTCCCGCCCCTGGTCCCGCCGTATGCTGGCCGAGGAGCTGGAGAACCAGTGCGCCGCCTTTCTGGTGGCGCTGGAGCCGGAGACGAACAAGGTCATCGGCTATGCGGGCCTTTTGGTGATGGCCGACGAGGGCTATATTACCAACGTGGCCGTGTTCCCGGAGTACCGCCGCCGGGGCGTGGCGGAGCAGATTATCCAGGTGTTCTGCGACTTTGCCCAGGGCAACCATCTGGCCTTTTTGACGCTGGAGGTGCGGCCCAGCAACGCCCCCGCCATCTCCCTGTACAACAGCTTCGGCTTTGAAGAGGTGGGCCGGCGCAAAAACTATTACGACCTGCCCAGGGAGGATGCCCTCATCCTCACCCGCTATTTCCTCTACGAGGAGGACATGAAATGAATATCCTTGCCTTTGAATCCTCCTGCGATGAAACCGCTGTGGCGGTGGTGCGGGATGGCCGGGAGCTGCTGGCCGACGCTATCTTATCCCAGGCGGATATGCACGCCCTCTACGGCGGCGTGGTGCCGGAGATCGCCTCCCGCAAGCATGTGGAGGCCATCGCCGCCCTGACGGACAGCGCCCTTGCCCAGGCGGGCATCACCCGCCGTGAGGTGGACGCCGTGGCCGTCACCTACGTCCCCGGCCTCATCGGCGCGGTGCTGGTGGGCGTCAGCTTTGCCAAGTCTGTGGCCTATGCCCTGGGCGTGCCGCTGATTCCCGTCCACCACGTTCGGGGCCATATCGCCGCCAACTATCTGGCCTTCCCCGACCTGGAGCCGCCGTTCCTGGCCCTGGCCATCTCCGGCGGCAACACGCTGATTGTGGACGTGCGGGACTATACCGATATGACCATTCTGGGCGCCACCCGTGACGACGCGGCAGGGGAGTGCTTCGATAAAGCCGCCCGGGTCCTGGGCCTGCCCTATCCCGGCGGCAAGCCCATGGACGACCTGGCCCGGCAGTCCCAGGGCGGCAAATACGTGCTGCCCTCTGCCCACGTGGAGGGTGCGCCGTTGGACATGAGTTTCTCCGGGCTGAAAACCGCCGTTGTCAACCTGGCCCACAACGCCCAGCAGAAGGGGGAGCCCCTGGACGCCGCCGCTCTGGCCCATGACTTCACCCGGGCCGTCAGCAACGAGCTGGTGCCCCGTGCCATGGAGGCCCTTGCCCAGACCGGACGCATCAAGCTGGTGGCCGCCGGCGGCGTGGCGGCCAACTCCATCATCCGGGCCGATCTGGAGCGGGAGTGCCAAAAGCGGGGCGTCAAGCTGTATCTTCCGCCCCTGCGCTGGTGCGGCGACAACGGCGCCATGATCGGCGCCCAGGGATACTATGAGTATTGCGCCGGCGTCACGGCGGACCTGCACCTCAACGCCTACGCCACCATGGACATTGACCGATAACGCCTTACGTAACCCGCAGCCGACAGGGCTGCGGGTTTACATTTTCCCTATCTGCCAAAAGAATGAAAGCAGACTTGCAAAAATGTGACAGATTCCGACATAAGCCGTATCGAAACCGGCTTATGTAAACTAATCTGCTGCTTTTCAACAGGTGGAAACCCACTTTGCGGGTTTGCGATTTTTTGTCAAACTGCAAAAAAACGGCTTAATCAAAGGATTTACACCCCTGTGGAAAACTCTGTGGAAATTGTGGATAACTTTTTGTAGAGATTATTGGATAAAGAATTATGTCAAATATTCGTAAAGGGGAAATGCTGTCGCCTTATGGCAGATATAATCCTCTAATATCCCTTATTTGTCGAATAATGGGTTATTTTGCCGCCCCGGTCCGAAAGGGGACTTTTCTTGCATTTTCGGATTTTATGCAAGTATGCATCGCATTTTGCCGGGCTGATTACGTTATGTATATTTCCTGGCAGGAAATAAAATGAACAGTTGACGCGGCGCAGGATTTATGGTATAGTATTCAGCGTCGTGAAAATGCTTGTGTGGCTCAGTTGGTAGAGCAGCTCACTCGTAATGAGCAGGTCGCCGGTTCGAGTCCGGCCACAAGCTCCATAAAAAAAGCACTGCGTAAGCAGTGCTTTTTTTATGGAGCTTGTGGCTTCACCATTATACCTATAACGCCGCCTCTGCCAAAATCACCAAATTTCCGTTGCAATTTCCGCTAAACAGTAGTAAAATTGCCGGTGTGATAAAAGTGGATGGCTATGCCCTCCGCAATAAAGGAGGGGATAGGCACCATGGTTACCATTCACGCCGAGGGGCAGGAGTGGCGTCTGCTCCTGGATGGCGAGGCCGCCATCGTCCACACGCCGCAGCAGCCCTTTGCAGTGATGATTCACCGGGAGAAGCGCTATGAGGCCCAGCGGGGCACCGTCAAGACCACCGTGGTGGAGACGGAGCGTGTGGCCCTTACGGATGTTGTTGCAGCCGATGACGGCGTCACCTTCCGCGGCGGCGACCACACTCTGCACGTTGCCGTGGCAGAATGTGAGGGCGGCGCGGAGCTGCGCTTCACCGGAGAGGAGGGCTGGTCGTACCAGTTCACCCTGCAGGGCTATCCCGGCGAGGCGGTGTTCGGCGGCGGCGAGCAGTACCGCCAAACCAATCTCCGTGGCGAGCAGGTGGTCAACTTCGTGTCCGAGCACATCAAGGCTACCACCATTCTGGAAAAGGCACTGCTGCCCCGTGGCCGCTACAAGGAAAAGCCCCACAGCAGCATCGGCAGCTATTCCCCCATGCCGGTTTTCACCACCGACCGCCGCCGTCTCTTCCTCTTTGACACCGATTGGGACGGCATCTCCGACTTCCGCACCGACAACTATACGTTTATTTTCGACCGCTGCCCCCGTGGCGCGGTGCTGCTCCACGGCGACAGCTACGCTGACCTCTCCACCATGCTCGCCCGCCGTATCCCCAACCGCCAGTACATCCCCGACTGGTGCCACGACGGCATGATTCTGGGCATCCAGGGCGGCACCCAGGCCATTTTGGATAAGACCTTTGCCATGCTGGACGCCGGGGCCAAAATCTGCGGCGTGTGGAGCCAGGATTGGTCCGGCGAGAACCGCACCGTCATGGGTAAGCAGGTGTGGTGGAACTGGGAGGTGGACGAAAAGCTCTATCCCGACCTGAAAGGTGCCATCGCCAAGCTGAACGCCCGCGGCGTCCGGTTCCTGGCCTACATCAACCCCTATCTGGTAAAGGACAGCCGCCTCTACCGCTACTGCCGCCACAAGGGCTACCTCATCACCCGCACCGACGGCACCATTTACCACATCAAATCCACCACCTTCGACGCAGGCATGCTGGACCTCACCAACCCGGAGGCGGTGCAGTATATTAAAGAAACGCTGATTAAGCGGAATATGCTGGATTTGGGCGTCTCCGGCTGGATGGCGGATTTCGGCGAATATCTCCCTGTGGACTGCGTCCTCCATGACGGCGACCCCGCCGTGCTCCACAACCGCTGGCCGGTGCTGTGGGCCAAGGTGAATCGGGAGGCCATTGAGGAGTACGGCGCCAAGGACGCCATGTTCTTCACCCGCAGCGGCTATCTGGGCATCCAGACCTACGCCCCCATTATGTGGAACGGCGACCAGCACACCGATTACACCCGGGACTACGGTATGCCCTGCGTCATGCCCGCCAGCTTCTCCCTGGGCTTCTCCGGCGCGCCCATGGTGCATAGCGACGTGGGCGGCTTCTTCTCCTTCGGCAAGCTGAAGCGGGATGATGAGATGATGACCCGCTGGACGGAGATGAACACCTTCTCCCTGTTGATGCGCAGCCACGAGTCCATTCGCCCCTGGGCCAACAGCCAGTTCGACGCCCCCGGCGTCAAGGCCCACACCGTGGCCCTGACCCGCATCCATGCCGCCCTGAAACCCTACATTGCCCACTGCGCCGCCCAGTCCGGGGAGGGCCTCCCCGCCATGCGCCCCGACTTCTGGTTCGCCGGCGACTATCGCGCCTCCCATGACCCCTATTCCTATTTCCTGGGGGATGACCTCTACGTCTGCCCGGTGATTCACCGGGGCGAACACCGCCGCCAGGTCCATCTGCCGGAAGGGGAGTGGGTGCATTTCTGGAGCGGCACCGCGTACCCCGGCGGCACCGAGCACATGATTGCTGCTCCCCTGGGCAAGATCCCCGTTTTCTACCGCAAGAACAGTCCCTTCGCACCGCTGTTCCGTGAGGCAGCGGGAAATCATATGTGAGAGAGGTATCGAGATGGAGAATTCCTACATTTCCCGCACCAGCGGCATCAAGGCCAGGGATAAAATCGGCTATGCCATGGGCGACCTGGCCTCCTGCCTTGTGTTCGGCCTGACCCAGAGCGTGCTGAACAAGTACTATACCGACGTGCTGGAGCTGAGCGTCCTCAGCGTCATGGTGATGACCATCATCGCCCGCATCTGGGACGCCATCAACGACCCCCTGTGGGGCCGCATCATCGACGGCGCCCGGGTCCGTCCCGATGGCCGCTATCGCCACTGGCTGAAGGTGTTTGCCGTGCCTGTGGCCCTGTCTGCCATCTTGATGTTCGTCAAGATTCCCGGCCTCAGCGGCAACGGCTACCTGGCCTACGCCTACGTGACCTACATCCTCTTCGGCATGCTCTATACCTGCATCAATATCCCCTATGGCTCCATGGCCCAGGTCATCACCTCTGATGACAAGGAGCGCTCGTCCCTGTCGGTGTTCCGCTCCATCGGCTCCACCTTCGGCGCCATGCCCGCCATGGTGCTGGCCTCTATGTGCTACGTCACTCTGGCCGACGGCACCAAGCGGATGGATGACCGTCGCGTCCTCATCGGCGTGTGCGCCATCGCCGTGCTCAGCATCGTCGCCTACCTCCTCAGCTACGCCTGGAGCCGCGAGCGTGTGGTCTCCCAGCCCGCTCCCCGGGCCAAGGGCCAGACCATGCAGGTGGTACGCACCCTGCTCAAGAGCCGCCCCTTCATGGCGGTGAGCCTGGCCAGTATGCTGTTCCTGGCGGCCCAGATGTTTGGCCAGGGCTACAATAGCTACCTGTTCCACCACTATTTCAACGCTCCCGGCCTCACCATGCTGCCCACTGTGTTCCAGTATCTGCCGGTGGCGGTCATCATGTTCTTCGCCACCCGCCTGGGCAACAAGTTCGGCCGCCGGGAGGTCTGCTCCTACGGCGTGCTGCTGGCCGCCGTGTTCTACCTGGTGCTGTTCGTGCTGGCCCTGTTCGGCTTCACCAACGTGTGGCTGTATCTGCTGGCCTGCCTCATGAGCGGCATCGGCACCGCTTTCATCTTCCTGCTGGTGTGGGTGCTGGCCACCGACGCCATCGACTACAATAAGGTCACCTACGGCCTCAACGACGAGGCCACCAGCTACGCCTTCTACAGCTTCATGCGCAAGCTGGGCCAGACTGTGGCCACCATCCTCATCAACGTGCCCCTGCTGCGCATCGGTTACAGCGGCAGCGAGCTGAAAACCGAGGGCCTCAGCGCCGCCGCCCTCAAGACCATGTACAACTTCTCTGTGATGATTCCCGCGGTGCTGTTCCTGCTGGTGTTTATCATTCTCCGCTTCGTCTATCCCCTGAGCAAGGCCCGGGTGGCCCAGCTCCAGGTGGAAAAGGAGAAGATGTTTGGGGCCCAGAGCGGCAAATAATCGGTTTAGAATAACATAAACAGAGCCGCGGCCTGATGGCCGCGGCTCTCAATTTGAAAAAAAGAAGAATCAATACCGATACACGGCAAAGCCAAACAGCTCCGCCAGCATTTCCAGCGCCTTGCCGTATCGGCCCTGGATGACCACGTAGTGGGGCTCAAATC
Organism: Oscillospiraceae bacterium; assembly: GCA_902765025.1. GTDB lineage: Bacteria > Bacillota > Clostridia > Oscillospirales > Oscillospiraceae > Vescimonas. Next base: position 14,254 of record CACWYC010000022.1, read on the forward strand.
CCGCCTTGACGCTGCGCTCCACAATGTCCCGGCTGTCGCCGTCCGTCCGCACCACGATGGACGTGCCGGTGAACTGCTTGGGCTTGTCCAGCGCCTCACCCTCCAGAATGAAGAAGAGGAAGGAGCCGTCGGCCTCCCGGCCGATGCGGAACACGGTGGCCTCCGGGAAGGCCTCACAGCCGAAGTCCATGGCCGGGCCGATTTTCCGGTTGGGGTGTACGCCCACGGTGGCGCCGGTATCCCGCCGGGCCATGGAGCAGGCGGCCGCGCCGCAGTGCCAGAACGTGATGGTGTTCTCGCCCTCGTCCAGCGACACCGGATCGCCGAAGAATACCGGCTTGCCCGACAGCGCCATGCCCACCCACATGGACAGCGCGCCGTAGATGTCCGCCTCGCAGGCCGCCGCCACGCCCTCGTCGTTTAAGAGGGACAGCACCGTGCAAACCGGCGTGCCAAAGGCGGTGAAGAAGTCGGGCCAGCACCGGGAGGCCAGGGCCTTGATGCCCTTCTCCCGCACATACTCGGTGTATGCCTTGTAGAGCCTGGCGTGGTCCAGGGCGTTTTTCTCCGGGGTGGCCTCCAGGCCGCAGGTGGCCTGCCGGGTGCGCTCCAGCCATTCCCGGCACTCCTCATCGCTGTACCCCTTGGCCCTGTCGATGAGCTCCCTTGCCTCAATGGCCTCCAGCTCCACGCCGAAGGTGTGCATCAGCTCGCTGTCCAGTGCCCGGCCGAAGCCGAAGCCCTGGGGCGTGTGGCCTACCGCCGCCATTTTGAGGGAGGTCATCTCCATCTTGACCCGGGCCGCTGCCACGAAGGCGGCGATGTCCCGGCCCACGTTCTCCTCCTCCGGCGCGCCGAACACGTAGCCAAAGGGTCTGCCCCCGAAGGCTCGCAGAGTGTTGGCGGCGGAGTAGGCCCCGGTGAGGGAGTTGAGCCGCAGCCGCCCGCCGTCGATGACCGGCTCCCGCAGCGTCCACAGCAGAATGGGGCAGTCAAAATGCCGCAGCACCTCCGACATATAGGCGGCGTTGGCAAAGGTGAGATTCTGGAACACAATCATGTCCGGGTGCAGGGGGGAGAGGAAATCGTGGAGGGCGTCCACCCCCAGCAGCATCTCCTCCGGGCATACGAAATCGCCGCAGATGCCCTTCAGCAGCGCCCGGCTGCGGTCGAACTGGGCCTGCGCGCTCTCCATGTGGAAGGTGGGCACGCCCACGCCCACGTATACAGGTACGAAGTCGCTCATAGAGACCTCCTAATATTATAAGTATCTTCATCATATCGCCCTGGGGTACATTTTGTCAACACATACATGATACACCGCAATTTAGGTTGACAAAGGGCGCATCAGCGCCTAAACTCAATAGTGAACAATCTCTATTTACTGGAGGCGATTACCCTTGCATGAGGATTTGAAAGCCCTGTGCCGCGACCTGCGTTGCGACATTATGACCGCCATCGGCCACCTGGGCGTAGGTCACGCCGGCGGCAGCCTGTCCATCGTGGAGCTGCTGGCGGTGCTGTATTTCAAGGAGATGCACATCGACCCCACCCAGCCTGATATGCCGGGCCGTGACCGCTTCATCTGTTCCAAGGGCCACGCCGGTCCGGCGGTGTACGCGGCGCTGGCCCGTCGCGGCTACTTCTCCCGCGACCTGCTGCTGACGCTGAACCAGGGCGGCACCAGTCTGCCCAGCCACTGCGACATGCTCCGCACCCCGGGCATCGACATGACCACCGGCAGCCTGGGCCAGGGTTTTTCCTGCGCCGTAGGCGTGGCGCTGGGCTCCCGGCTTGCCGGGGACGGCGCCACCGTCTATACCGTCATCGGCGACGGCGAGAGCCAGGAGGGCCAGATCTGGGAAGCCGCCATGCTGGCAGGCAACAAGCACCTTGACAACCTGATTGCCTTTACAGACTACAATAAGCTCCAAATTGACGACCCCGTGGCCGTTATCAACGATCTTGCCCCCCTGGGCGCCAAATGGCGGGCCTTCGGCTGGCACGTCATTGAGGTGGAGAACGGCAACGACGTGGACCAGGTGGCCCAGGCGGTGGCCCTCGCCAAACGCAACCGGGGCACCGGCAAGCCCACCATGGTCATCCTCCACACGGTGAAGGGCAGCGGCGTCAGCTTCATCATTGCGCGGGGCTGCGGCAACCACAACACCAAGGTGACGGAAGAGGAAGCCCGCCAAGCCGTGGCGGAGATCAGAGGGGAGGCGTAAGGAATGGAAATGCGCGCTGTCTACGCCCAGTGCCTGGGCGAGCTGATGGAAAAGGACGAGAAAATCTGCCTTTTGGACGCTGATCTTTCCAAGGCCAGCGGCACCCGTGGGCTCTATGACCGCTTCCCCGACAGGACCTTCAACTGCGGCATCGCCGAGCAGAACATGGCCTCCGTGGCCGCCGGCCTTGCCAGCTACGGTTTTAAGCCCTGGATTGAGAGCTTCGCCCCCTTTGCCACCCGCCGCATCTGCGACCAGATCACCCTGTCCATCGCCTACGCCGGGCGGAACGTGAAAATCGTAGGCACCGACCCCGGCATCACCGCCGAGCTCAACGGCGGCACACACATGAGCTTTGAGGACATCTCCGTGGTCCGGGCCATCCCCGGCATGGTGATTTTCGAGCCGGTGGACGAGGTGCAGCTCCGCGCCGCCATGCCGGTGCTTAATGCGTATGAGGGCTGCCTCTACCTGCGCCTGGCCCGCAAGGAGATGCCCCCGGTCTTCGGTGACGACTATCGCTTCGACCTGTTCCGGGCCGACACCCTCCGCCGGGGCGACGACGTCACCGTATTCACCTCCGGCTACCCCACCGCCGACGTGGTGGCTGTGGCGGAGGAGCTGGCAGGGGAGGGCCTCTCCTGCCATGTGGTGAACGTACACACTATTAAGCCCATCGACAGAGAAACCGTCATCGCCGCCGCCCGCAAAACCGGCGTGGCCGTCACGGTGGAGAATCACAACGTCATCGGCGGCCTCCACTCCGCCGTGCTGGAAGCCCTGGCCCATGAGCGCATCCCCGTCTACGCCGTGGGCATCGAGGATCGGTTCGGCGAGGTGGGCAAGCTGCCCTATCTCCGCCAGGCCATGGGCCTCACCCCCGAACACATTAAAGCGGTCATTAAGGAAGCCGCCAACGCCAAATAACAGGAGGATATTACCATGAAAATTGCCATCGGAAGCGATAAGTCCGGCTTTGCCGCCAAGGAGGCCGTCAAGGCGTACCTCACAGGGATCGGCGCCGAATTTGACGACCTGGGCACCACCGACCTGGACCACGTCATTCCCTATTACGCCGTGGCCGACAAGGTGGCCCCTCTGGTGCAGGATGGCACCTACGACCGGGCGGTGCTGATCTGTGGCACCGGCGCCGGTATGTGCGTGGTGTCCAACAAGTTCAAGGGCGTCTACGCCGTGGCCTGTGAGGGCGTCTATTCCGCCAAGATGGCCCGTGCCATCAACAACGCCTCCATTCTCTGCATGGGCGGCTGGATTGTGGGCCCCGAGATGGCGGTGGAGATGGTGAAAACCTTCCTGGCCACCGACTGGTGCCAGGATTTGGAGGACTGGCGCCGCGAAAACATGAAGAAGTTCGCCGTCCAGGTCAGCGCCATTGAGGACAGGATTTATCATCGCTGATTATTGTACCGCCATCCGGTGGAAATCCGCTTCGGCAGAGAATCATTTCACCGTTTACCCGCCCTTTTAGAAAAAGGGCATCCGCCGGGCCCTTATCGTCTGCCAAAACCACCTTGCCCCCACGGCGGAGGACGCCCTCTGCGTCCTGTTCTCTGCGCGCCGACAAGTCAATCGTTCCTCAATCGCCGCCGGGGCAGGTGAGTCCCGGCGGCGTCATTATTCCCTGAAAATAATGAAATACGGAAAAACGATTGACAAATCCCGGCAGTTAGCTTATACTAACCATAGCCACCGTAGAACGGCGGCAATCTTTCAAATCCATCGTTAGCATACGCTAACTTTCGGGACAGGAGGCATCTATGAGCGTGGTCATCGTCGGCGGCAATGAGTGTATGGAGCGGCAGTATAGGGACCTGTGCCGCCAGTTTGACTGCCGCGCCAAGGTGTACACCAAGGCCGAGGGCATGGCCGGCAAGGTGGGCAACCCCGACCTGCTGGTGCTGTTCACCGGCACCATGTCCCACAAGATGCTGCAAGGCGCCCTCAGCGGCGTGAAGGGGAAGGACACCGTTATCGCCCGCTCCCATTCCAGCTCCATGTCGGCCCTGCGCACCATTTTGGAGACCAACGCCGTCCGTTGATTTGCTTTATTCATTCTTTTCCATAGCGGGGCGCAGCCTCTGTGCTGCGTCCCGCCCTCCTTTTGCCGTTTGCCGTTTGCCGCCCGTGGCTCGTCTCTGCGCCGCCCCCGGGCGGCATTTTTTGCGAAAAAAGTAAAATCCCCATACCAATTTCCCTCGGCATATCGTATAATAGCAAATAGAATCAAAACGAGGGAGGACTTGCCATGATCACCGTTGAGAATCGCCTCTTTATTCTGGAGACCGAGCGCACCGCCTACTGCTTCCGTGCCCGGGAGGATGGCGTGCTGGAGCACCTTTATTACGGCGCCCGCCTGGGCCGAAAGGAGGACTACGAGGCCCTGGCCCCGGTCTACCGTCATCAGCCCGGCAACGCCGTGGTGCTGGAAAGCGGCGCCGCCCTGGAGCGGATGGACCAGGAGGTGGGCACCGCCGGCTGGGGTGACAGCCGGGAGTGCGCCGTAGACGTCATTTTCCCCGACGGCGACAGCAGCGCCTCCTTCCGCTACTTCCACACCATGCGCCCGGAGCTGGACACCCCCGCCGGTCTGCCCGCCGCGGCAGGGGAGGGGGAGACGCTGCAGGTGGTGTGCAAGGACGCCCGCCACGAGGTGTATCTCAATCTCTATTACACCGTCTTCCCCGAGACGGACGCCATTGTCCGCTGGGCCCGGCTCAGCAACGATACCGACGGCACTGTCACCATCCGCCGCCTCATGAGCCAGCAGATCGACCTGCCCCGGGGCGACTATCTCCTCCACACCTTCCGGGGCGCCTGGGCCCGGGAGATGGATCACATCATTGCCCCCGTCACCGGCCGCCAGACCTGGGGCGCCAAAGTGGGGGTCAGCTCCAGCCGGTGCAATCCCTTCGCCATGGTGTCCGCCGCCGACGCCACCGAGCGCTTCGGCGCCGTGTGGGGCCTGAACCTCCTGTACAGCGGCAACCATCTGGGCGTGGCGGAGCGGGGCCCCTTCGGCGGCGTCCGCGTGGTCCAGGGCGTGGACGGCCTCACCTGGCAGTTGCCCGCCGGCGAGAGCTTCGACACGCCCCAGGCCGTCAGCGTGTTCTCCGTCTCCGGCTTCGGCGGCATGAGCGTGCAGATGCACCGCTTCGTCCGACGCCACATTGTCCGTGGCGAGTGGCAGTACCGTGAGCGCCCCGTGCTGGTGAACAGTTGGGAGGCCATGTATTTCAAAGTAGACCGGCGCAAGCTGCTGGCCCTGGGCAAGGAGGCCAAGGCCCTGGGTGCGGAGCTGCTGGTGCTGGATGACGGCTGGTTCCGTGGCCGCAAGGACGACACCGCCGCCCTGGGCGACTGGCAGGAGGACACCGGCAAGCTGCCCGGCGGCCTGGGCGGCCTGTGCAAGGACGTGCAGGCCCTGGGCCTGGACTTCGGCCTGTGGATGGAGCCGGAGATGGTCAGCGAAAAGAGCGACCTGTTCCGCGACCATCCCGACTGGATTCTGGGCCACGCCGACCAGGCCCTGGGCCGCAACCAGTACGTGCTGGATCTGAGCCGGGCCGACGTGTGCGACTATGTGTACCAGGCCGTGGCTGACGTGCTGTCCTCCGCCGACATCAGCTATATCAAGTGGGACATGAACCGCATCTTCTCCGATACCTGGTCCTCCACCGCCGCCCCGGAGCGCCAGGGCGAGGTGTGCCACCGCTACGTCCTGGGTCTTTACAGCATCCTGCGCCGCTTGAACGCCGCCTTCCCCCACGTGCTGTTCGAGGCCTGCGCCAGCGGCGGCAACCGCACCGACCTGGGCATGCTCTGCTTCATGCCCCAGGTCTGGGCCAGCGACAATACGGACGTGCTGTGCCGTGCCAATATCCAGAACGGCTACAGCTACGGCTACCCCCAGTCCGTCCTGGGCTGCCACGTCTCCGCCTCCCCCAACCACCAGACGCTGCGCCGCTCCCCGCTGGACAGCCGCTTGCAGGTGGCCTGCTTCGGTCTGCTGGGCTTCGAGCTGGATTTGGGCGACCTGCCCAAGGGCCAGCGTGAGTCCTTAAAGCAGCAGGTGGCGTTCTATAAGGCCCACCGCCGCACGCTGCAATTCGGCCAGCTCTATCGCGGCAATGTCAGCGAGAACGAGACCGTCTGGACCGCCGCCGCCACCGATGGCAGCGAGGCCCTGACCCTCCATTTCTGCGCCCTCAACGGACCCAACGAGCCCATGCGCCGGGTTCGCTGCGGCGGCCTGACCCCCGACGCCCTTTACCACGTCACCAACCTGCCCGTCACCCCCCATCTTCACGACTTCGGCTCCCTGGTGAACATGATGTCCCCCGTGCCCATCAAGCCCGACTCCCTCACTGCCCAGCTTGCCGAGCACTTTGTCAAGCTGGAATGCGACAGCATCGACGTCACCGCCTCCGGCCTTGGCCTGATGCGCCAGGGCTTCGTCCCCGTGCAGCACTTCTCCGGCACCGGCTACGACGGCGGCACCGCCGTCATGCGTGACTTCGACAGCCGCCTCTATCTCCTGGAGCGGCAGGAGGAGCCCCAAGCCGCCCCCGCTGCGGAAGAAAAGTAAAAGAATCCCGCCTTACCATTCCGTAAGGCGGGATTTTCATGCCTAAAATGATGGAATTACTCCTCAAAATGTACGTGGGTAAAGATGTGATCCTGGCAGAAGCAGTGATACCCGGCGCACTTGCTGCAATAGCGGAACTGGAGGTCGGGGTAGTCCGCGTCCGTCCGTCCGCACACGGCGCACTTGTGGTTGTAGCCCCGCTGCTGCTGTTGCTGCTTCACTGCCTTTTTGAACTGTACCGTCTGGGGACTGTGGCGGTAGGCCGCCTTTTCCCGCAGATACCGCACCTCCGGCCAGATGAACACGGCGAAGTTCAGCAGCGCCACAATGGGCAGCACCACGCCGCTCCAAAGCCCCAGGCGGATGGAGTTGATGATGTCGAAGCCGAACAGCGCCGCGTCCAGATAGGCCAGCCACTTCATCTTCACCGGAATCACGAAAAACAGCATCACCTGTGTGTCCGGGAACAGGCAGGCGAAGGCCAGGAACATGGACAGGTTCACATAGGTGGCCCCGGCGATGTAGAAATGGCTGCCCTGCACCAGCCCCGCCAGTACGGCGCCGATGATGGTGGCCGCCATGCCGCCGAAGTAGTAGAGGTTAAACTTGGCCGTGCCCCACTTATTTTCCAGCACCGAGCCAATCCAGTAGTAGAAATACAGGCTGATGGCCAGGAAAATAATGCTGCTGTCCTGGGGCACCAGCACAAAGGTGATAACCCGCCAAATCTCGCCCTTCAGCACCGCTGGCCAGTAAAAGGTGAGGAAAGAAAGGGCACTGGCGTCATTGGCCCGGGTGAACATCATCAGCACGTACACGATCACGTTGCCGATGACCACATAGCGCATCAGGTTGGGAATACCGAACCGGGGATGGCGCGCGCAGAACCGATCCACCGCCTCATAAATGGCTTTCAAAGGGGAGACCCCTCCTTTTCATACACGTTGCCATGAATGATACCACACTATTTGCCAAAAGTCATGTCATTTTTATAAACATTCCCGTGGGACGACAGGGCAGGGGAGGCCCACTTTGAAAATGAGTTGAAAAACTGACGGAAAACCGCTATAATCATTCCGGGCATCCGCCCGGAGGCCCCTGCCGTCCGGGGAGAAATACGAGGAGGTATTGATATGAAGAAGATAGCGGGTAAAAAGCTGCTGGGCATTCTCCTGGCGCTGGTCTTGGTCATAGGTCTGGTGCCGTGCGCCGGCATGACGGCCAACGCGGACGATATGATTCTTATCGGCTCGGCGGACGAGCTGAAAAAGATAGGCCAGGACGCCGCCTATCCGCTGTCCGGCAACTACCGCCTGACGGCGGACGTCTCCATGGACACCATGATTGCCGGGGAGTTCAAAGGTGTGTTTGACGGCTACGGCCATACCGTCACCCTGAGCATCAGCCATACTGATGAATGGAATACGGGCCTGTTCGAAAACGTATCCGGCACCATCCGGAATTTGATCACCGACGGTTCCGTTACCGGCGTTAAGGGCAACGTGGGCGCTGTTGCCGCCTATGGCAGCGGCACCTTCAGCCGCTGCTGGAACCGGGCCTCCGTCAGCGGCTTCGGTGCCCAGGGCGCCTCTGGCATCGTGGGCTTTGGCGGCTCGGCCACAGACTGCCTGAATACCGGCGTCATCAGCGGCAATATCCGGGTGGGCGGCATCACCTGCTCCAACGCGGACGTGACGGCCACCGTAACGCGCTGCTTCAGCTCGGAGTGCTCCGATTTCGAAGCGACCGCTCATGACAATGGCGCCTTTTATATCGTGGGCGGCGATTCCCCCAAGATGCAGGTTACTGACTGCTATTTTGCCGGCGACGTGGATCATGCCGGCACCAATCAGGGCAAGGGCACGAAGCTGTCCGGCGCGGACGTGGCCAATGCCGAAAATTACGTCAACTGGGACTTCACCAATACCTGGATGATGAAGGACGGCAGCCCCAGACTGAGAATGCCTGTGGAAGCCCCCATGTTCACCCCTGAAGCGTGCGAGTTCACCGCCTCCCAGAGCGTGACCCTGTCCTGCGCCACCGCGGACGCCGTCATTTACTACACCACCGACGGCACCGAGCCCACCACCGGCAGCACCGTGTATACCTCTGCCATTACGCTGACCGCAACCGCCACCGTTAAGGCCATCGCGGTGAAGGACGGGGTCAGCAGCGAGGTTGCCTCCGCCACGTTCACCCTCTCGGCGCCCGAGCCCTTTGAGGCCGACAATACGTGGGACATCTCCGGCACGGCGACGGATGACGGCGTTAAGGTGGAATCCCTCAGCAATGAGCAAATCCTTGAGATTAAAAAAATGCCCATAGATCAGTCTGTCAACCTGCGCCTTTCAGGTAATCCCAGCAAGGTTGAGATTAAGGGTGATCTTGTCAAACCGCTGGATTTGGCCCGGGACAAAGACAGACGGGTGTGCGTATGGATGCGTGAGGAGAGCGGCGGTACAGAGGCCTGGTACGGCCTGGATTCGTCCGTCAATATGCTGCGCGACGGCGTAACGATGAAGATCGATCCCATCGTTAATCCCATCAATTCCGGCAAACTGACGCTGCAGCAGGCAAACGCCCTCAATCAAAATCTGGGTACTGATGATTATCGGGTATTCAATATTGAGGCGTCGTTTCCCACCACAGACGGCAGGAAGCTGGAAGAGCCGGTCAATTTCAATGTCGGCGACATTGAGATAAATAGCTGGCCGGCTACCAACGTTGGCGCCTACTATATGGATAATGATGGCAATTTTGAGAAGGTAGGGCTGTCATTCAAAAAAACGAGTACGCTTACCGGCAGCGAGGGAAGCATCATGACCTCCCTGAAGCTCGATCATTTCTCCGTCTACGTGCTGGTCAATAAGAGCCAGTTCGCCAGCGTCACCGTGGCGCCGGAGGCAAGGTCACTGACCTATACCGGCTTTGCCCGCAGCCTGGTGACGGCGGGTGAGGCCGAGGGCGGCACCATGTACTATGCCCTTACCACCACCGCCGCAGCCCCCGACGCGTCGGCCTATTCCGAGACCATCCCCACCGCTGCCCGCCCCGGGACCTACTATGTGTGGTATAAGGCGGTGGGCGACGTCAGCCATGCCGATACGCAGCCCGTCAGCGTCATGGTCACCATCTCCGGCGACGATTCCACCGGCGCCTCTGCCCCCGGTGCCCTTACTGTCACCTCTCAGATCGGCGCCATCACCCGCGTCACCGTGGATGGCAAGACCGTGGACAGCAAATACTATACCGTCAGCGGCAGCAACGTGGTGCTGTCTGATGCGTTCATGGCCACCCTGCCCAACGGCACCCACACCATCCGCCTCTACGACGGCACTACCTACGCTACCGCCACCTGGACGGTGACCGGGAACGCCGCCACCATCACCGCCCCCAAGACCGCCGACCCCGGCGTGGCCCTGTACGCCGCCTTGGCTGCCAGCGCCGCCCTGGGCCTGGCCTGGACGGGCAAAAAGAAGGCGCGATAAGCCCTTCCAACGCACCTTTTAATCCTGCCAGCGGCGGGAGTCCTGTGCTCCCGCCGCATTCGTCCCAAAATCTTTGGAAATGGTGTTGACAATCGCCGTAAATCTGGTAGAATACCACTTAGTGACACCACAATTGAATACCTTATCAAGAGTGACGGAGGGAACGGCCCGATGAAGTCACGGCAACCTGTTGTTTCAAGGTGCCAAATCCGGCGAACGAATCGAAAGATGAGGGAAGGCAAGCATTTCAGCGCCCCGCCGGTTCGGTGGGGCGCTTTCGCATTCCCGGGAACAAAAGAAAGGAAAAGACTATGGCAAAACGTTTATTTACCTCTGAGTCGGTGACCGAGGGTCATCCCGATAAAATCTGCGACCAGATCAGCGATGCTGTGCTGGACGCCATTCTGGAGCAGGATCCCAACGGCCGCGTGGCCTGCGAGACCTGCGTCAGCACCGGCCTCATCCACATCATGGGTGAGATCACCACCTCCTGCTACGTGGACATCCCCCGCATCGCCCGCCAGGTGGTGCTGGACATCGGCTATGACCGTGCCAAATACGGCTTCGACGGCAATACCTGCGCCGTCATCACCAACATCGACGAGCAGTCCGGTGATATCGCCATGGGCGTGGATAAGAGCCTGGAGGCCAAGGAGAGCGGTGACAGCGAGCTGGACAACGGTGCCGGCGACCAGGGCATGATGTTTGGCTATGCCTGCGACGAGACCCCCGAGCTGATGCCCTTGGCCATCAGCCTGGCCCAGAAGATGGCCATGCGCCTCACCGAGGTACGCAAGCAGGGTCTGGTGGACTATCTCCGTCCCGACGGCAAGACCCAGGTCACCGTGGAGTATGATGAGAGCGGCAAGCCCGTCCGGGTGGATACCGTGGTGGTCAGCACCCAGCACGCCCCCGAGGCGTCTCTTGAGCAGATCCGGGAGGATATGATCCGCCTGGTCATCCGCCCCACCGTCCCCGCCGAGCTGCTGGACGACAATACCCGTTTCTTCGTCAACCCCACCGGCCGCTTCGTCATCGGCGGCCCCCAGGGCGATACCGGTCTCACCGGCCGCAAGATCATCGTGGACACCTACGGCGGCAGCGCCCCCCACGGCGGCGGCGCCTTCTCCGGCAAGGACCCCACCAAGGTGGACCGCAGCGCCGCCTACGCCGCCCGCTGGGTAGCCAAGAACGTAGTGGCCGCCGGCCTGGCCAAGCGCTGCCAGGTGCAGCTTGCCTACGCCATCGGCGTGGCCCGTCCCGTCAGCGTGCTGGTGGAGACCTTCGGCACCGGCGTGGTCAGCGATGATAAGCTGGAGGAGGCCGTCAATAAGGTCTTCGACCTGCGCCCCACCGCCATCATCCGTGACCTGGACCTGCGCCGCCCCATCTACCGCCAGCTAGCCGCCTACGGCCACATGGGCCGGGAGGACCTGGGCGTCAACTGGGAAAAGACCGACCGCGTAGACGCACTGAAAGCCGCCCTTGCATAATTGCAATAAATCTGCTACAATCATGGGGCCGCCAAACGGCGGCCCCAATATCACCGGGTGTGGCTCAACTGGTAGGGCGCGACATTTGGGAGCATGTAACACCCCCGGCATCCGGGCAAAATCCGAAATCCACGAAAGCCCTGAAAACACTGGCGCTTTGGCACTTTTCCCCCTCCACAAAATTTCCCAAAACCGCCGCTTGACCACATCTTTGACCACAACGGCAGAATAAGAAAATCGAATATCCGGGTGTAGCGCAGTTGGTAGCGCGGGTGGTTTGGGACCATCAGGCCGCAGGTTCAAATCCTGTCACTCGGACCACGACAAAGAATAACAAACCTGCACCCTTAAGGAAGCAGGTTTGTTATTCTTAATTAGACGTAATAGATAAATAGTAGAGAAATGGAGGTTCTCCATGAAAAGGAAACCTGACGATTACTATAACAATGGTTTGTTTGAAGTAGCGCGTATAGGGAATAGCATTATTCAAAAGAATATTATGAGCCCTGAAGTGCATCAGCAGATTATGGATGAATTTGTCAACCAGTGTCCGTACATCAAAGATCAAATTGATCACTTGGTGTGTAGAATTCGCGATGAAGTATTGATGTGCAATCCGCTAGAACTGCTCACATTTGCTCAATTAAAGACATTAGGAAGTATGGTTGGCATCACATCGGAATCACAGCAAATTGGGATGGAGTATGTTTCTACCGGAAGAATGGCCGAGTACATCCAAAGCATACTCGTTTCTTGCCCCGAGAGTGATAATAGAAATGATGGTGATCCATCAGAAATGTTTTTTGATATCAGCAAAGACATATCTGATCTCTTTATCCAAATAAACAATTACTACATTGCATACGGAGCGTTGACTAGAAAAGCCGGAATACTCGAGGAAGACTTGCATAAAGAATTATTCGAAGCTCAATTAATGTATCAAGTCCGCGGAAAAAGGTATCAGTTTATCGAGCATGAGTACTTTGAAAAACTGCTTACGCCACACAGTCAGGAGTTCGAAAAAATCTTCCATATTACCAGCGGGGACATTATCAAGGGGATAAACAAATTGCAATATGCCCTATCCCAAGGCCGGATAGAGCCGTTAAATGAACTCGTTAGAATGTATAATACATTCTTAGATACAGCGGAAGACGAGCGCGAATCTTTAATTGAAGGTCAGAGAGAAACCGGACACCAACTATTAGCCAGTTTATTTGGAACCACATTGAATGATGTCTGTAGTATTACAGGATGGCCAGAACAATTTGCACGAGAACTATCTTATGGTTTAGGAGCAGATTCTTCTTTTTTTAAACATCCGAAGTACCCAGGTTGGCCGATCATTGACCTTCCCATCCAGAAGCGCCCGTTTATTGAGATTGAGGGTAAGTATTACTGCTTTGATTACTATTCATTTATAGATAATTTTTACCGTACAATCCAAAAGACAGTTTCAAGGCTCGACAATGGGTATAACTGGAACGCCGTTCAAAAAGAAGCAAGTGAAAAAATGGTTGCTGAATTGTTTCAAAGCCTTTTACCTGGTTGTACAGTTTATTACAACAATTACTACCCGAAAGGCAAATCAAAGAAACAGCTCTGTGAAAATGATCTGTTGGTCATTTATTATGATGTTGCGATAATTGTTGAAGTTAAGGCAGGATCGTTCGTATATACTGCGCCACTAGTAGACCATGAGCAACATATAAAATCTTATAAAAAGCTGATTGAAGAGCCCGATTTACAGTGTAAGCGAACATACGATTATTTGCTTTCAAACGACACATCAACTCTCTACACGGAAAGCGGTGAAGAAAAGGCTCGTATAGTGAAATCAGCATTATCAGATGTCTATATGTTATCTGTCACAATTGACAATATCAATGAATTTGCCTCAAAAGCAGAAAAGCTTAGTTTCCTAAAACTGCAATGTGAGGCAATAAGCATATCGGTTGATGATCTGATGATATATGCACACTATTTTGAATCACCATTAAAATTCCTGCACTTTTTAAAACAACGTCGTGCAGCTACAAATGTGGCTACACTTGCTACAAATGACGAACTTGATCACTTGGGCCTATATATAAAGCGCAACTGCTATCATATGGACTTCGAAGACGCTAACGAATTTTCTTCAATCTCAGTATTTGGCTATCGTGAAGATCTTGACATTTATTTTGGAAAACTATATCACCCAGAACTGAAACCAAACAAGCCGAAACAGGAGCTCCCGCCAATCATTGAAAGCATTATTCAATTTTTAGAGAAATCAAATATTTATAATAAGGTCGTGATCTCAAATTACCTTCTGGATTTTTCTCAAGATGCAAAAGAAGAGCTTTGTAACGAAATCAAATATACTCTGAATCGGCAACTCGAAAACCATTCGTACATAGCCTTAAGCTCAGCCGGACGACTTCCAAAAGATTTGAGATATACCTGTTTTATAAACCAGCCAGGTATCACCATTGCTTCAGCAACTGAACAGGCAGATTATGTTATGTCAACTATGCTTTGGAACGGCGACGAGGACCGTGTACTCCTATGTTTCGAGTTCGATGTTGCCGAAGAAATAACCAATGTTGTTTTTCACTTATACAAAAAAGACGAAATACCGTTTGATCGGACTGCGGAATTGTTTTCACAAGGAAAAGAGAGAGCTGAACGGCGATTAACAGCATATAAGCTAAAATATGGGAGTAAAATCGGCAGGAATGAAGATTGCCCTTGTGGGAGTGGAAAAAAGTATAAAAAGTGTTGTGGGAGATAACAACCGTAAGGGTTTTATGAAGCGGAATACACGCTCTTACTCTTAAATCAGGTCAATAATTCTCAGAAATTAGTTCTTTGTTTATAGCGACACAGCCCTTGAGGCGCCAGGATTTTCCTTGTTTTGAGGTTGCGCATTTAAAATGAGTATTATTTTTTCAGGAAAAGCCTCATTTGCCCGCAGCCACTTCCACTTTCATCCGCAGCTTCTCTTCTTTAATCCTCTCCCGTACCTCGGTGACCATCTTCTCCAACAGTGCCTCGCACTCCTTCTTTGTCTTGGCATAGACGATATGCACTTCTCGCTTACCTTGGGCGTTGATAGGCGAATAGCGGCCCTCAAAGAGGTGATCGTTGAGTTCGTAGATCCTGCCGGTGCCGGTTTTGCGCACCTTGCCCTTGTACGGGGCGAACGGCGGGCTTACAGGCGATTTTCCGTCTTCGGCGGGAAGCTGGTCTAGAAGCGTTTCGTGGGGTTCATACGCCTCGCTGTGGCCGATCCCGCGCTCGATCTTCTGCGCCGCCTGCAGCTGCATGGCGCCGGTGATGTGACTGTAAGTATCAATCGTCGTAGCCGGCGAAATGTGACCGATGATGGCAGAGAGCGTTTTTACGTCCATGCCGTGCTCCAGGGCGGTCGTGGCGAAGGTGTTGCATATAGCCGTTTTCCCCGGCCAGCAGGGTCATAATTCCCGGCCAGTCCGGGCCACAATAGGCGGCCAGCAGGCTGCTTGAAATACTCAGCCCGCG
>CACWYC010000023.1 GCA_902765025.1 Oscillospiraceae bacterium
CACCAGCTTGCCGTCGGCGCCCAGAAGCCCGGCGGCAGACAGGGCCTCCAGGTCCTCCCGCGCCCGGGTCTCGTCGCCCGAGTAAAGCTCGGTCAGCGACGTCACCAGCATCTCCGGCGCGGCCTCCGCATAGGCGGAGATCACCGTCACCGGCACCGTGCCCAGCACCATAAGCAGCGCCAGGAACAGGCTAAACGCTCTTGACAGTACGTTCTTTTTCATGTCCCTTCTCCTTGTCTTTTCACACGATTTTGCGCTATACACCCAATGTATATGTATTCTGACATATTTTACCGTTTTTTCGTAACCCTTACAAGGCAGTGTTCCAAAATGGAACATTTTTCACAAGAGGCTGGATTTGTCTTGTTTTATACCGGAAAATATTGTATAATAAAATGTTAACAAAGAAAAAGGACGCTGTGGGGGTGAAAAAATGCGCCAATTATTCTCCGAAACCCTGAAAAAGCTGCGGATGGGCAGAGGGCTTTCCCAGCAGGCCCTTGCCGACAGGCTGTTCGTCACCCGGTCCACTGTGGCCCGGTGGGAGAACGGGACTCGTCTGCCCGACGCCGTTATGATACCCCGGCTTGCCGAGGCCCTGGGGGTGGAGGTCAGTTTTTTGCTCTCCGCCGCCGGCCGGAGCAAGGCGCGCCCCAACGTCATCATGGTGGACGACAGAAAGCTGATTCTCACCGGCGGCCTGCCGGTGCTCTCCGCCGTGATGCCCTACGCCGCCGTCACCGGCTTCACCGACGCCGACGAGGCCATCGCCTTCGCCCGGGCCAATCCCGTGGCCCTGGCCTTTCTGGACATTGAGCTGCGCAACACCAGCGGGCTGGACCTGTGCCGTGACCTGCTGAACGTCAACCCCCGCACCAACGTGGTGTATCTCACCGCCTACGCCGACTATTCCCTGGACGCCTGGGCCACCGGCGCCAGCGGCTTTATGCTCAAGCCCATCACGGAGGAGGGCGTCCGGGCGCAGTTGGAGCGGCTGCGGTATCCCTTTTCGGCAGGGGGCGAGAGCGTATGAGCTGGGTGGATATTCTCCATTTCTCCCTCAGCGGCGCCATCCTCATGACCATGGCGCTGGGCGTTATGATCTCCGCCCTTATCCCCTCGCTGGACAGGTGGAGCAGGCGGTATTTCATCACGCTGTTCTCGCTGCTGTTCCTGTGCGCCGTCACCTGCTTTCTGGAGCTGCTGTTCTACCGCGATCCCACCATGGCGCAGGTGCAGAGGGTCATCTATTTCTTTGAATCGGCTCTCCTTTCGGCGCCGTTTTTTATGCCGACGGTCTTTCTGCTCCATTGCTCCCACGAATCGCCCAAGGGCAGCCCCCTGTTTGGGGCGGTGATGGCCCTTTTGGGGGCCTACTTTATCTTGCTGGTGCTGTCGCAGTTTACCGGCGTATTCTACTACGTTACGGCGGATAACCGCTTTTTCTACGGCCCTCTCTACGCCCTGTCCCTGGCGCCCATGTCCCTGATTCTGCTGCTCAACATCGCGGGCACCATCCGGCGGCGAAAGGCCCTTGCCCGGCCGTATTACGTCGGGCTTCTGGCGTACCTGCTGCCCATGAGCGCCGCGGTGCTGGTCCACATGTTTATCTCCATTGAAATTGTGATCGTGTTCGGCATGGCCCTCTTTGCGCTGATTATGTTCAGCCTCATTCTCACGGACAATATGCGCCAGTACCTGCGCCAGCAGCGGGAGATCGCCAACCAGCAGGCCAGCATCGCCGTGCTGCAGATGCGGCCCCATTTTATCTACAACTCCCTGATGGGCATCTACTACCTCTGCGACCAGGACGTCGAAAAGGCCAAGCGGGTCACCCTGGACTTCACCTCCTATCTCCGCAAAAATTTTGCCGCCATCGCCAGCGAGAACACCGTTTCCTTCACCGAGGAGCTGGAGCACACCCGGGCCTATCTGGCCATCGAAGAGGCCCAGTTTGAGGACAGCCTTTTCGTCCGCTTCGACACGCCCCACACCGCGTTCCGCCTGCCGCCGCTGACGCTGCAGCCCATTGTGGAAAACGCCGTGGTACACGGCATGCGGGCCACCAAGGCGCCCATCCACATCTCCGTCGTCACAAGGAACACCGGCACGGCCAGCGAAATCGTGGTGGAGGACGACGGCCCCGGCTTCCGCCCCGCCGACAGCGACGAGCCCCACATCGCCCTGCAAAACATCCGCCGGAGGCTGGCCATGATGTGCGGCGGCACCCTCACCATCGCCTCCCGCAAGGAGGGCGGCACGGCGGTGACGGTGTCCATCCCCCTGCCAAAGCCCGAGGAATAACGCAGCCACAGGAAAGGCCGCCCGATGTGTATCGGGCGGCCTTCTTATTCTGTTGTCCCCGGCGCGCTGCAAAAGCGCAGTGAGAGCACCTGCCTGTCCCGCTGCGTCTGGCTGCTCCTCCAGTGGGAGGGCGACAAGCCGGTCATCCGCTTGGCGAAAGGTCACCATCCCCGTTTCGCTCCCAAATGCGTCCGGATGCGAAAAAGACGTTCCGGCCAAAGGCGCCGCCGCAGGGCAAAAACCGCGGGCCCCAATCTTCAGTGCAGAAGATTGGGGCCCGCGGTTTTTGAAAAGAGGCTTTCAAATTTTTTCAGTTGCGATTCAAATGTACCAGTGCCAGGATGGTTTTCCCTGTTTCCTGTGTTTGGTCAATTTGAAGTGTCTCATTTTGCGGATATAGTGGGCGATGATGGAGCTGAGCACAAAGCCGATGCTCATGCCAAGCAGGGTCAGGAGGCAGTTTTGCGCGTTGGATGCCGCCATCTGCACGTCGCCCAGGTAGACGCCCACCAGCGAATAGTAGAACAGGTCGCCGGGGATGAGGGGGACGATGGAGGGATAGACAAAGTAGGTGGAGGGGTCCTTGCGCAGCGTCGCCAACAGCTCGGCGTAAAGCGCGGCGATCAGAGCCGCAATGGAGACGTAGACCAGACGATTCAGAGAGAGCGGCGCCAACAGCAGCAGCGCCACGCGGGTCAGCACGCCGCCGAGCCCTGCGCGCCACAGGTCGTGGAGGGGGATGCGGAACACCACGCCGAAGCTGGCGGAGGCGATAAAGGAAATGATGACCAGCAGGATCGGGTCGGACAGCGTGGTCACCACGGCATGGCTCATGCCCTCCTTCAGCCCGAACATCCACAGGGCGAGGTAGATGCCCATGGCAAGGGCCAGCGTTTCGATCAGCACCTTTGCCAGCTGCAAAATGCCGTTCATCTCGTTGCCGCACAACAGATTACGCACCGCGTTGACCAGCGGGATACCGGGGATGACCAGCATGGAGATGGTGATGAGGATCACCGGTGCGTTGGTGCTGATTCCCGTTTGCATGACGAGGATCGCCTCCACGGTGGCAAGCCACATGGTGGCGGCATTTGTCACGACGCGGTCAAGCCCGGGCTTTGCCATCAGAATCATCACATAGTGCAGCACAGCGGTGACAACCACCACGGGCAATATCTCCCTGATGCCGCCGCCAAAAATCAGGCACAGGCAGCTCAGGGCGGCGACCTGCCCCAGCAGCACCGCCCAGTCGGGACACTCCCTGACCTGGGACGCCTCGTTCAGCAGCCGGTACAGCCGCTGGGGCTCCGGCTTCTCGCTTACCACCGTGTAGGAGAGGCGGTTCAGCTTTTTCAGACGTTCAAGATGGATGCCCGCAGGCGGAATCGTGCACTGCCGCGCGGCGTAACGGCCCTCGGCGTCCACGGCGCTGAGGGAGATGTTGCCACTCAGCAGGAACAGGCTGACGTCGGTGAGCCCATAGGCGTGGCAGATACGGTCCACCGCCAGCTGTACCCGCTCCAGATTGGCGCCGCTGACAATCATGCGGCGGCTGAGCTCTACGCAGAATTCCAGCACAAGCTCACTCTCAGGCTTCATTTGCATATCCGTCCTCAACCTCCCCGGTGGTTTCATGGGAAAGCGCCATCCGATGGCGGCCTTTTCCCCTGCTGCCTGTAAAAATTTGCACTTTACTTTACCATAAACCGGCGGAAAGCACAATGGACAATCCGGTCGCCATTTTCGTCGTCGAAAACGGAACCGGGAAATCCACCCCGCTGGAAGCGGCGGCTGTCGCCTATGGGCTCAACACCGAAGGCGGCGCCAAGCGTTTCCACTTTTCCGCCAACGCAACCCAGGGTTTATTTTGTAAAGCGATTTCGGAAGAATCCCCTCTTCGCACTCGTCAATGCTTCCGCAAAAGAAATCCGTCTGTGCGGGTGCGATTATCTCGATTCGATTGTCCTTCTTTACGATTTTCCCTTCATTCAGCCACCTGAACTCCATAATAAACCTACTATCATTGTTAAGTCTGGTGTTTCAATGGCGAAAGAAGGCCACCAGGGGTGGCACCTGGTGGCTTTTTCTCAAAGGAGCCCGGCGAGCCGGGCCATCATAATCCTTGTATACGCCGTATTTTTGCGGACAACAGCTTCAAACGTGAGTGCTTGGTCAAGTCATGCGGGCTTTTTGCACCTGTCCTCTCTCAAAGAAACTGACGCAAAAAGGCATATCCTTGATTCGTGATCTGCCGAATGGGCGGTTACCTCATTCGTCTGTTTTTGCGCATCCAATAGTCCGCCGTGAATTGTATTGCTGTCTCATTTCCCGGCCGGAATCTCAAATGGCGGTTGCGCTGCGGCTGTCCGTGCCGACGTAGACCGTGTAGGCCCCATCCAGCACCCAGCCGTCGGGCGTCCAGAATTTCAGCTCCGCATTGGGGATCGTGATGGTCACGGCCTTTTCCTCGCCGGCCTTCAGCTCCACACGCTGGAAGCCCTTCAGGAGCTTCACCGGTCTGTCGTCGCCGTTGGCGGCGCCCTTGCTGCCCACGTAGACCTGCACCACTTCCGCGCCGTCAAAGTCGCCGGTGTTCTTCACCTTTGCCGTGACGGTGAGCGCATCCCCGCCCCAGTCGGCGGCCTTGTCGGAGATCGCAAAGCCGGTGTAGCTCAGGCCGTAGCCGAAGGGATAGGCGGGGGCAACGCCCTCCTTTTCCAGCTTGGTGTAGCCGTGGTAGTAGCCGTATTCGATTTCATAGGGCTTCTGGCCAATGCTGAGGAAGGCGGGATAGTCGCCCTCGTCCCTGGCCACGGTAAAGGGCAGCTTGCCGGAGAAGTTCTTGTCGCCGCAGAGGAGGTTGGCCAGCGCCGTGCCGCCCTCGCAGCCGGAGTAGTAGTTCATCAATATCGCGTCGGCGTACTGCTTCCACTCCTCCACGATGATGGCGCAGCCGGAGTAGAGCGCTACCACCACCTTCTTGCCCTGGGCCTTGAGGGCGCGAATCCGCTCTGCCTCCTCCCTATCCAGCCGCAGGCTGTCACGGTCGCCGCCGCAGTCCTTGGGCTTTTTCTTCATCTTCTCGCTGGCGCTGGCGAAGAACTCCCCCTCCTTCTTCCGGTTGGAGCCCACGCACACCACCGCCACGTCGCCGTCAGTCAGGGAGGCGTTTTTGAACACGCGGGAGATTCCGGCGAAAGGCGTCACGATGTTCTTGTCCCAGACCCTGCTGGAGCCCTGGTCGCCTACGTTGACGGCGTCGGCATAGGGGCCGGTGACCATGACGCGGGCCTCCTTGGACAGCGGCAGCACGCCGTTGTTCTCCAGCAGCACCATGCCCTTTTCCGCAATCTCCAATGCCAGGTCGCGGTGTTTTTGGGAGGCGACGACGCTCTTGCTGCGTGGACGAATCTGCGGCGTCTGACGAATCAGCACGCGCAGAATGTTCCGCACGGCCCGGTCGATATGCTCCTGCTGCAGCTTGCCGGATTTCAACAGCTTCTTGATGGCAAAGCCGTTGTAGTGCATGGTGAACATCATCTCCATGTCCAGGCCCGCCTTGAGACTGCTTTCCGCGTCATGCACACCGTTGACAAAATCGCTCATCACGAAGCCGTCAAAGCCCCACTGGTCCCGGAGGATGTCGGTGAGCAGCTTTTTGCTGGCGCAGCAGTAGTCACCGTCAAACTTGTTATAGGCGCCCATGATGGACTGGGCCCCGGCGTCGATGCACTTTTTGAAGTGGGGCAGATAGACCTCATGGAGGGTGCGGTCGTCGCACTTGGCGTTGACGAAAAAGCGGAGATCCTCAATGGAGTTGAGGGCAAAATGCTTGGGGCAGGCGATCATGCCCTCCTCCTGCACGGATTTTGTCAGTGCGGCGCCGTACGCGCCCAGCAGGAAGGGGTCCTCGCCGTAGGTCTCCTGGGTGCGGCCCCAGCGGGGATTGCGCACCAGGTTGATGCACACGCCGGCGAAATAGTTGGCATCCTGAGCGATGGCCTCGTCGGCGATGGCCTTGCCGAAGCGGTACTCCAGCGCCGGGTCGAAGGCGGAGGCCCGCAGCATGGACACGGGAAAACAGGTGGAGTTGCCCATCACGACGCCGCGAGGGCCGTCCGTAAAAGCCACCGGTGGCACGCCCAGGCGCTTGCAGCCGCCCGCCTTCAGCGAGCGCACGTTGTAGTTGCGCCCGGTCTTGATCATATCCACCTGGGTCTGGCCGATGGTGTGGCCGGAGAGCATGTGGATCTTCTCGTTGAGCGTCATCTCGCCGCACAGGGCGATGACCTGCTGTTCCAGCTCTTCTTTCACGGGATTCGCCTGATATGCTTTTACCGCCTGTGCAAAGTTCATCGCTGTCCCTCCGTTACTTTTTACTTAAATAAGTAAGCTGATCCCATTACAATAAACACGATGTTGATTTACAATAAACAGTTTTCATTATTTTGGCTGCACGCCGAGAGCATTTTGCCAGGGGCGGCGTCCGCCCCTGGCAAAGGGCAGCCTATTCTGAATCCGTCATTTCAGTTTCCAGACCAGGTCCTTGACCAGCAGCTCTTCTTCCAGCTTCTCGGGGGTGGTGTCCGCGCCGATGTGGACAAACTCAATGTCCATCATCCGCGCCCAGTCCCGCATCATCTCCGCGGTCACGTCATAGGAAAGCACCGTGTGATGGGCGCCGCCGGCGGTGATCCAGCACTCCACGCCGGTGGTGAGATCCGGCAGCGCACGCCACATGACCCGGGCCACCGGCAGGTTCGGCATGGGCATAATGGGCTTCACCGCCTCGATGTCCTGCACAATCAGCCGGAGACGACCACCCATATCAATGAGCGACACCACGATGCCCCTCCCTGCCTTGCCCTCGAACACCAGGCGGGCGGGGTCCTTTTCGTTCATGCCGATGCCCAGATGGTGGGTCTCAATGCGGGGCTTGTCCGCCGCCAGAGACGGGCAGACCTCCAGCATGTGGGCGCCCAGGGAGTATTCCTGTCCCTCCACCAGGTGGTAGGTGTAGTCCTCCATAAAGCCGGAGGCACCGTTGCCGCCCTCACCCATGGCCTTCAGGATGGCGGTCATGGCGCTGACCTTCCAGTCGCCCTCGCCGCCGTAGCCGTAGCCCTGGGCCATCAGGTGCTGGGAGGCCAGGCCCGGCAGCTGCTCCATGCCGTAGAGATCCTGGAAGGTGTTGGTGAAGGCGCGGCAGCCCTCCCGGTCCAGCATCTTCTTCATGGCGATTTCTTCCTTCGCCTGGTAGCGGATGGCGGCGGTGTTGTCGGTGGCGATGTCGTAGCGAGCCTCATACTCGGCCACCAGCGCGTCAATCTCCGCCTCGGTGACCTTGTTCATCTCCTTTACCAGGTCGCCCACGGCCCAGGTGTTCACCTGCCAGCCCAGCTTCCGCTGCACCTCCACCTTGTCGCCCTCGGTGACGGCCACCTCCCGCATGTTGTCGCCAAAGCGCATGACCTTCATGCCCTTCGATACAGCCACACCTACGGCGGCCTTCATCCAGTCAGCCAGGCGCTTATGGACCTTCTCATCCTGCCAGTAGCCCGCGATGACCTTGCGGGGCATGCGCAGCCGGGCCGCAATGAAACCGTGCTCCCGGTCGCCGTGGGCGGCCTGGTTCAGGTTCATGAAGTCCATGTCGATCTCATCGTTGGGGATCTCCTTATTGTACTGGGTGGCCAGATGGCAGTACGGCTTCTGCAGCGCGGCCAGGCCGTTGATCCACATCTTGCTGGGGGAAAAGGTGTGGCACCAGGTGATGATGCCGGCGCACTCGTCGCGGTAATTCGCCTCCTTGACCACGTCGGTGATCTCCGTATTGGTCTTGGCCGTCACCTTGTACACCAGCGGATAGGGCAGCACCTTGGACAGCTCCGCCGCCATCTCCTTTGCGCGCTCCTCCACCGTCTCCAGCACCTCCGGGCCGTACAGGAACTGACTGCCCACCACAAACCAGAATTCAACTTGTTTCATCGTTTCTTTTCTCCTGTCGTTCAAAACTCATACGCCTGCCTGTATGCGCACCGTTCCGGCTTCGCCCGCGCGGACGGCAGCCTGCGCGGGCCCGTAATAGGTGATCATTTGGTTTCCTCCCCGTCATCCGCCAGACTTCCCAGCACCTTCAAGCTCTCTTTAGGATACCGGGTTTGGGTGGTTCTGTCAACGGCGATCAGGCCGAAGGTCTTGCCAAAGCCCGCCTGCCACTCGAAGTTATCCAGCAAGCTCCAGTGCAGATAGCCGCTGACCGGCACGCCGTCGGCCTTGGCCTGCATCACGGACGCAAAGGCTTCGCGGATAAAGGCGCAGCGGCGGCTGTCGTCGGCCGTCCCGATGCCGTTTTCCGTCACAAGCAGCTCCTTCGGGAATTCTTTGGCCACCTTTCTCAACACGTTTCCGATCGAGGAAGGATAGTCTTCATACCCCATCTGCGTCAGCGGCGCGTCAAGAGCGGGTTCTCTCGCGCCGTTTTCGTCCACGATCTTGCGGGAATAGTTCTGCACACCGAGAAAATCGTCGTCTTTGATATACGGAAGATACCATCCGAAATCCTCATGCCAGAGCCTGGCCGCCTGTTCCTCTCCGCCTTCCACAGGCTGATAGTCGAACAGAGAAAGGGTAAGGCCCACCTTCGTATCCGGAAGGCGTTCCTTGATTGCTTTTCTTGCGGCAATATGCGCCTCCATGACGAAGCGCTCTGTCTTCTCGTCCCGCGGCTTCAGGAACGAATGGATCCTGAATGGGCTGGTGTGGAATGCGCGTCCCTGTTCGAGCATGCTCAAAATGATGGTTTTCAGGTTCAGGCCGTTGTTCTGCCCGACCTGCACGCCGCCCTCCTTGCGCTTGCCCGCCTTCATCATGTCCGCAACCACTTTATGGAGCTGAATGCCCATGTTCGCTTCGTTGATGGTTGCGATATAGGGAAGCCGATCCCCCAGCGTTTCGGCAATGTGCCTGGCGTAGCGCGCAAAATAGGTGACGACTTTTTCGCTGGCCCAGCCGCCCCGCGCGATCAGCCATGCCGGAGAGGAAAAATGCATAAGTGTGACGATGGGCGTGACCCCGTTTGCGCAGCAGCATTCGATCACCTTGCCGTAGTGCTCGATCTCTTTTTCGTCAAACCGGCCCTCCTCCGGCTCGATGCGCGCCCACTCGATGGAGAAGCGGTAGGCGTTGCCGCCGGCCTCCGCCAGGAGCTTGATGTCCTCTTCATAGCGGTTGTAGTGATCCACCGCCAGCCCGGAGGGCTCGGCAAAATCCGAGTGCTTAACGTTCTCCATGACCCAGTAGTCGGAATGGACGTTGTTGCCCTCTACCTGATGCGCCGCGGTAGCCGCGCCGATCAGAAACGCAGGACTATTCATATTGTTCTCCTTTATGCAGCAGTCGGAGGCGGCGGCCAAGCCGCCGCCTCCGCGGTGTCAATACTTGTACGGTTTATTCCGCTTTGGTCTCGCCGTGCTTCTTGGCAAGGTCCGCGTTCATCTGGGGACGGATGCTGTCCACCTTGTAGAACAGGCTCAGCACCAGCATCAGCACGAAGAGGATCAGCGGCAGGATGTTATACAGGAACACGATGGCGCCGTTGGCGGCGTCGGACTGGGTAGCGGCCAGTCCGTCATAGCCCGCCAGGCCCATCACCAGGCCCACCAGGCCCACGGCGATGCCGTTGCCCACCTTGGAGGCGAAGTTGGCGATGGAGGCCACCAGGCCCTCAATGCGGACGCCGGTCTTCCACTCGCCGTAGTCCATGCAATCGATGAGGTAAGTGTTGATCATCATGGAGATAGGCATGGTGCCGATGCCGAACAGCAGGCCGCCCACGATGATGGTGGTCATGTTGGGGCCGCCCAGGGTACGGATGAGCATGCCCACGATGCCGATGCCGCAGCAGACCTGGAGCAGGCGGGTGGTGCCGAACTTCTTGGACAGCATGGGGAAGAAAATCAGCGCGGGAACCACGACCATGCTGGTGATGGCGGCGGTGCCCTGAGCGGCCAGATCGCCGTAGATGTACTTGAAGTAATAGGTGGTGGCGGTCTGCATATTGTTGACCACGAAGGTCAGGAGCATCAGGCCCACGACGATGAACAGGTACTTGTTCTTGCCGATCAGGCCGAGGGATTCCTTCAGACTCAGTTCGTTGGCGGCCGTCTTGCCGTCCGCCTTGGGCTCGTCCACCACGATCTCCTTGCAGAAGATGAAGCGCAGGATGCCGATGACGGACATGATAACGCCCAGGGAGATGACCAACTTGGTCCAGCCGGCCTGCGTGGTGCCGCCGGTAGCCAGCCAGCGCGGGAAAACGATGTTGAAGATGATGGAGCAGAACATGACGATGAAGCCGTTGATGGACATGGCCTTGATCTGGTTCTGCTCGGTGGTGAAGGCGCGGGCCATGTAAACCGAGTCGATGCCGCCCAGAGCCGTGGCGCAGACGGCGTTGACCATGGTGTACATGATGAACAGCCAGATATACTGCACAAGCTGGCTTGCGTTGGGAACCATGAACATCAAAGCGGCAAACAGCCACTCGAAGATGATGAAGACCTCGTAGGGACGGGCCTTGCCCCACTTGGTGTGGGTCTTGTCCAGCAGGAAGCCGAAGCCGAGATCGGTGAAGGCGTCGATGATCTTGGAAACCAGGAACAGCGTGCCGACGACCGTGGCGTTCAATCCCACGATATCGGTGCAGTAGAACGCGGTGTTCATGCACAGCACTACGTTGATGGCCGCCGCAATGCCGCGGGTGGACCATACCGCGCCGTACCAGATGGGCATGCGCTGCCGGGCGCCGTAAGGCACGCCCTTCTCATTGAGCCGTTCTTTTTTTGCCATAGTGTTCTCTTCCTCCCTGTTTCAATATTTGTGAAAAGGTTTTTCGTGATTTTATTATAGCGAAAGGGAGAAAAAGGTGTTATAATTTATCTGCCTATTTTATTTGTTATATGCCCTCATTGTTTTTTTCGCTATAGTACACAAAGAAAGGGGCGCGAATATTGTGAATCTTCACCAAAGGCTTGCGTTCTTCTATGAGCTCATCGGCTGCGGTCATGCGCTATACCATACGGTTCTCGACCCGTCTTTACAGCTTGCGGACACCAACTGCCCCTTTTCCGCGCATATCCCGGCATTGCTGAATTGGGATGAGGACGCCCCATCCTTTTTTGCCTCTTTGGCGGATGAACCCCTCCCCGTGATGATCGCCGGCTGCGCCGACCTTCTGTGGATCCTGGATTTTGAAAAGGCGGAGGGTGCGCTCCTGGCATTCCATCTGATCGGCCCGGTTTTTCTCGAAGACGTCTCCGTGCCCCGGCTGGAGGCGGCGATCTCCGCCCTGGGGATTTACGGCGGCGGGAAGCATGAGCTGGTGGGGCAGCTCACCGCGCTGCCCATTTTCCCCATCAACCGCTGGATGGACTACGGCCTCATGCTCCACTTCAGCCTCTGCGGCCAGCGTCTGGACTCCGGCAGCTTCCATTTTGTGGATCGCAAGACCGCCTCCTCCGGAGCGCCGGAGCAGCAGCGGCCCAGCGCCTCCCACGGCACCTGGGCCATGGAGCAGGAGCTGCTGCGGCTGATCGAAGAGGGCAATCTGGACTATCGCAAGCGTGTGGGCCGACTGGTAGAGCGGGGGCAGATGGTTCCCCTGGGCGCCGGCGATACGCTGCGGCACGTCAAGAACTCCATTATCATTTTTACGGCGCTCTGCGCCCGCGCCGCGATCCGCGGAGGGCTCTCGCCGGAGGTCGCCTACACGCTCAGCGACCGCTACATCAACAGCGCGGAGAGTGCCGGGAGCTTTGAGGAGATGGCAAGCATCAACAGCAGAATGCAGGATGACTTCGTGCAGCGGGTCCACGATTGTCGCTATGCGCGGGTCTCGCCCCTGTTTCAAAAGCTGTTCCAATATCTGGACACCCACCTGGAGAATACGCCCAGTATGCCGGACATTGCCAAAGAAATGGGCTACTCTGTTTCCTATCTGGCCAGAGAGTTCAAAAAGCAAACCGGGCAGACCATGCAGCAGTATCTGCGCTCCCGCCGGATCGAGCTGGCCAGGCTGGCGCTTCTCAGCAGCAACGACTCGATTCAGAACATCTGTCACAGTCTCGGCTTCAGCTCCCAGAGCTATTTTACAGCCGAGTTCCGAAAGGCAGTGGGCATGACGCCCACCGCGTATCGGCAGCGAAACGGAGTCGAAGAATAAAAGCTTTCCCCCATACGCCGCAGCGGCCAGAGCCTTGCTGCGGCTGTAGCAGCCCAGCACGGCGCCGGGATCAAAGGCGTCCCCTTCCCCGCCCGTCTCATTGGGCAACACCGTGCCGGGTCGGGCAAGGATCCGGAAGCAGAGCGCCATTTGAGTCGATCAGCTTCTTATACGCCCAGGCGCTGTCCTTGATGATGCGCTTTCCCGTGGCAAAATCCACGTAGATGAGCCCAAAGCGGGGATCATAGCCCTCCACCCACTCGAAGTTGTCCATGACGGACCAGTGCTGATAGCCCAGCACCGGGATTCCCTCGTCTACTGCCCGTTTGAGGCCGCCGAGATAGCGGAAAATAAAGTCCGTGCGCTGCGGGTCGTGGACCTTTCCGTCCAGGGAAACGATGTCGTTTGCGGCAAGGCCGTTTTCCGTGATCAGGATGGGCAGCTTATAGCGCTCGTAGACGAACTTCACGTTCCAGTACATCACCCGCCCGTCAATGACCCAGCCGAGGCTGTTCTTTGCCATGCCCGGATCGGGCTTTTTGCCGCCGCCCCAGTCGGCGTAGTTGAAGGAGGTATAGATGTTGAGCCCTATAAAGTCCAGCGGCTGGCAGATGGCCGCCATATCCTTCTCATGGGTGGCGTAGATACCGTAGGCTCTTACGGGCTTTCCCAGCAGCATCGGATCCATCCACCAGCGGTTGGCCATGAGGCCGTTGCCGGTCTCCACGGTCTTTTTTCGGGCATCCTCGATCTCGCCCGTGGTTTCATGCTCCGGCACCCACGCGCCGCTGGAAAACGCCACGCCCACCTTGGGCGGCTTCTTCGCAAATTGGCGGATCACCTTGACTGCTTCTGCATGAGCGAGCATGCAGTTGCGCGTGAGCTTCGAGAGCGCCAGATAGTTCCGCTTGAAGGGGGCGTGAACGCCCTGCATATAGCCGTTCATAATAAAGCAGCCCGGCTCGTTCATGGTCATCCACCAGGTAACACGGTCGGATAGAGTGTCCACCAGAACCTTCGTATATTCCCTGAACAGCGGCACGATGCGCTCGCTCATCCAGCCGCCTTTTTTGTGGACCCACAGGGGCATATCCCAGTGATAGATGGTGACCAGTGGCTCGATGCCCGCTTCCAGCAGCGCATCCACCAGCTCGGAGTAGAATTTGAGACCCTCCGGGTTTACCTTACCCTCCTCCGGGATCACGCGGGACCAGCTGATGGAGAAGCGGTAGCTTTTCAGCCCTATCTTCTTCATCAAAGCCACGTCTTCTTGCCAGCGGTGGTAGTGGTCGCAGGCCGTGTGGCAGGTTTCCCCGCGCTTTACCTGCTTTTTTGTAGCCACGTCCCAGATGCTGGGCGTTCTGCCGCCCTCGTTCCAGCCGCCCTCGATCTGTGCCGAGGCCGCAGCCGCGCCCCAGAGAAAGTTTTCGGGAAAGCTTGTGTTCATAAATCTATCTCCTTCATGGTGGGTTTCTGATTCATCCATTACTCCAAAGTGAACGAGAGAATGTCCACCTTCCCGCTCGTAACCGCAATGCACAGCTCCGCACGCGCTCCGCCGGATATGGGTGCGGAACGCTCCGAGAGCGGTACGCCGTTTACCGTGATTGTGCCGTCACCGTTGTAAGAAACGGTGATTTTTTTCGTGCTGGAGAGGTCGAAATACTTATAGACCGCCTTTGTCCCGGCGGTGAGATCGGCAAGGAGTGGGACGCCGTTCCTTGCCGTAATTCGCGGCATGGTCTGCTGCCGGCCCACGCCCAGCTTGATGGGCTTCGGCGTGATGAGGTTGCAACAAATCGCTGCGGGATAGGTGCCGATACCGGGCAGCGGCGCACAATGCAACCCCTGGGTCGTGACCTCCACCTGCCGGATGGTACCGTCAGGCGCAAGCTCAATGGGCTCGGCGCAGGCCTGGCGGGAGAAGTCGGTGTTGTTGGTGCAGCGGTGATAGAACACGTAGTATTTACCGCCGATGTTCTCAATGCCGCCGTGGATGGTGCCGGCGTTGTTTTTCGGCTGCGTGTTGCCCATATAGCCAAGGTCGCTGTTTGAAATCACAACGCCGCGATAGCGGAAATCCCGGTCAGGGTACTTCGAGGTGGCATAGCACAGCTCATTGTTTTGTCCCGACGACCATATGAGATAGTAAAGCGCCCCGAACTTGCGGATGCTGGCCGCCTCGTAAAAGGCATGGTGATACAGTTCGCTGTTTTTATCCGCCGTGGTCTTGCTGTCCAGCACCGATTTCGGCTCTGATTTCACTGTCAGCATATCGTTTTCCAGCTCCACCACGGCGCAGGAGAGAATGCTGGGCTTTGTGGCTTTGATTTCGCTGATCGGGCGCTGAAACAGCTTGTGCTGGACAAAGTTCAGCAGCGGCGAAAAGAGCTTTGAACGGAAGTCCCTTCCCAGGCCCCAGCCGTAGTAAAGCCAGATGCGTCCGTTGTCGTTCAAAACGGCGGGGTCGTTGGTGAGGAATTTCAAAACCGGGCTTCCGTCGGGATAGCGGATATCGCCGTAATAATCGAAAGGCCCCTCCGGCCTGTCGGAGACTGCCACGCTCAGCGGCCCGAAGGGCTTTGTATTCGGTCCCGCAGCAAAATAATAGAGGTAGTACCGGCCATCATTGCCGCGAACACAGTCCGGCGCGTAGAAATCGACAAGCTTTCCGTCCTTCGAGCGCGGGTCCTGTTCTTTTCGGTAGGTGACGCCGTGATTTGTCCAGCTGGAGAGGTCGTTTGCCGGCGCAGACCAGACGGTGTAGTCCTTCACACAAAAGCGGGTGGCATTCGCGGCGTCGTGGCTGCCGTAGAGATAGACCCGGTCGTCGAAGACGTGGGGCTCGCCGTCCGGGACATATTCGTTCAGGGGGAAAATGGGATTGCAGATATTCCGTTTCATCTCAGGCCCTCACAGTGATCAAATACACGTCGTTCGTGGAGAGGGAAAGGCTGAGCTCCGTTTTCCCGCCCTCCGCTTTAAAGGGGTATTCTTCCTCGTTAAGCCGCGTTTTTTCGGCGATCTCCCGCGCCTGGGCCCTTGTGAGATTGTCCGGCGCACCCATTTCACGCCATAGGCGCTTGGGGTTACAGTGCTGGTCGTCAATACGCTGCACGGTGACGCTTTTTGCCTCAAAATCCAGCGACAGCGAAATGTCATAGCGCTTTTTCGCATAGTAATCGCCCGATTGCGGAGTAAGAAGTATCTGAACATTCTCCCCGTCGGTAAAAGCGCCCATGTCCACCTCGCCGGTTTGCGGCAGCAAAAGCCGCTGGGGGTAGAGCTGGGCGAGCATTTTGAAGCCCCAGAAGTTGGGTTTGGGGATGCCGTCATTGGAGACGATGCCGAAGGAGCCGACAAAGGGCTTGGGCAGCATGAACTGCTCCTCAAAGAGGTCGGAGCAGCACCAGAACAGATACGCAGCCACGCTGCCGTCCAGATCGAGGCAGGATTTGACCGCAAAGGCTGCGGAGTATTTTTCGTCGTGGACCGGCGAGCCGAACACTGCCATGGAATTCCATTCGGTGATGAACAGCGGCTTGTCCCCGCACTGCGCCTTGGCCGCTTTGTCCATACGCGCCAGCGTTCCCTTGTCCCAGCGCTTGGCGTCTTCCGGCAGGAAGAACATATCCGTCATGGCGTCGGAGAGATCGGTATGTTTTTTTACGGCGCTCATTGCCGCAGAGAACATATGCTTTACGTTTGAGAGATTGATAAAGTTGCCGAAGGCATCGCCGGGGTAATGGTGGGTGGAGACAAAGTCGCAGGGAACCTTGTTCGTCTCGCAGAAGGCCAGAAACGCCGGGATCCACTTGCAGGCGCTGGTGGAGGGGCCGCCGACGCGAAGACGCTCGTCCACACTCTTCACGGCCCTTGCCGTTGCTTCGTAGAGCTTAAAATAGTCCTTCTGCGTTCCGGCGAAGAAGCAGCCAAGATCCGGCTCGTTCCAGACCTCGAAATACCAGCTCTCCACCTCCTCGGCACCGTAGCGGTCAAGGAGGAATTGTATGAAGCGGCGGATATAGTCGCTCCAGTCATCAAGAGACTTCGGCATGGTAATGTTGGGGTTATAGGCAAGCCCCAGCTTTTTGCCGCTTGCCAGAGCTGAGGGCATGAAGGAGAGCTCCACGAAGGGCTTTACCCCGCAGTCCAGCAAATTGTCATAAATGTCGCCCACCTGGCGGAAGTTGATCTCGGAAATCTTGTTTTTCCCGGGCACAGAGCCGAACATGCGGCAGTCGCCCATGCGCTGATAGGTCAGCATATCGTCGTCGAACACACCGTGGCAGCGGAGATAGCGAATCCCCAGCTCGTCGTGGGCCAGCTTGATATGCCGCAGCATATCCGCCCGGTGGAGCAGGTAGGCATGGCAGTTGCCAAGTCCCATCTGCCAGGAATAATCGGTGGGCGTGGTCTGTAGCTTTCTCGATATTTCAATTTTCATCTCTGCACCTCAATTTCTGCCTTGCCGAAAACTGCTCCGCTCCCGGCTTTTATGATAACGCTTCCGCCCTCTCCTGCGCGAACCACCGCCAGCGCCCTGCCGCGGTAGGTGCGGTGACGAGGCTGATTGAAAACCTCGTCCGTCTTGCAAAGTGCGCTGCCAAAGCCCAGAAGCTCGCCGCCGGTGACGGACAAAGCAACCGTTTCTTCCAGATAGGGCTTCAAAGCGCCGTCCTTGTCCGTAAACTCGATGGGGACGTAGACGATCTCGCCGGGCTTTGCCGTGGTCTTTTCCGGCTTTACGGAAAGGATCGTTTCATCGCCGCCGGTTTTCAGTTCGGCGGCAGAAAGCACGCTGCCGTCCTCACCCAGCGCCTCGGCCCTCAGCGTTCCCGGCGCGTAGCGCAGGTGAAACACCGCGCGGTTATTCTTTGCCTCTCTCTCGCCGACGGTTCTCCCGTTCAGCGTCAAGCGCACCCTTGGCGAAACGAAATAGACCTCGACGGTGGCTTTTTTGCCTTCATACCCCTGCCAGGTCCAGCTGTCGATGCCGTTGGTAAACTGCCATGCGCCCTTGGAGGGGGTCTCGCCGGTGTGGTTGAGCGGAGAGACCGCGATAAACGGCTCGTTTCTCAACCCCCAGACGGTCTGCATGAACGCCATCGCCGCCAGAGGCTTTCCCGTAATATCTATCATACCCTGCCCGGCCAGAAGCGGCAGGCCCGGATAGCTGTGATACGTCCAGTCGCCGATGCAGGCCTCGCCCAGGTAATCCCACGCCGACCACACGAAATCGCCCACGAGTTGTGGGTATTGCTTCACTCGCTCCCAGTTATAGGGAAGATCGGCAGCCATTGTCTCAGAGCCGACAGAGATGCGCTCCGGGTGCGCCTTTGCGTCGGCGTCATAGCGGCTGGAGGCATAGTTGTAGCCGACGATGTCCAGATGCTTTGCCGCACCCTTGACAGCGTTTTCGCCCTTCTTTCCGGCGGACATCAGGAACATCAGCCTGCCCAGCTTATTCGCCATGGCGTTGAAGAATGCGGAGCCGGATTTTTTCTCCCGGTAGCCTGCTTTGGTCTGCAGAGGCTCAGGGCGGTATTCTCCCTTTTCCTTATATACGCCAAGCCCCATTTTCGCATAGACGTTCAGCAGCACGTTGATTCCGGCGGTAACGGGACGCGTCGGGTCGAGTGAGCGCACAAAATCAGCAAGCTCGCCGCAGACCTCTGCGCCCTTCTCCGTGGCCGTCTCGCTGACCTCGTTGCCGATGGAGTACATGATGACCGAGGGGTGGTTCCTCGCAGATTCTACCATTGCGGCAAGATCATCTTTCCAGTCCTCAGAAAAATGCCGCGAATAATCATGGTAGGTCTTGGGCACGTACCAGCCGTCAAAGCATTCGTTCATGACGTACATGCCCAGCCGGTCGCAGGTCTCCAGTGTGATCTGCGACGCCGGATTGTGGGCAATGCGAACGGCGTTGAAGCCCTGCTCCTTGAGGATGCGGATGCGCCGCTCCTCACTCTCCCGATATTCACCGGCGCCCAATACGCCGTGGTCGTGGTGGAGGCAGCCGCCCCGCAGCTTGACGGTCTCGCCGTTTACGGTGAGGCCGGTTTTGGCGCTCCATGCAAGCGCTCGGATGCCGAACGTGACCCATGCTTCATCATCGGCGGACTTCGCCCTGCATCGGTAGAGATGGGGGTGCTCCGCGCTCCAAAGCCTTGCGCCGGGGATTGGGATTTCACCGGGCGTGCCGGAGGCGATGAGGCTGTCGCCGTCATAGATCTCCACAACGTCCGCGTCGCTGGTGACCTTGATGACGGCAGGCGAGACGGAAACCGTATCGATTTGCAGCGTTTTGATGTAATTTCGATCCCGAATCAGCAGCGTCACGTCCCGGTAAATCCCGCTGCCGGAATACCAGCGGCAGTTGGGCTGGAGGGAATTGTCCACGGTGACGGTCACAAGGTTTTCCCCTGCCCGCACGGCGTCGGAAATATCCACGTCAAAGGCGGTATAGCCG
Organism: Oscillospiraceae bacterium; assembly: GCA_902765025.1. Lineage (GTDB taxonomy): Bacteria > Bacillota > Clostridia > Oscillospirales > Oscillospiraceae > Vescimonas. The sequence continues at coordinate 19,002 of CACWYC010000023.1, forward strand.
TACCGGTGGCTGGCGCAAATTACGCCGCCCACCGAAATGGTGCAGTGCTGATAGACCCCCTCAAAATGCAGGACATAGGACTTGTTCAAATCGGTGACGGAAAACCGCTTTTCATATTCGTACTTCCCGCCGGGGAAATAGCCGCTGTTCACACCGCCGGGGGCGTCAGCGCATCTGGGCTCTGCGATCATGGCATCGTGGGGGAGCGTTACGTTCTCCCACGCGCCGCCCTCGCGCCTGAAGCGCCAGCCCTGATTGAAGTTAAGCTCCATGTTTTTTCTGCTTTCTTGCGGCCTTCTTGGCTTCTTTTGCCAGGTATTTGGCGTTTTCAGCCTCGAAGTCCAGACCCTTTTTGGCGCAGTGCTCCTTCAGGTCGGCGATGCGGTTTTCTTCCCGCATCCGGGCGGCCTGCTCCTGCTCCCGGCGTTCCAGCTCCTCCGGCTCCACCCATTCCTCGCCCCGGGCCAGAACGGCCTCCTTCTTGCGGCGCATGAGCTCTGCGTTGATCTCCGGCAGATGCTTCTCCACGTCCACAAACGGCAGCAGGATCAGTACCGTCACGGCCAGAATTATGTCGAAGAGATAGAAGGCCAGCGTCATAAACCGCGTCACCTCCGCCGAGGGGATCACGCCCTCCACATCCACGAAGCCGAGGCGGAGGATGGTGGATTCAAAGCCGCCGGCAAAGGGCGCGTAGATCAGTGACATGACCGCCACGACAATGGCCACGCCCATAAGGCCCTCCAGCCGCAGATGGGACTTGTACTCGATGCTGTCAAAGGCAAAGCAGGTCAGCGTCGCAAAGATATACGCATTGGGCATCCATCCGATGTTGCGCAGCAGTCCTCCGATGACCGCCGGAATCAACTGATCGGGGAACAGCCATCCGATCACGCTGCCGATGAGCACCAGCGCGTAGCCGCCAATGGTCAGGTTGCGGATGCCTGTCTTTTTGGCAATGGGATAAATCACAATGGCGCCGATGCCCAGAGGAATGCCGGTGGCGATCTGATAGATGGTGTACATCAAAGGGTTTTCCGCGCCGCCCAGCAGGAATTTGATATAGAAATACTGAACGTTGCCGCCCTTGAAGTTATCCACAATGCCGCTGACAAGGGCAATGATCGTCAGCAGCACGTAGTATTTGTTGGTAAACAGCGCCTTCATCTGATCCCGCAGCGGAATCCTGTTCTCGTGGTCAATGCCGACTTCGCTGGCCACATCCTCCGTGATACGCTCGCGGGTATAGAAGTATTCCAGAAGCAGAAGCGGGATCGCCGCGATAGACAGCGTCACCATCAGGATCGGATAACCGTTGATATCCTTCTCCAGCCACACAGGCAGGGCCACCATATTGATCAGCATGCCGATGATGATGCCGGAGATCAGCGTCCAGCTCAGCTTGCGGACAAACTGCGCTCTGGTCTTGTCTGCCGGGTCCCGGGTGGTCAGAGAGCAGATGTTGTCCCGGAACAGATAAAAAAACGTGGAGCCCACCGTGTGATAGGCAATCAGCAGGAAGAAGAAATAATACCAGTAGCTCTCCCCCAGCGTCGTCCCGGGGAACAGGAAAATCAGCCCGCCGATAACGATCGACACAAAGCCGAAAATCAGATGCCACGGGCGCATACGGCCCTGCCTCGACTGGGTGTGCTGGATGAGCCATCCGTTCAGCAGGCCAAAGCCCACCGCCAGCACCTTTGCCAGGGTCATGACCCACTCATATCGGCCTCCCATGACCCTGACCATCTCCACGTTCGCCACGCCGTACATGGCGCCGGTCTGCTGGGTGAAGAATTTCTCCACCAGCGCGGCGATGGTGTTCACCACGAAAATAAGGCCCAGCGGCCCGATCAGGTGGCCGAAAATGATCTCCTTCTTTGAGACGCCCCGGGTTTTGATCCGGGTGTCCATGAAGGGCTGTTCAAACAGTCCCCTGCTGAGTAAGCGGATTTCCTTTGCCATATTGCATAGCCTCCCCCATGTTTTCTGTCCCTATTGTAGTGCAGAAGGATTGATTTGTATTTCAGTATCGGGTATAATATTATAAATTCGGGCAGAGGTGAGAAAATGGTGGATTTAGTAAAGGTCTACGAGAAAAAAAGCGAAGCCGTCCGCAGCAAATTAGCCAAGCGGCACACCGCCACTTCGCAGGACGCCAAGGAGTCGGGCACCGTCCACGGCACCTGGCAGTTTGAAAACCTGATGCTCAGCTATATCCGGGACGGCGAGGTGGAAAAGCTCCGCACCTTCCTGCGTGAAACCGCGCAGCATACCGATTTCGCCGTCGGCACCCTGGCCGCGGACCCGCTGCGGCAGGCCAAGAACCTGCTGATTGGGCTGACCGCCGTTGTGGGCAAGGTTGCCGGAATCGGCGGCGGCATGGACATCGAGGACGCCTACCGTCTCATTGACCTTTACACCCAGGAATGCGAAAAGACCGCCAGCGTGGAGGCGGTCTATCTGCTGCAGTTCAATATGGTAATGGACTTCACCGAACGTGTACGACAGTCAAAGCTGCCGGAAGGGCTGTCCCGCGAAACCTTCTCCGCGGTGCAGTTTATTGCGGATCACTCCCAGGATTCCATCGGAATCGACGATGTTGCCGCCCACGTGGGCTATAGCCGCTCCTATATCACCCGCCGCTTCCGCCGGGAGATCGGCAAAAGCATCAGCGACTATATCACCGAGGCAAAAATCCGTGACGCAAAGCGTTTTCTGCGCTACTCAGAGCTGTCCTTCGGTGAGATTGCCGGCTCCCTGGCCTTTTCCAGCCAGGCATACTTCCAAACGGTTTTCAAAAAAGAAACCGGGATGACGCCGGGCGAATACCGGCAAATGCACGTTGCCGGCAGGCTCAGCCCATGAAAAGGGCCTGTTGCAAAATGCGGTTTTTAGCCTGAATCGCAAGAGTGAATCGTCTAAAAAGTTATGGGGAGCTGCCTGATTTGCAGTTCCCCATAACTTTTACATTGAATTGATTTTTGAAATTCCTATTTTTTTGAAAACGGCGGCGGAAAGCTCCGCCGCCGTTGGTGATGGGGTAATGGCGCCGTGCCTGTCGTCGGCAGCAGAACTGCCCACGATGCGCTTTGCCGCGATGCTATTCCCTTTTCAAGCCGATTAGTCTAAGTAGCCCTCTCTGGCCTTGACGCCGAAGCGGCCCTCCAACTGGTGCATCATGTCGTCGGTGATGGTGTTGACCCGGGGCAGGTGGGCAATCTTCATGTAGATCTCGGCGGCCTTCTCGGCGGTCTCGATGAGGCCGAAGGTCTCGTCCAGATCACGGCCGGCACCGTAGATGCCGTGGAGGGACCACACCACCAAGCGGGCGGTCTTCATCTTCTCGGCGGTGGCCTCACCGATTTCATTGGTGCCGCACAGCATCCAGGGCAGCACGTTGACGCCGTCGGGGAACACCACGATGCACTCGGTACACATCTGCCACAGGGTGCGGGTAAACTCCCGCTCGTCCAGGGTGTGGATATAGGTCATGGCCAGCAGGTTGGCGGGGTGACAGTGCATGACCACCCGGTTTTCGCTGTCCACCGCCAGGCGGGCCATGTGGCTCATCATGTGGGCGGGGAACTCGGAGGTGAACTTGCCGCCGTCGGTGAAGCCCCACAGCAGCTCCGCCGTCTCGCCGCCGTCGGTGAGGCGGACGATGCCCAGGTTTACATCGGGGGCATACTGCACGTTCTTGAAGTACTTACCGGTGCCGGTGACCAGGAAGTATTTGCCCTCCAGGGCGGGGGCGGAGAAGCCGGTGGGGATGGTGCGCACCACGGCGTTCACGTCCAGATAGGGGGCCACCTGGGCCTCGTCCAGCAACAGGCTGACGTTGCCGCCGTTGCGCTCGTCCCAGCCGTGGGCGTACATATTGGTGACGGTACGGATCATCTCCACCATAAAGGGAGCTTCCAGGATGTTTTTCATATACAATCTCCTTTCGCGGGCCGACGGGCGCCAGCGACACCCCGCGAGGCACGAGTGGCTGGTGGAGCCAGTGCCCTTGGGGTAGGCGTCGGCCCCTACAATTATCTCGTAATGACGTCCACGGGGACGTTGAAAATCTTGGCCACCTTCAAAATGGTGTCAATCCAGCGGCCGGAGGCGGCGGCCATGTGATGGGTGGGGCCTGCCTCGCTCCAGCGGTTGCAGAACTCCCGGGCGCCGCAGGTGAAGCGGGTGCGCATATTGGTGTCGCCGAAGGTGAAGATGGGGCCCTCTTCATTGACGCCCTCCGCCACCACGAACTTGAAGTGGCCGTCCTTGTCCTGGGTGATGCCCAGATACGTGACGGGGCCGGGGGCGGGATAGAACTGGGTGAGGTAGCCGCCGCCGGTCTTGCCGTGGAACACGGGAACAATCTTCATGGTGGGCTTCTTGGCACGGGAGATGTCGGCGTCGCCGGAGCCGGAGTGGCCGATGATGCAGATATCCTCATCGAAGTCGATGGAATACATCTCGGAGAGCTGGCCCATGCCGGAGATGGTCTTGAGGATGGACATGGCCATGGCCACCTTGATGTCGCCCTCCACGGCGCAGGCGGTGCCCTGGCGGATGAGCATGGAGAAGGCGGGAATCAGCATACTGTCCAGCTTGCCGGCCACGCCCTGGGCGAAGCCGTCGTAGTGGGAGGCCACGAAGCCCAGGCGCTCGTCCTTCACCCACTGCTCGAAGGCCACCACATAGCGGGCCATATCCCACACCTTTTCGATGGTGCCGCCGCCCTCGATGTCGAAGGTGTCCAGAATGTCCTGGGCCTTGGCGCGGATGGCGGCCTCGTCGGTGATGTCGTCGGCAATGGCCCACATCTTCTCCCAGTCGAACTGCTTGGTGTAGAGCCACATGCGGTGGTAGAGGTTGGTCTCGTCGATGTAGAGGTCCATCATGCCGGGATAGGGGCGGCCGATCTGGGCCAGGTTGGTGTCACGGAAGCGGCGGCGCACCTGGGCGGCGCGGCACCAGTCGGCGATCTCGGCGTCCACCTGGGGGTCGCCGCCCTCCACCACGCCGGTGATGACGGCGTGGCGCTTGCCGGCACGCTCCAGATCCGCCACCATCTCGCCCACGGCGCCGCAGGCGTACAGCTCGCCCAGCCAGGTGGCGGTGTCGGTATTGGCGTAGTCGGGGGCTTTCTTCTTCTGGAGATTCACCAGCACCACCGGCACGTCCAGATCCCGGACGGCGGGCAGCATATTGTAACTGGTGGCGTAGGTGAGAAGCTGCAAAATCACCAGGTCCACGTCGGCGGCGCGGAACTTGTCGCCGGCGGCCATGGCCAGCTCCTTGGTGGTGACGATGCCGCCGTCAATCAGCTCCACGGAGCCGGGGATGCGGGTTTTGAAGTCGTCATACTGCCCGGCAAACTCCGGCACCAGGCTGGGGAACTGGGGCAGATAGGCGCCCAGGGCGATGGCAAAGACGCCCACCCGGGCTTTGGTTTCCACTAACATAGCGTTGTCCTCCTGTCTATTCATTGCGCTTGCAACTGGATTTTCAGATTGCCGATGGCGGTGGCCTCGATGGGCAGGGCCACCACATGCTTGCCGGTGGCTTTCTCGGTCAGCTGGTTGAGAAATGCGTTTTTCGCGCCGCCGCCGACGATGTAGATGCTGTCGTAATGGCAGCCGGTGTTGTGCTGCAGCTCCTGGACGGCGTTCATGTAGGAGAGGGCCAGGGAGCGGTAGGCGCAGCGGAAGTAGTCGCCCACGGTCTGGGGCTGCATGGAAAGGGCCTTGTCAAAGGCGTCCTTCATGCTGTCGGGGGCCAGGAAGAGATTGGCGTTGGCGTCCACCGTCTCCTCGAAGCGGCTCTCCGCCGCCTGGTCGGTGATGTTGCCCCAGGGCATATCGGGGCACAGCTCGTCCCGGAGCCGATTCACCAGCCACATGCCCATGATGTTCTTCTGGTAGCGGTTATAGCCCACGCCGCCCTCGTTAGACCAGTTGGCCAGCTCGCTGCCCTCATTGGTGATGGGCTTCGCCGTCTTGACGCCCAGCAGCGACCAGGTGCCGGAGGAGATGTAGGGCGCGTCCACCTCCATAGGGATGCCCTCCACGGCGGAGCCGGTGTCGTGGGTGGCGCAGAGAAGGCAGCGGATGCCCTCATACTCGCCCAGCACGGTGCCGGGCTGCTGCAGCTTGTGGAACAGGTGGCGGGGCAGGCCCAGGGCGTCGATGATGGCCTCGTCATACTCCCCTGTCTCGGCGCTGACCATGCCGCCGGTGGTGGCGTTGGTGTACTCGTGGGACTTGACGCCGCACAGCTTATAGAGCAGATATTCCGGGATCATCAGGAAGTCGGTGACGCCCGCCAGACGGCCCGCCTCCTTGTCGGCATAAAGCTGATAGATGGTGTTGAAGGGCTGGAACTGGATGCCGGTGTGGCGGTAGAGCCGGGTAAAGGAGATTTTCTCGTGTACCCGGGAAATAACGGCCTCGGTGCGGCTGTCGCGGTAAGCGTAGCAGGGCCTGACCTCCTGGTCGCCGCGCAGCAGCACGTAGTCCACGCCCCAGGTGTCGATGGACAGGCTCTCGATCTCCCCGAAGCGCTCCCGCGCCTTTTCGATGCCCGCCTTCACATGGGCCGTCAGTGCGTCGATGTCCCAGGTGAGATGGCCGTCCTGTTCCGTCACGCCGTTGGGGAAACGGTAAACTTCTTCGGTTTTCAGCTCGCCGCTCTCCGTCCAGCCCACGATGTGGCGGCCGGAGGAGGCGCCGATGTCAATGGCAAGATAGCGTTTCAAAAAATCACCCTCCCGTTCTGTATATCAATATACAGAAAAGAAAGGTGTTTTGGCAGGTCTTGACTTTTCCGAAAAAGTGTCCTTATTTGCAATCCCGATATTTCTTCGGCGACAGGCCGTAGCGGGCGGCAAAGATGCGGTGGAAGTAGCTGAGGTTTTCATAGCCGACGGCGTTTGCAATCTCATCCACGTTCTTGCCCGTGTTGCGCAGCAGCCAGGCCGCCTGGCTCAACCGCTTTTCCTGCAAGAGCGCCGTGTAATTCTTCCCCGTCTTCTGCCGAATCAGCCGCGACAGGGACGGCAGCTCATAGTGGAGGGCGCGGGCAATCTCCGTAAGGCTCCCGCCGCGATAGTTTTCCTCCAGATAGCGGAGAACAGAAATGACCGCATTTTGCTCCTGGGTCTCAAATTGCAGCGCCTCGGTGTGGTTCATCAGCTGGGCGAAGAGCAGCCCCATCGTCATCTGCAAAATGCCCCGTTTGTTGGGCGTGTCTTCCAGAAGGGTAAAGAGCAGGTTTTCAATCAGATTTTGTACCGGCAGCAGCTCTGCCACGCGAAACAGCAGATAGTCCGCCTCATTTTCCCCGGTGAGACAGCTCACCACAAAGCGGCGCAGCGGCGTCTCCTCCTCCCCGAGGAAGGGCAGCGTCCCGGAGAAGAAGGCCGGGCGCACGATGAAGTTCACCGCGATGTCCCCCTCCGAGGCGGCCTCGATGGATTGGTGGGCATTCCGTCCCAGCATCAGGAGTTCTCCCCGGTGGAGCGTGATGGCGTTGCCGTTGACCGTGTGCCGTGTCTCGCCCGCGCACATGTAGACCATCTCCACATAGTCGTGGGTGTGCTCCGGGAATGGGATAAACCGGGTGTGGGGTCGGATGGCGATGAGCTTGCCCCTCTCCAGCAGCTTCTCGCCGGAGATCACGTCCCGGCTGCCGTCCATGTAGATATTGCGATCGATGCTCTTTCTTCCGTTCAGGATGGCCCTTTCTTCATCCGTTATGACGGAGAGTCTGTCCACAATCATGGGATTCACGCGATCACCTCTCTTCCCCCTCATTGTAGCGCGAAACCCACCCCTGTGCAACGTTTCTTTTTTACCGCCGTTCAGAACTGATATTGTCCGGCTGCCACAGTTTCCGCTGTTCCCGCCATGCTGCCATCGCCTGCTTTTGTTCCCGCCTCGCCGATTCCGGCGATGCGGCGCAGAACCGTCTCGTCGACGGCAAAGGGCGCCAGGGCCATCTTGGCGGGATTGGTCATCAGATCCTGCACAGCCAGTGCCAGCACGGCGTCGGGTACGGCGTCGCGCCCGCAGGTGGCGCGGTAATATGCCTCAAAATCGTCCACGTCGGCAAAGCCCGCCAGGGACAGCACGGCGTCCCGATCGACGGGGTCGGCCTCCGCCAGATAATTGCGCAGGAAGAAGCCGCAGGCTTTGCCGTGCGCCATGCGGGTGTGGACGGTCACGGCGTAGGACAGCCCGTGGGGCAGCGACGTGCCCGTCTGGGCGATGGACATGCCGCCAAAGCACGCAGCGCGCAGCATGGTCACGCAGGCTTCGGCGGTCGCCTCCCGCTTGCCCAGTACCACGTCCTTGCTACGGGCCCACTCCCGCACTCCGGCGGCCACACACATTCTGGAATAGGGGGTGGCCTTCGTGTTGATATAGGATTCCGCCAGATGGGCGAAGGCGTCCATGGTGGTGTTCGCCAGAACGTGTCCGGGGGCGCTTGCCAGATATTTCCCGTCCAGCAGGGCCAGATTGGCAAAGATACGGTGGGGAATGGCGCTCTTTTTCTTCAGCGCAGGGCGGGTCAGCACCGATACGGCAGTGACCTCCGAGCCGGTGCCGCAGGTGGTGGGGATGCAGACGATGGGCAGCGGATCCGTTTTCGCATGGGCGTCGAACAGATAGCTCTCGTCCGCCTCACCGTGGCGCATCATCAGGGCGATGGCCTTTGCCGCGTCCATGGGGGAGCCGCCGCCCACGCCGATGACGAAATCACAGCCCCGACTCAGCCCCAGATCCCGGGCCCTCATGACGGTTTCCACAGAGGGGTTTTCCTCCACCTCGTTGAAGTGGGTCCACCGGATTCCATGGGTTGCAAGGGCCCGGGTCACATCATGAAGCGATCCGTTTCGCTCCGCGCTGTGGCTCCCGGTGACGATCAGCGCATGGTTCCCCAGCTTTGCCAGATCCGCCCCATGGTTTACCACGCAGTTCTCCTCTTCGTAGACGTCAGTCGGCATATAAAATCGCATTGCTGTTTCCTCCCTGTTATTTCAACCGTTATCCCATCAGAATGCGCCGGATACCGGCGGCGCAGTAAACGACGAGATGGTGTAGACGGCGTTCTTGAAATAGAACACCTCCGTGTTGTCATCGTCTGCGCGGTACATATTCTTCAGGCTTGGATATGCGTCCAGCATGCTGGCCTTGGCTTCATACCGCTCGTCGCTGACCAGCTCGCCGGCAACGCGGATCCACCGGCCGTCCTGAAACGCGCAGAGCTCGGCTTTCGGATTGGCGTGGAGCTGGCGGGAGACTGGCTTGCTCTTTCCGGTCTGGATATAGAGCCTGCCCTCAAATAGATGCACGGTGCCAAACGGACGAACTCTGGGCTGGTCGCCATCGGCTGTGGCCAGGTAATATGTCCCTGCCTCCTTGAGAAATTCGTATACCTTCTGCATAGCGGTCCTCCTGTTGATAAGATTGCTGTTCGCCGCTTACCCACGGTGTGGCAAGCAGGCGCCTTTGTCCTATGTGCGAATCAATCGACAACCACATTATACAGGAAGATTTCAATATGGAAAAGTATCTTTTTCATAAAAGTAACGGTCTGTGGTACAGGCCGCGGGGCGATGATGGTATGCCTCGCCTGACAGCCCCGCAGAAGCCTCTTCCGGGCAATGCAGCCCCGGCGTCACAAGCATAGACGTGCGGTCAATGCTCGTAGGTTTGGTTGAACCGTTCCGCTGAATGAAGAGAAGGGCCTGTTGCAAAATGCGGTTTTTAGCCCGAATCGCAAGAGTTAATCGTCTAAAAAGTTATGGGGAGCTGCCTGATTTGCAGTTCCCCATAACTTTTACATTATTCAGGCTATGACCGCTTTATTTCTCCTCCGCTTTTTTCTTTCTGGCGAACAGGATGATGACAACAATGGCAGCCACAGCGACAGCAGCCACAGCGATCCAGATGCCGGCATGGCTGTTCGCCGCCGAAACGGTGAACGTGGTGTCGGCCTCGCCGTTATCGTAGACCACGGTCACGGTATGCTTGCCGGGTGCGAGGGCCGCCAGGGTTTCCGGATTCAGCGTCACGCCGCTGCCGTCTGCCTCGACGGTGTAGTCCACGTCTCTGACAAGCTCCACGCCGTCCAGCTTCACGCCCACAAAGTGAGCCAAAGTGTCCTCTTCGCCGGAAGGCTTCATGGTGATGGCCAGGCCGTTCTTGCTGTCCTTGGTCCACTGGTTCTCGTTGGCACCGGAAAGGCCGTCCACAGAGGCAACGCCGTAGTCGGGAGCGATGGTCACTTCCATGCAGACAGGTTCCGCATCGTTATGGTTCTCGTCGCCCATCACCTTGTACCACACATAGTAGGTACCGGCGCTGGTCTGCTCGGGAATCTCCGTGCTCCAGCCCTCCTCGGGAGCGGCCAAAGCGTTGGCGGAGAGCGCGTACATCACTCTGCCGCCTGTCACCGTACCGGCAAGAGACACAAGGGCCTGTTTCGTTCCGTTGTAAACGATCTTCTCCTCGGTCATGGTCGCAGGAGCGGTATCCGCCTTGGTGATCGTCAGCTTGCCGCCGACCACGGTCACATCGTAGTTGGGGTTATTGCCCAGGCTCACGTTGATGCGATACTCGCCGGCGTTCTCGCCCTCGGCTCTCGACAGCGTGTAATTCAGGGTATCGCCGCTCACAACGTTGGCAGCCGTAGCCGTCAGCGCAGGATCGTCCTCACCGAATACCTTACTGAGATTGTCAGCGGTAACGGTGGCAGACTTTTTGCTGATGGTGAAGATGCCCCGCAGGGTAGCCACGTCGTAGTTGGGGTTGTCACCCAGATGGACGGTGATGGTATACTCGCCGGCATCCTCGCCGCTGTCTCTCGACAGCGTGTAGTGCAGCGTGTCATCGCCCACCAGGCCGGTAACGGTGGCACTCAGCCCGGGATCGCCCTCGCCATACACCTTGCCTGCGTTGTGGGGCGTAATCACCACGTCGGCGGACTTCTTCAGGATGGTGAAGATGCCCTTCAAAACGGTCACATCGTAGTTGGGGTTGTCGCCCAGATTGGCCGTAATGACGTACTCGCCGGCGTTGTTGCCCGGGTCTCTCGACAGGGTGTAATCCAGCGTGTCCTCGCCCACGGTGCCTGCCACGGTGGCGGTCAGCTCGGGGTCGTCCTCGCCGTACACCTTACTCAGGTTGGCTACTGTGATGGTCGCCGTCTTCTTGCTGATGGTGAAGATACCGTCGATGGCGGTCACGTCGTAGTTGGGGTTATTGCCCAGGGTGACGCTGATGGTGTACTCGCCGGCTTCCTCGCCCACTGCTCTCGACAGCGTGTAGTTCAGCGTGTCGTTGCCCACGGTGCCCTCCACAGTGGCGGTCAGCTCGGGGTTGCTCTCATTGAAGATCTTGCCGGCGTTGACAGCGGTGACGGTGGCAGCCTTCTTGCCGATGGTCAGCTTCGCGTCGGTGGCGGTCACGTTGTAGTTGGGGTTCTCGCCCAGCGTTACCGTGATGGCGTACTCGCCCACGTTCTCGCCTACGGCTCTCGACAGCGTGTAGTTCAGGGTGTCGCTGCCCACGGTGCCTGCCACGGTAGCCGTCAGCGCGGGGTTGGCGTCGCCGTAGATCTTGGTCTTGTCGGCGGCGGTAACGGTGGCATCCTTCTTGCCGATGGTCAGCTTGGAATGGACGGCAGTCACGTCGTAGTTGGGGTTCTCACCCAGCGTTACCGTGATGGCGTACTCGCCCACGTTCTCGCCCTCGGCTCTCGTCAGCGAGTAGTTGAGGGTGTCGTTGCCCACCAGGTCGGTGGCCGTAGCCGTCAGCACGGGATCGGCATCGCCGTAGGTCTTGGTCTTGCTGTCGGCGGTGACGGTGGCGGCCTTCTTGTTGATGGTCAGCTTGGCGCCGGTGGCGGTCACGTCGTAGTTGGGGTTGTCGCCCAGGTTGACGGTGATGGCATACTCGCCCACGTCATTGCCCTCGGCTCTCGACAGCGTGTAGTTGAGGGTGTCATTGCCCACCAGGTCGGTGGCCGTAGCCGTCAGCGCGGGATCGGCATCGCCGTAGGTCTTGGTCTTGTTCTCAGCGGTGAGGGTGGCGGCCTTCTTGCCGATGGTCAGCTTGGCGCCGGTGGTACTCACCTCGTAGTTGGGGTTATTGCCCAGGTTGACGGTGATGGCGTACTCGCCCACGTTCTCGCCTACGGCTCTCGACAGCGTGTAGTGCAGCGTGTCGGTTCCCACGGTGCCTGCCACGGTAGCCGTCAGCTCGGGGTTGGCGTCGCCGTAGGTCTTGGTCTTGTCGGCGGCGGTGATGCTGGCGGCCTTCTTGTTGATGGTCAGCTTGGCGTTGACGGCAGTCACGTCGTAGTTGGGGTTCTCGCCCAGGGTGACGATGATGGCGTACTCGCCGGCGTTATTGCCCTCGGCTCTCGACAGCGTGTAGTGCAGCGTGTCGCTGCCCACCAGGTCGGTGGCGGTAGCCGTCAGCGCAGGATCGGCCTCGCCGTACGTCTTGGACTTGTTGTCGGCGGTGACGGTGGCGGCCTTCTTGTTGATGGTCAGCTTGGCGCCGGTGGCAGTCACGTCGTAGTTGGGGTTCTCGCCCAGGGTGACGGTGATGGCGTACTCGCCCACGTTCTCGCCTACGGCTCTCGACAGCGTGTAGTGCAGCGCGTCATTGCCCACCAGGTCGGTGGCGGTAGCCGTCAGCGCAGGATCGGCCTCGCCGTACGTCTTGGTCTTACTGTCGGCGGTGACGCTTACGGCCTTCTTCGTAATCTTGAAGGTACCGTCGGCAGCGGTCACGTCGTAGTTGGGGTTCTCGCCCAGGGTGACGGTGATGGCGTACTCACCCGCGTTCTCGCCTGCGGTTCTCGACAGCGTGTAGTTGAGGGTGTCGGTTGGCGCGGCGCCCACCACAGTGGCCGTCAGCGCAGGATTGGCGTCGCCGTAGGTCTTGGTCTTGTTGTCGGCGGTGACGGTGGCGGTTCTCTTGCTGATGGTGTAGGTCACGCTGGCGGTAGCCTCGCCAATCGTGATGCTGGCGGTGTAGGTGCCGGCGTCGGTGGGGGTGGCAGTCAGCGCCGTCCCGCCCTGCTTGTAGACGACGGCCGGGGTATCGACGCCGTCAATGCTGCCGGTAATGGTGGCATTGGCGCTCTTGCCGGTTTCGCCGTAGGTGGTCAGTGCAGGCGCGTTGATGGTCAGCGCAGCGGTCAGCGGCGTGCCGTGCCCGCCGTCGGTGTTGCCGCAAGTTGCGGTGATGGTCGCGCCGGCTGCCTCGAAGCTCCACTGGTGATCGTGATCGGTAGTGGACATCGTCGCGGCCACGCTGGCCGCGGACGCATTGTAGTTCTCGGTCGCCTTACGGCGCTGATAGAAGGTATACTCGGTGTTCTTATTCAGTCCGGTGAAGGTGGCGCTCGCCTGCCAGGTGGTGCCGTCC
>CACWYC010000024.1 GCA_902765025.1 Oscillospiraceae bacterium
TTTTTCCTCTATTGATATTTTTTGACGGTTAGGCATATGAATACTCCCTCTATGATGACAGTTTTTTCTTTCACTGTCTCTCATAGAGGGAGCATATCAGGGCCCGGGGGTGCTTTTCTGTCCGTTATTTGGGACAGATGAGCCGGTATACTGGTGTCAACTTCAGAGGTGTCAACTTCAGAGAGGAGATGACCACAATGACCGGTTTGAGCTTATTGTTTACGCTGGCGGGGGCTGCCGCTGTGACCCGGGGCTTCATGCGGCTGATTGCCCGCCTGGACCGCGTTTGAAAACGACAGCCCATTGCATGGAATATTCATTTGTGGGATTTGTCGATTGACTTGCCCTCTCCTGTGGGATATAATCAAATGTCAGAATTTGTACAATCCCCCCTAAAGGAGAGTAAACGTGGATATTTTTACGAAATGCTATGAATACAAGCTGGTGGAGGAGCTGCGGGCCATGGACCTGTTCCCCTACTTCCGGGAGCTCCAGTCCCGCCAGGACACCGAGGTCATCATGGAGGGGGAGCGCCGCATCATGCTGGGCTCCAACAACTACCTGGGCCTCACCACCCAGCCGGAGATGATCGAGGCGGCCCACTGGGCGCTGGACAACTACGGCACCGGCTGCTCCGGCTCCCGGCTCTTAAACGGCACGCTGGTGCTGCACCAGCAGTTTGAGGCGGATATGGCCAGGTTCCTGGGCAAGGAGGACGTGGTCACCTTTTCCACCGGCTTCCAGTCCAACCTGGGCATTATCAGCGCCATTGTGGGCCGGGGTGACTACGTCATCTGCGACCGGGAGAACCACGCCAGCATCTACGACGGCTGCAAGCTGAGCTACGGTAAGATGCTGCGCTACCACCACAGCGACATGGCGGAGCTGGAGCGGTGCTTGCAGCACGTGCCCGAGGAGGCCGGCGCGCTGATCGTCACCGACGGCGTGTTCTCCATGGGCGGCGACATCTGCAAGCTGCCGGAGATCGTGGACCTGGCGGAGAAATACGGCGCACGGGTAATGGTGGACGACGCCCATGCCTTTGGCGTCATCGGCAAGGGCGGACGGGGCACTGCCAGCCACTTCGGCCTGGAGGACAAGGTGGACATCTACATGGGCACCTTCTCCAAGTCCATGGCCTCCCTGGGTGGCTATATGGCCGCCAGCCACGTGGTGTGCGAGTACGTGCGCACCAACTCACGGCCCTACATCTTCTCCGCCTCCGTGACCCCCGCCTCCATCGCCGTGGCCCACGCGGCGCTGCGGTTTATTGAGGCCCACCCGGAGCGGCCGCAGCAGCTGCTGGCCATCAGCCAGTACATGCGGGACCGGCTCCACGAGAAGGGCGTCAGCATCATTGACGCCGAGACACCCATCATCCCCATCTACACCTACGACAGCTTGGTGACGTTAAAGATTCAGAAGGAGTTGTACCAGCGGGGCGTGTACGTCAACGCCACGCTGCCGCCGGCCTGCGCCCCGGGCCAGTGCCTGCTGCGTTGCACGCTGATGGCCACCCACACCAAAGCCCTGGTGGATGAGGCGGTGGACATCATCGCCGACGTGATGAGTCATTATGACGTCCATGCCTAAGATTGCCATTGTCACCGGCGGCAGCTCCGGCATCGGCAGGGCCACGGCCCTGGCGCTGCGGGAGGCAGGCTGCCGGGTGTATGAATTCTCCCGGCGGGACCGCCAGGTGGAGGGGCTGATCCACGTGACGGCGGACATCACTGACGAGCAGGCCGTGGAGGCGGCGGTGCGCCAGGTGATGGAGCGGGAGGGCCGCATCGACATCCTGGTGAACAACGCGGGCTACGGCATTTCCGGGGCCATTGAATTTACCGATACCGAGGAGGCCCGGCGGCTTTTTGACGCCAACTTCTTCGGCATGGTGCGGATGAACCGCCACGTGCTGCCCATTATGCGGCGGCAGGGTGCGGGGCGCATTGTGAACCTGAGCTCTGTGGCGGCCCCGGTACCCATTCCGTTCCAGGCCTTTTACTCCGCCACCAAGGCGGCGGTGAACGACTACACCATGGCCCTGGCCAATGAGGTGAAGCCCTTCGGCGTCACCGTGTGCGCGGTGCAGCCCGGCGACATCAAAACCGGCTTTACCGCCGCCCGGCAAAAGGTGACGGCGGGGGATGACATCTACGACGGCCGCATCGGCCGCAGCGTGGCGCGGATGGAGCACGACGAGCAGACCGGCATGGACCCGGCGGTGGCGGGGCAATACATCGCCTCCCTGGCCCTGCGGCGGCGGGTCAAGCCGCTGTACGCCATCGGCATCGCCTACAAGGCGGCCTGCGTGGTGATGAAGCTGCTGCCCTGCGGCGTCAGCAACTGGATTATCGGGCTGCTGTACGCGAAATAATACCCTGCCGCTTCAGCAGTAAAAGGACGCCCCGGGGGCTGTTGCAAAAAAGATGATTCATCAATCAACGCAAGGTAAAAGTGATGGGGAATTGCAAAATAGGCAGTTCTCCATCACTTTTCAGATGCTTCATTTTTGAGATTCGTCCCAAAACCCGCATTTTGCAGCAGGCCTCCCTTTTTCAAAAGCGGTGGATTGAAAACGCCGGTCAACTACGGTACAGTTTTGCAGTAAAAGCATATTCTGCGGAGGCACAAATGAAGATTAATTGCGTATGGGAACACAATGGCAATGACAGTATTCTTTATGCTGACAACTATGCGGGAGCCTTTACAAGAGGTGCGTCTTTAGAAGAAGCAATACAAAAAATGCCGGAAGAAATACGGCGGTTCCGGCTATGGCGAAACGAAACACCGCTTTACGATTATGATATTGAGATTATGCAAGAAAAGGAGTCCGAGCTGCAAATCAGAGATGCGGACAGTGATATTTTGTTTCTATCAGAAGAAGAACCTCTTCGCGTTGAAGAATACCAATGTCTCAAAGCGTTGGCTATGAAATCTGCCGTGGATTTTTATGCCCTCTACAGCTCGTTCTTTGATAAGCACAAGAGCGCCCTCCCTTATCGTAAGACATTTTACGGTTCTGTTCCTCGAACTGCGGAGGAAATGTATCAGCACACGAAAAACGTAAATGAATACTATTTCTCCGAAGTTGGGGTGGAGGCCGATAATGAAGGAACCATCGTATCCTGTAGAGCCAGGGGATTTGAAGCACTTGAAGCTACCGCGGGCTATTTATCGCTTGAAACTGTGACCGGCAGCTACGATGAGGAATGGTCAGTACGAAAGGTTTTGAGACGCTTCATTTGGCATGACAGGATTCATGCCAAAGCAATGTACAGAATGGGGATACTGACATTCGGGGCGGATGCAATACCTGACATATTCGGGTTTTCCCGATAAATCCCGCTTTTTTAGAAAGGGCTGACCAAGGCCTTTTTTGCGTGTAAAGGGAGATGCCGACCCTGAAAAAGTCTATCCCCCCGGGGGGCTTGCGGGGGGTGGAGAATGGGGGTATACTCGCCATAGTCATTCATCGGGAGGCGAGTTTTTATGCACATGGCAGACGCGCTGCTGTCCCCTGCGGTGGCGGCGGTACTATACGCATCCTCCGGCACTACGGCCGGCATCTCCATCCATCAGTTGAAGAAAGAGAACAACCCCGCCCAGTTGCCCACCATGGCGGTGGGGGCGGCGCTGGTGTTCGCCGGGCAGATGATCAACTACACCATCCCCGGCACCGGCTCCTCCGGCCACATCTGCGGCGGCATGCTGCTGTCGGCCCTGCTGGGGCCCCAGGCCGGCTTTTTGTCCATGATTGTGATTCTGGCCATCCAGTGCCTGTTTTTTGCCGACGGCGGATTGATGGCGCTGGGCGCCAACGTGTGGAACATGGCGTTTTACGGCTGCTTTGTGGGCTACTATCTCATCTGGCGGCCCATTCTGCGCAGCCATTGGTTTGGCGACGGCGCCAGGGCGGTGCGGCTGCGGATCATCGCCGCGTCCGTCATCGGCTGCGTGGTGACGTTGCAGCTGGGCGCCTTCTCCGTGGTGTTGGAGACCAGCCTTTCCGGCATTACCGAGCTGCCTTTCGGCGCTTTCGTGGCACTGATGCAGCCCATCCATCTGGCCATCGGCCTGGTGGAGGGCGCGGTGACGGCGGCGGTGCTGTGCTTCGTGTACGATTCCCGGCCGGAGCTGGTGCGGGAAGCGGACGAGGCGGGCGTGGGCGCCAAGCGCTCCGTGAAGAGCGTGGTGGCCATTCTGGCGGCGGTGACCATTCTGGTGGGCGGCGGCTTGAGCCTGCTGGCCAGCAGCAATCCCGACGGCTTGGAATGGGCCCTGTTCGGCAACGCCGAATCCGGCTACAGCGAGAACATGGGGCTGGACGAGGAGGCCTACGGCGTGGAGAGCGCTGTGGCGGACAAGGCTGCCTCTATCCAGGAGGGTACGTCCTTCCTGCCTGACTACGCCTTCCCCGACAGCGAGTCCGCGGCGGGCACCACCGTGTCCGGCCTGGTGGGCGCGGCCATGGTGGCCATTGTGGCGGCGGTGGTGTGCGTCATCGGCGGGGCCTATCGCCGCAAACGCAGTTGACGGCTTGCCGCGACGGGCATATAATAATGGAATCAACAGGAGAAAGGGGCGCTGCGCCCCTTTTTCCCTGTTTACGGAAATGGGTGAAAAGGGAGGTGAGGCACCATGAACCGAATGGAAGCGGCGCTGCGGGAGCTGGGGGAGATGGACGATCTGGCGGCCCAGTCGTCGCCTGTTCACCGCCGCCACGCCGTGGCCAAGCTGCTGGCCACGGTGGGGTATATCGCGGTGGTGCTGTCCTTCCCCAAATACGCGATGGCGGCGCTGACGCCTATGGCGCTGTGGCCGGTGGCGCTGTTCCAGCTTAGCGGGGTGCCGGTGTCCACCTGCTTTCGGAAGCTGCGGTACGTGCTGCCGCTGGTGATGGCGGTGGGGCTGTTCAACCCCCTCTTTGACCGCTCGCCCCTGCTCTATGTGGGGGGCGCGGCGGTGTCCGGCGGCGTGGTGAGCATGGTGACGCTGATGATGAAGGGCGTACTGTGCCTGATGGCCTCCTTTTTGCTGATGGCCACCACCTCCATCGACTGCCTGTGCGCCGCGCTGCGGACGCTGCACGTGCCGGGGATGCTGGTGACGCTGCTGCTGCTGACCTACCGCTACACCGGCGTGCTGACGGAGGAGCTGGCGGTGATGACCGAGGCCTACCATCTCCGGGCGCCGGGGCAGAAGGGCATCCACGTGTCGGCGTGGGGGTCGTTTTTGGGACAGCTGCTGCTGCGGAGCATGGACCGGGCCCGGGAGCTGTACGACAGCATGGTGCTGCGGGGCTACCACGGCCATTTCCACTATGCCCCGGTGGGGGCCTTTGGGCTGTGGGACGGGCTGTATCTGGCGCTGTGCCTGGGGGCGTTTGCGCTGGTGCGGCTGGTGGACGTGACGGGATGGCTGGGCGGACTATTGGTGAGGTGAAAACGGTGATTTCCTTTGAAAATGTATCCTATTCCTATGAAAAAGGCCGCCCTGCGGTGCGAAATGTGTCGTTTCGCATACAGGACGGGGAGGCGGTGGGACTGATCGGCGCCAACGGCGCGGGCAAGTCCACGCTGATGAAGCTGCTGCTGGGATTGGTGCAGGGCCAGGGCCGCATCACCGTGGACGGCGTGACGGTGGAGAGCACCAACTTGCCCCAGGTGCGGCGCTCGCTGGGCTGCGTGCTGCAAAACTCCGACAACCAGATGTTCATGCCCACGGTGTACGAGGACATGATGTTCGGGCCGCTGAACGCCATGGTGCCCCGGGAGGAGGCGGAGCGGCAGGTGGATGAGGTGCTGTCGGCGCTGGACATCACGGCGCTGAAGCACCGCCACAACCACCGGCTCTCCGGCGGCGAGAAGCGGATGGCGGCCATCGCCACCGTGCTGGCTATGAATCCGGCAGCGGTGCTGATGGACGAGCCTACCTCGGCACTGGACCCCTACTATCGCCGGGTGGTGATCCGGGCCATCGGGAATATGGAGCAGACAAAGCTGATTGCCGCCCACGACCTGGACATGATTTGGGACACCTGTCAGCGGGTCATCCTGCTGGACGGGGGCGAGATCGTGGCCGACGGGCCGAAAGAGACCGTTTTGCGGGATAAAAAGCTGCTGGAGCAGCACCACATGGAGCTGCCCCTGCGCTTTCAAAACGTTTAATTGGTTTTCAAAATGATAAATGGATTTTCAAAATGATCTATTTGTTTTCAAAATGATTAAACCTTATACACCGGACGGGGGCAGACGGAGTCCGCCAGGGCCATGGCCTGCTGCTCCACGGTGAGGGGCGGCTCCTCGGGCGTTTCCTCCGGGGCCGGGTGGGGCACAAACCGCTTGCCGATGCGCCGCAGGGCCAGGGCGCCCAGGCCCACCAGGGTCGCCGTGCCCGCCAGGCGAAGGATCTTGCCCAGGGTGGCCCAGTCCTCCCAGTAGTAGGGCATCACGATGTCCGCCACCGCCAGCAGCCCCACGCCGCCCAGAAGCCACAGGAAATGGCGGGGGCGCAGCAGCTTTTTCAGCGGGATGTCCGGGAACATGGCCTTGGCCGTCAGGGCGAACACGCCCAGCACCATGGCCGCCGCCACCACCCAGGAGAGGATGGTGCTGCCAAGAGGCGTCAGCGCCGCCCGGTACAGCAGGCTCAACAGGTATTGCAGCGCCGTGCCGATGCACCACAGGGGCAGGCACACCCCCAGCCGTACCCAGGCGGGCAGACCCTGAACGTAGCGGCGCAGGGGCGAGCCCTTGCGGGAGCGCTCCTCGTCCTCGTCGCCGCCGGTCATCATGTCGCCGCCGTCATCGTCGGCGTGGGCGGTGATGGCGATGGTATCTGCGTCATTCAAAAAGTCGGCGGGGGAGTCGAAGGCGGCGCCCACCAGCAGCCCGGCGCCGGCGGCGGTGGCTACGGCTCCGGCGGCGGCTCTCTTTTTCCAGTTGCGTTTTTTCATGTGTGATTCTCCCTGCCCGCGGCAAGGCGGGCGGTTCAATGCGGATGATGATTCTGTATTGTACTCCAAAGGGGGAAATTTGTAAATAGCTGCCGCAACAGGCAAAAAAATGCCGCTCTCGGTGGGAGCGGCATTTCTGTTTGGGGTTTATCGGGGGATGACGCCGGTGCCGTGAAGCAGGTCCTGCACCACGGTGCCCGCCATCAGCAGCCCGGCGCTGGAGGGCACCCAGGACACGCTGCCCGGCACGCTGCGGCGGCCGGGAGGGGGGGCCTCCCGCTGCTCCGGGGCAATAGCCTGCTCGGTGCTGAAGCACACCTTGCAGTGGGTGATGCCCCGGGCGCGCAGCTCCTTGCGCATCACCCGGGCCAGGGGGCAGACGGTGGTCTTGGCGATGTCGGAGATGGTCAGCAGGGAGGGATCCAGCTTGTTGCCGGTGCCCAGAGCGGAGAGGATGGGGATGCGGCGCAGCCGGGCCTGGTCAATCAAATCCAGCTTGCAGCTCACCAGGTCGATGGCGTCCACGATATAGTCGTATTCCTCGGTGAAGAAGTCCTCCCGGTGGGCGGCGTCATAGGTGGCCACCAGGGGGCGGACGGCCACGTCGGGGCGGATGTCCCGGCAGCGGGCGGCGGCGGCCTCCGCCTTTGCCATTCCCACGGTGGAATGGAGGGCGTAGAGCTGACGGTTAATGTTGCTGAGGCTCAAAGTGTCCTGGTCCACCAGGGTCAGATGGCCGATACCGGCGCGGCACAGGGCCTCCACGGCGTAGCTGCCCACGCCACCCAGACCGAACACCGCCACATGGCTGCGGCGTAAGACTTCCATGGCGTCGTCGCCCAGCAGCATGGCAGTGCGCATCAATTCCTCCTGCATGGGGAGTACCTCCTTTAACTTTACAGAAAGGGCCGGCAAACGCCGGCCCTTTTACAGTGTCAGATATGTCGCTTACGCACCCACGTACTTGATGCCGCTGCCGTCCTCCACCACCACGTCGGCGGTGAGCTGCTCAATCCACTCGCTGTAGCGGTGGTTCTGCAGGTCCTCGGTGACAGCCTGCTTCCAGTAGGGCTCGCCGAAGCTGTCCAGGTACATGACGTGGTAGCCGTAGCTGCTCTCCACGATGCCGGTGTCGCCCACGGCGCGGCCGTCTTCAAAGCACCAATCCTGGAAGGACTGGACATAGGTGTTATCCTGGGCCACGCCGGAGATCAGGCCGCCGTTGGCGGCAGAGCCGGTGTCCTCGCTGCGCTCCTCGGCCATGGTGGCAAAGCTCTCGGCAGTGGCCTCGCCGGCCTTCCACTCGGCCAGGTTGGCCTCGGCGGTGGCCTTGGCGGCGTCGGCATCGTCGCCGGTAAGGGTCAGGATGTGGCGGACGTTGACGGTGTTATAGTCGGGACGGCCGCAGCTGTGGAACACCACCAGATACCAGCTGGCGCCGCTCTCAATGCCGGTGTAGTCGCCATCCTCGTGGCTCTCCTCAAACACCCACTTGGTCACGTCGGTGCCGGTGTAGGCGCCGCCCTCCACGTGGTTGTAGTTGGCGATGTCCTCATAGTCGGGGGCAATGTGCTCCAGCACCTCGCCGGATTCCAGGCGGGCCAGAGCCTCGTCATAGGCGGTCTTGGCGGCCTCGGCGGCAGCGGCCTGGGCCTCCTCGGTGGCGGCAACGGTGTTGCCGTCTGCGTCGGTGGTGGAGGGGGCGGTGCCGTTGAAGTACAGCGTCTCGTAGTCGGCCACGTCAAACTCCAGACGCTCCTCGGCGTAGGCGCTCTCCAGCTCCTCGTCGGTGAAGGTCAGGCTGTCCACGTACTGCTGCTGGTACTGCTGGGCCAGCATGGTGGTGGTGACGGAATCCTTAAAGATGCGCATGGTCATGTTCTCGCCGAACACCAGCTTCAGATAGGCGCTGCTGGAATAGCCGTTGGAGGCGGCGTACTCCTTCAGGGAGGCCATGGTGTCCTCCAGCTCCTGCTTGTTCTCGTCGCTGAGGGTCATGCCCTCGGCTTTGGCGGCTTTGGCCAGGGTAACGTTGGTGGAGAGATTGTCCTTGGCGGTGGAGAGCAGGTAGTCGTGCCAGGTCAGCTCCTCCTCGCTGTCCACGCCCAGCAGCATCTTGGCCATTTCGCTGAGGCTCTGAGAGGCGATGGGGGTGGAGTCGTCAATGCCCATGTAGCTGTAATAGCTGCTGTTGCGGATGTTGTTGAGGGCATTATAATAGTAGTAATCCACCTGACCGGGGGTGTACTTCACGCCGTCCACGGTGACGGCGGTGGCGCTGCGGGTGAGGATGCCGGTCTTCATCACGATCAGCAGGGCGGCCACGATGACGAACACCACGGCGATGCAGCTGTACAGCACCTTGCTGCGGCGGTTCTCGGCGGCCTCCTTGGCCAGGCGCTCCGCCTTGGGGTCAACGTAACCCTCCTGGGAGAGAATCTCCTGGCGGGCCTTCTTTTCTCTGGATGCACTCATTTGTATTCATTCCTCTCAAAAAATGGGCGGAAACGCCCGTTATTTTTGGCATACCCCGCTATTATACAAGATAACCGCCGTTTTGGCAAGGGGGAAAGGCACAAAAAAGCGATGCATACAGACCCAGTTATAACCTGCACCATCTCTGCAGGTGGGTTGTCTCCAGCTTGCTTTACTGCTTCCAACTTCCAGCCGCGAAAGGCAGCCGGGAGGCCTGCAAACCACATACTGATCCGACATCCCGTATAACCAAATGTGAGGATAAAAAAGGCCTGTATACACCGCGGGGGTGAGCCTGGTCTCCCGGGCTCACCCCTATTGTACCAAATCATCGGCGGTTTGAAAAGGGGAAATTTGCCCCAAAGGTCAGGAATCTTCCTCCTCGTCGTCCAAAAGCTGCTCCATAAACAGGTCGTAGACCTCATTGAGCTCCTCGTCGCTGTCCAGAGTGGAGAGCAGCTCCTCGCCGTTTTCCGTCACGGACTTGAGAATCACCAGGCCGTAGTCCTCGGCGGCAGCTTCGTCCATGTCCTCGGTGACGGTGGGGAAGAAGGCCATGTAGGTCTGGCCGTTATGCTCCAGGGCGTCTACGTATTCCAGGGTGATCTCCTGGCCGTCCTCGTCGGTGAGGGTGATGAAATTGGGGCCGTATTCGTCGCTCATTGTATGCGCCTCCTTATGATTTCGTGGATAGAGTATGCCACATTACGGGAGAAAAAGCAAGGCCGCCCTGACTTTTTTCACTATTTTTGACATATTTCCATAAAATATCACCGTAATGGCCGGATTATACCATAATTATGGAAGAAAAAATTACAAATCCGGTGTTTTCATGATTTGACAGGTGTGGTACAATAGTGAAAATAATGGATACGTATGGTCATAACCACGGCGATATCCGCGGCACAGCCGCTTTTTGCAATTTCCAAGGAAAGGAAGGTGCCCTGTCGATGAGTGAAGGACGTCACGTCTACGGAGACGGCGAGAACAAGCAGAGCGCCAGAAGAATAGAGTCCAACCCCCGCCGGGCCACCGAGCTGCACCCGCCGGTGCATCAGCAGGTGGACGCCATCAACCGGCCTCGCCGTGAGGCGGCCTCCGCGCCCCGCAGCGCCCAGAGCGTCCCCCGCCAGGAGGCCACCGCTTCCCGTCGGGAGCACGTTGCCCCCCGGCAGGAGCAGACCGCGCCCCGCCAGGAGCAGGCTGCGCCCCGCAGGCCCAGAAAGAAAAGAAAGGGCGTTACGGCGCTGGGCGTCATCGGCACGCTGGCGCTGGTGGGCGTGCTGACGGTGGCCATCTTCTCGTGGATTTTCATGCGGTGGGTCAACACGTCGCTGAAGGGCAACGTGGAGGTCTACATCGACGAGTTTGAAAACAGCGTGTCCACGGAGCTGTATTATCAGGACCAGACCAGCGGCGACTGGGTCATGTACCAGACCCTGTTCATGGAGGGCGAGGACCGCATCTGGGTCAGCTATGACGAGATCCCCAAATACCTGCGTGACGCCGCCGTGGCCATTGAGGACCACCGGTTCTACGACCACAAGGGCGTGGACTGGAAGGGCACCATCCGTGCCATCGTGTTCACCCTTGGCCCGGGCAACAGCCTCCAGGGCGGCTCCACCATCACCCAGCAGCTCATTAAGAACCTGACCCAGGACAGCGAGACCACCGTCAAGCGCAAGGTGACGGAGATCTACCGGGCCCTGGAGATGGAGACCCGGTACGACAAGGACGAGATTTTAGAGGCGTACCTCAACGAGATCTACCTGGGCCGCTCCTGCTACGGCGTGGAGGCGGCGTCGCTGCGGTATTTCGGCAAGTACGTCCGGGAGCTGGACCTGGCCGAGTGCGCCAGCCTCATATCCATTACCAACAACCCCTCCCGCTACGGCCCCCTGGAGAGCGACTGGAGCCGCAGGCAGAACCGGGGCCGCCAGCTTGACGTGCTGGAGCGGATGCTGGAATACGGCATGATCTCCCAGGCGGAGTACGACAAGGCCGTGGACGAGGAGATCGTGTTCACCAACGGCTTCACCAACCTGGGCAACTACGTCAACGAGCATCTGGAGGAGATCAAGGAGGAGACGGAGAAGGAGCAGCCGGTGTCCACCGCGTGGAACTCCTATTTCACCGACGCCCTCATCGGCGACGTGGCCCGGGCCCTGGTGCGTGAGCTGGGGCTGACGGAGAGCCGCTACACCGACAAGGACGGCATCGAGCACGTCACCTCCGCCTACGAGCAGGCCATCAACATGGTGTACGGCAAAGGCTATAAGATCTACACCACCCAGATCATGGAGTACCAGAAGATCGCGGAGAAGGTGTTTGAGGACGTGTCCAACGCCCCTTATACCCGCTCCGACGGCGAGCAGCTCCAGGGCGCCATCACGGTGGTGGACCCCTACACGGGCTACGTGGTGGCCCTGGTGGGCGGCATCGGCCCCAAGACTGCCGACCGGGGCTGGAACTGGGCCACCAGCGAACGGCCCTGCGGCTCCGCCGTGAAGCCCATCAGCACCTACGCCCCGGCGCTGGATAACGGCACCATCACCGCCGCCAGCACCCTGGATGACTACCCCGTACTGCTGCTGAACGGCAGCAAGCCCTATCCTAAGAACGACAGCGGCCACTTCCGCGGACTCACCCCTGTCCGCACGGCGCTGGTCAGCTCCCTGAACACCTGCGCGGTGCGCCTGTGCATGAAGTACGGCGTATGGAACGCCTACGACTTTATGACCAACAAGCTGGGCTTCACCACCCTGACGGCGGAGGACAGCCAGCAGGTGGGCAATATGGCCCTGGGCGGCTTCCAGTACGGCGTCACCACCAAGGAGATGGCGGCGGCTTACGGCGCTTTCGTCAACGAGGGCATCTATACCGCCCCCCGCACCTTCGTGCGGGTGGAGGACGCCAACGGCCGGGTGGTGCTGGAGAATGAGGCCCGCTCCAACGTGGCCATGAAGCCCACCACCGCCGCCATCATGAACAGCATGCTGCAGCAGGTCATCTCCGGCGGCACCGGCTACAGCGCCCGGTTCAGCGGCATGCACATCGCCGGTAAGACCGGTACCACCAACAACCTGAAGGACCGCTATTTTGTGGGCTACTCCCCCTATTACAGCGCCGCTGTGTGGGTGGGCTACAAGTCCAACTCCGTGGTGAGCTCCGGCGGCGTCAACCCGGCGGCCGTGCTGTGGCAGAAGGTGATGTCCCAGATCCACGCGGAGCTGCCGGATAAGGACTTCTTCACCTCCTCCGGCCTGACCACCGTCACTGTGTGCGCCGACAGCGGCATGCTGGCCACCACCGCCTGCGAGGCTGACCCCAGAGGCAGCCGGGTGGTGACGGAAATCTGCGCCAGCGACAACCAGCCCTTGGAATACTGCACCTACCACGACGGCTCCGCCATTCTGAACTATGTCCGGGACGACGAGCAGTTTGCCGACTTCCCGGAGATTGTGGCGGATGACGACGACTATGTGATGCACACCAAGCCTATGATCGTGGTGCCCGACCCGGAGGATCCCTCCACCTGGTGGGATGAGTTCGGCAACTTCATCGGCGGAGATATGATTCCGCCGGAGAATGGGCAGGAGACCAGCACGGACACGGAGCCGGGCGTTGACCTGGGCGACTGATAAAACCGAATTAATGCAAAAAGAAATCCACCCGAATGGGTGGATTTCTTTTAGTTGTTGAATAGGTTACATGGCCTTGATGATGTCTACGATCTCGGCGCCGATGCGCTTCTGGGCCTCCACCGTTGCCGCGCCGATATGCGGCGTGCAGGACACCATGGGGTGGGAGTACAGCGCCTTGTTGGTGGCGGGCTCGTCGGCGTACACGTCCAGGCCGGCGGCGCGCACCTTGCCGCTCTCCAACGCCGCCAGCAGGGCGGCCTCGTCCACGTTGGTGCCGCGGGAGGTGTTGATGATGCACACGCCGTCCTTCATCTTGGCGATGTTCTCGGCGCTGATGAGGGCGCCGCCGTCCACCGCCGGGGCGTGGACGGACACGAAGTCGGCCTGGGACAGCAGCTCGTCCATCTCCACGTAGGGGATGCCCAGCTGCTCCTCGATGCCGGGGATGTGGAAGATGTCGAAGGCGATGACCTTCATGCCGATGGCCTTGGCCATCACGCCCAGGTGCTGACCGATGCGGCCGAAGCCCACGATGCCCAGCGTCTTGCCCTGGAGCTCAATGCCCTTGCCGTAGGCCTTTTTCTCCCACTTGTCCTCACGCATGGTATGGCCCGCGATGGACAGATACCGGGCGCAGGCGAACATGTGGCCCATGGCCAGCTCCGCCACCGACTGGGAGGAGGCACGGGGGGTGTTCTTCACGGCGATGCCGCAGCTCTCGGCGTACTTTACGTCGATGTTGTCCACGCCCACGCCGCCGCGGATAATCATTTTAAGCCGTCCGCCCTTGGCCTCGTCGATGTGGTTGGCGCGGACCTTGGTCTTGCTGCGCACCACCACCACGTCGAAGTCCCGCAGGGCAGCGCCCAGCTGGTCGGGCTCATAGAACTGCTCCACCACCTCGTGGCCCAGCTCACGAAGCTGCGCCAGGGCGGTCTTATCCATGCCGTCGGTAACCAGAATACGCATAGTGATAACCCCTTTCCTCAAATACGATTATTTGTGCTCCCGCTCAAACTTTTCCAGGAATGCCACCAGCGCCTGGGCGCCCTCGATGGGCATGGCGTTATACACGCTGGCCCGCAGACCGCCCACGCTCTTGTGGCCCTTCAGGTTGTCGAAGCCGGCCTCCTTGGAGGCGGCCACCACGGCGGCGTCCATATCCTTGTCGCCGGTGACGAAGGGAATGTTCATGAGGCTGCGGTCCTGGGGCACCACCGCGCCCCGGAACAGGGCGGACTTGTCCAGGAAGTCGTAGATGACCTGGGCCTTGGCCTTGTTGCGGCGCTCCATCTCCTCCAGGCCGCCCAGGTTGCGCAGGTACTTGAACACCTTGCCGCAGCAGTAGATGGCCCAGCAGTTGGGGGTGTTGTACATGGAGCCGTTGTCGGCGTGGGTCTTGTACATCATATAGATGGGGGTCTTGGGGTCCAGATCGTCCCGGATCAGATCCTCCCGGATGATGACCACGGCCATACCGGCGGGGCCCACGTTCTTCTGCACGCCGGCCCAGATGAGGCCGTAGTCCGCCACGTTGCAGGGGCGGGAGAGGAACATGGAGCTCTGGTCGGACACCAGGATGTGGCCCTTGGTGTTGGGCAGCTTGTTCCAGGTGGTGCCGTTGATGGTCTCATTCTCGCAGATGTAGACGTAGTCGCAGTCGTCGGGAATGGGCAGATCGGAGCAGTCGGGGATATAGGAGAAGTTCTTGTCGGCGGAGGAGGCCACAATCTGCACCTCGCCGTACTTCTTGGCCTCGGCAATGGCCTTCTTGGACCAGGTGCCGGTCTCGATATAGCAGGCCTTGCCGTGCTTCATCAGATTCATGGGCACCATGGCGAATTGCAGCGTGCCGCCGCCCTGGATGAACAGCACCTTGTAGTTGTCGGGAATGCCCATCAGCGCCCGGAGATCCGCCTCGGCCTCGTCGATGATCTGCTGGAACACCTTGGAGCGATGGCTCATCTCCATGACGCACATGCCGCTGCCGCGGTAGTTCATCATCTCGTCACGGATCTCCTCCAGCACGCTCTCCGGCATCATGGCGGGGCCGGCGGAGAAGTTAAAAGTGCGATCGTACTTCATGTATCTGTCCTCCTGCATCGTAGTGGGTGGGTTTACTCTTACATGGTTAAATATAGTATAAGCCTTTCCGGTGGGATAATCAAGAGGATTGCAAACAAAAATTGTGGAAACCTAAAAATTTTTAATGAATAACGGGCTGTTGACACGCGGCGCGGACGCATGGTATAACGGAACGACTGAAAAAAGGGGGCGGAAGACTGTGGAGCAGAGGGAGACACGGTGGCAGCATATGGGCAAATACGCCGCGGCGCTGGTGAAATGGTTTGCGGTAGGCGGACTGGTGGGCGCGGTAGGCGGCGTGGTGGGCTCACTGTTCCACCTGGGCGTACACTACGCCACGGCGCTGCGGCTGGAAAACCCCTGGATTCTCTATTTCCTGCCCCTGTGCGGCCTGGCCATCGTGGCGCTGTACCGGGCCTGCCACCTGGAAGGGGCGGGCACCAACGCCATCATCGAGTCGGTGCATTTCGGCAAGAACGTGCCGGTGGCCCTGGTGCCGGTAATCTTCATCAGCACGGTGCTGACCCACCTTTGCGGCGGCTCCGCGGGCCGGGAGGGCGCAGCGCTGCAAATCGGCGGCGGCATCGGCTACGAGGCGGGGCGGCTGCTGCATTTGGGGGAGAAGGACTTGCCCCTGGCCACGTTGTGCGGCATGGCGGGGGTGTTCTCCGCCCTGTTCGGCACGCCGCTGACGGCCACCGTGTTCGCCCTGGAGGTCATCTCCGTGGGGGTGCTGTACTACGCCGGGCTGATTCCCTGCCTCACCGCGTCGCTGGTGGGGTATCTGGTCAGCACGTTTATGGGCGTGGCCCCCACCCGGTTCGCCGTGGTGATGCCGGAGGCGGACGTGATGACCATGGTGCGGGTGGTAGCGCTGGCGCTGCTGTGCGGCGGCGTCAGCATCCTGTTCTGCCAGGGCCTCCACCGCATCGAGCACCTGGCGGCGCGCTATCTGAAAAATACATACCTCCGCTCGGCGGTGGGCGGAGGGGTGCTCATCGGCCTGACGCTGCTGCTGGGCACCGACTACAACGGCGCCGGTATGGAGGCCATCGAGCGGGCCATGGCGGGGGAGGCGAGCCACGGGGCGTGGCTCTTGAAGCTGCTGTTTACCGCCATCACCATCGGCTGCGGCTTCAAGGGCGGCGAGGTGGTGCCCTCCTTCTTCGTGGGGGCTACGTTTGGCTGCCTTGCCGCGCCCTGGCTGGGGCTGAGCGCCGGGGTGGGGGCCGCCATCGGACTGGTGGCGGTGTTCTGCGGGGCGGTGAACTGCCCGCTGGCATCTATCCTGCTGGCCATGGAGCTGTTCGGCGCCCAGGGGATGCTGTATTTCGCCATGGCCTGCGCCATCAGCTACGTGGTGTCCGGCTACTGCGGGCTGTACAGCAGCCAAACCATCCTCTACTCCAAGCTGCGGGCGGAGTATATCAACGTCCACACCAAAGAGTGAGGGAAAATTTGCTTTGCCCCTTGACAATGGACGGCGGGGTGTATTATAATACCTCCTGTCCGTTGCACAAGGCGGCAACAATGGTGACATAGCCAAGTGGTAAGGCAAGGGTCTGCAAAACCCTCATTCCCCAGTTCAAATCTGGGTGTCACCTCCAAAAAGAAAAAGTCGCGTAAGCGGCTTTTTCTTTTTGTCCTCTTCTCTCGTCTTTGTTCCCTTTTCTCTTGCGAAGCTTGTATTATTCTGCTATAATTCTAATAGAATAATAGAAAGGGGGCGCTAATGTGATTATCAAACCTTCTACGGCAATACGAAACGACTATGCGGGAATATCCGCGCTTGCCCATGAAACAGATACGCCTGTGGTGCTGACAAAAAACGGGGAGAGCGACCTGGTGGTGATGAGCTATGAAGCCTTTGAACGCCGGGAGGAGCTTTTACGGCTGAAGGCCAGGCTGGAGACGGCGGAGCAGATGCGGCTGAGCGGGGTTGAGGGCATCTCTCTGGAGGAGTCCAGGCGGCGGCTGGAGGCGCTGTATGACTGAGAAAGAGCGGAACTATCAACTGCGGATACTCCCGCCGGCGCAGCATGAGCTGGAGGAAATTGCCCTGCTGCACAAGGCGTTGTCCGGTTCGGCTTCCGCCCGCAAGGTAACGGACGGCCTTTTTGACGCCATGCACCGTCTGACCCTCTTTCCGCTGTCCGCCCTGACCATCCGCGAGGCAGAGTTGCGGAGAATGGGGTTCCGTTACGCCATTTCGGGCCAGTATCTCATTTTTTACCGGCTGATAGGAGATACTGTTTTTGTGTATCATATCGTCCACGGGAAAACGGATTATCCCACACTGCTGCGCGCGGAATTCCTTTGATAGCTTTCATAATAAAACCGACCCCATCCACCTATTGGAATGGGGTCGGTGTTCTGTTTTTTGCTTAAATCTCCAGCACATAGCGCTCGTAGGCGTTGATGATGGTGGTGTCGCCGTAGTGGTGGACCCGCTCCATGTTGGTGGAGTAGGTGGCGTGTACGTGGCCGTGGATGAAGTATTGGGGGCGGTAGCGGTCCATCAGGTCCACGAAGCACTGGAAGCCCCGGTGGGCGTAGTCCTCGGCGTCGCCGTAGCCCCGGGCGGGGGAGTGGGTCAGCACGATGTCCACGCCCTTGGTGCGCCACAGGCGGAACCGCAGCTTGCGTATCCGCCGGCGCATCTGCCGCTCAGAGAACTGGTGCTCGCCGCCGCTGTACAGGATGCTGCCGCCCAGGCCCATGATCCGCAGGCCCTTAAAGGTGACCACCTTGTCCTCGATACAGTCGCAGCCCTCGGGGGGACGGGTGGCGTAGATGGTGTCGTGATTG
Organism: Oscillospiraceae bacterium; assembly: GCA_902765025.1. Classification (GTDB taxonomy): domain Bacteria; phylum Bacillota; class Clostridia; order Oscillospirales; family Oscillospiraceae; genus Vescimonas. The sequence continues at coordinate 17,971 of CACWYC010000024.1, forward strand.
CCGTGGACGTACAGCACGGGGGCGTGGCCCATGGTCACCAGGAAGCTGAGATACTGGGGTTTCAAGTCGCCGCAGGAGAGAATCAGGTCGATGTCGTCCAGTCTGCCCCGCTGAAAATAGTCCCATAAATAGGGGCTTTCCACGTCGGAGATCAGCAGTATTTTCATAGAATGGGCCCCTCCTTATCCGGGGCGATGGCGTCCCGGTAGATGCCCTGGAGCCGCACCAGCGGCCGGGCCATGGGCAGCAGCTCCTCATAGGCGGGGATGGCGCCGTCCACCGTGTCGCACAGCCAATCCATGGCCAGAATCTCCTCGGGGGCAAACCAGTGGCTGCCGTCGCTGCGGACGGTGCCGTCCTGGGAGCGGATGGGCCGCTCAAAGGGCAGCATGATGCCGTCGGAGATGGTGCGGCGCAGCAGCTCCGTAAGCTGGCGGACGCCCTGGGGCACGTCGTCCCGCAGCAGGATGCCCACGGCGCCGCTGCGGATGCCCCACCAGTAGTTCACCGCCCGGCGGGAGGCGGAGGCGGCGTCCCAGGAGCCGTCCAGAATATCACGCACCAGGCGGACGTACACGTTGCCCCAGTGCCAATAGGGGGAGGCCACGGAGTAATACTGCCCGTCCCACACCTGGCACAATCCCCAGGGCTCCCGCATACGGTCGGGGGTGGGGATGTCCCGATTGGAGATGATCTCGCAGCCCTCTTTTGCCAGCTCTGCCATGGGATCCTCGTCCACGCAGGACCAGCGCAGGCGGATGCGGGCCTGGGGATTGGTCATCTGGGCGCCCAGGGCAAAGGCGTTGATGCTGGCCGGCACGCCGAAGGTGGGGCTGCTGGCCACATAGCCGATTTTCCCGCTCTTGCACATGGCGCCGGCAATGGCGCCGCTGATGAACTTGCCCTCATAGATGCGGCTGTAATAGGTGCGGACGCCGGCATAGGGCATGGAGGCGGAGCAGTTGAGAATGCGGATGTCGGGATGCTTGGCGGCGGTCTTGCGGCAGGCGCCGATCATGGAGGGGGTGGTGGCAAAAATCACCTGGGCGCCCTCTGCGGCGGCCTTCTCCATGGCGGCCTCGGTGCCCTCCTCGGTGGCGCCGCCGTGGTAGGTGCGGGCGGTAATCTTGTCGCCCATCACCGCCTCCAGATACTTCCGCCCCACGTCGTGGGCCCGGGCCCAGTCGCTCTCCTCCGGGAGCTGGGAGGTGATGAAGGCCACGTCCAGATGGTCGGGGAACACGGACTTCACAATCCGGGTCAGCACGCTGGGCTCCTTGTCGGAGGCCTCGGTGCTCAGGGCGATGGGGGCGGCGCTGTCGGTCATCTCCACGTCGGGCCACACCGCTTTCAGGGACTTCAACAGCTCGGCGGCGGTGGCGGATTTCAACATCTCGAAGGGATAGACCTTCAGCCAGGTCAGCATGGCGTCGGCCACCGTCATGTGCAGCGTCTCGCCGCCCAGCTTCCGGTAGGCCGACTGGAAGATGGCGTAGGAGGACAGGAAGCGGCGCCGCTCGTCCACCGACCACACGTGGTCCGGCTCGAAGCCCAGGGCGGCCTGGAGCTTGGCAAAGCTGCCCGCCTTGCGGAAATACACCTGGTACAGCCCGGTGAGCTGCCAGGCGCGCATAAAGTCGTAATACGCCTGAATCTCCCCATCCTCCGACCAGGCGGGAATCAGCCGGATGACGTAGGCGGGGATGGTGGGGGCGTCGTAGCTCTTTAAGACGCTGGTGCGCTTGTTGCCCTCCTGGACGTACAGCTTGCCCAGGTATTCATAGCACTTGATGGGGTCCCGGATGCCCTCGTCGCTGAGGTGGGCGGCGCACAGCTCGATCCACTTGCTGGCAAACTCGGTGTCCACCTCCATGAGGGGCATAAAGTCGGCGGCAAAGGCGGCCTGGCGGCCCTCGGTCTTGGTGCCTACAATCAGCTCGGCGGGCACGTTCACCACGCCCAGCTCCACCCGGCCCACGGTGGCGGACTCGGCGAGAATATGGTCCAGCACGGCAGGGTAGGGGGACACCCCTCTCTGCTGGCATTCCTTCATGGTCTTGCGGCCCCGCTTACAGGCGGCGTTATATTGTTCAAGGGCTTCTTGTCTGCTCATGGAATCACCTCTTCGGGGAAAGAATACATGATGCCCGGGAGATTGTCAATGGCAATTGTGGACATGGGGGGTGGAGGCGAACCGGCAGAAGGCATCGGGGAGCATCGTCTTTTTTAGGAGGACTGCCTGCTTCTTCGCAATCCTGCATTGCATCGGCGCGCGGTTCGTGTTATGATAAAACGGATAAACGGAAGCCGAATGAACGGCAGCGTGAGGGCAGGCTCTGCCCCACGCCGGACAAGGAGGGCGGGCGCGTATGGAACACAAGACCGTGATTTTAGCGGTGGCCGGCAAGGGCGGCGTGGGGAAAACCAGCCTCTCCTCCGCCTTCGTGCGGCTGCTGACGGAGGCCTATCCGGAAAAGCGCATCCTGGCCATTGACGCCGACCCCGCCATCGGCCTGAGCACCGCTCTGGGCGTGGAGGTGCGTGAGACGCTGGACGACATCCGCAAGAGCATTGTGGCCTCGGTGGAGGACGGCGCGCCCCGGGAGGCCATAGAGCTGCTGTCGGAGGCCCGGTACCGGATTTTTGACACCATGGTGGAGGGGCAGGCCTTCTCCTTCCTGGCCATCGGCCGGCCGGAGAGCGCCGGGTGCTACTGCAAGGTGAACGCCTATCTCAAGGAGGTCATCAGCCTGCTGAGCCGGGACTTTGACTATGTGGTCATCGACGGGGAGGCGGGCATCGAGCAGATCAACCGCCGGGTAATGGAAAAGGTGACCCACCTGGTGCTGGTCACCGACCCCAGCCGCAAGGGCACGCAGGTCATCGACACCATCCGCCGTGTGGCGGACGAGCTGGTGATGTATGAGCGCTGCGGCACGGTGGTGAACCGGCTGACGGAGGCGGAGATGCTGTCCCACATCCGCATGGATGCCGCCGAGCTGCTGGCGGTGATCCCCTCTGACGGCGCCCACGCACGGAACGACATCGACGGCAAAAGCGTGTTTGACCTGCCGGAGGACAGCCCCATCATGGCAGGAGCCCGGCAGGCGCTGACAAAGCTAGGGCTGCTGCAGGAGTGAGCGGATTTTGGCGATTCAGCCTGATATAACACACAATAGAGAAGGAGAAAAAAGATGAAGTATTTCGGCGGTTGTGACGTGGGCTCCACCTACACCAAGGCGGTGATACTGGACGAGACGGGCAGGATCTGCGCGGATACCACCATCCGCAGCAAGATCAATTCCCAGGCCAGCGCGGAGGCGGCGATGACGGAGGTGCTCCACAAGGTGGGGCTCAACAGCTCCGAGAAGCTGGCCTACCTCATCGGCACGGGCTACGGGCGCAACAAGGTGCCCTTTGCGGACGAGAATATCTCGGAGATCTCCTGCCACGCCATGGGCGTTCACGTGACCGACCCCACCGTGAAGGCCATCATCGACATCGGCGGCCAGGACGTGAAAGGCATCAGCATCGACACCGACGGCACGGTGAAGAACTTTGCCATGAACGACAAGTGCGCCGCCGGAACGGGCCGGTTTTACGAGGCCATGGCCCGCAGCTTCGAGATGACGCTGCCGGAGTTCTCCGACCTGAGCCTGTCGGCCAGGAACGTGATTCCCATTACGGCCCAGTGCACTGTGTTCGCCGAGAGCGAGGTCATCACCCTGGTGGGCGAGGGCAAGCCCATGGACGAGATCGCCGCCGGCATCCAGATGGCGGTGGCCAAGCGCTGCTTCGTCATGTGCAAGAAGGCCGGCGCCACCGACTCCATCACCCTCACCGGCGGCTGCGCCAAGAACGCGGGGCTCAAGCAGGCCATCGAGCGGGTGCTGAAGCTGAAGGTCATCGACCTGAAAACCGACCCCCAGCTGATGGGGGCGCTGGGCGCGGCGGAGTTCGCACGGCAGAAGGGGCTGGCCAGGGCCTGAGATCGCCGCCCCGAAAACGGGCGACCAAAAGAAACGAAACGCAGGGGAAAGGGAGGGTGACCCGTGGAGCTGTACAATGCCATCATGGAAAAGGCCATGGCGCTGGGCGGGGCCTCCCGGCCGCGGCGCTATGCCTACGACCCCCGGGACGCCTGGCCGGACACGGGGGCCTTTGAGCTGGTGATGCTGCGGGACGCGGCCTACGAACTGGGCGGCGGCAGCCACAGCGCGGTGAACTTCACCTGCGTTACCTCCAGCCCCCGGCTCATCGACCGGGATGAAATTCTGGTGTACGGGCCCGACCTGGGGGAGATAGAGGGGGATTGTGACTATGCTCGCATCGCCCTGCTCCGGGTGGGGGAAATCGAAAGCGACGACGAGACGGACACGGAGCAGGCCTACCGGGCCATCCAGGATATGGATTTCGTCAAATACCACGTGTTCCCCAAGGGGTACATGATCCGCACCAGCGCCGAGAGCAGCCGGGAGCAGGTGCGTCTCAGCCGGGAGGCCATCCGGCAGGGCGTCAGCTTCCGGCGGATCGGGGCGGATTTCATCCGTCGGTACAAGGAGAACATCTCTGTGCTGAACGTGAAGATGATTTTCATCACCGCGCCGGACGGGGACTATGCCGGGGCCAGACAACTGGCCAAACAGGTGAAGGACATCACCCTGTCCCTCACCAAAATCATGGAGGGGATGCCCACCGACTGCGGCTCCTGCCAGCTCAAGCCCATCTGCGACGAGGTGGAGGGCATGAAGGAGCTGCACTTCGGCAAGGAGAGGCACACCACCGAGTGAGCCGTGGCCATCCCACACCAAAGAAAGGGCGGTACACACCATGAGCGAATTGGGCCATCACCACAGCCATCAGCACCACGAGGCGGCGTCGCCGGAGGAGACGAAGGCGCTGCTTTCCTATATGCTGCACCACAACGAGCACCACGCCGGAGAGCTGCGGGACATCGCTGCCCAGGTGGCGCTGGACGCCGCCCGGGAGCGGATCTGCCGGGCGGTGGACGCTCTGGGAGAGAGCAACCGCCTGCTGGCGGAGGCGCTGGCGCTGCTGAAGGAGGGGGAGTAACATGTGCCTTTCCACCGTCTACGTCCGGCAGGAGCCCCAGCCTGTCGCCCGGAACGTGGCCTCCGTCACGGTGCGGGAGGGGAAGCTGGTGCTGCAGGACATCATGGGCGTCACCACGGTGGTGGACGCCGACATCGAGTCCGTGGACCTGATGGAGAACTGCATCTATCTCCGCCGCCGCTGACAGAATAGCGCAAAAAGGCACCCAAACGGGTGCTTTTTTCTTTTTTCGGAAACAAATACAGGGATAAAAAGATGCAGCCGGGGAGCTTCCCCGGCTGCGGTGCGTATGGATAGGAGCGGCTTACAGATGGGTGTCCCGCTCGATCTTGTCGTAGTGCTTCAGCAGCCACGGCTCGATGAGGGCGGTCAGCTTCATGTCCAGATTGAAGATATACACGGTGAACGTGAGGATGAACAGCCCCACCACCACCAGAGCCAGAATGAGAAGTACTTTCAATACCACTGCCATAATCCTTCTCCTTTACCACGATTCCTCATCATGCAGCACCTCCAGAGACGGATCCAGAGGCTCCTCCCGCATGACGGAGCGCATATAGTTGTTGATCTGATCCCGGACGCCCTGACGGGAGATGATGCGGGGGTCGAACAGGTCGTGGGACACCCACACCAGATTGATGCCCAGCTCCCTTGCCCGATCCTCAAAGAGGCCGTGCATGCCGTCCAGCGCCTTGCAGCTCATGTGCTCCCACAGGATGACCATGTCGGCGTTGAACTGCTGGGTGAACTCCCACAGCTCGTCCAGCAGCACACGGTAGCCGCCGTGGGTGCGGTTGCGCATGATCATGTTCTCCGTGAGCCACGCCATGTCGTAGATGGCCTGCTCCCGATTCTCCGGGGTGTCCTCCTCCGCGATGCGCCGGGTGGACACCATGGACAGCATATCCGTCAGCGGCACGATGCCCCAGCAGTTCAGCAGCCACACCAGGAAGTCCATGTAATAGTGGGACTGCACGCCCCAGATGATGGCCCGGTGGCGGTACTCTTTGGCGGCCATCTTCTTCTTGGCGAAGGCCTGACGGGCCAGCTCGGTCAGCTTCCGATCCGCCTTCTCGAACTCGGGGATCTTGCCGCAGATGGCCATGTAGTTGGTCTCGGTATAGAGGGCCAGATTGGAGCCGAACACCTGGGGATAGGGGGTGCGGTTCATCTCCAGCCACTCCTGACGGCACTCGGTGGCCACGTTCACCCGGCGGGCGCACTCGAAGTAATGCTTCCAGTCCCACTTCTCGCCGGTGTGCTTCTCGATGAAGGCGATGGCGTTGCGGATCTCCTGGGCGGCGTACTCCTGCACGTCGTCCTCCCGATGGCGCAGGGGGGCCGCCAGCTGGAACACGGGGATGCCGTCCTCCTGCTCCAGGCGGCGGGAGATCACGCCGTTGCCCAGCAGAGAGCCGTCGCAGGTGGTGTTGCACTGGATGGCGCAGGCGCCCAGCACGGGGGCGTCGTCGTCAATGGACACGCCCAGCTCCGCCTCGGGCATGGGGCACACGTCGCCGGCCAGACCGAACTGCTGGGCCAGATCGATGTAATGCTCCGCGGCGTGCTGATTCAGCAGCACGGACACATAGGTGGAGGGGGTCTCGCGGCTGAGACCCTTCAGGGTGGGGAAGCCCATCATCACCGCGGTCATCTCGTTCTCGTCCACCAGCACCACTTTTTTGGAGAACTCCCTGTCGTTGCCGATGCGGCGGTCACCCCGGAACAGGTTGTCCAGCAGCTTTGCCACGTCGTCGATGATCAGGTCCTGCTCGGTGTGGCACATCCGCAGGTATTCGCCCCGGAGGCCCTGGGTGTGGCGGTCCACCATCATGGGGACGGCCAGATAGTTGGCCATCCAGCGATAGCGGAACATGGCCTTCACGTTCCGGGGCTTCATGACGAACTTGGCCAGCGTGCCCATGATCACCAGCCAGCGGGAATAATCGTACATGGTGTCCCGCAGGCCGCGCCACTCACGGCGCTTGCGGACCTTGCCGCCGTCCTTGTAAAAATCGCCCAGCCGATCTGCGCCGATTTCCTTAGCCATTCTGCACACCTCCCTGCAGCTTCTTGATCTCTATGCTCTCCACGAAGGCCTGCACGCGGGTGCGCATCTGGCCGGAGGAGGCGATGGCGTAGGGGCGGTCCACCGCCAGCACGGGATAGCCGAATTCCTCCCGCAGGATGTGGGCGCCCAGCATCTTCTCGTAGGCCCAGGGATCGCAGAACTTCATCTGGTCGTAGATGATGCCGTCGGCGCCGTACTCCTTGGCCAGAGCGGCCACGTATTCCCGGCGGGCGTTCATCTTGGGGGTATCCATGTACCGGGGGCACTGGCCCCGCTGCTGGTACTGCCGGCAAATCTGAGTGAGGGCGTCCTCTTCGTCGTTGAGCACGATGGGGTTTCTGCCGGGCAGGGAGCCGTAGCAGAAGCGGTCGGCGCACACGAAGGCGCCGGAGTCCTCCACCAGCTTGATGAAGTCCAGGTCATCCACCTCGGAGCCCACCAGCACCACCCGAGCCCGGAAGGCACCGCTGTCCAGAGGCTCCCGGGTCTTCAGCTCCTCCAGGGTCTCCTCCAGCTTGTCGATGATGAGGTGCTTGGGGCAGGCATAGCTGGCCAGGGTTAGCACATGGAACTCGTAGCCGGTGATGGCGGGGCGGTCCCCCTTGCGGTACTCGCCGATGGCGCGCAGCAGCTCGCACACACGGTTGTGCTGGGCCACGGCCTGGCGGATGGCGGCGTCGGAGACGTCGATGCCGTAGTGCTCCGCCAGGGGCTTGAGGATGTGGTTGCGGCACTGGAGAACGTACAGGTTGAGACCGTTTTCGTCCCCCTTCATGGGGATCTCCATGTACTCGAAGAAGAAATGCTCTTTGCCCTGGCCCATGGTCTTGAGCAGCTCCATGTTCTCGATGCAGCGGTTCATCATGGAGCAGCCGTCGGGGGTGATGACGCAGTCGGCGAAATTGAAACCGCCCTCGATGGCCCGCTCCAGCAGGGCGCGGCTGTATTCGCACAGGAAGCTGGTCAGGTAGTAGGTGGCGATATCCACCGAGCCGGTGCGCGGCGCACGCAGCCGGACGGAAAAGGCGCCAGGCAGGTTGAGCAGCGGCTCCGGCGTGTTCTCACAGGTGTAGGCGACGCACACTTTACCCTCCTCCTGGGCCTGCCGGATCAGCTCGTTGTTGGCTTCCTGCAGGAGGTTCTCAAAGTAGTACAGGTGCTTCAGGTCTTTCAAGGTACCTCTCACTCCTTCCTTATGACAGACAGGTGGACTCCCGTCGGTTTTGCGGGGTATTACCACAATGATACCATTAAAATCACCGATTGTACACCTAAAATCACCGATTGTACACCATAAAAAAACAAAAAACGCGGCATTTCCCACAATTCTTTGCGGCCAGCCGGTGAGGAGGCAGGGGAGGCCGCCGTCACAGGCAGGCGCGGCAGGGCTTTCGGAATCGCCGCTCCTGACGAAATACGACCCTCCGCGGAATTTGGCGGGCAATCCGCCCGCCCGGTCTTGTGTAATCTGCCTATATCGCACAATTCTGACCGTGCATTTATCACAAACTTATTTGCATTTGCACAATTTTTGTTGACACTATGCACTCGCCCGCCGTATACTATTTGTGAAATATGTTGCCATTTTGCACAATTCCGGGAAAAGGGATCGGAAATCGCCCTTTTCCGCCTGCGGATTTCCGCAGGAACCACCATTTTTGCAAGGAGGAACGCAACATGAAACGCACGAGAGGGATTATTGCACTTTTCCTGCTGCTGGCCATGCTGCTGACCGCGTGCGGCCAGAGCGCCCAGACCCCCACTGTGGTGGACGAGCCGGAGGACACCACCCCTGTGGTGGTGGAGCCGGAGCAGGAGGAGCCCGCCCAGCCGCTGGTCTTCTCTGACCAGCCTGCCAACGTGTTCCGGGCCAAGTTTGAGGGCAGTAACGTAGCCGGTAAGGGCGAGGCGGTGGACGGCGTGTATCGCTTTACCGCCACCAAGACCGACGGCGAGGCCTGGCATGTGAAGCTGGAGAGCAACTACATGACCGTGCCCGGCCGGGATTACCGGGTGACCTACCACTTCAAGTCCGACGTGGCGGGCACGGTGAAGTTCGGTGACTTCAACGAGTTCGCCATCCGTAAGGGTGAGAACAGCGTCACCGGCCAGGTCAGCGCCAGCAACGGCTACACCTATCTGGATCTGCAGCTGGGCGCGTTGAAGCCCTTTACCATCGACTTCACCTCCATCGAGGTGGAGGAGCTGGAGACCGAGGCCGACTATGAGAGCGTCATGACCGTGCCCATCGCCTGGAGCTCCGAGGGCGCGGTGTACGTGCAGCACGACCCGGGCTATTTCTATAAGCTGGACCGCCATCTGGACGGCGTCACCATGAAGGTGGAGGAGATTCCTTTCAGTGCCGAGGTGTGGATGTCCCGCCTGTACGTGAAGACCGCCGCCATTCTGGAGCCGGGCGCCCTGTACCGGGTCAGCGCGGACGTGGCCGCCACCCATGAGATGGACATGGAGGTCTGCTTCAACAACGGCGATAACGAGAAGGGCTACGGCGCCTTCTACGGCCAGCGCATGGGCGATATGTCCAAGCGCACCTTCCAGCAGCTCATCGACCTGCGAGCGGCAGGCTCCGAGGGCGGCGAGGTGGTTTTGCAGTTCGCCTTCGGCAAGTCTCCCGACGGCAGCCAGGTGACGGTGGACAACATCCGGGTGGAGAAGGTGTATGAGCATTACACCAATATGCTGCCCGCCTACTTCGCCATGAACGGCAGCGTGGATCTGGGCACGGAGTATGTGATGGTGCCCACCAACTATACCGCCATTCCTCTGGAGAAGTTCTCCTTTGACGGCACCGACAGCGTGTATACCGGCACCAACGACGGCTTTGCCATGTCCTTGGTGGAGACGGAGGGCAGTGCCACCGCCGCCATGATCGAAAAAAAGACCGACGAGAACGAGGTGTGGACGGGCCGCGTCTACGTCAAGACCGGCGTCATCCCGGAGGCCGGCGCCAAATACCGGGTGTCCGCCACGGTGCAAACCGACGAAGCGCTTAACTATGAGCTGATTTATACCAACGGCAGCGACGCCAGGGAGTACGCCGGACTGCGGGACGCTTTCCTGGGCGAGGGCGAGACCAAGACCGTCACCACCGATTTCACCGCCCCCGCTGACGGCTGCGAGGAGCTGGTGCTGAAATTGCAGATGGGCAAGAGCCCGCTGCACAACAAGGTCACCATCAGCGACGTGCAGGTGCAGAAGGTGTCCAAGCAGCCTGTGCTGCTGACAACGGTCAGCGCCCCCGCCATGCTGGGTCAGGCCCAGGCGGCGGAGTACGTAGCCCAGACCGTGACCCTGGGCACCCAGAGCATCTTCTGGGATGGATCCCAAGCCAACAGCGAAGTGACCAACGGTGCAGCCAAGGCATCGGCGGCATTTGGAGCGTGCGTCTCCACGCAGGCACCGGCGTGACGCTGGAAGCGGGGGAGAAGTACCGCATCAGCGCCAAGATCGCCTCCGAGAAGGCCATCCACGCCGAAGTACTGTTGAGCAACGGCTACGACGAAGACGACAACTTCAACCCCGGCGGCCAGGGCTACAGCACGGAATTGGAGGGCTTTGATATTGCCGAGAACGGCGAGGCCACCTATACCAAGGAGATTACCGTTCCCGAACGCAGCGAGTACAAGGAACTGGTGCTGCGCGTCCAGGTGGGCAACAGCCCCGCCAACACCGTCACCGTGTCTGACGTGACGGTGGAGAAGTGGACGGAACCCGGGGCGACAACCTGACCGCCGACCTGAAGTACGACAGCGTGGGTTCCTTCAGCTTCAACGCCGATGAGGGCTACGTCACCCACCTGGAGAAGAGCGCGGACTCCGTTCTCTACGCCATCTCCCAGGCCCCCGATGGGCGCAACCCCTGGAACGTGAAGCTCAACGTCCGCACCGGCGTGTTCCCCAAGTCCGGCGTGGGCTACCGGGTGAAGTTCGACATTGAGGCCACCCAGAACCAGCAGCTCTTCGAGGTGTTCTACGACGGCAACAGGGAGGCCGGTTTCGGCCAGCTGTTTGACCAGCGCCTGGTGGCCGGTCAGAAGAAGACCGTGTCCTACATTGTCAACGGTAATTCCGGCCTGGGCGAGCTGGTGATTCAGATCCGCCTGGGCAAGACTGACGGCAAGGCCGGCAACATCTATAAGATCAGCAACGTCACCATGGAAGAAGTGAAGTTTGGCTACGCGCCCAACCAGATCACCCGCAGCACCAGCGAGCTGTGGACCCATGAGGACTATGCCGGTACGCTGTCCACCACCGCTACTTCCGCCACCGTGCGCATGACCACCGTGCCCGCCCAGGGCAAGGAGGCCTGGAAGACCAAGCTGTTTGTGGAGACCGGCGCCAAGCTGCAGGCCGGGCAGAAGTACCGCATCACCCTCACCACCTCCGGCAGCGAGGGCATGCCCTATGAGGTCTGCCTGAACCACGGCGGCGAGGAGAAGGGCCTGGGCGGCATCTTCGGCCTCAGCGCCATGGCGGATGGCGACACCATCACCTATGTCACCACTCCCGACAAGGACATCGACCTGGTGCTCCAATTCTCCCTGGGCAACGCCTGGACAGGCGGCAGCTTCACCGTGCGCAACATAAAGGTGGAGAAGGCCGGCGCCTCCAGCACCGTGTCCAACGTCACCTATACGTTCTGACCCGGCGAAATTTGCAGATAAGAAAGGCGTGTTTATGATGAAAAAGACAATGCGTATGCTTTCTCTGATGCTGCTGCTGGCCCTGCTGCTCACCGCCTGCGGCGGCAGCACCGGCGCCAAGACTACCGGCGGCAAGGTGAAGGATGAGCCCTATGAACCGGTGGACTACCAGATTTTCCCCATTCCCGAGGGGGGCTATGTGGGCGACACCATGCCCTTCGTCACCGACGACGGCACGTTGGAGCTGTACTACCTGTACGACACCGACCACAACGGCCAGGGCTATCACCCATTCTACATGTTCTCCACCAAGAACCTCTATTCCTATGAGGATCACGGCCTGGCATTGAGCTACGGCACCATGGCGGACCCCGACCCCGCCCTGGGCACCGGCTCTGTGGTGAAGGACAAGGATGGTCTCTACCACCTGTTCTACACCGGCCATAACGACAACGGCAACGGCGGCAAGGGCAAGGAGTGCGTCATGCACGCCACCTCCGCCGACCGCAAGAGCTGGGATAAGCACCCCGAGTACACCTTCTTCAGCCCCGACAACTACTCCAAGGACGACTTCCGGGATCCCGAGGTGTTCTGGGTGGAGGAGGAGCAGTGCTACTGGCTGCTGATTGCCGGACGGGAGAACACCCTGGGCGGCGTCATCGCCCGGTACACCTCCCAGGATTTGATTACCTGGGACTATCAGGGCATCCTGTACGCCCCCCGGCTGCAATACATGCTGGAGTGCCCCGACCTGTTCCGCATCGGCGACAAGTATTACATCACCTATAGCTGGGACTGCGTCACCTATTACGCCATGAGCGACTCTATGTACGGCCCCTTCTTCGCTCCCGAGGACAACCTGTTCGACGGCGCCGGATCCTTTGAGGGCAGCAGCTTCATCTTCTACGCGGCCAAGACCGCCCAGATGGACGGCAAGACTCTGCTGTGCGGCTGGCTGGGCCGGGCGGGCCTCAGCGGCGACTCCGGCGTGTACCAGTGGGCCGGCAACGTGCTGAACCACCAGATTGTCCAGCATGAGGATGGCACCCTGGGCGTGTGGGCTCCCGATTCACTGGATGAGTATTTCACCGTGGAAAAGGCCCTGAAGCCCGTGGCCATCCAGGGCGGCGTCACCGTCAATGGCAGCGACATCGCCCTGTCCGCCGACGATAACGACTACGCTCTGGCGGACTTCGGCACCCGCCCCGCTCGGATGACGTTGGAGTGTGACGTGAACGTGGACCTCATCGGCTGCGCCGGCTTCGCCTTCGGCGGCAGCGAGAGCGACCCCACCTACACCGCCCTGTGCCTGGATTCCACCCGGGATATGCTCCACTACGAGGGCTACGAGGTGGACGAGATCAACTACTACGAGCCCACCGGCATCGCCCGCTTCATCTTCAAGCAGGGCGAGACCCACCACGTGAAGCTGGTGTGCGAGAACGAGATCGTCATCATGTACGTGGACGGCGTGAAGGCCCTCAGCTCCCGCATCTCCCACTCCATCAATGGCGCTCACATCGGCGTGTTCGCCAACAGCTGCAACGCACAGTTCAGCAACATCACCATCAAGATTCCGGAGTAAGCTCCTGTATCCTTCGAGCCCCGGCCCCGGACGGCAAGTGCCGTCCGGGGCCGGGGCTTTTCTGCCGCTGCGCCCATCGCTGCGGCGCAATCGGCACTGCGGGCTCCGTCGGGGCAGCCCACAGCGCCCCCGCCTCCCGCTTGAATTCACCTCGATTGACTGGTATAATATGAGCCGCATGGAAATTGCGCCGAGAGCGTTGTCCGACCGATGGACTGCCTGACGCCGCATTATGCTGCGCTGCGGAGCGCCGAAGGGGGGAGAGGGGCCGTTGACGATATATCAGCTTGTCATATTGTCGCTTGGCGCCTTCCTCGCAGGCGCCGCGGCGGGCAGCGCCTTCCTCCGCCTTCTGGATCGGAAGAGCAGGGGAGAGGCGTGGGCAGGGGGCGGAAGCCGCTGCGCAGGCTGCGGACGCCGCCTGCCGGCAGGTGACCTGGCGCCCATTTACGGCTATGTGCGCAGCCGCGGCAGATGCCGTCACTGCGGCAAGCCGTACCCCATAGCCGCGCTGCTTTCCCCGCTTGCCATGGGCTATGGGTGGCTCTGCGGGGCGTGGGGGGCGTATCTGGCGTACGCCGCCGGCGACTATCCCGGCATGGCAGCCAAGGCGGTCATCTATGTCCTGCTGGGCGCGGCAGCCGTGAACGATATCTATTGCCACGAATGTGGGTTTGTCATCCAGTACGGCATCCTGGCCGCCGGGCTGGTGTACGCATTCTTTTTCTGCCGGAGCACCGCCGTGCTGCTGGGCTGCGCAGGCGTCATGGCTGTGTTGGTGCTGATTGACTTCCTGTTCCGCAGGGTGCGGAGGATGGAGGGCATCGGGTTGGCGGACATCATCGTGCTGAGCGGCACGGCTGCCATTGTGGATGAGCCGTTTCTTGTGCCGCTTATGGTGCTGCTGACGAACCTGTTCGGCATGATGTGCGTCCCCATCGCGCTGAAAAACCAGAAAATGCAGGGCACCGAGGAACCGGAGGGCCCGTCCGTAGGGCTGCTGCCCTTCGTGCTGCTGGGCGTGAGCGTGTGCAATCTGCTGGGGCGTCTCGTAATCCCCTTGCTGCTCCACGGATGAACCGTGGACAAAGCGCAGTGTGCCGCAGTTTATTTTGAATTGAGAGGATAGACAGCGATATGCAAAAGATACTGTTCATCTGTCACGGCAATATCTGACTTGCCGTTACAAACCAACGTATGCCAACGTATGCGAAGCTATTGCACGCGCATACCACGATTTTACAACTTTTGAGCCTTGATGTGATTGTAGCAAGATAATAGGATAACACAACAGAGAAAGCGCCGGCGGTATTGCCGGCGCTTTTGTTATCCGTCTTCTATATACTCCGCCACCTGATCCAGCGGGCAATGCAGAATGGCGCAGAGCCTGTTGAGCGTGTGGGTGGATACGGGCATGTTGCCCTGAAGGCGCTGCACGGTGGCGTGGCTCATGCCGAATTTAAAGCGAAGAGTGTATGTGGTAACCCCTCTTTCGGCCATCGTACGCCACAACGGGTCATAGCGAATCATAACAATCCCCCTTTACAGGAATTATTATGCACACTATAATAGCCATACGGATATGGCCATTATTTAGCCATATTCGGAAGCTAATTAAAATGAAAGCAAGGAGAGGCAGAAATGAAAGATACAGCCTTTTTTGTGCGGACCCCGCGGAGATTGGATGACTTGCTGAAGCTGCACCTGACGGAGCAGGAGCGGGCGTTTGCCATTGCGGGAGTTGTTGTGTTGGGAAAAATGGACTATGAGAACTTTGCCGGCGACATGCTGGCGGACCGGGCGTTTTTGGAGCCATGGGCGCCGCAATGCGAGAGAGGCGAGGTGTGGCGGTGCGTGCTGGTGCAGCGGCGCGGACGCACCGACGGCGTGCTGGTAATCCCTGAGGACGGCTGCTTTGTGGGCTGGGCGGCGTACATGAGCGAATGACTTTTGCAGAACGAGAAGGACGAGTTTGCACCTCCGGTGTGCCACAGTTTTATAACTTGATAGGCATGACGGGTTAAGAAGGTACCGTATGACGAAAGCTCTGGCGTTTTTCTTTGGGAAGGGATGCGTATTGAAATAAGATAAATGCACGTATCCGACACACAAAAAAGTTAAATAATCCCAAGCCAGACTTGCGGTGTCCTGACAAGTATGATAAGATAAACACATGAAAAAGTTTCAAATACTATGCAAATAGCATAGTATTTGAAACTTGACGACTGTATTGCTATGCGAGAAAAATCATTCCGAGGGAAGTTAAAGAAACTGCTATTGGGGGGGATGCGGCTGTGTATTGCTGCCCCTACAAATCTAAGTCAATTGTCAAAGGAGGAGAATGATTATGAAAAGCGGATGGAAGAGGAGAGGGGAAAGATTACTGTCTTTCCTGCTGTGTGTGGCAGTTGTGTTTAGCGTTATTCCTGGCTTTGTATTGGAGGCGAAAGGAGATAGCATTCTAAGCGACAAACGGTTTTACGGAAAAGATTTTACTTCTTCCGAGGTTCTTGCGGAAAAACTTGATAGACTGTTTAACCTGTTGCCGTATAGTGATTATCCTTTCTTTACAACTAGTGGCAACACATCCTGCGGTAATAACGCATGTACTAAATGTTATAATATTAATGTGGCAAAGGAACATCCGAACTTAAAGAATGCGGGAATACAGTTTAGCGGAACTAGTTCTGCGGGGTATAGTTGTTACGGCTTTGCTCATTACGCATTTCTGTTTCTGTGGGGAATTGAAATCGGGGCATATGGGATGGAGAGACAGGCTGAGTTGCCGACCGTAAAAAGAGTTGCTCAAATTGAAAATATGTCGACAAGCAATCAGGCAAAAGCGTTCTTCTCCCAAGCACAAGTGGGCGATTTAGTGCAAGGGTATGGCGGACAAGGAGGACATACATTCATCTTTTTGAAAGCAGAAGATGACGGAGTGATTGTCCTGCAGAATAACTATTTTCATAGTAGCCTTGGATACAATAGAGTCACCGTCAGCAAGATTTCGTACAGTTCGTTGGCGTCTTCCAATTACTGCTTTGAGGAGAGGACAAGCATATATCGTAATCCTTGTGACCATAGCGCCGGATTTGAGTTTAAGACAGTAGATGATTTATACGGACCTTATTGCAACAAATGTGGCGTTCAATTTCCGCTTACGCTTGATACTAGCGCAGCAGGGAAATACATTGTCGGGAAGAAAGACACCTCAGATGAAAGCTCAAATCGTGCAGCCATAAATCCGTATCGAGAGTCTTGCACAAATATGAGCCCATACAACGGGCTTTCGCGCAATATTCTATACGCACCGGGAACGGAACTAAATATTGTGGGATCGGTTACTAACTATCGTGGGAATACATGGTACAAAATTAAAGAGAATAATTTCTATATTTATGAGGGATGGGTAACGAAAGCTGAAACATGCATTGATAAGCCCACAAATCTCAAAGCTGAACATCTGACAGATACAACGGCGAAGATATCTTGGAGTGCGGTATCCGGGGCAACAGGATATGAAGCGCAATTCAGCAGAGAGAACGGTGGTTGGAACAGCGACACAGAATATTCGAGCGGAACTTCTTACAATGTGACCGGATTGAATTGGAGCACATACTCATACTACAGGTTTCGCGTTAGAGCCAAAAGTGCTGCTGGCGAGTCTGATTGGACAGAGGTTATTCTAAATAAGCCCTCCTCCACTGCAGTCCCATCTGCGCCGACTGGATTGACCGGAACGAGATCCGGATCAAATGTTAATCTAACCTGGAATGCGGTCAGTGGTGCCACAAGCTACGCTATACAGTATTGCAACGCGTCCAGCAACGGTTGGCAAACGCCGAAAGAGTCTCCCGCGAGTACTAATTCGGCAACAATCACAAGCTTTGGGTGGGGCTACGATTATATCGACTTTCGCGTCTGGGCTCAGAATCGGGCGGGAACTTCAAATGGTTATTCCGAGGTGCGCGTATATAAAAACGCCTCATCTGTGAATCTCCCGTATCCTGATACTCTCTCGGCGGTCTGGGAGGCTGGCAATAAAGCAACATTGTCCTGGAGCAGCGTCCCCGGCGCAACATATTATCAAGTAGAGTATAAAACGAAAGCCATGGATGAGAATGGAGAGGACTGGAAAGTTGATGGCACAAACATTACAGGCACTTCCTTTACATCTACTGGATTAAAGAATCATGATTATTTTCTATTCCAAGTAAAAGCAGGAAATACTTCGGGTACGTCGCCGAATTATAAATGGATAAAAGTCTATAAAACTATTACTGCTACATTTGACGCAAACGGCGGAACGACAAGCGAAACATCAAGAAAGTATACTTATGATAGTGCAACTGGCACACCGGCAACGTTCGGTACGCTTCCTACTCCTTCGAGGACAGGCTACTCGTTTGACGGATGGTATACCAAGCAAACTGGTGGAACTAAAATAACTAGTTCTACAGCGGTTACTGCAACACAGGGCATCACACTCTATGCGCATTGGACTGCCGCTACCTACACCGTCACCTACAACGCCAACGGTGGTACCGATGCCCCGGCTGCACAGACCAAGACACACGGTACGGCGCTGACGCTGAGTTCTGTGAAACCCTCCCGCAAAAGCGATTCGGCGGGCAGCTACACCGTTACGCTGAACGCCAACGGCGGCAGCGTGTCCCAGAACACGGTGACGGCGGCCAAGACTACAAATTATAGCTTCAAAAACTGGAATACCGCATCAAACGGCAGCGGCACGTCCTACAACGCCGGAGCGAGCTACACTGCTAACGCCGGAGTAACCCTGTATGCCCAGTGGACCAGCAGCACATCTGTTTCCCAAGTGACGCTGCCCATGCCCACTCGCACCGGCTACACCTTCAAGGGCTGGGGCACGACGGCCAATGCTACCACCGGCACTACCGGCAGCTATACACCGCAGTCGGATGTAACGCTTTATGCTGTGTGGCAGGCGAATACCTACACCGTCACCTACAACGCCAACGGTGGTACCGGTGCTCCGGCGGCACAGACCAAGACACACGGTACGGCGTTGACGCTGAGCTCCACAAAGCCGAGCAGGACAAGTTCTGCTGCGAGCAGCTACGTTGTTACATTGAATGCCAACGGCGGAACGTGCATCGCTGCCAGTATCGAGGCAACGAGATTGACCGATTATTCATTCAAAAACTGGAACACCAAGGCCGACGGGACCGGAACTGCGTACAGTTCCGGCGCCTCCTACACGACAGATGCTTCTGCCACACTGTACGCGCAGTGGAGCAGTACAACAAAAACCAAATCTGTAACACTTCCGACTCCGGTACGTAGTGGATACACGTTCCTGGGCTGGGAAGAGAGCGGAAACAGTAGCGCCCGCTTCACTGAGAGCTATACGCCTGGCGGAAATGTTACATTGAATGCGGTTTGGCAAGATAATACTTTCTCTGTAGATATTAACGGCTGGCTGGATGGCGAGATGGCCGGTAATATTGCGGGATACGGGACTGTAGATGTTTGGATTAACGGTGAAAAAGTGGCGGATGACGTAACGGATTACAGTGCCAAGTGGCCTGCTGGTACGAGCTATGAGGTCAATGACATAAAGGCCACGCAGGGACACGCATATGTGGGCGTAGCCGACGGCACCCTGAGCGGAACGGTGGGAGAGGGTTACACAGGCATTCGCCTCTCTTTCTCCACGCAGTATACGGTGTCCTTTGACGCAAACGGTGGAGACGTTTCTACTGCCAACAAAACCGTCCTTTTGGGCGGGAAATACGGTACCCTTCCTGTGCCGAGCCGTGAGGGATACAGGTTCGCTGGATGGTATTCTGAAAATGCCCTGATTACAGCATCAACCGTGGTTTCCAAAGACGCAGCCACAGCGTTGACTGCACACTGGGAGGCGATATCTGCAGAAGAGGTGCATCTGAACAAGACAACCGCAGAACTTGTCGTAGGGGACAAGGTGATCCTCGAGGCAACGATTACTCCTGCGGATGCCCTGAACAAGACGGTTACCTGGTCCAGCAGTGATAATTCTGTTGCCACTGTAAATCAGACGAACGGGGAAGTGACAGCGGTCGGCGCCGGCACTGCGACAATCACAGCGACTGCCGCAGATGGCAGCCGGGTTAGCGCAAGTTGCCGTATTGTTGTAAAGAAGTCTCTTAATTCCTACACTGTGTCTTTCGATGCAAACGGTGGCAGTGCTGCGCCGGACCCGCTGACGAAGACGGAAGGGACAGCTATCGTTCTGCCTGCTGCTATTCCGGAGCGCAGTGGCTATACCTTCTTGGGTTGGTCGGAATCTGATGCGGCAACAGTCGCGGACTATGCGGCGGGCGGAAGCCTCAATAAGGATGCCGATATTGTGCTGTATGCCATCTGGAAAAAGAGCGATGTGCCTGCTGACGCTGCGGAGCTTGTTATCGAGAGCGTAGTTGCAAGAGCGGGCGACACGGTGAAGGTGACGTATGTTCTAAAGAACTCCTGCGAACTCAAATCCATCGCTCTTTTTAACCTGACCTATAACAGCAATGCACTGGAACTGGTCTCCGGCGAATGGAAGGTTACAGACACGGTGCTGCAGAACTGGAACTCGACAACAACGAACGGCGCGGTTGCGTTTGATGAGAACAGCAAGGTCGATGGCGAAATATTTGCGGCGACCTTTAAGGTTAAGGATGGCACCGGTGACGGCGATTACCGCATCAGCTGCGATATTACAGCGAAGACAAGGACGGAGATGGGCACTGAGGAGGCCGTAGAAATCGTGACGGTTGATGGCGGCGTTACCGTTATTAGCTACATCTCGGGTGACGTGGACGATGATGGTAACGTAACGAGCGACGACGCAATCTATGTCCTCTACTACACGCTGCTTCCGGATATGTACCCTGTTAATCAGCCTGTCGACTTCGACGGTGACGGCCAGATTACGAGTGATGACGCCATTTATCTGCTGTATTACACTCTTCTTCCGGACTTGTATCCTTTGAGCTGAATAGACTTGTGCTTTTGGTATGAGTTTACATGTGGGAGAATGGTATGAAAAAAATTCTTTCAACGATAATGGCGCTAGTTATCCTAATGCTCCTATTGTCGGCGGCGTATGCTGCAAATGGTGGGGCCTCTCTTTACGGCACTGCGTCAAGCATGACGCTTGCTCCCGGCGATGAGGTGACTATTTCCGTCGCACTGGAAAACGCAGCAGAGGCCAAGAGCGTTTCTCTTGTATTCGATTATGATAATACTGGTGTCTTTGAAAACCCTGCAAAGGGAGACGGACGATGGCTGCTATTCAACACGACTATTGCGGCATTTGATACATCCAAAGTACCATGCGGCACGGCGGCTGCTGCTTATGGAGAGGCAACGAACATTAACGGGAGCCTCTTTAATCTGAAGCTGCGTGTCAGAGAAAATGCGGTGTTTGGCAAGTCGACGATTACAGTGGTGCCCATTATCAGGAATGGGACACAGACTGTGGCTTGTGAGAGCATGTCATTGGCCTTGACTATTGTTGACCCATCGGCACAAAGTGATGAAAAGTGGGACTTGTCTTTCCAAGTTCCGGGAACCGGCATGGAGGGAACGGAGTTCGCACTCAAGAGCGGCACAACCGAGCTGAAGCCTGATGCTGATAACCTGTTCAGGCAGATTGACGGCGGGAACTATACCCTTTGCGTATCAAGGGATGGCTTCGTCAGTTATACCAAGGAAGTTGATATTGACAAAAACACGGTAGTGAACATTCCTCGCTTGGTAAAACGGGGAAATGTGAATGGCGCGTCAGACTACCTGGGACAGGAAACCGGCGTGGAAGATATGGCCTGTTTGTACACGTATCTGTCCAAAGGCTTTAACGAAGGGCAGATTAGCGACGGTGATTATTTCAGGGCGGTTGCAGATGTCAATGAAGATGGATGGGTAAACATTTTGGATTACCAAGCACTATATGTAGAAATACAAACTGTGTATAGTGAAGGGTGAACCCTGAAAAGCAGTAGATAGCGGACGAGATTCAATGGCAGGGAGGCTGGTTTATTTGCCTTCCTGCCATTGAGTTTAAATGAAACCGAAGCACTAATCTCAAGATGAGAGTCAATGGACAGGAAGCTCAAGCGATTATCACTCACCTATATCGCCACCCCTTGACATCTCTCGACGCTGGAGTTATAAAAAGGACCTACATTGACAGTCCGCAAAGGTACACCTTCCCGAACAGCTTTATTTGTCGCAATAAAGTGTTCGTAAAACACGAAATAATAATTTGCGAATATGTTCGAAAAAGGATAGACATTTGCGAATGGTTGTGGTATCATAGGAGTAAAAGGGAGGGAGAGCGCATGGGGGGAAGCAGAACATATTACTACGCGAGGGTGTCCAGCAAGGACCAGAATCTGGATCGGCAGCTTGCGGCATTTCGCGCAATGGGCGCAGACGACAGAGACATCATTGTCGATAAGGAGAGCGGCAAGGACCTGGACCGCATCGGCTACCAGGCCCTCAGGCACAACATGCTCCGGCCGGGAGATACTCTGGTGGTCAAGTCACTGGATCGGCTGAGCCGCAATAAGGCGGATATCCGGAATGAGCTGCAGTATTACAGTGAGCATGGCATCCGCGTGAAAGTGATTGACCTGCCCACTACCATGATGGACCTGCCCGACGAGCAACGGTGGGTATTCGAGATGGTGAACAACATCTTAATTGAGGTCCTCGGCACCATCGCCCAGCAGGAGCGAGAGACAATTCGCCGCCGTCAGTCCGAAGGCATCGCGGCAGCGAAGGCGAAAGGTAAACAGCTCGGCAGGCCGGCGATTACCTATCCGCCGAACTGGAACGAAGTATACGCAGCGTGGAAGAGCGGAACGCTTACAGCAAAGGCCGCTATGGAGAAGACAGGCGTCAAGCGCACCAGTTTTTACAAACTGGCGGCGATGACAGAAGCCAATGGAAATGATAAGGCCGGGTAGAAATACTGGATAGGCACACCGGTATCCCTGGTGCCACAGGGAATTGGTATATCTATGTGAAAAAGGGTAAAGAAAATATTAGTGAGTTATATCAACTTGACAATGCCGCATGAGCGGATATATCATACAACATAAGAAGTGATTATTATGTAGAGGAGGGGACTGTCGCTTGAAGATGGGCTTACAGTGTACCATCACGGTGAGGAGTGCGGATGGAACAACGGAGCGGTTTGATACAATAGCATCGTTTGAAAACGCACTCAAGGAACGGCGCTATGCGAATGTAGAAATCACCATCGTTGGGGTGGAACGCATACCCGATTGCTTGTGTGCGAACCAGACGGGCATACAATCGCTGATTTTGGGAGAAGGCGTCTGTGCTGTTGGGGCAGGTGCTTTTTCAGGTTGCACCGGCATTGAAAGCATCAGCTTCGCCAGCACGGTAGCGGGGATTGGCGACTATGCGTTTGCGAGAAACTACTCTCTCAAAAAAATTGTCTGCGGGAAAGGCGTCCGCCTGATCGGTAAGGGGGCCTTCTTCGGCTGCACGTCCCTGGTATCTATTACTCTTGACAAAACGATTCAGTCTATCGGTGCTGTTGCATTCGCTTTTTGCCCAAATCTCCATGATATCTCCGCCGAGCTCAGGGCTACCTGCGTCATTGACAAGTCCGCGTTCCATGAATCACTGAATGACTATGTAGTCTGCTCACAGGTTGGTAGGCTTGCGCTGCAGGATATCCCTGGGAAAAATGCATTCACGCCCGGCTCTGCCGGCAATCGATACTATGTAGAGAAGATAAACGGTTGGGAAAGAAAGCGATTGGAGAAGCAGCTTGCCTATCGCGGCGTTTCGGTTGGTCGTTGAGAAACACCAAAGAAAACGAGTCATGACCTGTTGAAAACATAAGCCCGCTATACCTTTCTGGCATAGCGGGCTTGCACTTTTTTACAGGCAGAAGACGGTTAGTTGTCTTCCTTTTTTATGCGTGCGGTACGAGCTGTGGCAACAGGGGTGTCTCCAATCTCGGCTGCAACATTCGCAAAGAAATCATCGTATTTGTTAGTACCGCTGGAAACGAAGCAGTGCAGGGTACGCAAGACAGTATCTCGATCAAAGCTGTTTAAGGCCTGGAACATACCAAGGGCAAGGGCATCATCCTTGTTGTTCGGTTTAGGTTCGTATTCGGTTATATTATTTTCAATGTCGCTCATATCAGTATAAAGGAAATCCTCAATATTGACATCAAGCGTCTTGACGACAGAAAGAATAAATTTGAGGGATGGTTCGGTGTAGTCGATATCCGATACCCACCTGGCAAGTATCTGCTTTGAGGCACCGCTTATAGCGCTGAGGGACGACAAGGACATGGAGCCTTTTTTCATAAGGTAGTGCAAGTTATTTCGCATGTTCGCTCTTATCTGTTCCAGCGTCAAATTTCTGTTCATGAAAGATGAGCTCCTCCTCTATCAAAGATATTCATACTCAAGAATATACACTAATGTGATTTTTAAGTCAAGTAATATGATGTTACTAAAATGCAATTAGAAAAAGGAAAAGAATAAACCCGGTACTATAAAAATGCGAGTCACGGCAACGATATGGCTTAAAAAATAGTCTTTAGCGATATTTGAACTTAAACCATAACAATGCCAAGCCATCTTCCTGCAAAGGCACATCCAAGGGTGAGATTGACTTTGTGGAGAGAGTGGGGTATTGTTATGTTAAGATGAAATCTGGTTCGCATTTCTTTACCTCAGTTTTCAACCGCTATTATCCCGTCATCAAGGATGCGGTTCGACCCTTATAGACGGGAGAGCCCGCAGAGTGCTTTCTCACCCTGATCTATACCAATCTGACTGTGAACCAGGACAAAAGAAGGCAGAACGTATGAAAAAACACTTTATCGTAATCAGCCTGTTCCTGACCGCCATGCTGCTCTCCGCCTGCGGTGCTGCACCGGAGGCGGTTACCCCCGCGGAGGAAGAAACGGCGGTGGAGACCGCCGCGCCGGTGGAGAAGGCAGAGGAACCCGCCCCCACGGAGGAGACGGCAGCGGAGCCCGCCCTTGCTCCCCAGAAGGAGCCCACCACCCCGGAGAAGCCCGCCGTTTCGGAGGAGACACCCGCAGCACCCCAGCAGGAGCCTGCGTCTGCGCAGCAGCCCGAAACAAGCACCCCGTCTACCGCACCTTCCTCCGACGGCACGTCCGGCGGAGGCGGTAATTCCACTGCGCCTATCATCGGGGTAATCGGCAGCAGCGGGCAGAGTTCCGGCGGGACCGACCAGCCCCAAAGCAGCGGCGGTGTTGTCGGCGTTATCGGCGGTCAGCAGAATGCCCACATTCACAGCTTTAGCCGCCAGGTGGTCGCGCCTACCTGCTCTGTGGGAGGCTACACCATATTTACCTGCTCCTGCGGGGAAAACTATACCGGAGACTACACCTCTGCCACTGGCCAGCATCGCTGGGTGCCGGACTATGAGGAAGTCCCGGTGTATGAGGACCGCGAAATATGCGTTTGTAACGTCTGCGGCAAAGACATTACCGATATGTCGCTGGAACAGCATTATTTCGGAGACGGGTGCTTTGGCTCGTGGCGATCGGTGCTTGTCCATGAACAGGTTGGAACAAAAACCGCAGTTGTAAGCTACCACTGCGGAGACTGCGGAGCTGAGTGGTAGCAATGCTCAGCGTGACAGGCGACATTCTTTTAGTAGCCTGAAAAAGATACGCGGCGAATAACAAATATAACGATCTATCGACGCCCCGGACTTGCCTGCGACTACACTTGCAAATCACTGTTATCATGATATGTTCAACGGCTGCACAAGCCTGACTACAGCGCCAGAACTGCCCGCAACTACGCTGGCAGGTGGCTGCTACGCTGGAATGTTCCGAGACTGCACGAGCCTGACAGCACCACCGGAACTACCCGCAATTCAACTGCAACGAAACAGCTAGGTATGACAACAGACCAATTCAAAATACTGCATAGCGAAATCAGGTTATATCGGCTATCTCAAAAAATGAAATAAACCAGGAGTCATCCTCTTGACTTCTGGTTTATGAATGAGAAAACGCCCTCGATAACACAAAAAAGCAAACTCATTTTTTGGTGCAACGTGCCAGATCGGGTGGATGTAATGGATTTCCGTTGCTTCCACCTGTTTTTTGTGCAAATGGCTTGACAAGTGTTTCTTAGGTGAGTAAAATACAACGATTTAGTTCTGTAGAACTGAATGGGCGGCTTGGGATAAAACTAATTCGGAGGTAGTCAAATGCACCACTTTAAATACGTATCAAAACGTCAAGCCGCACCTTATAAAGCGGAGCTAATCGAGATCATTCGCAAGGTTCAAGATGAAGTCTGGGACGATTTCACTTTTCAATTCACTTTCATCGGCAGTTCGCGCCGCAATATGATCACTTTTGATCCGACAACGAATAAAGGTTTTGATTTTGACGTCAATATTGAAGTAAACGATGACGACGAGGACTTCAAACCTGATAAAATCAGAAGGATCCTTCGCAAAGCGCTGACCCGCATCTCCAGACAATACGGTTATGATAGGTGCGAAGATTCAACCCGCGTCATCACAATCAAAACAATCGACCATCGGCATTCTCGCGTCTCACATAGTTGCGACTTCGCAATCGTGCGCGAAAGGAAAGCCGGTCAGCAATATATCCGATTCAATAAAGGAACCGGCAACTATACATGGGAATGTCAAAAGCTACCATATAAAGAACTTGAAAAGCGAGCTGATTTCTTAAAGAAAAACGATCATTGGGACGAAGTTCTTGACGTGTATCTCGATAAGAAAAACAACAACGATGATCCCAACAAGCATTCGCGGGCTCTCTACGCTGAAACGATCAACGAATGCTATAGACGCCATCACAAATAGGATCTCTTATGTACCCGGAGCAGGTTTCAGCCTGCTCCGGATTTTTTATCCCTAAATTCCCGGATCACATAACTATGCATCAGCACCTTGACCTGCAGCCAGTAGCGGGGCAACCTGCATGTCCCGGTAAATCTGCTCCTGCTTTTTGAGGATTTCACCCTGTATCGGCGCTTTTCCGGGCTCCATCAAGCATTCGATCACGTCCAGCTCGTCGAGGAGTTCGTGCATGGTGTAGGCGGAGAACAAGCCCTTCTCTTCCATCCTTTTCTGGATATAGGAGAGATAGATCAAAGCAACAAACTCCACGAAAAGCTTTCCTTGGCACGCCGAGTATCAACACTACCTACTATCTGGCCGGGTAACACTTGCAATCACAGGGCGTGGAGGGAGCGCAAGATCGCTCCTCCGCGCCCTGCAAGTGCGCCAGCAAGATAGCGGGCGTTCACACCTTGTTTACATTTTCTGCTATAAATGGACAAAACGCATACGCGTGTGATATACTTAAGAAAAAAGAAATTTAGGGGGTATATAGCATGCGTAAAAATGCAAGCCTTATCATCCAGAAGGCCGCTGTGGCAATGCTTGTATTAGTACTGTGCGCGTCCCTTCTGGTAGGCTGCGGTGGCTTTGGCGTGGCAGATAATACCGCTGCGCAGGAGAACGAGCAGCAGGGTGCCGCAGAGACTGCAGCAACCAGTGCGCAGCCGGAAGTGAAGACAGAAATCGAACCCGATGACGAAGACACTACCGAACCCGAAGCAGGGGAGGGGGCAGACGCCCCTTCCCTCACGGAGGGCGAAGTAGACCAGGAGGCATCTACCACCGCAAAACAGCCTGCGCCTACCAAGACGATCGGGAACAACGCTTCAAAAAACAGCAAAGAAAGTAGCCAGAAGACCCAGCAGGAGACGCAGAAGCCTGAAACGAGCCCTTCGACTACCGCACCTTCCTCCGACGGCACGTCCGGTGGAGGTGGCAATTCCACTACGCCCATCATTGGGGTAATCGGCAGCGGCGGGCAGAGCTCCGGTGGGACCGACCAGCCCCAAAGCAGCAGCGGCGTTGTCGGTGTTATCGGCGGTCAGCAGATACACGTTCACAGCTATAGCCGTCAGGTGGTCGCGCCTACCTGCTCTGAGGGAGGCTACACCGTATTTACCTGCTCCTGCGGGGACAGCTATACCGGCAACTACACTTCTGCCACCGGCCAGCATCGCTGGGTAATGGACTATGACTATGTGCCCGTGTACGAAGAGCGCGGAATCTGTGTTTGTAACAAGTGTGGCAAGGACATCACCGACATGTCCTTGGAACAGCATTACTTCCAGGATGGGTGTTTTGGGTCGTGGCATTCAGAAACCCTTAAGGTCGAGGTTGGCACATCCTACGAAGTAGTAGGCTGCCATTGTGAGGACTGCGGAAAGATACGCGGCGAATAACAATCAAAAGAAAAAGCGTTAGGAGATCATCCGAAATCATTCGGGTGACCTCCTAATTCTTTTTATTAAGGGGGAATTGTCTTGAAAAAGAGAATCACCAAGTCAATCGCATCCATCGTGCTGTGTATGCTTATGCTGACCACAGCTATCCTCCCCGCCTTTGCGGAAGGAGCGGACACAAGCCCGAGCAATAGTACTGAATGGCTCGAAATCGAAGATGTGGACCCGTGGCTGTCAAGCGACGAAAACGGGAACACTGTCGAGGGTAACCAGAAAACCACAGACGACACCAATGCGGCAACAGGCACCTCTCTGCTTGTAAGCGAGCAGAAGGAGGATGGCGCACCGTCTGAGGACGTGCCCGAAGCCGGTGAGGAAATCGAACCCACACAGACCCTGCCGAATAACGATGTTAGCTTCGTACACTATGCTCGGCACCTGCGAGCCTGTGCGTCTCCGTGACCGCCGCATCTGGTAACTGAAAAGGGGGGAGAGGCTGAGTGAAAGCCTTTCTTGACAGCGTAATAAACAACCAGGCACTGCGCGCCTTACTGGAAGACCACAATTTCCGCCTTGCGCTGCTCCTGCTGGCCGTTTCTGTGCTTATCCTGATTGGTATGTTTGTGGCAAAGAAGCTGCGTGGAAAGCGCCGTAAAACGCGGCAGGAGGCGGACCCGAGCGAGTTCAAGGGTAAACGCTCAACGGTGCAGAGTACGCAGTCGTTTATAGGAATCAAGGCTGTCGTAGATGGCATTCTCGTCACGACGGACAACAGGTACATTAAAATACTGGAATTCTATCCCATCAACTTCCTGCTCAAGTCTGCGCAGGACCAGGAAACGATTATCTCCAGTTTTGCCACCTTCCTTCGTACCTGCCCGGCAAAGATACAGATTAAGTCTGTTGCCACAAAGACGGACGTGAATAAGCTCATCAGCGTTGTAGAACGCGATTTGGAGCGCGAGACAAACGAATACTGCAAGATTCTCCTGGTGGAGTACATGGACTTCCTCCGCAATGTTGGGGCGATAGAGGGCGTTTCTCGCCGGTTCTTCATCATTTTTGAGGACGATGCGGCCGTCGGCGACGCGAAGGACTTCGAGTCCATCAAGCAGCGCCTCTATATCGCGGCGAGCGATGCCATTAACACCATTAACGCCTGCGGCAACATCTATATCGGTGGCCGCTCGCAGGATTCTACCACGCTCGAACTGCTGTATATTCTACTGAACCGCAGAGAGGCAGAGACGGTGACATACAGCCAGCATGTGAACGCGGTCATCCGGCGTTACATGGAAGGCTATGGTGTCAACGACATAAGCAAGGTGCCGTACATCCCCACGTCGGATATGATCGCCCCGAAATACATTGCCGTCAAAGACTCAAAGTATATCGTTGTAGATGGCAAGTATTACAGCTTCCTGTATCTCACGTCGGAAGGGTATCACTCGCTGGTGTATGCGGGCTGGATGTCGCCCATTATCAATGCATACGAAGGTATTGACGTGGACATCTTTTTCAGCCGTACAGACGCCTCTGTGGTACTGGAAAAGGTCATCCGAAACATTCGCATGAACCAGTCTCGCGCACAGGATATGGATGCCGTCTCGTCCAGCGCAAGCGGGATGGAGGGCACGATTGGCGCAGGCTATTATCTGCGCAGCGGCCTTATGGGCGGAGAAGACTTTTTCTATATCTCCACGCTCATCACCGTCTGCACTGACTCTGCGGAAGAGCTGGAGTCTCGTGTTGAGAGTATCCGCAAGTGGCTCACCTCACAGGGGTTCAGTGTGCGCGTGTGTTTGTACCAGCAGGAGCAGGCATTCCGCTCTGCGCTGCCGCTTTGCCGGCTCGACAAGAGCTTGCAGGCCAAGTCCAGACGCAACTGCCTGACCCGTGACGCCGCCTCTGCGTATCCCTTAACGTCCTACGCCATGTGTGACGAGGACGGCGTACTGCTCGGCACGAACCGGGAAAACCAGTCCCTGGTTATGCTGGACAACTTCAACAGCACCATCTATTCCAACGCCAACATGACGCTCATGGGCGCGTCCGGCAAGGGCAAGACGTTTGCCCTCCAGTGTATTGCACTCCGTATGCGGATGAAAGGCACGCAGGTGTTCATCATCGCCCCGCTCAAGGGCCACGAGTTCCACCGCGCCTGCCTTGCTGTTGGCGGTCAGTACATCAAGATTTCCTCCGGTTCTCCGAACTGCATCAACATTATGGAGATCCGACCCCGCAATACAGCGAGCGGGGGAGACCTGTTCAGCCAGAACGCCTACGACTCGATGTTGGCGAACAAGGTGCAGCAGGTAAACATCTTCTTTTCCCTTCTCGTGCCCGATATGAGCCTCGAAGAGCGCCAGGTGGTAGATGCCGCCATTATGGAGACATACGCAAGGAAGGGCATCACGTTGGACAACAAGAGCCTTCTGGACCCGAAGCGCCCGGGACGGTATAAAGAGATGCCGGTGCTTGGGGATGTCTACGATACCATGGAGAGCATCCCGGAGGCAAAGCGTGTGCGCACTATCCTGCGGACGTTTGTGCATGGTTCGTCCAAGACGTTCAACCAGCAGACCAACGTGGACCTGAGCAATAAGTATATCGTCCTGGATATCTCGGAGCTGACGAAGGAGACGCTGCTTATCGGCATGTTCATTGCCCTGGACTACGTCTGGGACAAAGCGAAGCAGGACATTATCTCCAAGAAGACCATTATCCTGGACGAGCTGTGGAAGCTGATTGGCCAGGGCTCCAACCGCATGGTGGCGGAGTATGTGCTCGAAATCTTCAAGATCATCCGCGGCTACGGTGGCTCCGCTATCTGTGCGACGCAGGACCTGAACGACTTCTTTGCACTGAATAACGGTGAGTTCGGGCGCGGCATTATCAACGCCTCGTCCATCAAAATGGTGTTCGGCCTGGAAAACGAAGAAGCTGCGCGTGTGCAGGAATGCCTTAACCTGACCGACAAGGAAGCAAAGGCAGTGCGCGAGTTCAACCGAGGCAGCGCGCTTATCTCCACGAACGGCAATAACGTCATTGTGGACTTCAAGGCATCCGACCTCGAACGCAAGCTGATTACCACAGACCGCACCGAGTTGGCGCTTCTGTGGCAGGAGCTCAACGGCGAGTTCCAGACGCCGGAGACGCAGATGCTCAAGGACATCATGGCCCGGGAGAGGGGGTAGGCCCTATGCGCGCATATACCCACGCTCTTGGCGGCCTTGCGCTGACGTCACTCTTATTCCTCTACACAAATGCGTTGGGCAGCGACTGCACACCTGCTGTAATTGCAGCGGGCGTGCTGGGCGCCGTCCTCCCGGATATCGACCACCCTAAATCCAAGATATCCAACTCATTCCTCGTGACGAAGCTGGCGTCTCGCGTCGTATCGTCTGTCACGGTACATCGGGGGATGTGTCACTCGCTTTTCTTTGTCATTCTATGTGTTGCGCTTGCGCAACTCGCCATCCATTGGTATCTGCCGAACTGGAACGCGACAATCCCGCTCTGGCTTGGCACAGGGATGGTTTCACACCTGCTCCTGGACTGGCTTAACCCCATGGGTATCCAGTGGTTCTGGCCCCTGGGAAAGCGCCAGCATCTGCTCTCTATTAAGACGGGCGGAACCGGGGAGCACATTATCGCCACGCTGCTGCTTGTGGCGGATATACAACTTCTATACTCTTGCTTTTCATCTCAATTCATGTAGAAAGGGGACGCGCACTCATACGCCCGGTGCCGTTGCGCAAAACGGGGTTCATGTGTGCAAACAAAAATCATGAGCATTTCATATTTAGATAAGGTGAGCTCTTTGAGCGAGTTGTCGTACAAGCTGGACTGCTCCATCTCGGTAGAGGAGGAGATGGTCCGTGTCGTCAACATGGTTGGCTGCTGCACGGTGGATCAGTTGACGAACTACTTCATCACCTTGCGAGACCGCGCCGGCAACATGATTGGCGGGGAGATTACTCGGAAGAACATCTGGGACCTTATCTGCCGCCTGGATAGAGCCGGCCTCATTCACCTCCAGATTGGCAGCAATCTCTCCAATAACGACCGCCTCGTCTATGCGAAGAGGTTCTCCAAGATTCGGGAGATCCATTCCGGCGGCATCTTCTATGGTAAGGCCAAGATGGCGACCATTATCCCGTTCCTCCCCTCAAGCCGCTCTGTATACGATATAGATGAGCCTATGTCCTTCATCTTCCTGTACCAGGGCGTGCAGGTGGAGGTGGCTGTCATCCGCAAGGGCAGCGAGACGGCGATCTGCTCCATTATGGACCGCCGGTCCTTTGCCACCAGCGTGGATAAGAACGCTATCCGCCGCATCGCCGTTGTCGCGGAGGAGAGCGACGCATATAACATCATCGGCGGCGGATTCACTTCCGTGTGTATCCTGGACGAGAACAACTGTCTCACGCAGGTTCGGGCGATCAGCAAGGAACTGGCGTGGGAGAACTACCTCGGCTGACATAACCGGCGAAACCGAAGACGCAGCATTAGGGAGGTGGAAAAAGACATGGAAGAAAGCCTTACCTTCGAGCTGCCGGGCTACCCGGCGTTCAGGATTAACGCGCTCGCCTTTCTGGCCACAGCAAGGGGCGCAAAGTGCAATCCAGACAAGATCCCTTATGACGACCGGATTTACTTCCTGGGCCGCGTAGAAGACCTTGCGCTGGGCATGGCGCGCTTCGTTGATAATCTGCTCAATCGCTCCGCCGAGGCAAAATTTAATAAGTACTTTATCAGGCATGTGCCGGAGGGCCTTGATAAGTATAACCCTATCAAGGTCTCCTGCGGCACATTCGGGGAAGTCATTCTTTCCGGGCCGGTCATGGGAACAAGGCGCGGGACAAACGATACCCTGGACAACATGGTGGAACGTGCCATTAACGCGGCCCGTAAACGTAATGGCACTCTCTCGAGCTTTGAAGAGGGCACAATCATCGTAAAGCAGTTCGGGGATGTCAATAAGATGCGGATGTGTACACTTGAAAACAGAGAGATCCACGCCACCGTGGACGCCATTGTACGGAACATGCAGATAGATGACAAGCCCGCCTTTATCAACACGGTGTATGTGTGGTGCGCTTCTCCCATCCCGCGTACCGAAATCGTCGTGGTGGATAAGTACCACACCTACCTCTATGACGATTATATTTATACCCTGGAAGAAGACGACTTCAAGCCCCAATACGGGCGCCACAGGGCGGAGCGAAAAGCATTCTGCCGCGTCCTTGAGAAACTCGAAGCGTTCATTACAGAGCATGACAGTACCATAGGGGTAGATGCCAAACACTACAGCAAAGAGAGCGCAGATACTTTGGTTAAGCTATACGCCCTTCTGTCTGAACTCATCGTTAAGCTCCGGGCCCCTTACGTTACAGATGGCGAGCGCAACTCGCAGCAGTATCGGAGAGGGAAGGGGCACACCCACAAGGCATACGAGAAATACCGATTTAAAGCGCTGCTCAAGACAGAAGATAATAGCGAGCTGGTTGCCGGGCTTTGGCCCACAAAGATAACGCTGTATTCAGACGCGCCGGCCGCCTTCTACAACCTTACCGGAAAGATGATTAGCGACTTCCAGGGGGAGGCACTCGCACTCCACATAGGCTGGACATATAACGGTCAGCCGCTCCACCCGAAAGGCACCGGTCTGCTGGAACTGGATGTGGTTCGGAAAATCCGGGAGGACGATCTTTCCTCCTGCGACGCGGATAATATCAACGTGGAATTTATCCGCAGGTGGGGTTCCAGGGTCCGTATCATCCGTTCCCGCAGCGCCGCCGCGCTGGACAAATACCCGGATGCAGGGGCGAAAATCTCCCTTTCTTTGGCAAGCACCGCCATTCATACCAAGGTGAAACCGTAAGAAACGGTTCTGGCCAAGGGAACCCCAAGGGAACCCTATCTCAAAGGCGCATGAATACAGCGTTCTTCGCCAAACAGGCGCCAAAGAAAAAAGCGTCTCAACCGATAATTTTTCAAAAAACCAGCCTGGAGGGTTCCCTCGGAGGGAACCCTCCAGGGGAATCTGGGGTAAACCCATTGCAACCTGGTACGCCGTGCAGTATTCCGGCGTTCTGGGATATTGATACCACGGTACATTATTCTATTTTGGAGGAGATTACTATGAAAAAATGCTTTGCACTGTTCCTTGCGGTGGCGCTGCTGCTGTCCCTGACGGCCTGCGGCGGTTCGTCCAATACAGAGACGGAGACGACTCCCGACGCGGCCCTTGAGCCGAGTCAGGCAGTAGAGGATATTCAGCAGGCGGACACCACCCAAGAGAGCGACTCCACGGGGAAGTCTGGGTATACAGAGTTATTGAGGATTCCCATGAGAAGCATTTATGTCTCATATGAGCAAGGCTTACGAGAAGAGAAACAGGGAGCTACCACGCTGGTATATGACACCAATGATGCGCTTGTAGGCCTTATTTACGATTTTGACAGAGTCTATACCGGAGACGTTGACGGCGTGGCCCAGTTTTTCGCAGAGAGCTTTCCTAATAGAGCTGCCACATCTTCGCAAGGACATCTATCTGGTTCCCGAATTGACATCCTCACCTCTGAGGCCTGCACGGTGAACGGCTTCGACAGCGTGCGCTTCACCGGCACCTGCTCCAACGACGGCGAGTGGGACTGCCATGTTTACGGCTATTCCTTCATCATCAACGACACCGCCTTTGCCATCATCGGTCTGGTGTCCGCTCGTGAGCAGGATCCGGAACTGATCGCCACCATCGACGCCCGGGTGGACGCCATGGCGGCTACTGTACGCACGGAGAAGTAAGAAAAACACATACTTGTAAAGGAGAAAAAAGAATGAAGCGCATTACATCCCTTATCCTCGCCACATTCATGCTGCTGTCCCTGACGGCCTGCGGCGGCTCGGCCAATACGGAGTCCGAGACCAATCCCGACGCCGCGCAGCAGGAGAAACACTTGGAGGAGACGACACCCGCGGACCAAACCGACGACATGGGTTCTGCCGAACAGGCAGATGATATGTTTGAATTAAATATTCCTCTGAAGCACATCTATATCTCGTATGAGAAAAGACTTAAAGAAAAAAGCCAGGGCGCGACCGAATTGGTGTACGACACAAACGACGCGCTTGTCGGACTGATATACGATAATGAAGAAGTATACACCGGAGATTTGTGGGGTGTTGCGGATTTCTTCTCGGAAGAATTTCCGGAAAACGCGGCCACATCGTCAAGAAGGAGCCTGACTCCCCCTATTAAGGTTCTCACCTCTGAGGCCTGCACGGTGAACGGATTCGACAGCGTGCGCTTCACCGGCACCTGCTCCAACGACGGCGAGTGGGACTGCCACGTTTACGGCTATTCCTTTATCATCAACGACACCGCATTTGCCATCATCGGTCTGGTGTCCGCCCGTGAGCAGGACCCGGAGATGATTGCCACCATTGACGCCCGGGTGGACGCCATGGCGGCTACCGTCCGTACGGAGAAATAACAGACCTACTACTATTCACATCGCGGCAGGGAAGCGAACCATGTTGAAACTATGGTAACCCAAAAACGGCAAATCGTCAGAGCGGGGCGCCGCGGCAGGCGCTTCCTCCCGCCGGATTTCGCCTCAAATCCGGGGCAGGCGGGAAGAGGCACATCGTTAAAGAATTAACAAAAATCAACGGTAAGTAAACATTTAACGTAGTTTTACGCGGCAAAAAAAGGCCCGCGGAGCAAGAAAAAAGGTCACAAACGCAGGTACACATCCCGTCAACCTGGAAAATAAAAACCAGAACGAAATGTAACCATTTAAAAGTGGCACGAAGCCGCATGAATCCTACATTCTTACCCCAAAAAGAAAGCAGGGTCTACTTAGCATCACAAATTGCGAGGTGAAGATAGCATGCCCAGAAAAAAGACTGAAATCAACGGGAACGGTTACGCAGAGGCGGTGGTGGCACTGCTGGCACAGGCTGGCGCTATGACCCGTCGGATGCTCTCCCGGTGTATGTACAGAGTGAAGAAAAGCGGTGAGGAGGAAGCCCTTGTCGAAAGCCCGGCACTCACCCGTGCCTTGAACAAAGTAATCAAGCAAGGTTATATCACAACAGGCAAAGAGGGAAATAACACCTACTATTATCTCACGGAGAAGGGGTGGTCCTATATAGATGAGCACAATGTATTGTACTCGCCCTGCATGAGGGAATTATCATTCACGAGGGAGCGGGACAGGACGCACATGGCGAACAATGGTACTGGCATCTACCTGGCATCCGGGCTTGGCCTTACCTGTATGAATGAAGATAAGCCCTGCTTCGCTGAGTTTGCTCGTGCCATTGGCTCCACTGCTTCCTTTATTATCCCGAGCGCAGTTCTCACTAACTATGAAAACGACAATTACTCCGTGGAAGACCTTATGTATGAAGGTGTGTACTATTCCATTGATGAAATCTCAGATGCCTACGCCAATGTAAGTGAGAAAAACAGGCGCCTTGATATTATCCGGGGCTCTACAGTTGGCGTGGCCTTCTTCAAAGAACGCATTGCCTTATTTATCCTGGTAAAAGATAAAGCGCGGCATCTTCTTAGTGAAAACGAGGCTAACCTGGTAAGGTCTCTCCTTTGGGACCTAAGCAGCGGCTTTAGCTACTACAACATAGACATGGGCAACATCAGCAAGGAGATGTGGTTCTTCACGAGCAGTGATGCGCTTTTGCCCACCATCTTCCATGGCGTAGATGATGGCGTCCTTATAAAAGAACTTGGCCGCGGACAGGTAAAAAGAAAAAAGGACTCAAAACTCAAAAAGGCAACGCGCATCAAGATTGATACGCACTCCGCCTTCTCCGCCTTATATGCCATTCCCCTTGATACCCGCGAAGCAGACCGCAGGGCAGCATTCCTTGACTCGGAACGTCTCAAGCAGGAAGCAGCGCAGCGGGCCGAACTGAGCAGGCGTTTGGGCGTGAGCCTCGGCGAGGTTATCTCCGTTACATTCCCGGAACTGCAAGACCTCAAATGCAAGTATGAGGGGAGCTACCCCGTCTACGCTATCGGGCCGGAAGACCCCCTGTGGGTGGACGTTATGTCCAGGTGCCTCCGCAATAAGCTCGCCGGCTACTACTCTTCCGACACCCTGGAGCCCGTACCCCACACCCGGTACAGCGTCAAAGGATTTCCCCTCATTGGCAACACCCAGAGCATTGACTATAACGCGCCCTTCAAGCTCTACGCCTTCAAAGGCCGCGAGAAGAAACAGCCCTGAACCGAAAGGAGGTTTTTCCGATGTTCGATACGAAAGACATCATCCTCATGGCAGTTTTTGCCGCCGCCGTCTTCACGCAGCTCATCACCTCGTTCATTACCAAGTTCTTCTGCAAGCAACGTGTGCAGCAGCGTCTCTCGGACGGCAAGCTCAACGAGGTGCCGGCAAAGCTGGCAAAGACAGAACAGAACAACAACTTCATTCGTTTCCACCGCGACGTGAAAAGCTATGGTACATACGAGTACGAAGTAGAAGGGAAGCCGTATACCGTTAAGATCGCGTTCCTCGAAAAAGAGCCCCCTGCGGAACTCACGCTATACTACACGGACGACCCGCAGAATGCCGACGTGCTGCAACGCGCCGACGTCCTTTCCATCACGGAACGGCTCGTAGTTTTTGCCGCGCTCACCATCGTGTTTCTCTCCATATTCTTTACCCAGTTGCCCCGCTGAAAAAGAGCAACAAAAATAATAAAAAACTGTTGACACATACTCTTGCCTGTGGTAATATTAACCTTGGCAGGTGACTGTGCCTTAAATTAAGCCATCAGCCGGCGCCGGTAAGGGCAAACCAAAAAATACGGTAATTGCGACAATCACCTCACCGCCGCCGG
This sequence comes from Oscillospiraceae bacterium, assembly GCA_902765025.1. Lineage (GTDB taxonomy): Bacteria > Bacillota > Clostridia > Oscillospirales > Oscillospiraceae > Vescimonas. The sequence continues at coordinate 55,563 of CACWYC010000024.1, forward strand.
CAGTCTCTTGCTACCAAACCAAATACGCCTCCTCAGCACACCCACGACGCGCAAAACCACAGTCGAGAAGCGGTGATGACACCCACCGCCACATCACGGAGCCTCGCCCACACATGTACACATACCTCACTTCCTGAGTACTCCCTTTTAGCCACAAAATGGGACGTGTGTGAGCGGCGCCTCATCTTAACAGGTCCGTCCCTTCCTGTAGACCTTGGGTTTGTGCGGCGTATTTGGTAAAAAAGGGACAGCCCCCTACAACACCGCCCGGATGCTAAGATGCGCCGGGCGGTGTTTTTTCGTCGCCTAAAGTATTCTCGCATCAAACGTATCTTCTATAAAAGCTGTTGACATTCACGCTCATGGCGCATAAAATACAAAGTGCAACGGAAGTGACTTGCGTCGCCTCTCCGTAGTGCCATCAGGCCCTTGGAACAGACCCCCCACAATACGGGGAGCGCCGGTTCTAAGGGCTTCAGACTTTTTTGGAAGTACATTTATGTATAAAGCACCTGCAATCACAGGGGGGCGGAGAGTACAAAAATCGCCCCTCCACCCCCTGCAAGTACGCCAGCAAAATAGTTGGTGTTCACATCTTATTAACATTTTCTGCTATAAATGAACAAAACGAAGGGGTGTGTGGTATACTCTACTCAAAGCTCAAACCGAGTATTATTTAGAAAGTGAGGCGAACCACACACTATGCACAACTCAGACTACAAGATTTGTGGGTGCGGAGGTATCTTGCGCCGTACCCTCGTAAAGCACTTCGCTGACTGCGGTGGCCGCTACATCGAGGTGGGCGGCATGGAAGGCTACCACTGCGACCGCTGCGGCACTACGCTGTATGCCGACGAGGACATCCGCCTGATCGAGCGGCTCACTGCCATTGGCAGGGGAGAGGAAGACCCGTATCCCAACGCCTCCCGTAAGGGGAATGAGTATTACGATAGCCACGGCAAGCCTGCGTATCGCATTCTTTCCTTCGTCAGCAGCGGCAGCCACGACCGTTACCACCCCATCCCGGAGCGCGACGGGGAGGCTAAGCGCGCCTGGTATCGCGCAATGGCAGCTGCGGACAACCCGTCTCCCTACGATGACGAGAGCGACGAGGACGAGGGCGTTCCCGTCCCGTACACTCCCATCCCCGACCTTAACGACGGGGACACCTACCAGGCGGAGCGTCTGGAAGCGGTCTGCCGTGCGGCGGAGATGGGTGAGTTTGATACCGACCCGCTGCCCGGTCAGTAACCCCACGGCTAAAGCCGGGGGCTTGAGGAAACGAAAGCCTTTACTGACTACCCTAAGTGCTTCGAGCACTACGTTACCTGAGAATATATAGGCACCGGCGGACGTGAGTCCGAATCCGCCGCTCTGCGGTATGCGATTAAACAGTCCTTAGGGGTAGGGACAGTGTCGCATGCAAAAACCTCGGGATAACATTGGGTACGGGCACCTAACGTCTCTTTCGAGACGAGCTGTTGCGTTGATAACA
>CACWYC010000025.1 GCA_902765025.1 Oscillospiraceae bacterium
GTACGAGTCTCTGCACTTATGCGGTTGAACCGCCGTGTACCGAACGGTACGCACGGTGGTGTGAGAGGTCGGGGTTTATTCAGCCCCTCCTACTCGATTGCCCCCGCCGCTTCGATGCATGGCAAGCGGTCACCCACCGTAGGGCGGGACCTATGTGTCCCGCCAAACCCGGCAACAATCATCCACCCCGTCACGATGCATGACAAACGGCATCGTTACCCTCCGCCGGGGCGTCGCCATCTGCGGCATCATTTCCCACCCCAAAAAGAAAACCGCCCTTTCGGGCGGTTTTCTCGTTATACCGTAAAGCCTGACGCCTTACTTGTACATCTCGATGAGCTTCAGCAGGTGCTCGTAGCGGGCCTTGGCCTCGGCCTCGTTGCGCTGGAACAGCTCGCCGGCGCGCTCGGGGAACTCCCGGGTCAGACGGCTGTAACGGGCCTCGTTCATCAGGAACTCCTGATAGCCGCCGGCAGGGGCCTTGGAGTCCAGGGTGAACTTCTGCTCGGCCTCGGGATTGAAGCGGAACAGGTTCCAGTAGCCGCAATCCACGGCCTTCTTCATTTCCTTCTGGCAGTTCATCATGCCGCCCTTGATGCTGTGCATCTCGCAGGGGCTGTAGCCGATGATCAGGGACGGGCCGTGATAGGCCTCGGCCTCGGTGATGGCCTTGATGGTCTGGGCGGGGTTGGCACCCATGGCGATCTGGGCCACGTACACGTAGCCGTACTGCATGGCGATCTCCGCCAGGCTCTTCTTCTTGACCTCCTTACCGGCGGCGGCGAACTGTGCCACCTGGCCGATGTTGGAAGCCTTGGAGGCCTGACCGCCGGTGTTGGAGTAGACCTCGGTGTCGAACACGAAGATGTTCACGTCCTGCTTGGAGGCGATGACGTGGTCGAGTCCGCCGTAGCCGATATCGTAGGCCCAGCCGTCGCCGCCGAAGATCCACAGGCTCTTCTTGCGCAGGTAATCCTTCTTCTCCAGGATGGCGCGGCCCAGGGTGCAGGCGGGGCAGGGGCAGTCGGGGAGAACGTTCTCCTCCAGCGCCTTGATGTAGGCGTCGGTGGCCTCGCCGTTGGCGTTGCCGTCGTCCATGGTGTCCAGCCACTGCTGGGCGGCGTCCTTCAGGGCGCTCTGGGTCATGGGCTGGGCCATCAGCTCACGGGTCATCGCGGCCAGATCCTCGCGGATCTTCTGCTGGCCGATGTACATGCCCAGGCCGTGCTCGGCGTTATCCTCAAACAGGCTGTTGCACCAGGCGGGGCCGTGGCCTTCCTTGTTGGTGCAGTAGGGGGAGGTGGCAGCGGGGCCGCCCCAGATGGAGGAGCAGCCGGTGGCGTTGGAGACGTACATTCTCTCGCCGAACAGCTGGGTCACCAGACGGGCATAGCTGGTCTCGGCGCAGCCGGCGCAGGAGCCGGAGAACTCCAGCATGGGCTGACGGAACTGGCTGCCCTTGACGGTGTTGTCCTGCATGTCCTTCTTGTCGCTGACCTTCTCCACGCAGTAGTCAAAGACCTTCTGCTGGGGCAGCTCGCCCTCCTGGGCCACCATGCTCAATGCGCTGGTGGGGCACACGCCCACGCACACGCCGCAGCCCATGCAGTCCAGCGGGCTGATGGCCATGGTGAACTTGTAGGTGCCCTTGCCCTTGCCGGCCTTCACGTCCACGATCTTGGCCTCGGCGGGCGCCGCAGCGGCCTCGGCCTCGGTGAGAGCGAAGGGACGGATGGTGGCGTGGGGGCAGACGTAGGCGCACTGGTTGCACTGGATGCACTTGGCGCTGTCCCAGGCGGGGACGGACACGGCCACGCCGCGCTTCTCATAGGCGGAGGCGCCCAGCTCGAACTGGCCGTCCACGTGATCCACAAAGGCGGACACGGGCAGGCTGTCGCCGTCCATCTTGCCCACGGGATCGAGGATGTCGTTCACCATCTTCACCAGCTCGGCCTTGCCATGACGCTCCACGGCGGCCTTGTTGTCCTGGGCGTCGGCCCAGTCGGCGGGCACGTCGATCTTCTTGAAGGCGGAAGCGCCCAGATCGATGGCCTTGTAGTTCATGTCCACGATGTCCTGGCCCTTCTTCAGGTAGGACTTCTTGGCGGCCTCCTTCATGTAGCCGATGGCCTCCTCCTGAGGCATGACCTTGGCCAGGGTGAAGAAAGCGGACTGGAGGATGGTGTTGTTGCGCTTGCCCATGCCGATCTCAATGGCCAGATCAATGGCATTGATGGTGTAGAGCTGGATGTTGTTGCGGGCGATGTAGCGCTTGGCAGCGGCGTCCAGATGGTGGTTCAGCTCGTCGAAGTCCCACTGGCAGTTGATCATGAACACGCCGCCGGGCTTCACGTCCTGCACCATCTTGAAGCCCTTGGTCACATAGCTGGGATTGTGGCAGGCCACGAAGTCAGCCTTGTTGATGTAATAGGGGCTGCGGATGGGCTTGTCGCCGAAGCGCAGGTGGCTGATGGTCACGCCGCCGGTCTTCTTGGAGTCGTACTGGAAGTACGCCTGCACGAACTTGTCGGTGTGGTCGCCGATGATCTTGATGGAGTTCTTGTTGGCGCCCACGGTGCCGTCGCCGCCCAGACCCCAGAACTTGCACTCGATGGTGCCCTCTGCGGCGGTGTTGGGGCAGTTGGGATCCTCGGGCAGGGAGATGTTGGTCACGTCGTCCACGATGCCGATGGTGAACTGGCGCTTCATCTCGTCGCGCTTCAGCTCGCTGTACACGGCGAACACGGAGGCGGGAGGCGTGTCCTTGCTGCCCAGACCGTAGCGGCCGCCGATGACCTGCACGTCGTTCATGCCGGCGTTGGCCAGAGCGGTGACCACATCCTGATACAGGGGCTCGCCCAGAGCGCCGGGCTCCTTGGTGCGGTCGAGAACCGCAATCTTCTTGGCGGTGGCGGGGATGGCCTCGATCAGCTTCTCGGGGGCGAAGGGGCGGAACAGACGGACCTTCACCAGGCCCACCTTCTCGCCGTGGGCGTTGAGGTAGTCGATGACCTCCTCGGCCACGTCGCAGATGGAGCCCATGGCGATGATGACCCGGTCGGCGTCGGCAGCGCCGTAGTAGTTGAACAGCTTATAGTCGGTGCCCAGCTTGGCGTTGATCTTGTCCATGTACTTCTCCACCACGGCGGGCAGAGCGTTATAGTAGCTGTTGCAGGCCTCGCGGTGCTGGAAGAAGATGTCGCCGTTCTCGTGGGAGCCGCGCATGTGGGGATGCTCGGGGTTGAGGGCGTGCTCACGGAAGGCCTTGACGGCGTCCATGTCGCACATGTCCTTCAGATCCTCGTAGTCCCACACAGCGATCTTCTGGATCTCGTGGCTGGTGCGGAAGCCGTCGAAGAAGTTGATGAAGGGCACCTTGCCGGTGAGGGCGGCCAGATGGGCCACGGGGCTCAGGTCCATGACCTCCTGCACGTTGCCCTCGCACAGCATGGCAAAGCCGGTCTGGCGACATGCCATCACGTCGCTGTGGTCACCGAAGATGTTCAGCGCGTGGGTGGACACGGTACGGGCGGACACGTGGAACACGCAGGGCAGCTGCTCGGCGGCGATCTTGTACATGTTGGGGATCATCAGCAGCAGGCCCTGGGAGGCGGTGTAGGTGGTGGTGAGAGCGCCGGCGCCCAGAGAGCCGTGCACCGCGCCGGCAGCGCCGGCCTCGCTCTGCATCTCCACAACCTTCACCTGGGTGCCGAAAATGTTCTTCAGACCATTGGCGCTCCACTGGTCCACCAAGTCAGCCATGGGGGAGGAAGGGGTGATGGGGTAGATGGCTGCCACTTCGCTGAAGGCGTAGGATACGTGGGCCGCAGCGTTGTTGCCATCCATGGATTTCATTTTTCTTGCCATGAAATGAACCTCCTGATTGTTATGTCACCGCGCCATTCTGCACGGCATTATACATTGTACAGATTACCACAATTCCCGCCGGTTGTAAATCAGAAAATGCACCGATTTCACAAGTTTTGAAAGAATTATCGAAATGCGAAAATTCTCTTAATTTTTCACCCCAATCCCTGTGAAAAATGGCGAAGGGCAGGGGAGAGGGGCCAAATCTTTCGCAAAAAATCATTCACAACGGCGGCGGAATATGGTATCATCATATAGATAGGTATTTTTAGCGAAAAGGAGGCGGGCGATGTGGTGGTGACAGTGCGGTCCCTGGGCCTTTCCGGCATGACGGGCTATGAGGTCAGCGTGGAGTGTATGCTCTCCGGCGGTCTGCCCGCCTTTGACGTGGTGGGCCTGCCCGACGCGGCGGTGAAGGAGGCCCGGGAGCGGGCCCGTGCCGCCGTGAAGAACTGCGGCGCCAAGTTCCCCGTCAGCCACATCACCGTCAACCTGGCCCCCGCCCGGGTGCGGAAGGAGGGCACGGTGTACGACCTGCCCATCCTGCTGGGCATCTTAACGGCGGCGGAGGAGATTCGCCGCCTGCCGGAGGACGCCGCCTTTCTGGGGGAGCTGAGCCTCACCGGGGCCCTCCGGGGCGTGACGGGTGTGCTGCCCATGGCCCTGTGGGCCCGGCAGCACGGCATACGGCAGCTCTTCGTCCCTGCCGCCAACGCCGCCGAGGCCACCCTGGCCCAGGGCCTGACGGTGTACGGCGTGGAGGACGTGAAGGCGCTGGTGGCCCACTTGAAGGGGGAGGCGGAGCTGACCCCCGCCCCCGCCTGGCACCCCGCCGCCGCCCCCACCGCCACGCTGCCGGACATGGCGGAGGTCATGGGTCAGGAGACGGTGAAGCGGGCGTTGGAGATCGCTGCCGCCGGGGGCCATAACGTGCTGATGGTGGGCTCCCCCGGCGCGGGCAAATCCATGCTGGCCCGGCGTCTGCCCTCCATTTTGCCGGACATGACCGACGCCGAGTCGCTGGAGACTACGGAGATCTACTCCGTGGCGGGCCTCACCGACCCCCACCACCCGCTGGTGGACGTGCGGCCCTTCCGCTCCCCCCATCACACCGCCTCCACCGTGTCCCTAAGCGGCGGCGGCACCGTGCCCCGGCCCGGCGAAATATCGTTGGCCCACAACGGCGTGCTGTTTTTGGACGAGCTGCCGGAGTTTGACCGGGCGGCGCTGGAGACGCTGCGCCAGCCCCTGGAGGACGGGGAGGTGACCATCACCCGTGCCGCCGGGTCGCTGACCATCCCCAGCCGGTTTATGCTGGTGTGCGCCATGAACCCCTGCCGCTGCGGCTGGTACGGCCACCCCTCCGGGCGGTGTACCTGCTCCCGCCAGCAGGTGGAGAGCTACCTGCGCCGCATCTCCGGGCCGCTCCTGGACCGTATGGATATCCACATCGAGGTGCCCTCGGTGGAGTACAGCGCCATGCGCCGCCGTGACGCGGTGGAGACCTCGGCGGACATCCGCAAAAGGGTCAACGCCGCCCGGGAGATACAAAAGCAGCGCTACGCCGGAACCGGCGTGTCCTGCAACGCCTACATGACCCCCGCCATGATCGGCAAGTACTGCGCCCTGGACGAGCCGTGCGACGCCATCATGGGCCGGGCCTTTGAGCGCCTGGGCCTTACGGGCCGCAGCCACGACAGGATTTTGCGCCTGGGCCGCACCATTGCGGATTTGGCGGGCAGCGAGGCCATCCGCCCGGAGCATCTGGCGGAGGCCATCCAGTACCGCAGCCATTCCATTTTGAAATAATTTAGTGGGCATTTTGCCCCACAGGAGGTATTTTGTTATGAAAAAAGTCTCTTTTATCCTTTCCTGCGTACTGCTGGGCGTGGCCGTGGGCAACTTCGTGGTCTGCCTGCTGACCATGGCGCGGCATGAAAAGCGCCCCTTTGACATGTGAGGCCGCCCATGCAGGAAATCATCCTTTGCAAGCTGGGCGAGGTGGTGTTGAAGGGCCTCAACCGCCGCAGCTTTGAGCAGAAGCTCATCAGCAACATCCGCCGCCGCACCAATCGCTTCGGCGACTTCAAAATCTACTCCCGCCAGTCCACCATCTACGTGGAGCCCCAGGGGGAGGACTGCAACGTGTCCGCCGCCTACGACGCCTGCCGTCAGATTTTCGGCATCATCGCCATCGCCCGGGCCGTGCCCTGCGAGAAGGACAAGGTGGCCATTTTCAAAACCGCCAAAACCTATCTGGGGGACGCCCTGCGCAGCGCCAAGTCCTTCAAGGTGGAGTCCAAGCGGGCGGACAAGAGCTTCCCCATGAGCTCCATCCAGGTGAGCCAGTGGGTGGGCGGCGCCCTCCACGATGCCTTCCCCCACCTGACCGTGGACGTCCACCACCCTGACCTGACGGTGTACGTGGAGATCCGGGAGGACGCTGCTTACGTCCACGCCCCCTCCCAGAGCGCCGCCGGCGGCCTGCCCATCGGCATGGGCGGCACGGCGGTGAGCCTCCTCTCCGGCGGCATCGACTCCCCCGTGTCCTCCTACATGATGGCCAAGCGTGGCGTGCAATTGGAGATGATCCACTTCGCCTCGCCCCCCTACACCAGTGAGCTGGCCCGGGAAAAGGTGCTGCGGCTGGCGAAGGAGCTGACCCCTTGGACGGGGCGGCTGAACGTGTACATCATCCCCTTTACGGAGATTCAGGAGGCCATCCGGCAGCATTGCCCGGAGGATCATTTCACCCTCATTATGCGCCGCTTCATGATGCGCCTGGCCCATCAGCTGGCGAAAGAATTGCACTGTAAAGCGTTGGTGACAGGCGAATGTCTGGGCCAGGTGGCCAGCCAGACCATGCAGGCCCTGGCCGTCAGCGGCGACGTCACCGACCTGCCCATCCTGCGGCCCCTCATCGGCATGGACAAGGAGGAGATCGTCCGTCTGGCCCGCCATATCGGCACCTTCGATACCTCCATCCTGCCCTATGAGGACTGCTGCACCGTCTTCACCCCCCGCCACCCCAAGACCAAGCCTGACGTGGCGGAGGTGCGGGAGCTGGAAAGCGTGCTGGATGTAGACGGCCTGTGCGCTCGCGCCATGGCAGGCCGGGAAATGGTGCGGGTGCGGTTTTGACGGCGGCGGAGGTGCTGGCCCTGTGTAGGCAGCGGGGCCTGACGCTGACCACCGCCGAGAGCTGCACCGGGGGCCTGGCCGCCAAGGAATTGACCGACGTGCCCGGGGCATCCGCGGTGTTCGTGGGCGGCGTGGTCAGCTATTGGAGCGAGATCAAGGCAAAGGTGCTGGGGGTGCCCCGGCCGCTTTTGGCCGACTACGGCGCCGTGTCCGAGCCGGTGGCCCGTGCCATGGCGGAGGGTGCCCGCCGCCTCACCGGGGCCCACGTGGCCCTCGCCGTCACCGGCGTGGCGGGCCCGGACCGGGACGACCGGGGCAACGCTGTGGGCACGGTGTTCATCGCCCTGGCGGCGGAGGGCGTCACCCTTTGCCGTCCGCTGGCCCTCTCCGGCAGCCGTGATGAAATACGCCGCGACGCGGTGTCCGCCATGTGGGCGCTGCTGGCAGACTATATCAACAAGGAGATTTGACCGATGGCAAAAAAAGAGCTGGACTATAATCCCATCGCCGACCGGGAGGAGGCCCGCCGCAAGGGCCGGGGCAACCCCAACCGGAATAACCACACCAAGCGGAAAAACAGCAACTACGGCGGCTACGACGCCCCGGTGAAGAAAAAGGTGGCCGCCGTCACCGGCGAGGGCCGGGCCAAATCCAAGCGCCGGGAGCTGCCCGCCTGGGCCAAGGCGCTGCTGATGGTGGACTTCGTGGCGGTGCTGGTGCTGCTGGTGCTGCGCCTGGCGGTGCTGCCGGACAGCGTGGTGCTGAACCACTTGACCACCGTTGTCCTGGGCATATCCTGCCTTGCCGTGTTCGCCACCCGGCGCTACCAGTACCAGAACGCCGACAAAACCGCGGGCCACACCTTTTTGCAGGTGCTGCTCTCGGCCATCGGCGCGCTGTATATCGTCATGGGCGCCGCCGGTATCCTCATGGATTTGGGCGTTATCACCGCATAAAAACGGCGGAAAAAGGCCATATCCCCCCATTTTACTGTTGACAAACGGGGGGAAAGTTTGTATATTGTTCAGTGCATAACGACACATACGATGAAGGGGACCCAGTACCCTGCCGCGTCCACGCGAAGAGAGCCGCCGTTTGGTGCAAGGCGGACGGGGGGCGGCTGCGGGAATATCACCCCGGAGTATCCGGCTGAACACAGCAGTAAGCCAGGACGGCGGAGGGCCGTTACCATCCCTCGCCCCATTCCGGTGGGGCACGAGCGGTCGCGCCGGAACGGCGCGGCAACGAGAGTGGTACCGCAGAGGAGCACACGCCTTTGTCTCTTGAGGGGGACAAAGGCGTTTTTCTTTTTCCCGGCAAAAAGTGTATTTATTATATGGTATTCATACCGTGATCAGGAGGAACAACATGGACTACAAAAGCACCCTGAATATGCCCAAGAGCGGCTTTCCCATGCGGGCGGGCCTGCCCATGCGGGAGCCGGATATGCTTGCCCGCTGGCAGGAGATGGACTTGTATCATGAGCTTCTCAAGAAGAACGAGGGCAAGCCCCGCTTCTCCCTCCACGACGGCCCCCCGTTCTCCAACGGCAACATCCACATGGGCCACGCCCTCAATAAGGCCCTGAAGGACTTCATCGTCCGCAGCCACGCCATGCGGGGCTACTATACCCCCTATATCCCCGGCTGGGACAACCACGGCATGCCCATCGAGAGCGCCATCATCAAGGAGCAGAAGCTGAACCACAAGGCCATGTCCACCTCCGACTTCCGCAGCGCCTGCCACGACTACGCCGAGAAGTACATCCAGCTCCAGATGGCGGGCTTCAAGCGCATGGGCGTGGTGGCGGACTGGGAGCACCCCTACCGCACCATGGACAAGACCTTTGAGGCCCAGGAGGTCAAGGTCTTCGGCCAGATGTATAAAAAGGGCTACATCTACAAGGGCCTGAAGCCTGTGTACTGGTGCCCCAAGGATGAAACCGCCCTGGCCGAGGCGGAGATTGAGTACCAGGACGACCCCTGCACCACCGTGTACGTGAAGTTCGCCATGGCGGACGACCAGGGCAAGCTGTCCCATCTGGACTGCGATAAGCTCTACTTCGTCATCTGGACCACCACCATCTGGACCCTGCCCGGCAACCTGGCCATCGCCATGCATCCGGCGGAGGACTACGCTGTGGTGAAGGCTCCCAATGGTGAAATGTACATCATGGCCCTGGCCCTCACCGAAAAGGTGATGAAGATCGGCGGCTTTGACAGCTGGGAGATCGTGGAGACCCATCCCGGCGCCTTCTATGAGAATATGCTGGCCCGCCATCCCTTCCTGCCCAAGACCTCCCGCCTGGTGCTGGCGGACTACGTCACCATGGACTCCGGTACCGGCTGCGTCCACACCGCCCCCGGCTTCGGCGCCGACGACTATCAGACCTGCATGCGCTACGGCATGGACATGGTGGTGCCTGTGGACGACCAGGGCCGCCATACCGACTATGCCGGCAAGTACGCCGGCCTGCGCACCGAGGAGTCCAACCCCGTCATTCTGGCGGATATGAAGGAGAGCGGCGCCCTCTTCGCCAGCCAGGACATCGTCCACAGCTACCCCCACTGCTGGCGCTGCAAGCACCCCATCATCTTCCGGGCCACCCCCCAGTGGTTCTGCTCCGTGGAGTCCTTCAAGGACGCCGCCACCGCTGCCTGCGCCGACGTGCGCTGGCTGCCCGCCTGGGGCGAGGACCGCATCAAGGCCATGATCGCCGAGCGCAAGGACTGGTGCATCAGCCGCCAGCGCCGCTGGGGCCTGCCCATCCCCGTGTTCTACTGCAAGTGCTGCGGCAAGCCCGTCTGCACCGACGATACCATCAATTCCGTCTCCGCCGTGTTTGAGGAAAAGGGCTCCAACGCCTGGTTCGATCTGCCCGCCGCCGACTTGCTGCCCCAGGGCTTCACCTGCCCCCACTGCGGCAAGGCCGAGGGCTTTGACAAGGAGACCGACACCCTGGACGGCTGGTTCGACTCCGGCTCCAGCCACTTCTGCTCCATGGAGCGTGACCAGCACTTCTGGCCCGCCGACGTGTACCTGGAGGGCGCCGACCAGTATCGCGGCTGGTTCCAGTCGTCCCTGCTCACCGCCGTAGGCGCCCTGGGCCGCACCGCGCCCTTCCGCCAGTGCCTGACCCACGGCTGGACGGTGGACGGCGAGGGCCGGGCCATGCACAAGTCCCTGGGCAACGGCGTGGACCCCAACGAGGTCATCAAGAAGTACGGCGCGGACCTGCTGCGTCTGTGGGCCGGCAGCGCCGACTACCGGGTGGACGTCCGTTGCAGCGACGACATCTTCAAGCAGCTGAGCCAGAATTATCTGAAGTTCCGCAATACCTCCAAGTTCTGCCTGGATAACCTGGTGGACTTCGACGCCAACGATCTGGTGTCTCCCGCCGAAATGCTGCCCCTGGACCGCTGGGCCGTCACCCGGCTCAATGGCCTCATCGAGAAGGTCTTTGCCGCCTATGACGACTATGAGTTCCACACCATCACCCACGCCATCAACGATTTTTGCGTGGTGGATTTGAGCTCCTTCTACTTCGACGTCATCAAGGACCGCCTCTATTGCGATGAAAAGGAGGGCCTTTCCCGCCGCAGCGCCCAAACCGCCATCTGGATGATTCTGGACGCCATGACCCGGATGTTTGCCCCCATCCTGTCCTTCACCTGCGATGAAATCTGGCAGGCCATGCCCCACAGAAGCGGCGACGACGGCCGGAATGTGCTGCTCAACGAGATGGTGGCCCCCTACACTACCTACGCCCTGACCACGGACGCCATGGCCGCCTGGGACCAGCTGCACCAGCTCCGTGACGATGTGAACAGCGCCCTGGAAAAGGCCCGTGCCGACAAGCGCATCGGCAAGGCCCTGGAGGCCCACGTGACGTTGCTGCGCAATGGCGACGCCGCTGACCTGGCCGCCCTGGGCCGCCCCGCCGCTGAGCTGGCGGACCTGTTCATCGTTTCCGACGTGGATGTGGCCGCCGACGAGGCCCGCTTCGCCGCCGCCGAGCCCACCCACTTCGAGGGCTGGCGCGTGGAGGTCAGCGAGGCCAAGGGCGACAAGTGCGCCCGCTGCTGGAAGCACCACGCCGCCGTGGGCAGCGACAGCCGCTACCCCGACCTGTGCCCGAGATGCGCCGCCGTGGTAGCCAAAATCCCCCAGATCGCGGAGTAAACAGCAGTTATTGCTCTGAATAGTTACAAAAAATCCCGCTCCCTCCGGAGCGGGATTTTTTGTGCAGACCCGCCTTCCCCCCAGGGGGAAGGCTGTGAAAAGTTTTATCTTATCGCCCCGCCTTCTCCTTGGGGAGAAGGTGGCACGGCCGCAGGCCGTGACGGATGAGGGGGCGACGACCGCCAACGCCGGATGAATGGTATGCGGAAACGAAAAACATGGGTAGGGGCGGACAGAGTCGTCCGCCCCTACGGTTTTTTACTTTACCGGCCTCTCAATACTTCCATCCGCGGCTCTCCTCGTGGAACTCCGCCACACGCTTGCGGTAGCTGTCCATGGCGGCGTCCTCAAAGGCCAGGGTGTCGTCAAGACCCATCTCCCGCAGCAGCCATTTGGTGAGGGGCGGGTTGAGTATCAGCAGCGGCCCGATGAGGCTGGTGGCCATCAGCCCGCCCCGGCGGAAGCCCTCGGCAGCGGTGGCGCCGTCCCGGCCCACGCCCCGGACGGCGTGGAACCATTCCGCCGCCTCCCCGGCACCGTGAATGTGGCCGAACAGCGACTTGAAGCCCACGATCTCCATATCCTCAAACGTGCCCAGGAAGAAGCTGTTGTGCCGCTGCATCATCCGGTATTCCGCCTGCCCCGGCACCAGTCCCAGCCCGGTAATGGCCAGGCCGCTGTCGCTGCGGATGCCCTCCGTCAGCATATCCACCGCGTTGCCCACGGCCAAAAACCGTTGTCCCGCGTCAATTTTGGCGGCAATTTCCTCCCGCCAGGGCATGAGGGCCTCCGTGGCCAGGGCAAGGCCCTGCTCCGTGGTGCTGCCCATAAACACCAGGCCAATGTCCTCGCTTAAAAACCGGGGCTTCGTGTGCAAATCCGTCTCCACGATGGTAAGCTGGGGGCAGCAGGCTTTCAGATACCGCACGTTGGCCAGGTCGCCGTACAGGTTGCATACCTCGCTGAACAATACTTCGATTTTCACGCTGCGCCGCCCCCTTTCTCCAGGAGATTCTTCAAGTGGGCCTTCACCCGGAAGGCCAGCGGCATGCCGTCCACGCCGTAGAGAATGTAAATCTGATGGCCGGGCTTCCGCTGCAAGCGTTCCGCTGCCCGGAACTCGTCCTCCTCCACGGTGATTTTCTCCTCGGGGATGCCCGCCAGCAGCAGCCGCAGCTTGTAGTCCCGCGCCCGGGGCCCGGCGCACACCAGCTGCACCACGTCGTCCCGGTTTAAGAACTCGAAGTCGGTATCATACATCCAACTGGGGTTTTCCGACCAATTTTTGGCCACGCCCATGCAGTTCATCATCACCAGCAGCTCCTTGTCCCCCGCCGTGTGGCGGATGGCGTCGAAGTTGCGGCTGCAGGCCAGGGCGTTTTTGTCCTTGGACATCTGCATGATGATGTCCACGCCGCCCACCGTCTCCCGGCTGAGGCGGGTGGAGAGGATGGCGGTGTGGTCAAAGCCCTCCCGGATTTCCTCATGGGTGAGGCCCAATTCCCGCAGGGTGGCAATCACCGTCACCATATTATAAATATTGTGTACTCCGTCCGAGATGAGGCGGTATTCGTGTTCCTGCCCCGCCTCGGTGAGAGCCATGGTGCCGCCCGCCACGTCCACGTCGTGGGCGAAATAGTCCGCCGCCGGGGAGGCGAAGCCGCAGCTCTCGCACACCGCGTGGCCGATGTGGTGGTAGCGGCGGTAGTCGTACCGCAGCTTCCCGGCGCAGCGGGGGCAGATGCGCATATCGTTCAGCAGGTTTTCGCACTCCTGCACGTCGCCCTCCATGGGCCCGATGGCGAAATAGACCCGGTCATTTTCCGGGGCCACCGTGGCGGAAATGAGATCGTCGGCGTTGAGAATCAGCTTGCTCTCCCTGGGGAAGTTAGCGGTCAGAATGTCGGCGATATAGCCGGGGTGGGCGTTGCGCATGATGCTGTCCCGGAACAGGTTGGTCACCACGATATAGTCCGGCTTCACGTAGGGGTAAATCCGGGGGGCGGAGCGCTCGTCGATTTCCAGCACCGCCATGTCGCACTTGGTGCGCCCCAGCAGGTTGCTGCCGTAGATGAACGCCGTGCTGACGCCGCTGGATATGTTGGACCCGGCCCGGTTGGTCAGCAGCCGGTGGCCCCGGCGCTCCAGAATGTCCTCCAGCATGTTGGCCACGGTGGTCTTGCCGTTGGTGCCCGTCACCGCGATCATCTTCGGCGGCCGGGGCACATAGCGCAAAAAGTCGGGGCACAGCTTCAGCGCCAGTGCGCCGGGAAAGTCGGTGCCGTTGTGACGGGTGATTTTCAGCGCCGGAATGGACAGCTTGGCCGCCCACAGCGCCAGTAAAAACCGTGCTTTACCCATAGCGGGTTCCTCCTTGGTAAACAATCACATCAACCGTGATAAATAACAAGAAAAATCGCCTTCCCCTTGGGGGGAAGGTGCCCCAGTGCGCACACTGGGGCGGATGAGGGGGCGACAACCACCCCGCCGGATGAGGGGGCGACAGCCGAAGCGCTGCCGGTGGCGGAAAAAGCGAGGCTGTGGCAAGGCAGCGGCCCGGTTGCCGTGGCCCAACGGGCCTGGGAACCGGATGCCGCAACGTGGGCAAGAGGTGCCTCAGTGCGCACACTGGGGCGGATGAGGGGGGCGACAGCCGCCCATCCTCAGCGTTTTTCCAAATAAATCATCAGCGCGGCGATGTCCGCCGGGCTCACCCCGGACACACGGCCCGCCTGCCCCAGGTTCCGGGGCTGCACCAGGGCCAATTTCTCCCGGGCTTCCAGCCGCAGCCCCTGGATGGCGCTGTAATCGGTGTTTTCGGGAATCAAATGCTTCTCCAGGTTGGCGAAGTCCTCCACCTGCTTGAGCTGCCGGCGGATGTACCCCTCGTATTTCACCGTGATTTCCACCTGTTCCGCCTCTGCCGCCGTCAGTTGGGCCGGGGCGGGGTCAAAGGGCCGCAGGTCGGCGTAGGACAGCTCGGGCCGCCGCAGCAGGTCGATGAGCCGGGCTCCGTCGGTGAGGGGCGCCGTGCCCCGCCGGGCCAAAAGGCTGTTGATGACCGGCGTGGCCGCCACGCCGGTGTGCGCAAGGCGCTGGATTTCCCGCTCCACGGCGGCGTATTTCGCCTCCACCGCCGCCATCTGCCCGTCGCTGACCAGGCCCAGAGCGTGGCCGATGGGGGTCAGCCGCCGGTCGGCGTTGTCCTGGCGCAGCAGCAGCCGGTATTCGCTGCGGCTGGTCATCATCCGGTAGGGCTCCTGGGTGCCCTTGGTCACCAGGTCGTCAATCAGCGTGCCGATATAGCTCTCGCTGCGTTTGAGAATCAGCGGTTCCCGGCCCAGGAGGGCCAGCGCCGCGTTGACGCCCGCCACAAAGCCCTGCACCGCTGCCTCCTCGTAGCCGCTGGAGCCGTTGAACTGCCCCGCGCCGTAGAGCCCGGCCACCGCCTTGGTCTCCAACGTGGGCCGCAGGGCCAGGGGGTCGATGCAGTCGTATTCGATGGCGTAGGCGGGCCGCTGCATCACGGCGTTTTCCAGCCCCGGCACGGTGTGCAGCATCTGAATCTGCACCTCCTCCGGCAGGGAGGAGGAGAAGCCCTGGACGTACAGTTCCTCGGTGTCCAGCCCCATGGGCTCTATGAACAACTGGTGCCGGGGCTTGTCGGCAAAGCGCACCACCTTTGTCTCAATGGAGGGGCAATATCGGGGCCCCACGCCGTCGATGACCCCGGTGTAAATGGGGCTGCGGTCTAAATTCTCCCGAATAATCTCATGGGTGCGCTCATTGGTGTAGGTGAGGTAGCACACCGCCCGGTTCTCCGGCGTCTCACGGGTGGAAAAGCTGAAGGGGAGGGGATGTTCGTCCCCGGTCTGGAGCTCCATTTTGGAAAAGTCCACCGTCCGGGCGTTGACGCGTGGCGGCGTCCCGGTTTTGAACCGCCGCAACGGCAGCCCCATTTGCAGCAGCGAGTCGGTGAGGGCGGTGGCGGCGTGCATGCCGTCGGGGCCGGACTCCTCGATGCATTCGCCGATGATGGTACGGCCCCGGAGATACGTGCCCGAGGCGATGATGACGGCCCGGGCCTCATACACGGCCCCTGTCCGCAGCACCACCCGGCGCACCCGGCCCTCCTCCGCCTCAATGGCCACCACTTCGCCCTGACGCACCGTCAGGTGCTCCTGCCGCTCCAACGTGGCCTTCATAATCCGCTGGTACTCCCGGCGGTCGGCCTGGGCCCGCAGCGACCACACCGCCGGGCCCTTGCCCCGGTTCAGCATCCGGTATTGGATGCAGGCCCGGTCGGCGGCTTTCGCCATTTCGCCGCCCAATGCGTCCAGCTCCCGCACCAGGTGTCCCTTGCCGGTGCCGCCGATGGCGGGGTTGCAGGGCATGTTGCCCACGGCGTCCAGGTTGATGGTGAACACAATGGTTTCCAGGCCCATCCGGGCCGCCGCCAGCGCCGCTTCAATGCCGGCGTGGCCCGCGCCGATGACCGCAATATCCACCTGTCCTGCCAAAAACCGCTTCATGCCGCCACCTCGTTTCTCTATCTAACCCCATTATTATACCCATTTTTTCCGTAAAGGCAAGAAACTTGTAGCCCCCGCCAAAAGCAGCCTTGTAAAATCGGCATATTGCACAGGAACGCCCCGCCCCGCCGCCGCATAGAATGCCCCATTAGCCATCAAAAGGGAAGGGGGGCAGCAGAAATGGAAGAGCGCAGACCCGACCGTGGCGACGTGGACGACATGATTTTCGCGGGTGAGGAATGGCATCCCAGTGAAAGATAGGGGAGAGCGCCGCTTTTGCCCATCAAAATGCCCCAAAATGGCGACGCCATTTTGGGGCACAGGTCTTATTCCCGATTGGCCGTGGCCACCACGTCCACGCCGGTGCCGCACACGTCGGCAATCACCACGTCGCCGATGTGAAGGGGCGCGGTGGGCCGGGCCTTGTTAAAGGCGTCCGCCACGTCAAACATCTTGGCCTTGGGCACGTCCGTCCTTGTCCGCACAGACACCACACGCCCGTCCGCCATGCGCACGGTGCCGGTGATGGTGCGCATGGGCGCCACGCACTCCTTCCGGGCGTAATCGTCGCCCCGCTTGCAGGTGTTGCCCGTCACCTCCGTCACCACGCCGTTTTCGATGGTGGCGGTGAGCTGACAGCCCATGGGGCAGCCGATGCAGGTCAGTTGTCTGGTCATTGTGCCGCCTCCTCTACGGTAAAGGTGATGGTGTCGCAGTCCGCGGGGATGTCCGCCTTGCGGATGGGGAAGCTCTCCATCTCGCCGGGGGTCAGAATCCGCTTGGGGATGCGGCGAATCAGCTTATCCCCCGCCCAGGCGCACAGCGCCGCGCCCCGGTAGGGCTGGCCCACCCGGAACCGGACGGTAACGGTGTCGGCCATGGCGCCCAAGTCAATGTGCTGGGGCACGGTGTAGCGCACGCCGTTCTTGCCCCGGAGGGCCACGGTGCGGCCTGCGCTGCGGCGGTGCAGCACGTATTCCGCCGCGCTGCGGCCCGCCCGGCCCGCCTCCTCGCTGACGAAGTCCACCAGGTCGTGAACGTGCAGCACGTTGCCGCAGGCGAACACGCCGGGGAGGGAGGTGGAAAGGTCGTCGCCCACCACCGGCCCGCCGGTGACGCCGTCCAGCGCCACCCCGGCGCTGAGGCTCAATTCGTTCTCCGGCAGCAGACCCACGCTCAATAGCAGCGTGTCGCAGGGAATGATTTTTTCCGTGCCGGGGATGGGCTTGCGCCGCTGGTCTACCTGGGCCAGGGTCACGCTCTCAATGTGGCCCTCGCCCTGAATGTCCACCACCGTGGTGGACAGCAGCAGGGGAATGTCAAAGTCGTCCAGACACTGTACGATGTTCCGCTTCAATCCGCCGGAATAGGGCATCACCTCCGCCACGGCGTGGACCTTGGCCCCCTCCAGCGTCATGCGGCGGGCCATGATGAGGCCGATGTCGCCGCTGCCCAGAATGACCACGTTCTTGCCGGGCATGAAGCCCTCCATGTTCACCAGCCGCTGGGCGGTGCCGGCGCTGTAAATGCCGGCGGGCCGTGTGCCGGGGATGTTCAGGGCGCCCCGGGGCCGCTCCCGGCAGCCCATGGCCAGCACGATGGCCTCGGCCTGGATCTGAATGAGCCCCGTCTCCCGGCCGGTGACGGTCAATACCCTATTTTTATTGATGTCCAGCACCATCGTCCCCAGCAGGTAGGGGATTTCCATAGCCTCCACCCGGTCGATGAACCGCTGGGCGTACTCCGGGCCCGTCAGCTCTTGGCCGAAGGTGTGGAGGCCGAAGCCGGCGTGGATGCACTGGTTGAGAATACCGCCCAGCGCCTCGCCCCGCTCGATGATGAGAATGTCCTGCAAGCCCGCCTCCCGGGCGGCAATGGCGGCTGCCAGCCCCGCGGGGCCGCCGCCTACGATAGCCAGTTGTACCTTCTTCATGCTCACGCCTCCTTGGTCATGCCCTGCACCAGATAGCTGCCGCCGCCGGACTTGGTCAGCGCCTCCATGGGCACCCCCAGCTCCCGGCTCAAAAGGGCCATCACCTTGGGGGAGCAGAAGCCGCCCTGGCACCGGCCCATACCGGCCCGGCACCGACGCTTCACGCCGTCCAGCGACCGGGCGCCCCGGCGGATGGCCTCCACGATTTCCCCCTCGCTGATGCCTTCGCAGCGGCAGATGACGTTGCCGTAGGCGGGGTTTTCCGCCACCAGGGCGGCCCGCTCTTCAAAATTCATCTCCCGCAGATGGGGAATGTCCCGGCGGGTGGGGTCGAAGTCCGCCTTTTCGGCGGCGTGGAGCTTTTCCGCCACCGCCTTTGCCAGATACCGGCCGATGGCGGGGGCGGAGGTGAGGCCGGGGCTCTCGATGCCCAATGCCTCAAAGAAGTTCTCGGCGCTCTCGCCGATGACGAAGTCGTCGGTCTCCGCCAGATGGGCCCGCAGCCCGGCAAAGCTGGTGATCACGTCCCTTACCGGCAGGTTCGGCACGCTGCGTCCGGCGGTGGACAGCACCGTGTCCAGCCCGGCGGCGGTGGTAGCCACGCTGCTGCGGCTCTCCTGGTCGGCGGCGGTGGGGCCCAGCAGCAGATTGCCGTGTACCGTGGGGCTCACCAATATGCCCTTGCCCATGGCGGAGGGGAGCTGGAAGATGGTGCGGTCCACGATTTTGCCGTCCTTCTTGTCCAGCAGGCAGTATTCGCCCCGGCGGGGCACGGTGTGGTACTGCTTATCGCACAGCTGGTTGTGCAGCGTGTCGCCGTGTACGCCGGCGCAGCTCACCACCACCCGGGCCGCCAAATCGCCCCGGGAGGTGTGCACGGTGAAGTGGTCGCCGCAGCGCTCGATGCGCTCCACGGCGGTGTCGAATTGGAACCGGCAGCCGTTTTTCCGGGCGTTTTCATAGAAGGCGATGGTCATGCCGAAGGGGCACACAATGGCGCTGGTGGGGGCGTACAGCGCGGCATACACCTTGTCCGACAGGGCCGGTTCCTTCTTCCGCAGGGCGTCGCTCCACAGGATTTCCAGCCCCTGGACGTGGTTTTTCTTGCCCCGCTGGTGCAGCTCCCGCAGCTTGGGCATATCCGCCTCGTCGAAGCACAGCACCAGCGCGCCGTTGCGCCGGTAGTCAAAGTCCAGCTCCCGGCTCAGGTCCTCCATCATCTCGCTGCCTTCCACGTTGAAGCGGGCCTTCAGCGTGCCGGGGGCGGCGTCAAACCCGGCGTGTACGATGGCGCTGTTGGCCTTGGAGGTGCCCACGCACACATCCTCGCCCCGCTCCACCAGACACATATTTAATTGGTAACGGCTCAGCTCCCGCGCCACCGCGCAGCCCACCGCGCCGCCGCCCACAATGAGCACGTCGTACATATCGCATTCCTCCATTGGCGAAAAAATCGCCTTAAATCACGCCTTGTAGCATATCAAATGCCCCCTGTAAAGTCAAGCCGCGCCGCCGCCAAAAGACGAAAAAACGCCGACCCTCCCGACAAAAACCGTCGCTTCGCGCACTTTTCCGCCGCCATGTTCCAAAGAAACCCCCGCCATGCCCCATAAATGTGAATAATTTGTGACATTAGTCAAATCTGCAGGGCTTTTCTTGTGGGAATGGCAAAAAAATGATTGGGAACTTGACAAATTTTTTGGTCAAGACTACAATGATACTACCAATTTAATGAGGAGGTAAATCTCATAATGGAAAAGAAGAGTACAAGAATCAGTTACCTTGTAGCATTGGCCGTCGTCATCGTGCTGATGGTCATTGCCAAGGTGACCAACAGCGGCGACGGCTTCGTCGGCACCGTCTGGTCTCTGTTCCCGCCCGTCGTGGCCATCGCCCTGGCCCTGATCAGCAAGGAGGTATACTCCTCTCTGTTCATCGGCGTGCTGTGCGCGTCTCTGCTGGCCTCCAACTTCAATATCTGGGAGGGCATCAAGGGCGTTGTCATTGGGGAGTACGGCATCGTCAACTCTGCCGACTTTGCCATCTTGGTGTTCCTGGTCATCCTGGGCATCATCGTGGATCTGATGAACAAGGCGGGCGGCTCGGCTGCCTTCGGCCGCTGGGCCAAGAAGACTGTTAAGTCCCGCGCCGGCGCACAGCTGCTGTCTATGGCTCTGGGCGTCCTGATCTTCGTGGACGATTACTTCAACTGCCTGACCGTGGGCGCCGTGATGCGCCCCGTGACGGAGAGCCACAAGATCTCCAGGGCCAAGCTGGCTTACGTCATCGACGCCACCGCCGCCCCCGTCTGCATGCTGGCTCCCGTGTCCTCCTGGGCCGCGGCCATCTCCAGCTACGCCGAGTTCGAGCACATTTCCGGCATCCAGAGCTTTATCGCCCAGATCCCCTACAACTACTACTGCATTTTGACCCTGGTGATGATCATCACCATTTCCCTGCTGAATATCGACTACGGCCCCATGCTGACTCACGAGTACAATGCCCAGGTCAAGGACGATCTGTTCACCACCGAGCACCGCCCCTTCGCCGGCGACGACGCGTACGAGGAGGGTAACAGGCAGTCCTCCGTGTGGGATCTGATCCTGCCCGTGGTGGTCCTGATCGCCGCCTGCGTCATCGGCCTGCTGGACATCGGCGGTTTCTTCGCCTCTGACTCCGGTTACTACCACGACTTTATCGGCGCTTTCGGCGACACCTCTGCCGGCACCGCCCTGTGTGTCGGCGGCATCATCGCCCTGCTGTTCACCTTCGTCTACTACTGGCTGCGCGGCTCCATCAGCTTCACCAAGTCCATGGAGTCCATCCAGAACGGCTTCAGCCAGATGCTGGCCCCCATCCTGATCCTCTGCCTGGCCTGGGCCCTGTGCGGCACTATCCGCTACGGTCTGAACTTCGGCGACTACATCGGCTCTGTCATGAGCAAGGCCGGCGGCCTGGCTAACTTCCTGCCCGCCATCGTCTTCGTGGTGGCCTGTCTGGTGGCCTTCGCCACCGGTACCTCCTGGGGCACCATCGGCATCATGGTCCCGCTGGTTGCCGCCATCTTCAACCCGGAGACCCAGACCCAGCTGCTGTTCATCGGTCTGGCAGCCTCCTGCGCCGGCGGCGTCTGCGGCGACCATCTGTCCCCCATCTCCGACACCACCATCATGGCCTCTGCCGGCGCCCACTGCTACCATCTGAACCATGTGGCCACCCAGCTGCCTTACGGCATTACCGTGGCATGCGTGTCCTTCGTGATGTTCATCGTTGCCGGCTTCATCCAGAACTGGGTCATCTGCCTGATTATCGGTATCGCCCTCATGATCTGCGTCCTGCTGGTCATCAAGGCTATCGTGTCCAAGAAGCACGCCGGCATCTTCGAGGAAATGGCAAAGGCCGACAAGGCCCTGGCCAAGTAAGCAAAGAGCGACCTTTGCGTTACATAACCCCAAAAAGCGCCCCGGATTTCCGGGGCGCTTTTCTTTGCAGAGAAAGGATATTTTTGGACAGGTTTCGATGCGCACGGGGGATTGTGAAGGGGGACGTCCTCCCCCCTGCGAACAAAATGCCAACCGTCCGCAAACAACCCGCCTTTTGTCAAACCCGCCGCCGGGCAAGGCGGGACACATAGGTCCCGCCCTACGGAGAAATGACGCGCCCTCTCCGTAGGGCGGCACCTGCGTGTGCCGCCAACACGGCGTTTTTACCGCCAAGCCCGGATAAACGCACCCGGGCACAACAACCCTCCGTAGGGGCGGGGCTCTGCTCCGCCCGTGACCCGGCAACAATAGGCGCTCTCGCCTCCCCCCCGCGGGGGGCTGTGCCCGAAGCGCCGCCGGCGGCGGATAAAGCGAGGGCAAAGCCAGGCAGCGGCCCGGTTGCCATGGCCCAACGGGCCTGGGAACCGGATGCCGCAACGTGGGCAAGAGGTGGCACGGCCGCAGGCCGTGACGGATGAGGACGACCTCGGCGCGCCGTCTGCGGCGGCACCTATCGCCAAGGCCGGATAAACGGCACCCGGCAACGACAACCATCCGTAGGGGCGGACGACTCTGTCCGCCCTATTCTCGTCATTCGCCCTTTATGCTGCTGGGCCCTTTACGCTTTCAATCCGCAACCGTCTCAATGGTCCCGCCGCCCAGCACCTCGTCGCCGTCGTACAGCACCGCCGCCTGGCCCGGGGTCATGGCCCGCTGGGGCTGGTCAAAGGTGAGGCGCAGCGTGCCGTCCGGCTGGGGAGTTGCGGTGGCGGCGGCCTCCCGCTGGCTGTACCGTGTTTTGGCGGTGCAGCGAATGGGGCCGTGGGGGACGGGGATAATCCAGTTCACCCGGGAGGCCGTCAGCGTGCGGTGCATCAGCTTTTCGTTGTCCCCCAGGGTGACGGTGCCCTTCTCCGGGTCCTTGTCCAGCACGTACACGTGGCGGCCCAGGGCGATGCCCAATCCCTTGCCTTGGCCGGTGGTGTAGCAGGGGAGCCCCCGGTGGCGGCCCAGCACGTTGCCCGCCTCATCCACGAAGTCGCCGGGGGTCAGGGCCACGCCGCTACGCTGTAAAAAGCCCACATAGTCCCCATCCGGCACGAAGCAGATGTCCTGGCTGTCGGGCCGGTCGGCGTTGGTAAGCCCCGCTTCCCGGGCCAGCGCCCGGATGGTGGGCTTGTCGTAGTCCCCCAGGGGCAGCAGCAGGTGGGCAAGCTGGGCCTGGGTCAGCTGATAGAGCACGTAGGTCTGATCCTTGCTACGGTCCGCAGCCCGCAGCAGCCGGTAGCGGCCCGCCGCGGCGTCGTATTGCACCCGGGCGTAGTGCCCGGTGGCGATGTAGTCATACCCCAGGGTAATGGCCCTGTCCAGCAGGGCGCCGAATTTCAGGCAGCGGTTGCAGTCGATGCATGGGTTAGGGGTGCGCCCGGCGCAGTACTCCGCCACAAAGTGATCCATCACGTCCCGCTGAAACCGCTCCGTCTCGTTGAACACGTAAAAGGGCATTCCCAAACGGCAGGCCACGGCCCGGGCGTCTGCGGCAGCGTCGGCGGAGCAGCACTTGCCGTCCTCGCCGGGATATAATTTCAGCATGGCCCCGGCGCATGAATACCCGGCGCGCTGCAGCAGCAGCGCAGCGGCGGAGCTGTCCACCCCGCCGGACATGGCGATGAGCACTTTCTTCGTTTGCGGCATGGAATAATTACCTCCGGTGAGAGAAGAGTGAAGAGTGAAGAGAGAAGAGAATCGGTATCCGCTGCGCGGATGTATAAAAATTGCCGCGCGGCGGACACACCTGTGATTCCTTTGGGTTTCCGGCATGACCTACCCGCGGGGATGAAACATGGTTTGTAGGGGCGGGGCTCTGCTCCGCCCTTTGCGGGGGCTGTCGCCGGGGCATTGGGCGGAGCAGAGCCCCGCCCCTACGCATTGTTGTCGTTGACTTTTGCCATTCACCCGGCCTTGGCGATGGTTGTTGCCGGAGACGGCGCGCCGAGTCGTCGCGCCCTACAAACAGTTGTCGATGCCGTTTATTATCCACCCGACCCAAGCGGCCGGCGCTACCGGGTCACGGGCCGCCGAGCGCCAGCGACACCCCGCGAGGCACGAGCGGCTGGTGGAGACAGTGCCCTTGGGGTAGGCGTCGGCCCCTGCGGTATTTACGCCGCCACCTGCATTAAAATGCCGCGAAGCGGCCACATATATTATTCATGATTCATTTTTCGGTATTAAAACAAAACAGCGCCGCCCGGCGCTGTTTCGTGCTTCAGTCCAGCTTTTCAGCGGTAAAGGCGGTGAAGGGCAGGGCGTCGGACAGGGCCAGCAGCGCCCGGTTGTGGCCCCCGGCGTAGTCCCCCGCCGTCTGGCGCAGCCCGCCGACCTCCGCCCGGCGGTCCGGCAGGGCCACGGTGACGGTGGTGCCCTCTCCCTCCCGGGAATCCAGCATCAGCCGCCCGCCGTGGGCCTCGGCAATGGCCCGGCACAGGGGCAGCCCCAGCCCCACGCCGTACTGGGCCGGGTCGGGGGCGAAGCCGTGGTGCCACCGGTCGAACACGGTGTCCATCCGCTCCTCGGATATGCCGCAGCCGGTGTCGGACACCGTCAGCAGCAGTTGTGCCCCTGCCCGGCGTATGGCCACGGTGACGGCCCCGCCGGCGGGGGTGAATTTCAAAGCGTTACTCAGCAGGTTCCACAGCAGTCTGTCCATCTGCTCCTCGTCCAGGCCCACGATGTGGCCCGTCAGGTCGCAGCGCCAGCTAAGGGCCACGCCCTTTTCCCGGAACAGCCCCTCGGCCTCTGCGCAGCGCTCCTCCAGCCATCGGTCCACGGCCACGTTGGCCTTGCGCAGCGCCGCCGCGCCCTCCAGCAGCCCGGAGGCAGAGAGCTGGTCGGCCAGGCGCATCATGCGGTAGTAGCTCTGCTGCAATATGGCGGCGGAGCGCTGCTCCCGCTCTCCGGCGTCCTCCGCCAGCAGCCACTGGGAGGCAAGGCCGATATTGTTCAGCGGCAGCCGCATCTGTCGGGCCACCGACGCCAGTATTTCATGGAGCATCTGCTCCTTGTTCTCCTCCACGGCCCGCGCCTCCTCTCTATCCTCCATCTTGCCCCGCATGAGGGCGATTTTCCCATGGAAAGATGGGGATTAACGGCCATATCATACCAAATGGCCGGAGAAAAAACAAGGCATTTGTCGTCTTTTGCCGAAATCGGGCCTCCGATGAAATTTTTTTCAGAAAAGGTATTGCATTTTTGCAAAAATCGCATATAATCTAAACGTCCCATACGTTTGATATATTCCATCAGAGAGGAAGTTTGTATTATGAGCATCAAAGTTGGTATTAACGGTTTTGGCCGCATCGGCCGCATGGTCCTGCGCTGCTCCCTGAACCACCCCGAGATCGAGATCGTGGGCATCAACGATCTGTGCCCCGCCGATTATCTGGCCTACATGCTGAAGTATGACACCATGCATGGCCACTTCGCCGGTGAGGTCTCCTCCAGCGACAACAACATCGTCATCAACGGCAAGGCCATCCCCGTGTTTGCCGAGCGCGATCCCGCCGCTCTGCCCTGGGGCAAGGTCGGCGCTGAGTACGTCATCGAGTCCACCGGCCTGTTCCTGACCAAGGAGAAGGCCCAGGGCCACATCGATGCCGGCGCCAAGCACGTCGTTATGTCCGCTCCCTCCAAGGACGACACCCCCATGTTCGTCACCGGCGTGAACCTGGACAAGTACACCTCTGATATGACCTTCGTCTCCAACGCCAGCTGCACCACCAACTGCCTGGCCCCCATCGCCAAGGTCCTGAACGACAACTTCGGCATCACCGATGGCCTGATGACCACCGTGCACTCCACCACCGCCACCCAGAAGACCGTGGACGGCGTGAGCCTGAAGGATTGGCGCGGCGGCCGTGCCGCTGCCGGCAACATCATCCCCTCCTCCACCGGCGCTGCCAAGGCCGTGGGCAAGGTGATCCCCTCCCTGAACGGCAAGCTGACCGGCATGAGCATGCGCGTGCCCACCCTGGACGTGTCCGTGGTGGACCTGACTGTGAACCTGGCCAAGCCCGCTTCCTATCAGGAGATCTGCGACGCCATGAAGAAGGCTTCCGAGGGTGAGCTGAAGGGCGTTCTGGGTTACACCGACGAGGACGTGGTGTCCGCCGACTTCCTGGGCGATACCCGCACCTCCATCTTCGATGCCAAGGCCGGCATCGCTCTGACCGACACCTTCGTGAAGGTGGTCAGCTGGTACGATAACGAGATCGGTTACTCCGATAAGGTCCTGTGCCTCATTGAGCACATGTACAGCGTGGACCACAAGTAATTTGCGCCTTTTGACCAAATTTATATCCGCTATCTGAGTTTTCCTTCTTTTGTTCCGGGAATTACGCCGTCTGTTCAGACGGCGTTTTTCCTTGTGAGAAATTTTTTTGCAAAGGGGTACCATAATACACAAATGTATGGTACAATAGGTACAAGAGAACATTCTGCGAAAGCGAGGGCATGAGCCTTATGGACGTCAATCCCATTCTGCGGGAGCATCTGTCGCTGGACAGTGACATCCCGCTGTATACCCAGCTGGTGGGCATCATCAAGCGCAATATCTCCACCGGCGTCATGCAGGTGGGCGACCTGATGCCCAGCGAGGCGGAGCTGTGCCGGGCCCTGGGCATCAGCCGCAACACGGTGCGCCAGGCCATCGGCGAGCTGGAGGACGAGGGCCTTGTGGTGCGCAAGCGGGGCCGGGGCACCTTCGTGGCCGACCCGGCCACCAATCCCCGGGGCGTGCGCTACTCCTTCACCACGGAGATCAACTCCATGGGCAAGACCCCCAGCAATACCCTGGTGGATTTCCGGGTTATCGACCAGCCGGAGCCCTACATCTGCCAGCGGATGGAGCTGCGCAGCGGTACGCCGGTGTACTGCTTCACCCGCGTGCGCAACGTAGACGGCCAGCCCCTGATTTTGGAGACCAGCTATTACCCCCAGTACACCTACCCCCAGCTCAGCCGAGAACTGGTGGAGACCCACAGCTTTTACAGCCTCCTCTACCACATGGGCATCACCCCCTTCTCCGCCGAGGAGAGCTACGAGGCGGTGACGGTGTCCGGCCGGGAGGCGGAGCTGCTGCAGGTGCAGCCGGGGAGCTGCGCCTTCTACCACCAGCGCCGCACCCGCACCGAGGACGGCCGGGTGTATGAGTACACCTGCAGCTACATCCGGGGCGACCGGGTGCATCTCAACGTAAAGATGCAGAAAAGCGGCGTCAGCTTCATGCGCACGGTGGACTGACCCCGCCCCGGAGAACAATGGAATACACCCAAAAGGGAGGAGCGATGCTCCTCTCTTTTTTGTCCGGGCCGCCGGGGGCGTCGGTCCCTACGATGGGGATCGTTACCATATTTCATTATTTCATTCATGCGGGCGTGGCGGTGACCGTTACCGTGTCCGGCGCGCCGAGCGCCAGCGACACCCCGCGAGGCACGAGCGGCTGGTGGAGCCAGTGCCCTTGGGGTAGTCGTCGCGCCCTACGATGGAAACGATACCGTTTGCCATCCCCCCGCCCCCGGCGGCGGTCGATACCGCGCTGGCGGCACACATAGGTGCCGCCCTACGAATAAGGCGCACCACCCCTCCGTAGGGCGGGACCTATGTGTCCCGCCTTCCCCGGCGGCAGGTGTGATGACTGTTCCCATCGGTTGCGTAGGGCTCCCATCCCTCCGTAGGGGCGGGGCTCTGCTCCGCCCTATGCCGGCGCCAACGCCCGCCGCGTCCGGTTGAATGGCACCCGGGCACAACAATTCGTAGGGGCGGACGACTCTGTCCGCCCCAGCCCGTTTGCGGGCTTTCTGTTCTGCCTCGTTGGTTGCGCCCGTTCCCATTTTCCCATCCCCGCGCCCCTCCCACCGTTCACAATTAATTTAAAATAGTACCTATTGACAATGCTGGGAGGGGGTGGTAAACTGTGTTAGCACTCAGGGAAAGCGAGTGCTAAAAACGGAGGTTCTGCCATGGAGCTGACGGAGCGGAAAAAGCAAATATTGAAGATTGTGGTGGAGAGCTACATCGACACCGCCGAGCCCCTGGGCTCCAAGGCCATCGCCGAGCGGATGCCCGGGAAGATCAGTTCCGCCACCATCCGCAACGAGCTGGCGGATTTAAGCGAGATGGGCTATTTGGAGCAGCCCCACACCTCCGCCGGGCGCATCCCCTCTCCCAAGGGCTACCGGCTGTACGTCAACGAATTGATGGAGCGCCGGGCGCTGTCGGCGAAGGAGCAGGCGGCCATCAACGACTCCCTCCGGGGCGAGCTGCGGCAGACGGAGCAGGTGGTGGCCCGGGCGGGCCAGATGGCCCAAAGCCTGGTGAACTACCCCACCTACGCCGCCGCCGACCACCGCAGCGCCGTCACCGTGAAGCGGTATGAGCTATTGCCGGTGGACGAGGCCAGCTTCATCGCCGTGGTGATGCTGTCCGACAGCCGGGTCAAGAGCCAGCTCATGACCGTGGAATTGCCGGTGGAGCCCTCGGCGCTGCCCGCCATGAGCCACCTGCTGAACACCCATTTCACCGCCATCCCCGCCCGGGAGATGAACGGCAAGCTGATGGGCCTCAGCGACCAGGTGGTGCCGGAGTGGTTTCTGCTGCTGAACCGTGTGGTGGAGTACGCCGGCGCCCTTTTGCAGGACGACAGCCACACCCAGGTGTTCACCAGCGGCGCCAGCCGGATTATGAGCTTCCCGGAGTTCCGGGACATCGACAAGGCCCAGGGCCTGATGCACTTCATGGTGGACAACAAGGAGAAGCTCCCCGTGCCCACCACCGACGCACCCATGCAAATCCTCATCGGGCCGGAGAACGTCAGCGACGCGCTGAAAGAGAGCAGCGTGGTGATGGCGTCCTACGACATCGGGGACAATATGCGGGGTCTCATCGGCGTGGTGGGCCCCACCAGAATGGACTACGCTACCGTGGCGGCCCGGCTGAGCTACTTCGCCGAGAGCCTCACCAGAATGTTCGGGAAGCGGGAGCTGCCCGCCAAGGAGGAAGAAGGAAACCCATGAGCGACAAGAAGAAAAAGGATTTGCCGGAGGAGCAGCCCCAGGAGGAAACCACCCCGGAGGTGACCCCGGAGGCCGCGGAAGAGCAGCCCCAGGAGGCCCAGCCGGAGACCTACACCGTCACCAAAGAGCAGATGGAGAAGATGGAGGCGCTGGCCAAGCTGGTGTCCGACGGCAACGACAAATATCTCCGTCTGGCGGCGGAATACGACAACTACCGCAAGCGCACCACCAAGGAAAAGGAGAACATCTACGCCGACGCCAAGGCCGACACCATCAAGCCCTTCCTGGACGTGTACGACAACCTGGCCCGGGGCGCCGCCCAATTAGAGGACGGCGACAGCCACAAGCAGGGGTTGGAGATGATCGCCAAGCAGTTTCTGGCGGTGCTGGAAAAGCTGGGCGTCACCGAGATCGAGGCCCTGGGCCAGCCCTTCGACCCGGAAAAGCACAACGCCGTCATGCACGTGGAGGACGAAGCTGCCGGTGAAAACACGGTGGTGGAGGTGTTCCAAAAGGGCTTCGCCATGGGCGAAAAGGTGCTGCGCTTCGCCATGGTCAAGGTGGCAAATTGACCATTACTTTTGGCTAAAACGCGCCGTTTCCGGCGCGAAGCAATAGATTTTCATACGTTATCAATAAAAATTGAGATAAATTAGGAGGCAATCATTATGTCTAAGGTTATCGGTATCGATCTGGGTACTACCAACTCCTGCGTGGCCGTGATGGAAGGCGGCGAGGCTGTCGTCATCGCCAACGCCGAGGGCAACCGCACCACCCCGTCCGTGGTGGCATTTTCCAAGACCGGCGAGCGTATGGTGGGCCAGGTGGCAAAGCGCCAGGCCATCACCAACCCCGACCGCACCATCTCCTCCATCAAGCGTGAGATGGGCTCCGACCATCGCGTCAACATCGACGGCAAGGCCTACACCCCCCAGGAGATCAGCGCCATGATCCTGCAGAAGCTGAAGGCCGACGCCGAGAGCTATCTGGGCTCCCCCGTCACCGAGGCGGTCATCACCGTGCCCGCCTACTTCACCGACGCCCAGCGCCAGGCCACCAAGGACGCCGGCAAGATCGCCGGTCTGGACGTGAAGCGCATCATCAACGAGCCCACCGCCGCGGCCCTGGCCTACGGCGTGGACAAGGAGCAGGCCCAGAAGATTATGGTCTACGACCTGGGCGGCGGCACCTTCGACGTGTCCATCCTGGAGATTGACGACGGCGTCATCGAGGTGCTGGCCACCGCCGGCAACAACCGGCTGGGCGGCGACGACTTCGACGAGTGCGTCATGCGCTATCTGGTGAACGAGTTCAAGAAGACCGAGGGCATCGACCTCAGCGGCGATAAAGTCGCCATGCAGCGGCTGAAGGAGGCCGCCGAGAAGGCCAAGATCGAGCTGTCCGGCGTCACCACCTCCAACATCAACCTGCCCTATATCACCGCCGACGCCACCGGCCCCAAGCACCTGGACGTGACCCTCACCCGCGCCAAGTTCAACGAGCTCACCGGCCATCTGGTGGACGCCACCATGGGCCCCGTGCGCCAGGCCATGTCCGACGCCGGTTTGAAGCCCTCCGATCTCAGCAAGGTGCTGATGGTGGGCGGCTCCAGCCGTATTCCCGCCGTGGTGGAGGCCGTGAAGAACTTCACCGGCAACGAGCCCTTCAAGGGCATCAACCCCGATGAGTGCGTGGCCATGGGCGCCGCCCTCCAGGCCGGCGTGCTCACCGGCGACGTGAAGGGCCTGCTGCTGCTGGACGTCACCCCCCTGAGCCTGGGCATCGAGACCATGGGCGGCGTTTGCACCCGCCTCATCGAGCGCAACACCACCATCCCCGTGAAGAAGAGCCAGATTTTCTCCACCGCCGCCGACAACCAGACCTCCGTGGAGGTCAACGTGCTGCAGGGCGAGCGTGAGATGGCCGCTGCCAACAAGAGCCTGGGCCGCTTCCACCTGGACGGCATCGCCCCGGCCCGCCGCGGCGTGCCCCAGATCGAGGTCACCTTCGACATCGACGCCAACGGCATCGTGAACGTGTCCGCCAAGGACCTGGGCACCGGCACCGAGCAGCACATCACCATCACCTCCTCCTCCAACATGAGCAAGGAGGACATTGAGAAGGCCGTGAAGGAAGCCGAGCAGTATGCCGCCGAGGACGCCAAGATTAAGGAGCGGGTGGAGATTCGCAACCAGGCCGACCAGATGGTGTACCAGGCCGAGAAGACCCTCAGCGAGGTGGGCGACAAGGTCAGCGATAGCGAAAAGGCCCCCATCCAGGCCGGCATCGACAAGCTGAAGGAGACCTTGAAGGGCGAGGATACCGACGCCATCAAGGCCGCCACCGAGGAGCTGACCCAGCTCTTCTACAAGATGAGCGAGAAGCTGTACCAGCAGCAGGCCCCCCAGGGCGATCCCAACATGGGCGGCGCTGCCGGCGGCGCCCAGGGCGGTGCCCAGGGCGGCCAGTATTACGACGCCGACTACAAGGTCGTGGATGACGACGACCAGAACAAGTAATAGAATCAGCAACACGCGCAACTGGGGACAGGGGGCAACACCCTCTGCCCCTGTTTGCGGCGTTTAGAGGAAGAGAAAAATGGCACAGGAAAAACGGGATTATTACGAGGTTCTGGGCGTCAGCAAAGGGGCCTCGGAGGAAGAGATCAAAAAAGCCTATAAAAAATTGGCCCGGAAGTACCACCCGGACATGAACCCCGGCGACAAGGAGGCCGAGGAGAAGTTCAAGGAGGTCAACGAGGCCAACGAGGTGCTGTCCGACCCGGACAAAAAGGCCCGGTATGACCAGTTCGGCTTCGCCGGCGTGGACCCCAACTATGGCGCCGGGGCCGGCGGCCCCGGCTGGGGCGACGGCGCCGCGGGCTTCGACTTCGGCGACCTGGGCGACATCTTCGGCAGCTTTTTCGGCGGCGGCTTCGGCGGCGGCGGGCGCTCCCGCACCGGCCCCCAGCGGGGCGAGAGCATCCGGGTGGGCCTGGCGGTGGACTTCACCGAGGCGGCCTTCGGCTGCGAAAAGGAGATCACCATCGAGCGCAGCGAAAACTGTCCTACCTGCGGCGGCAACGGCTGCGCCAAGGGCACCACGCCGGAGGTGTGCCCCGACTGCCACGGCAGCGGCATGGTCACCCAGGCCCAGCGTACGCCCTTCGGCGTCATGCAGAGCCAGACCTCCTGCCCCAAGTGCCGCGGCACGGGCAAGATCATCCATCAGCCCTGCCCCGACTGCCACGGCAGCGGCCACACCCGCAAGCGCAAGACCATCAAGGTCAATATCCCCGCCGGCATCGACGACGGCCAGACCATCTCCCTGCGGGGCCAGGGCCACGCGGGCCGCAACGGCGGCCCCGCCGGCGATTTGCAGATCGTGATTCAGGTGCGGCCCCATCCCCTGTTCCGCCGGGAGGGCACCTCCGTGTTCTGCGAGGCCCCCATCACCTTCGCCCAGGCCGCCCTGGGCGCGGAGCTGGAGATTCCCACCATCGACGGCAAGGTGAAGTACGACATCCCCGAGGGCACCCAGACGGGCACCGTGTTCCGCCTGCGGGGCAAGGGCATCCCCGTGCTCAACGGCCGGGGCCGGGGCGACCAGTTCGTCACGCTGACCATCGAGACCCCCCGGAACCTGACCCGGGAGCAGAAAGACGCCCTGCGGAAGTTCAGCGAGACCCTGGGCGAGGGCAATTACGAGAAGCGAAAGAGCTTTTTCGGCAAGAAAAAATGACCGCTCCCCGCCCTTTGGAAATAAAAGGTTGCGAAAGGGGCAGATTTGCTGTATATTGCAAGTAGGAACATTGTGGGCTGCGGCCCGGGGATGCAAAGGAGAACGACATGAAAATTGCCATCGGCTGCGATCATGGCGGCTACCTGCTGAAGCAGGACCTGCTGATTTGGATGGAGGAAAACGACATCGAGTATGAGGACTTCGGCTGCTTCAGCGCCGACAGCGTGGACTACCCGGTGTACGGCGAAAAGGTGGCCCGGGCGGTGGCCTCCGGGGCATACGACCGGGGCATCGTCATCTGCACTACCGGCATCGGCATCTCCATCGCCGCCAACAAGGTGAAGGGCATCCGCTGCGCCCACTGCGCCGACCCCTTGAGCGCCGAGATGACCCGGCGGCACAACGACGCCAACGTCATCGCCCTGGGGGCGGGCATGGTGGGCCCCAACCTGGCCCGCCGCATGGTGGAGGTGTTCTTGAACACCGAGTTCGAGGGCGGGCGCCACGCCCGCCGCGTGGCCCAGCTGGACGCCATCGAGCCGTAACGGCTTTTTCCGCGAGGCGGAGATTTGACAGAACGGGAGTTGCGAGGGTATGTCTTCAACCAGAGGATATAGCAGCTATCGAGGTAAGGGAAACCCCTGGAAGGTGCTGGGCGCCATTGCGCTGGTGCTGGTGATCCTGGCCTGCGTGGGGTATCTCCTTGCCCAGAACCATATTGTATATGACGACGAGGGCCGCGCCCGGCTGGAGCTGCCGTTCTGGCAGCGCAAGGCGGCGGAGGAGGCGTCCACCCCCCTGTCCCAGGACGAGGTGGAGGTGGAGTATCTGCCGCCGGAGAGCAGCCTCCACGCCGTGGCCGAGCTCCACGCCGCCCAGCTTCCGGCGGGCACGCTGAAGCTGGCCTTTGAGGACGTGGTGCTGCCGGAGGACGAGGCGCTGATGGTGGAGGTCAAGCAGCAAAACGGCGCCATCACCTATGAAACCCAGGCCGATGTGCCGCCCCAGGTCTACGTGGAGGGGGACGGCACCCTGGAAACGCTGCAGGCCATCCTGGCGGAGGACCGCTACACCGTGGCCCGCATGTCCGCCCTGTGCGACAGCTACTTTGTCCGGGCGGAGCATGACGCCGCCTTCCTCCTCGCCAGCGGCACCTTCTGGTACGACCGGGACGGCTGGACGTGGCTGGACCCGGCCTCCCCCCAGGTGCTGGGCTATCTCACCGCGCTGTGCAAAGAATATGCCGCCCTGGGCTTTGATGAAATCCTGCTGGATTATTTCAGCTATCCCCTGGCGGGGCGGATGGAGAGCCTGGCCATCGATGAGACGGTGGACCGGGTCCAGACGCTCCACGACCTGGCGGCCGCCCTGCGTGCCGCTTTGCCGGAGGACGTGGCCCTGTCCGTGGTGATCCGTGCCGACCTGACGGAGGCCACCGGCCTCACCGCCGACACGGTGGAGGAGCTGTTCGACCGGGTGTATGTGGCCCCCGGCGTGGACAGCGCATCGGCCCTGGCAGACCTGAGCGACAGCTACCGCACCACGCCGGGCCGGGTAGTGCCCATGGTCTACGCCGCCACCGGCGAGGGCAGCTACGCCGTGGTGCCTGCGGTGCAATAAGGCAACGCGAATCCCATAAAAACAAAACGCCTCCCGCCCGGATTTCCGGGCGGGAGGCGCATTTGATCTTATCTCACAGCCACGTCACCATGGGGATGACCATGGGGCTGCGGCGGGTGCGCTTGTAGAGGTAGCTGGACACGGCGCTGCGGACGGCGCGATGGATTTCGTTCTCATCCCGCCGCTTCTTGGCGTTCATGGTGTCCACGGTGTCCATGGCCACCCGGCGCAGGTCTTGCAGCAGGCCCTCCGACTCCTTCACATACACGAAGCCGCGGGTCACGATCTCCGGCTCGCACAGCAGCTGGTGGTCGTGGCTGGACATGCTCAATACCACCACCACCATGCCGTCGCTGGCCAGGAGCTTCCGGTCGTTGAGCACCACGCTGCCCACCTCGCCGATGCCGCCGCCGTCCACGAACACCTCGCCGGCCTGTACAGCCGTCTCGCACTTCATGTGCTTGGCCGTCAGCTCGATGACGCTGCCGTTCTCCGCCACGCAGATGTGGTCGGCGGCCATGCCCATGTCCTGGGCCAGGTGCTTGTGGATTTGCAGCATCCGCTGCTCGCCGTGGAGGGGGATGAAGAACCGGGGCCGGGTCAGGGCGTGGATGATTTTCAGCTCCTCCTGGCAGGCGTGGCCGCTGACGTGGAGCATATCCGCCTTGTCGTACACCACCTCGGCGCCCCGGCGGAACAGCTCGTTGATCATCCGGCCCACCGTCACCTCGTTGCCGGGGATGGCGCTGGCGGAGAGAATCACCTTGTCCCCGGGGCCGATGTCCACCTGCTTGTGGCTGCCAAAGGCCATGCGGTACAGGGCGCTCATCTCCTCGCCCTGGGAGCCGGTGGTGACGATGACCTGCTGCCTGGCGGGGAGCTGCTGCAGCTTGTTCAGCTCCATCAGCGTGCCCTTGGGCACCTTCATGTAGCCCAGCTCCGTGGACACCTTCATGATGTTCTCCATGCTGCGGCCCGTTACCGCCACCTTCCGCCCGCAGGCGTGGGCGGCGTCGATGACCTGCTGGATGCGGTGCACGTTGCTGGCAAAGGTGGTGACGATGATGCGCTGCTGGCAGCCGGTAAACTGCCGCTTGAACGTGGCGCCCACCGCCCGCTCGGACATGGTGTAGCCCGGCCGCTCCACGTTGGTGGAGTCCGCCAGCAGGGCCAGCACGCCCTCCCGGCCCAGCTGGCCGAACCGGGCCAGGTCGATGACCTCGCCGTCAATGGGGGTGGAGTCGATTTTGAAGTCGCCGGTGTGGACGATAACGCCCATGTTGGTGTGGATGGCAAAGGCCACCGAGTCGGCGATGGAGTGGTTCACGTGGATGAATTCCACCTGGAACTTGCCCGCCTTCACCGTCTGGCCCGCCTCCACGGTGATCAGCTTCGTGGAGTTCAGCAGCCCGTGCTCCTGCAATTTCAGCTTGATGAGCCCGGCGGTGAGCCGGGTGCAGTAGATGGGCATGTTCACCTGCTTCAATACGTAGGGGATGGCGCCGATGTGGTCCTCGTGGCCGTGGGTGATGAACAGGCCCCGCAGCCGCTTGTGGTTTTGCAGCAGGTAGCTGACGTCGGGGATGACGCAGTCGATGCCGTACATATCATCGCCGGGGAAGGCCATGCCGCAGTCCACCACGATGATTTCGCCGCCGTACTCGTAGGCGGTCATGTTCTTGCCGATCTCGTTGAGACCGCCAAGGGGAATAATCTTCATTTTTTCAGCCATAAATACTCCTTTTTTCGCGCCGCGGGCAAAAAAGGCACAACGCCACCGAGGGCGCGGCGTCATCCTGCGGCCCTGTATCGCCGCCCAATGCGCTCATTCGCCCTTTTTCTCCCGCGTATGTTGTTGTCAGCCCGGCAGACGCGCCGCCATGGGCCGTGTATCATGTAAGTAAAGCACCATCGCTTTACGAAACAGACAAAAATCGTGCTGTATTTTCCAACACATTGCACAAAGGATACCACATTTGATTCCATTTGTAAACCCCTATCTTTTCGCCCTCTTTCCCCCGAAACCGCCGCTTCGCCCGCTTTGGCCGGTAAAAAGCCGTAAAAGCTATTGTGATGCCGCGCTTTTCATGGTATAATCGGCTATGATTGAAAACTGGGACGGTATGCCGTCGCACAAGGGGGCTGTGACATGAATAATAAGCTCATCAACGGCATCAAAACCAACGTGGCCCTGTCGGCGGTGGTGCTGGTGGCCTTCGCCCTGGCCACCATTCCCTTCCACCTGCTGCTGGGCCTTGCGGAGCTGGCCGTGGCGGCGGTGGTGATCTACGTGGGCGTGCGGCGCAACCGCCAGGCCCAGGCCAACGTCCGCCAGTATATGAACCGCATCTCCGGCGGGCTGGACTCCGCCCGGGCCAGCAGCCTGCTGTACACCCCTCTGCCCATGATGGTCTTCGACATGACCAACCGGGAGGTGCTGTGGGCCAACGACCTGTTCCAGAACCTGGCCGACAGCCCCGAGAGCCTTTTCGAGTCCACCGTCACCGACGTGGTGCCCGATTTTGCCACCCACTGGCTGGTGGAGGGCAAGCGGGAGTGTCCCGAGCTGGTGCAGTGGAACCACCGGACGTTCCGTGTGTTCGGCGGCGTCAGCAGCGGCGAGGAGATGGGCGGCGCCAACCCTATGGCCACCACCTACTGGCAGGACGTCACCGACGCCGAGCAGATGCGCCACACCCTGGACGTGACCCGTCCCGTGGTGGCCATCGTCATGGTGGACAACTACGAGGAGCTGATTAAGGCCAGCCCCGAGGCCAAGCGCTCCGCCCTCATCGCCGAGCTGGAGGAGAAGCTGTCCCAGTGGCGGGGCGAGAGCGGCGGCTTGCTGCTGGGCTATGACCGCGACCGGTATCTGTTCGTCTTTGAGGAGAAGGACTATGCCGCCTTTGCCGAGAAGAATTTCGACGTGATGGAGCAGGTCCACGCCGTCAAGAGCGGCGACGTGGCCGCCACGCTGTCCATTGGCGTGGGCCGTGACGGCGAGAGCTACGAGGCCCTGTTCAAGAACGCCGCCATGGCCCTGGAAATGGCCCTCAGCCGGGGCGGCGACCAGACCGTGGTGAAGGACCGCAGCAACTTTGAGTTCTACGGCGGCCGCTCCAAGGCCACCGAGAAGCGCACCAAGGTGAAGTCCCGGGTCATGGCCAACGCCCTGGGTGAGCTGATGGACGAGGCGGGCAACGTGTACGTCATGGGCCACAAGTACGCCGACATGGACTGCCTGGGCGCCGCCGCCGGCATCGTGGCCATCGCCCGCAAGCGGGGCAAAAAGGCCCAGATTGTCATCGACACCGAGAATAACGCCGTCCATCCCATTCTCCGCCGCTTGCAGGAGCAGCCGGAGTACAGCGGCGTGTTCCTCTCCGGCGACGCCGCCTTCCTCCACGCCCAGCCCTCCACCCTCCTGGTGGTGGTGGACACCAACCGCCCCGAGAGCGTGGAGTCGGAGCCGCTGCTGGAGAGCTGCCGTCAGGTGGCGGTCATCGACCACCACCGCCGGGGCACCAGCTACATCGACAAAATGGCCCTCAACTACCACGAGACCTACGCCAGCTCCGCCAGCGAGCTGGTGACGGAGCTGCTGCAATACCTGGTGGAGCCGGGGGATTTGCTGCAGGCCGAGGCCGAGGCGATGCTGGCCGGCATCGTGCTGGACACCAAGAATTTCACCAACCGCACCGGCGGCCGCACCTTCGAAGCGGCGGCCTACCTGCGCCGGGCCGGGGCGGACACCCAGGACGTTCAGCGCCTGTTCCAGTCCGACCTCCACGCCATGATTGACCGCTACGCCATCATCCGCTCCGCCGAGCTGTACCACGGCGACATCGCCGTGGTGGCCATGGACGAGGAGCTAGACCGTGTCACCGCCGCCAAGGCCGCCGACGAGTTGCTGACCATCCGGGGCGTCAACGCCTCCGTGGTGCTCTACCGCAAGGGCACCGGCGTCTACATGTCCGCCCGCAGCCTGGGGGAGGTCAACGTCCAGGTGATTCTGGAGGCCCTGGGCGGCGGCGGCAACTCCACCACCGCCGGCGGCCAGGCCGCCGACATCACCGTGGCCGAGGCCAAGGAAAAGCTGCTGGCCGCCATCGACCAATACTTTGAAAACTAAATCCGAGAGGAGATAACACTATGAAAATCATTCTCACCCAGGACATCAAGGGCAAGGGCAAGAAAGGCCAGATGATCGAGGCCGCCGAGGGCTACGCCCGCAACTACCTGCTGCCCAAGGGGCTGGCTGTGCCCGCCACCGCCGACGCCGTCAACACCATGAACCTGCGGGACAAGGCCAAGGCCAAGGCTGACGCCGAGGCCAAGGCCGCCGCCCAGGCCATCGCCGAGCAGCTCAAGAGCTGCCAGGTGAAGGTCAGCGCCAAGGGCGGCGAGGGCGGCAAGCTGTTCGGCGCCGTCACCGG
Source organism: Oscillospiraceae bacterium (assembly GCA_902765025.1). GTDB lineage: Bacteria > Bacillota > Clostridia > Oscillospirales > Oscillospiraceae > Vescimonas. The sequence goes on from CACWYC010000025.1 coordinate 38,005, forward strand.
CAAGGAGATCGCCGCCGCCCTGAAAGCCCAGCACAATATGGACATCGACCCCAAGAAGCTGGTGCTGGACCAGCCCATCAAGTCCTTCGGCTCCTACCAGGTCAAGGCCAAGCTGGGCTTTGAGATCAGCGGCACCGTGTACGTGCTGGTCACCGAGGAAAAGTAATCTTTTTTCCTCAAAAATCCGTTTTTTAGCAGGGAAGGAGGGGTGAAAAATGCCACTGGATGATTTGCTCAGCCGGGCTATGCCCCACAGCGCCGAGGCGGAACAGGCCGTGCTGGGCGCCATGCTGATCGATGCCGACTGCGTCAAGGACGTGGTGGAGCAGCTGCGAGCGGAGGATTTCTACCTCCGCCAGAACCGTGACATTTACGAGACCATCACCCAGATGTTTGTCTACTCCAAGCCCATCGACGGCGTCACCGTGGCGGGGGAGATGGAGAAGCTGGGCCTCTACAACGAGAATACCCGGCCCTATCTCGTCCAGCTCATCGAGGTGACCCCCACCTCCGGCAACGTGATGGAGTACGTCCGCATCGTCCGGGATAAGGCCCTGATGCGCCAGGTGGCCACCGCCGCCTCCGACATCACCGCCATGGTCCAGGAGGGCACCGGCTCCGCCGGCGATATGCTGGAGAGCGCCGAGCAGAAGGTGTACGCCATCCGCCGGGACCGTGGCGGCCAGGGCATGGTCACCGTGGGCATGGTATTGAAGGACGTGATGGACCGTCTGGCGGAGCTCACCGCCACCGGCGGCAAGACGCTGCCAGGTCTGTCCACAGGCCTTAGCGCCGTAGACGCCAAGATCAACGGCATGAACAAGTCCGACCTTCTCCTGCTGGCCGCCCGCCCCGGCATGGGCAAGACCAGTATGGCCCTGAACGTGGCCCTCTCCGCCGCCAAGGACAGCGGCAAGACCGTGGCTATCTTCTCCCTGGAAATGAGCCGGGAGCAGCTTGTCACCCGCCTCATCGCCGCCGAGGGTCTGGTAGAGAACCAGCGCCTGGTCACCGGCAACCTGCGGGAGAGCGACTGGATGAAGATCGCCGAGGCCGCGTCCTCCCTGAGCCGCATGGACATCCGCATCGACGACAACCCCCTCCTCACCGTGGCGGACATGAACGCCAAGTGCCGCCGCCTGGACAATCTGGGCCTGGTGGTCATCGACTATCTGCAGCTGATGACCTCCGCCGGCGGCAAGGGGTACAGCGGCGAAAACCGTCAGCAGGCCGTCAGCGACATCAGCCGTATGCTGAAAATCATGGCCAAGGAATTGCAGGTGCCGGTGCTGTGTTTGAGCCAGCTCAGCCGTGCCAACGAAAAGCGTGAGGACAAGCGCCCCATGCTGTCCGACCTGCGTGAATCCGGCGCCATCGAGCAGGACGCCGACATCGTCATGTTCCTCTACCGGGAGGACTATTACAACGAGGACACCGACAAGCGCAACATCGCCGAGTGCATCGTGGCCAAGAACCGCCACGGCGAAACCGGCAAGGTGGAGCTGCGCTGGATGCCGGAGTACACCGCCTTCCAGACGTTGGAATACCGCTATTCCGACGACGAGGAGTGACCCATGGATCTGCTGCCCTGGATGACACAATGGGATATGCTGCCCCCCAAAGGCGGCGTCATTCTCTGCGCCGTGTCCGGCGGGCGCGACTCCATGTGCCTGCTCCACTATCTCCACCGTCTGGGCGCCGAGCAGGGCTTCACCGTGGCTGCCGCCCATCTCAATCACGGCATGCGCCCCACGGCGGAGCGGGACGAGGCCATCGTCACCGACTTCTGCCGCGCAAACCATATCCCCCTCCGCACAGGCGTCACGCCGGTCTACGAAAAGGCGGAAGAGTGGCGCCTGACGGTGGAGGAGGCGGGCCGCCGCGCCCGGTACGAGTTTCTCGCCGCCGCCGCAAACGAACTCCACGCCGACAGGATCGCCACCGCCCACCATCAGAACGACCAGGCGGAGACGGTGCTGCTGAATCTCCTGCGGGGCACCGGCCCGGCGGGTCTGGCGGGCATCCCGCCTGTGCGGGACAACTTCATCCGCCCCCTTTTGAATACCCCCCGCCGCGAAATCGAAGATTACGTGGCGGAGCACCACATTCCCTACGGCGACGATGAGACCAATTTCGACCTCCACTATGCCCGCAACCGGCTGCGCCGCAGCCTGTGGCCCCAGTTGGAGGAAATCAACCCCCAGGCCACCGCCCACATCGCCGCTGCCGCCGCCATCCTCCGGCAGGAGGACGGCTATCTGGACGCCCTTGCCGCCGCCTACCTGCCCGGCGAGGGGGCGGCAATCCCGAGAGAAACGCTGCTCTCCGCCCCGGAGGCGCTGCAAAGCCGCCTCCTGCGCCAGCTTATTGACCGCGCCGGCGGCGGCAAAAAGGACGTATCCGCGTCCCATCTGCGGGCCCTGCTGGGTCTGTGCCGCAGCGGCGGCACGCTGCCCCTGCCCGGCGGCGTCACGGCGGTGTGCCGGGGCGATACCCTGCGCCTCGTCCCCGCCGCCCCGTCCCCGGCAGAGCAGCCCCTTCACGAGGGGGCCAACCGCTGGGGCGGTTATACCATCATTCTCTCATCGCAGCAGGGCGACCCCCTGCCCGGCCCGGGCCCCTTTACGGTGCGCCCCTGGCAGGGCAGCGACCGCATGACCCTCCCCGGCAGCCGGGGCAGCCGCACCGTCAAGCGGCTGCTCACCGACGCCGCCATCCCCCGGGAGCGGTGGGACGGCCTGCCCGTCGTCTGCTGCGGCGGCAAACCCGTGTACATTCCCGGCATAGGCGCCGCCGAAACCGGGCAAACCATACAGTATTACATCAGCATCACGATGGAGGAGTAAAAGAAAATGGCAAAGAGCAATATGGATCAGGATATTTTGAAGGTACTGCTGTCCCAGGAGGACATTCAGCGCCGGGTGCAGGAGCTGGGCGACCAGCTTTACGACCGCTTCCACGACAAAAACCCCATGTTTGTAGGCGTGCTCAACGGCTGCTTTATCTTCATGGCCGACCTGGTGCGCTCCGCCCAGTTCAAGAGCGAGCTGGAGTTCATCAGCGTGTCGTCCTATCAGAACGGCACCCGCTCCACCGGTGTGGTGCAGATCACCCGCGACCTGCAGCGGGACATCACCGGCCGGGACATCATCGTGGTGGAGGACATTCTGGACTCAGGCAACACCCTGTTCTTCCTGAAGAATTACCTGCTCACCAAGGGCGCCGCGTCCATCACCATCGTCACGCTGCTGGATAAGCCCGCCCGCCGGGAAAAGCCCATCGTGGCCGATTACGCCGGCTTCGAGGTGCCCGACGAGTTCGTGGTGGGCTACGGCCTGGACTACGCCCAGCAGTACCGCAACATGCCCTACATCGGCGTGCTGAAGCCGGAGATATACAGCAAGTAAAAGGAGACGATGGTACAATGAATGAGCAAACCCCCGCCCCCCGCCGGAATTTGAAATGGTTCTGGAAGGAGTGGGGCGGCGTCGCCATGACGCTGCTGGTGGTGCTGGTTGTCTTCAAGGTGATTTTCGAGCTGTCCTGGGTGCCCAGCGGCTCCATGGAGACCACCCTCCCCACCAAATCCCTGCAAATCTGCTGGCGTCTGCCCTATTTCTTCGGCAATCCCGCCCCCAAGCGGGGCCAGATTCTCACCTTCCGCAGCGACGAGCGGGATGAGATCATGGTCAAGCGTGTTATCGGCCTGCCCGGGGAGACGGTGTCCTTTGCAGGCGGCTACGTCTATATCGACGGTCAGCTTTTGGACGAGGCGTACCTGGGCAGCCAGCTGGGCTACACCTTCTCCGACACCGCCTTCACCGTCCCGGAGGGCTGCGTGTTCTTCATGGGCGACAACCGCGCCGGCTCCTTCGACGCCCGGCATTGGAACGACCCCTATATCCCCTTTGCCAAGCTGAACTCCAAAGTGCTGGTCACCATCAGCATCGGCGGCAATCACAGCTGGCAGGGCATCCGCCTGGCCCATTGAGCCAGGCGATTTTCCCGCGCATTTCGTAGAAATCGCGCAGTAGGAGGTACCTTTTGGTAAACGATAACCGTAAAAACATCAGCTTCCGCGCCGTACTGCTGCTGGTGGCCATGGTGTGCGCCGCGCTGTATCTCATCAGCGCCATGCGCTCCCGTGAGGGCATCAGCTACGCCACGCTGCGCCAGTATTTTCTGGACGAGAAGGTGCAGCAGTTCGCCGTCCGGGACACCCGCCTCACCGCCAAGCTCACCGACGGCAGCGAGGTCATCTGCGACCTGTACGACTTCCCCACCTTTTATGATGACCTGAATGACCTGGTGGAGCAGCAGAAGGCCGCCGGCGTCATCACCGACTACCACTATTACGCCAACCATTCCCCCAACTATCTCCAGACCCTGGCCCCCTATGTGCTGGGCCTGCTGGGCTTCTTCCTCATCGTCAACCTGCTGCGCTCCATGGGCGGCGGTATGGGCGGGGCGGGCGACAAAATGGCCCGCTTCGGCGAGGCCCGGGTCAACTCCATCCCCCAGGGGGAGAAGCGGGTCACTTTCAAAGACGTGGCCGGCGCCGACGAGGAAAAGGAGGAGCTGCAGGAGATTGTCTCCTTCCTCCGCGACCCCCAGAAATACCTGGATTTGGGGGCCCACATTCCCAAAGGCGTGCTGCTGGTAGGCCCTCCGGGCACCGGCAAAACGCTGCTGGCCAAGGCGGTGGCAGGGGAGGCGGACGTGAAGTTCCTGTCCATCTCCGGCTCCGACTTTGTGGAGATGTACGTGGGCGTAGGCGCCAGCCGCGTCCGCGACCTGTTCGACCAGGCCAAGGAGCAGTCCCCCGCCATCGTGTTCATCGATGAAATCGACGCCGTAGGCCGCCAGCGCGGCTCAGGTCTCGGCGGCGGACACGACGAGCGTGAGCAGACGCTGAACCAGCTCCTGGTGGAGATGGACGGTTTTTCCGCCAATGAGGGCGTGGTGGTGCTGGCCGCCACCAACCGGGTGGACATTCTGGACCCCGCCCTGCTGCGCCCCGGCCGGTTTGACCGCCAGGTGTACGTGGGCCTGCCCGACATCCGGGGCCGGGAGGAGATTTTGAAGGTCCATTCCCGTCATAAGCCTCTGGCGGAGGACGTGGATTTGCAGAAGGTGGCCCGGGCCACCCCCGGCTTCACCGGCGCCGATTTGGAAAACCTGCTGAATGAAGCCGCCCTCCTGACGGGTCGGGAGGATGGTCGTGCCATCACCCAGTCCGCCATCGACCAGGCGGTCATCAAGGTCATCGCCGGGCCGGAGAAGCGCAGCCGGGTTATCCCGGAGGCGGAGCGCCGCCTCACGGCCTACCACGAGGCGGGCCACGCCGTGGCCATGCACCTGCTGCCCCTCCATGACGGCGTCCGCCAGGTCACCATCGTGCCCCGTGGCCAGGCCGGCGGCCTCACCATCTCCGTCCCCGATGAGGACAGGTCGTATCTAAGCCGGGAGTATATGCGCCAGCAGATTGTGGCCCTCCTGGGGGGCCGCTGCGCCGAGGCGCTGGTGCTGGGGGACATCTCCACCGGCGCCGGCAACGATATCCAGCGGGCCACCAACCTGGCCCGCCGCATGGTGGGCACCTACGGCATGTCCGACAAGCTGGGCACCGTGGCCTTCGACGCCGGGTCGGAGGAGGTGTTCGTGGGCAAATCCATGGGCCACACCCGGCCCTATTCCGAGCAGACCGCCGCCGCCATGGACGAGGAGATCCGCGCCATCATCGACGACGCCTATGCCCGCTGCACCGACCTGCTCTCCGCCCACCGGCGGGAGCTGGAGGCGGTGGCCCAGTACCTGCTGGCCCATGAGACCATGGACGGCGACACCTTCCGCGCCGTGTTCGACCAGGCGGGTCGCCAATGATCTGGCTCATCGTCACCCTGACGGCAGCCGCCGCCGGCGTGGTGCAGACGGTGACGGGCTTCGGCTCCGTGGTCACCATGATGCTGGTGTTCCCCTTTCTTTTCGACATGATTGACGCCCCGGCTCTCGCCATCGTCATCAACCAGCTTTTCTGCATCGCCCTGTTCTGGCGCTATCGCAAGCATCTGCGGCTGTCCCTGGCCCTTTGGCCCACGGTGCTGTACTGCGCCGCCAGCCTGGTGATGATTCACTTTGTCAAGGACCTGCCCACCCAGTCCCTGGTGGTGGCTCTGGGGGCGCTGCTGGTTGCCCTGTCGCTGTACTTTCTGCTGGTGGCCCGGCGGGTAAAGCTGTCGCCCCGGCCCGTGGTGGGCGCGGTGTGCGGCGGCCTGGCAGGCACGTCGGCGGGCCTGTTCGCCATCGGCGGCCCGCCCATGGCCCTCTATTTCATCAACGCCTGCGCCTCGCCGGAGGAGTACCAGGCCTGCATGCAGTTCCTGTTCACCGTCTCCGGCGCCGTCAGCTTAATAGGCCGCATCGCCGGCGGCATTCTCCGCCCGGCCCTGCTGCCCTACGGTGCCGCAGGCTCGGCGGGCATCCTGGCGGGCATGGTGGTGGGCCAGCGCATCAGCCGCCGCCTCAACGCCGACAAGGCCCGCACGGTGGTCTACGCCTTCGTGGGCCTCTCCGGCGCCATTTTGCTGCTGCAACACCTTATATAAATAAGCAAAAGACGAAAGCGCGGACGCACACCGTCCGCGCTTTCTCATATCATAATAGGGGAGGGGATTTACTGCTGGCCGTCATGTAAAATGGCCTCCACCACGCCGTCCAGCCAGTGGCCCTCAAAGCTCTCAATGGCACCGTCGTCCACCAGCTTGGCCAGCTGCGGGTCGATGGGCATTTTCGCCAGCAGGGGCAGGCCGTATTTGGCGGCGGCCTCCTCCGTCTTGCCCTCGCCGAAAAGGTACAGCTTTTTGCCGCAGTCGGGGCAGGCCACGTAGCTCATGTTCTCCACCAGGCCCAGGATGGGGATGTGCATCATCTGCGCCATCTTCACGGCCTTTTCCACCACCATGCTCACCAGCTCCTGGGGGCTGGCCACGATGATCACGCCGTCCACCGGCAGCGTCTGGAACACGTTCAGCGCCACGTCGCCCGTTCCGGGAGGCATGTCCACGAACATATAGTCCACGTCCTGCCACAGCACGTCGCCCCAGAACTGCTGCACTACGCCGCCGATGACCGGCCCCCGCCAGATGACTGGGTCGGTCTCGTTCTCCAGCAGCAGGTTCACGCTCATGAGCTGGATGCCGCTCCGGGTGGTGACGGGCAGCAGCGCCTCGCCGTTGCTCATGGCCTGGGTGTGTACGCCGAAGGCCTTTGGGATGCTGGGCCCGGTCACGTCCGCGTCCAGCACGGCCACCTGGTAGCCCTCCCGCCGCATGCTGACGGCCAGCTGGCTGGTGACCATGGACTTGCCCACGCCGCCCTTGCCGCTGACCACGCCGTATACCTTGCCTACCCGGCAGCCCTCCCGGAGGGGCTTGATCTGAAAGGGGCTGCCCCCCTGGCGCTCGCCGCACTCCTTGCCGCAGCTGCCGCAGTCGTGATTGCAATTACTCATATAGAATATAGTCTCCTTCGCTGAAATATCCCTCATAGTATAACACATGCTGATGAAAAAGCAACCTGTTATCGTCCATCCTTCACACCTCAAAAAATATCGGAATTTTTCTGAAAAAAAGTGAAAAAATGTGTTGACAAACGGCCATCTCGATGCTAATATATCAACTGTTCCGCGGTTGCGGGATGTGTACCTTGTAAATTAAACAATGAACGAACGAAAAGCACCAGAAAACGTTGAAAAACGTTGAATGAGCTTGCGCGATACCGGGTTTAGTCAATTACCGGTTTTGCGTAAGGATAAAAAGTTTTGATAGCTATGGAAATAGCTCTTCAATGATTTTAGAGCGTAAGCTTTAAGATACGATTGATAGAGAGTTTGATCCTGGCTCAGGACGAACGCTGGCGGCGTGCTTAACACATGCAAGTCGAACGAGAATCTGTGGATAGAGGTTTCGGCCAATTGAAGCGGAGGAAAGTGGCGGACGGGTGAGTAACGCGTGAGGAACCTGCCTTTCAGAGGGGGACAACAGTTGGAAACGACTGCTAATACCGCATGATGCATAGAGGTCGCATGGCCTTTATGCCAAAGATTTATCGCTGAAAGATGGCCTCGCGTCTGATTAGCTAGTTGGTGAGGTAACGGCCCACCAAGGCGACGATCAGTAGCCGGACTGAGAGGTTGAACGGCCACATTGGGACTGAGATACGGCCCAGACTCCTACGGGAGGCAGCAGTGGGGAATATTGGGCAATGAAGGCTTTCGGGTTGTAAACTTCTTTTGTTGGGGACGAGTAGAAGACGGTACCTGACGAATAAGCCACGGCTAACTACGTGCCAGCAGCCGCGGTAATACGTAGGTGGCAAGCGTTGTCCGGATTTACTGGGTGTAAAGGGCGTGTAGCCGGGTTGGCAAGTCAGATGTGAAATCTATGGGCTTAACTCATAAACTGCATTTGAAACTGCTGATCTTGAGTATCGGAGAGGCAATCGGAATTCCTAGTGTAGCGGTGAAATGCGTAGATATTAGGAGGAACACCAGTGGCGAAGGCGGATTGCTGGACGACAACTGACGGTGAGGCGCGAAAGCGTGGGGAGCAAACAGGATTAGATACCCTGGTAGTCCACGCTGTAAACGATGAATACTAGGTGTGCGGGGACTGACCCCCTGCGTGCCGCAGCTAACGCAATAAGTATTCCACCTGGGGAGTACGATCGCAAGGTTGAAACTCAAAGGAATTGACGGGGGCCCGCACAAGCGGTGGATTATGTGGTTTAATTCGAAGCAACGCGAAGAACCTTACCAGGGCTTGACATCCTACTAACGAGGTAGAGATACGTTAGGTGCCCTTCGGGGAAAGTAGAGACAGGTGGTGCATGGTTGTCGTCAGCTCGTGTCGTGAGATGTTGGGTTAAGTCCCGCAACGAGCGCAACCCTTATTGTTAGTTGCTACGCAAGAG
>CACWYC010000026.1 GCA_902765025.1 Oscillospiraceae bacterium
GAAGAACCTGCTGAAACTCGGAATCCCTGAATGGGCGGCATACCAGTACGGAAATTCCCGCAAAGGATATTGGAGAATGGCGGGAACAACCACGGTTAATCGTGCCATTTCAAAAGAAAGACTCGCACAGGCAGGATACTACAGTATCCTTGACCGGTACGAGTCTCTGCACTTATGCGGTTGAACCGCCGTGTACGGAACCGTACGCACGGTGGTGTGAGAGGTCGGGGTTTATTCAGCCCCTCCTACTCGATTAGCAGTAATGCAGCAGGGGAGGCCGTCAGGCCAGGGTCGCCACCCAGCGGCCATACTTGGCCAGATTCTCGTCCCGCTGGGCAATGTCCTTGCCCCGGGTCAGCACGTACACCTTGATCTTGGGCTCGGTGCCGCTGGGCCGCACCAGAATGGTGGTGCCGTCGGCCAGCTCATAGCGCAGCACGTTGGAGCCGGACAGCTCCATAGCGGACTTCTCGCCAGTCTCCGCGTCCACCACGGAGCCGTCGGCGTAGTCCTTCCACTGGGCCACCTTCACGCCGGAAATCTCCCGGGGCGGGTTGGCCCGCAGGTCACGCATCAGCTTGGCCATCTTCTCCAGGCCGTCCAGGCCGGGCATCACCAGGTTGTGGGTCTTCTCGCCGTACCAGCCGTACTTCTCGCTGAGGGCCAGAATGGCATCATACAGGCTCATGCCCTGGGAGTAGTACCAGGCAGCCATCTCCGTCAGGATCATAGAGGCGGTCACGGCGTCCTTATCCCGCACGTAATCGCCCAGCATGTAGCCGTAGCTCTCCTCATAGGACATGATGACGGTGCCCTCGCCGGCGGCCTCCAGGGCGTTCTTCTTCTCCGCCATGAACTTAAAGCCGGTAAAGGTGTCGCAGCAGGTCACGCCGTTGGCCTCGCACACCCGGCGTGCCATCTCGGTGGTGACAATGCTCTTGAGGATGTAGGGCTTTTCAGGCATCTTGCCGCTGCGCTTCATGGCGCCGATGACGTAGTCCGCCAGCAGCACGCCGGTCTGGTTGCCGGTGACGGGGATGAACTTGCCCTCGTGGTTGCGCACCATAATGCCCACGCGGTCGCTGTCGGGGTCGGTGCCCAGCAGGAAGTCGCTGCCCACCTTGTCGGCCAGCGCCTCGGCCAGGTAGAAGCCCTCGGGGTTCTCCGGGTTGGGGGAGGCCACCGTGGGGAAGCTGCCGTCAATCACCATCTGCTCCTCCACGGGATACAGATGCTTGATGCCCAGGGCCCGCAGAGCCTCCGGCACCAGGATGTGGCCGCAGCCGTGGAACGGGGTATACACCACCTTGAAGCTGTCCGCCACCTTGGCCACCGTCTCCCGGTCGTTGATCATCTCCAGCACCCGTGCCATGAACTTGTCGTCGGTCTCCCGGCCCATGACCTCTACCATGCCGGCCTTCACAGCCTCGTCATAGTCCATGGTCTTCACGTCCCGGAAGATGTCGATCTTCTCCAGGGCGGAGGCGATGGCAGCGGCGTGCTGGGGCGGCAGCTGAGCACCGTCGGCCCAGTAGACCTTGTAGCCGTTATACTCCTTGGGGTTGTGGCTGGCGGTGACGTTGATGCCCGCCTGGCAGCCGTACTCCCGCACGGCGAAGCTCAGCTCCGGCGTGGGCCGCAGGCTCTCAAAAATGCGGACGTGAATGCCGTTGGCGGCGCACACCTCGGCGGCAGCCCTGGCGAAATCCATGGAGTGGATGCGGCAGTCCATGCAGATGGCCACGCCCCGGCGCTTGGCCTCCTCGCCCTCGGCGGCGATGACCTGGGCAAAGCCCTGGGTGGCCCAGCGGATGACGTACACGTTCATCTGGTGCAGGCCCATCTTCATGGTGCCCCGCAGACCGGCAGTGCCGAACTCCAACGGCGCGAAGAACCGGCTCTCAATCTCCCGCTCATCGCCGGCGATGTCCCGCAGCTCCTGCAGCTCATCGGCCGTAAGTACGCCGCTGTTCAGCCACTTCTCATACTCCTGCTTGTAGTTGCTCATAGTTCCTCCTCCTGCTCAAAAGGCTGAGCCTCTAAAATATTTTTTGCGTCCTCCCATTGGCTCTGGGGGACGTAAATGTCCTCTCCGAATCCGGAAAACCCGCTGATGACCTTGCCCGCCACCCCATGCTCATGGTAGGCGAAGGCGGGAATGCCGCACGACGAGAGCAGGGAAATCGTCATCTCCGCCTCGCCGCCGGTGCCGGCGGTGTGGGTCAGCAGCACGGCCTTTTCCCGCTGTCCCCGGTCGTCCAAGGGCCAGTCCAGGGGCTCGGTGCCGAAATGCCAGTCCTTCACGGTGCCATCATCTCCTATTTGTGATATTTTGTCCCCGCGGCGATCTGATACGCCCGGTAAACCTGCTCCAGCAGCATAATCCGCGCCATGTGGTGAGGGAACGTCATGGGCGACATGCTCAGCCGCCAGTCGGCCTGCTGCTTCAAAGTGGCGTCCAGCCCAAAGCTGCCCCCGATGAGGAACGTGACGCCGCTGCGCCCCGCCAGGGCAAACTCCGCCAGATGCCGGGAAAGGGTCTCGCTGTCGCAGCTTTTCCCCTCAATGCACAGCGCCGTCACAGCGCTGCCCTTGGGGATTTTCTGGCGGATAAGCTCCGCCTCCCCCGCCATTGCCTGGTGAATCTCGGCGCCGGAGGGGTTGTCACTCAGCCGCGTCTCCGGCAGCTCTATCAGCGCCAGGTCGCAGTGCCGTTGCAGCCGCTTCACATACTCCGCCGCCGCCTCTATGTAGAACTTCTCTTTCAGCTTTCCCACGCAGATGATGGTGATTTTCTGCATCAGCAATCCTCCGCGATATACGCCCGGCTCACCTCGCCCCGGGGCGCCACGTTCACCGCCGCGCCAAAGACCGCCACCGCCTGCTGCACTGCCTCCAGTGCCCGCTGTGGCGTGTTGTTCTCCCGGCTCAGGTGGGCCAGCACAAATTGCTTCGTGCCGCCCTCCGCCATCTGCCGGGCAAACCGGGCCGCAGCGTCGTTGCTCAGGTGGCCCCGGTCGCCCAGAATCCGCTGCTTCAGCACATAGGGATAGGGCCCGCTTTTCAGCCAATCCACGTCGTGGTTGCTCTCCAGTACCAGCAGCGCCGCCCCTGCCAGGGTCTGGGCCGCCTCGTCCGTCACATACCCCGTGTCGGTCATCACGCCCACGCTGCCGCCGCAGCCATCCAGCCGGTAGTCCACGCTGTCGGCGCTGTCGTGGCTGGTGGGGAACACCGTCACCTTCACGTCTCCCAGGTGGAACACGTCTCCCGGCGTCACCTGGTGCAGCACCGGCTCCAGCCCCGCAATGCGGTAGCAGAGCTGCCGCCCGGTGGCTGCCGTGGCGTACACCGGCGCGCCGCACTGCCGCGTCAGCGTGGCCAGCCCCGCCATGTGGTCGCTGTGCTCATGGGTAATCAAAATGCCCGCGATGTCCTCCAGCCCCAGCCCCAACTGAGCCATAGACTGCTTGATGCGCCGGCAGGAGATGCCCGCGTCCACCAGAATATGGGTCTCGCCGCCGGAGATCAGCAGCGCGTTGCCCTCGGAGCCGCTGGCAAAGGTATGCACTGTCAACAACGAAAAATACCTCGCAAAATCATGTACCGCGGGCATCGCCCGCCCTTGGGGAAATCAATAATGCAGAGCGCCGCCCCGTGTGCGCCATTAGCGCAGCAGCGTTCGCCGCCGCGGGGACGGGAACGCTGCTGTGTGTCTGTCTTAACCGGCCTGCTGCACGGTACCGGCAGGGTCGGGCTCATCCACCAGCCGGATGTCCGCGCCTACGGCGCGCAGCTTGCCGATGATATCCTCATAGCCCCGCTCGATATACTGCACCTGGGTGATCTCCGTGGTGCCGTGGGCCGCCAGCGCGGCGATGACCATGGCAGCGCCGGCCCGCAGGTCGCAGGCTTGGATGGGGGCGCCCTCCAAATGGTCCACGCCCTCCACCACGGCCACCTTGCCGTCCACCTGAATCTGTGCGCCCATGCGCTTGAGCTCATCCACGTACTTGAACCGGCTGGACCACACGCTCTCCGTCACCAGACTGGTGCCCTGTGCCAGGGCCAGCACCGTGGCGATCTGGGGCTGCATGTCGGTGGGGAAGCCGGGATAGGGCATGGTCTTGATGTTGGTGCGCTGCAAGGGGCCGTCCCGCCGCACCAGCAGCGCGTCGTCCTGCTCCTCGATGGTCACACCCATCTCCCGCAGCTTGGCGGAGATGCAGTCCATGTGCTTGGGGATGATGTTGCGGATCAGCAACTCGCCGCCGGTGGCGGCCACCGCCGCCATATAGGTGCCCGCCTCGATCTGGTCGGGGATGATGGCGTAGGTACCGCCGTTAAGGGCGGCCACGCCCCGAATTTTAATGGTGTCCGTGCCGGCGCCCTTGATGTCGGCGCCCATGGAGTTGAGGAAGTTGGCCAGGTCCACAATGTGGGGCTCCTTGGCGGCGTTTTCAATGACGGTGTTGCCCTCGGCCAGCACGGCGGCCATCATGATGTTCATGGTAGCGCCCACGCTGACCACGTCCAGGTACACGTTGGCGCCCCGCAGCTTGCCCTCCCGGGCCACGGCGTGAATGGCGCCGCTCTCCACCGTCACCTCGGCGCCCATGGCGGTAAAGCCCTTCACGTGCTGGTCAATGGGCCGCACGCCGCCGAAGTTACAGCCGCCGGGCAGGGCCACGATGGCCTCACCGAACCGGCCCAGCAGCGCCCCCACCAGATAATAGCTGGCGCGGATGCGCCGTGCCATGTTGTAGTTGGGCTGGGTGGAACGAATGGTGTGGCAATCCAGCTCAATGGCGTGGCGGTTGAGCACCTTCACCCGGGCGCCCAGGTCCTCCAGAATGCTGAAAAACAGCGTCACGTCGCTGATTTCGGGAATATTCTCAATGCGGCATACGCCGTCCACCAGCAGCGCGGCGGGGATAATGGCCACAGCGGCGTTTTTCGCGCCGGAGATATCCACCTGCCCGCGGAGGGGACGGTTGCCGTTGATGACGTACTTATGCAAATCGACACCTCATTTCATGTCGTGAAAACAGCAAAGGTAGGATGCCCGCCCTGCGGGAATCCATGCACGGGCGCGGCAAATTTCCGCACACTCCAATACATAATAAGTATATCATATTTTACCGTAAAGGCAACAAAAACTTGGAAGAATTTCATCCCCCGCCGCCTCAAAGAGTATATGCATTTTTCACAAAGCAAACCAACATTTTTTGGACAAACCAACAAAGCTCCGCCTTCCGCCACCGTTCCCACCCTCCGTAGGGCGGGACCTACGTGTCCCGCCAAAGAGTACCGACCACCGCCAAACCCGGATAAATGACGCACGGTATCGACACCCCTCCGTAGGGGCGGGGCTTACCCCAAGGGCACTGGCTCCACCAACTGCTCATTCTTCGCAGGGTGTCGCTGGCGCTGCTCCGCCCGCCACGATGTTGTTTCCACCGTGGCAGGCTCTACGGCAAAGGGCACCGACAACACTCCGCAACCAACCGCGTTCTTCTTCTACCCCACCGCCGAGGCAACGGGCCGCCGGGGGCGGCGGCCCCTACGAAGAAACAGGCGACCTCCCATCAACCACCGCTACCGCTTGCAAAATCCGCTGACGGGCAGAGGCGGCACACACAGGTGCCGCCCTACGCAAGACGCGCATTCCCCGTAGGGCGGGACCTATGTGTCCCGCCAACCCGGCAGCAACGCTCTCCCGCCTCCTTCCAAACGGCAGTCGGCACCGATTCCCCCCGTAGGGCGCGACGACCCCGGCGCGCCGCCCCCAGCACCGACACACCCACCACCGCCGCATGAATGACGCACGGCATCAATACCCCCCGTAGGGGCGGACGCCCCTGTCCGCCCCCGCCTTCCCCCACGGGGGGAAGGTGGCACGGCCTGAAAAGGCCGTGACGGATGAGGGGGCGATTCGCAACCTCCGTAGGGGCGGGGCGCTGCTCCGCCCAACCATGGTAACGATAACCACCACGAATGGTTGCATGGTATACGGACACGACACCCCTCCGTAGGGGCAGACGCCCCTGTCCGCCCCACCCCGGTACCGCCCACCACCCAGGCGGGGCGTATGGTACACGGCCACGACACCCATCCGTAGGGCGGGACCTATGTGTCCCGCCAAAGAGTACCGACCACCGCCAAACCCGGATAAATGACGCACGGTATCGACACCCCTCCGTAGGGGCGGGGCTCTGCTCCGCCCGAAACCCGGCGGCAATAACCAAACCCGCCCGTTGGCGTCAAAAAACTGCCGATTCTCTCCGTAGGGGCGGACGACTTACCCCAAGGGCACTGGCTCCACCATCCGCTCATTCTTCGCGGGGTGTCGCTGGCGCTGTCCGCCCCCTCCCGTCCCCCGCAGAGCCAGCCTTCCCCTCGGGGGGCTGTGCCCGAAGCGCCGCCGACGGCGGATAAAGCGAGGGCACAGCAAGGCAGCGGCCCGGTTGCCATGGCCCAACGGGCCTGGGAACCGGTTGCCGCAACGTGGGCAAGAGGTGTCACGGCCAAGGGCCGTGACGGATAAGGGGGCGACACCCCGCCAACCTGCGGCAAACACCCCACGCAAAACCACAGCCATCCCGGACACCCGGGATGGCTGTGGTTCCTATATGGCATTCTTCGCTTGCGCCGCCGCTTACGCCTCCCCCGGCATTTGCCAGCCGTGGTGGTCGGTGTGCAGCAGGTGGTGGGACTGGTGGCTCAAAGGCCGCTTCAAATACTCGTTATACAGCGCCAGCACGTCCGGGTTCTCATGGGAAAAACGCACCTTGGCGTTCCTGTCCAACCCCCACAGCACGTCGCCCCGGCTCTCCGCCATCTCCACGCCGTCATGGATGGGCTGTCCGCCGCCGCCGGCGCAGCCGCCGGGACAGGCCATAATCTCCACGAAATCGTAATCCACGTCGCCGTTGTCGATGGCCTCCATCAGCCGCCGGGTGTTGCCCAGGCCGCTGGCCACCGCCACCCGCACGTCTCCCGCGCCGGGGATGGCAAAGGTGGCCTCCTTCCAGCCGTCCATGCCCCGTACCGCCTTAAAGGCGTCGGCGTCGGGGTTCTTGCCGGTCACCAGATAGTAGGCGCTGCGCAGCGCCGCGTCCATCACGCCGCCGGTGGCGCCGAAGATGACCGCCGCGCCGGTGCCGGTGCCCAGGGGGCTGTCAAAGGGGGTCTCCTCCAGCTTTTCCGGGTGAATCTGCTCGCCCCGGAACATCCGCACCATCTCCCGGGTAGTCAGCACCACGTCCACGTCCGGGTCGCCGCAGGCGTCGTTGAGATTGGGCAGGGCCCGCTCCGCCTTCTTGGCGGTGCAGGGCATAATGGAGATCACCGCGATGCGGTGGGGGTCAACGCCCAGCTTCTCGGCAAAATAGCTCTTGGCCACCGCGCCGAACATCCCCTGGGGGGACTTGGCGGTGGAGAGATTGTCCACATAGTCGGGGAACTGGCCCTTGATGAACCGCACCCAGCCGGGGCAGCAGCTGGTGAACATGGGCCACTTGTACCGGTTGCGGTGGGTAAACCGCTCCACGAACTCGCTGCCCTCCTCCATAATGGTCAGATCGGCGGAGAAATTGGTGTCGAACACATAGTCAAAGCCCATCATCTTCAGGGCTGTCACCATCCGCTCCGCGGTGGCGAACTGGGGGTCCAGATGATAGTATTCCGCCCAGGCCGACCGCACCGCCGGGGCCACCTGCACAATGGTGATCTTCTCCGGGTCAGCCAGGAAGTCGAAGACCTTCCCGGTGTCGTCGTGCTCCTGCAGCGCGCCCACGGGGCAGTGGGTGATGCACTGGCCGCAGAAGGTGCAGTCCGAGTCCCCCAGCTTCCGGGCGTCATGCACGCCCACGGTGGTCCGGGAGCCGGTGCCCACCAGGTCCCAGATATGCATCCCCTGGATATGGTCGCACACCTGGATGCACCGCATGCACTTGACGCAGCGGTTCTCGATCCGCACCACCGGGTTGGTAAAGTCGGTGGCGATGTTTTTCAGGTCGGGCACGTAGTGGTCGCCCAGCAGATTGTAGTCGGTGGTGAGCTGCTGCAGCTTGCAGTTGCCGCTGCGGGTACATTTGGTGCAGCGGGTGTCGTGCTGGCTCAGCAGCAGCCGCAGGTTCACCCGCCGCGCCTCCCGCACCCGGGGGGAGTTGGTGTGCACCACCATGTTTTCCACCACCGTGGTGTCGCAGGAGGGCACCAGCCGTACCTGGCCCTCCACCTCCACCATGCAGATGCGGCATGCGCCGATTTCGTTTACGCCTTTTAAGTAGCACAGCGTGGGGATGTCCACCCCGGCGATGCGGGCCGCCTCCAGAATGGTGGCGTTCTCCGGCACGCTTACGGTCCGCTTGTCGATGGTTACCTTTACCATTTTCTGATTCGCCCCCCTCTGAAGATTCCGAAGCCGAAGTGGTCGCACCGCAGGCATCGGGACGCCTCTGTGCAGGCCCCCTCGCAGGTCAGGCCGATTTCAATGTCCTCAAAGTCGTTGCGCCGCTCATTGGCCTCCCGCTCGGAGGTGTTGATGCGCCCGTGGGGCGGGCGGTTGTTCAGCCGCGGCGTGGGGATGTCCACGTCCACCTCGATTTCGTGGCGATAGCCCAGATGGGTGTCGATGTTGGCCGCCGCCACCTTGCCGGCAGCGATGGCCCGGATGGCGGTGGCAGGCCCGGTGACGCAGTCGCCGCCGGCGAACACATTGTCCATGGTGCCCACCTGGCAGTCCAGCTCCGCCATAAAGGTGCCGCCCCGCTTCACCGGCACGCCCGCCTGCTCAAAGCCGGCGATCTCAATGCCCTGGCCGATGGCCACCACAATGATGTCAGCCGGGATCCGTCGCTCCGGCAGGTCGGCCTTGCCGGGCCGGGGCCTGCCCGCCTTGTCGGCCTCGCCGATGATCTGGGGCTGTACCCACAGCGCCGCCGCGTTGCCGTTTTCGTCGGCCTCGATCCGCACCGGTGCCGACAGCGTCACCAGCTCCGCGCCCTCGGCCATGGCGCCGGTCACCTCGTCAGGCAGGGCCGTCATGTCCTCCACCCGGCGGCGGTACACGCAGCTCACCTTTTTGGCCCCCAGGCGCACGGCGCTGCGTGTCACGTCCATAGCCACGTTGCCGCCGCCGATGACCACCACGTTCTTGCCCTGGAAGTCCGGCGGATTGTTGTCGCCGATCGACCGCAGCATCTCCACGGCGGACATCACGTTGCCGCTGTCCTCGCCGGGGATGCCCACCTTCTTGTCCTGGTGTGCGCCGATGGCGATGTAAATGCAGTCGTATTCCCTCTGCAAATCCTCCATCCGCACGTCCCGGCCGATACGCACCTCCGTGTGTACCTCAATGCCCAGGGACAGGATGGAGCGGATCTCCCCGTCCAGCTTCTCCCGGGGGAAACGGTAGTTGGGGATGCCGTAGCGCAGCATGCCGCCCAACTGTTTTCTCTCTTCAAAAATGGTGACCTTGTGGCCCATCAGCGCCAGATAGTAGGCGCAGCTCAAGCCGCTGGGGCCGCCGCCCACCACCGCCACCTTCTTTCCGGTGGCAGGGGCGCACTCCGGCTGGGGCACGTCCCCGGCGTTGTCCACGGCGTACCGCTTCAGCCCCCGGATGTTGATGGCGTCGTCGATCATTCTCCGGCGGCACCGCGCCTCGCAGGGATGCTCGCAGATATAGGCGCAGGCCACCGGCATGGGGTTGTCCTTCCGGATGAGCCGCACCGCGTCGGCGCAGCGGCCCTCGCCCACCAGCGCCATGTACCCCGGCACGTCCACACCGGCGGGACACATGGCCACGCAGGGCACGGGAAGCTGCAACCCGGCCAGGCACCGATGGTGGCGGATATGCTCCTCATAGTCGTCCCGGAAGCCCTCCAGGCCGTCCACCACCAGCCGCGCCGCGTCCCGCCCAATGGCGCAGTCGGCGGTGTCCACAATGCTGCGGGCCGTCTTCTCAATGATGGCCAGCGTCTCCATGGTGGCGGTGCCGTCCAGCACGTTGGTGATCAGCTTCGTCAGCTGCCCCAGCCCAATGCGGCAGGGTACGCACTTGCCGCAGGTCTGGGCGTGGGACATCACCAGGAAGCTCAGCGCCATGTCCACAGGACATAGCCCCGGGGGACTGGAGGCGATGCGCCGCTCCATATCGCGGTAGAGGTTATCCACCACGGTCTGGGCATGGGATGGATTCTTGATGTCGAGTCTGCTCACGTTGCCCTCACTCCTTTTCCGCCCGGCCCAATGACCGGCGCAAGGTTCTTCCCCATTATACTGCCACACCACAACCCAAAAGTCAATTTATTCTGCGCAGGTTCACCAATACTGTGCTGATAAACAGTTAGATTCCTGTCGAAACAACACAATTTCGTTAATGTCCGCCTTTCACCCCCGGCTTGACATCCCCCCGCTTGCCGGGCTATAATACAATATCTGATTATATGGATTCAGAAAAGAGGACGACGTTATGAATTATCGCCTCATCGGCAATATATTGGGCAAGATTCTCTGGGTGGAGGCGGCGTTCCTGCTGGTGCCCCTGGCGGTGTCCCTGCTGGGCCGGGACGGCTGCGCCGCGGCCTTCGCCGTCAGCGTCGTCCTGTGCCTGGCCCTGGGCGCCGTGCCGCTGCTGTTCCCCATCCGCCGCCAGCGCATGCAGAGCATCGACGGCTATGTGGCTGTGGCCCTGAGCTGGCTGTGCCTGTCGCTGCTGGGCGCCGTGCCCTACCTGCTCACCGGCGCCATTCCCCGCTTTGCCGACGCCATCTTTGAGACGGCCTCCGGCTTCACCACCACCGGCGCCACCATCCTCTCCGCCGTGGAGCACCTGCCCCCCAGCGTCCTGCTGTGGCGCAGCCTGACCCAGTGGATGGGCGGCATGGGCGTGCTGGTGCTGTTCCTGGCCCTCATGCCCAAAACCGGCGACGGCGCCGTGTTCCTCATGCGTGCCGAGAGCCCCGGCCCCATCAAATCCAAGCTGGTGCCCAAGCTGAGCCAGACGGCGAAGATTCTCTATTTCCTCTATGTGGGCCTGACGGCGGCAGAGGCGCTGGCCCTGCGCATCGTGGGCGTCAGCTGGTTTGATGCCGTCAACCACGCCTTCACCACCATGGCCACCGGCGGCTTCTCCACCCATAACGGCGGCGTGGGCGACCTGGGCGGCGCGGCGGTAACGTGGGTCATCACCCTGTTCACCTTTTTTGCGGGTGTCAACTTCTCCATGCTCTACCTGGTGCTCAAGGGCCGCTTCCGCGAGGTGTGGCACAATCAGGAGCTCCGCCTCTACGTCACCCTCATCGCGGCGTATATCACCGTCATCACCCTCTCCCTTATGCGGCAGAGCGGCCTGTCCCTGGGTGAGAGCATCACCGACGCTGCTTTCCAGGTGGTCACCCTGGTCACCACCACCGGCTACGCCACTGCCGACTTCGCCCTGTGGCCCGTCCTGTGCCAGGCCATTTTGCTGCTGTGCATGGTGTCCGGCGGCTGCGCCGGCTCCACCTCCGGCGGCATGAAGGTCAGCCGTATCCAGCTGCTGGGCCGCTCCATGGGCCGGGAGCTGGACAAGCTGGCCCACCCCAGCCGCGTGGGTGTCATCTCTCTGGACGGCCAGGCCGTCAGCGAGCGCAGCATCGCCACTGCCCACGCCTTTGCCGTGGCCTACGCCTTCACGCTCCTGGCGGGTATGCTGGTGGTGTCGGCGGACAACATCGGCCTTCTGGAGTCCCTCACCGCCAGCCTCACCTGCGTCAGCAACGTGGGCCCCGGTCTGGGCGCCCTGGGCCCCATGTCCAACTTCGGCGGATTGTCCGACGTGAGCAAATACGTGCTGTCGGTGCTGATGCTCATGGGCCGCCTGGAGCTGATGCCCATCCTGGCCCTGATGATGCGCAACACCTGGCGCAAATAATCGCCGCAAAAAGAATCATCCCCACCGGAGCAATCCGATGGGGATGTTTTTTTGCAAAAGCGGTCATCCGAATACGTGGAGAATCACCGCCACCAGCAGCGCGCACACGCCCAAGCAGGTGGCCAGCAGCGCAAAGGACAGGCTGCCCGCCATGCGGCTGGCCGCCTCCTGCACGGTGCTGAATCGGTCCGCCGCGTCCGGGTGTGCCAGATCCCGGAACCGGGCCAGCATCCGCGCCCCCAGCGTGTAGGGCTGTCGCCGCTGCCCGGCCCGCACGGGCCGCAGCGCCGTCCGCCGCAGCAGCAGTATCACCGCGTCCGGCAGGTCGCACAGCGCCCGGGCCGTCACCCCCGCCAGGGCGATGAGGGTGTAGAAAATGGGCTTATAGAAATACGCCTCCATGTCCAGCCACCGGGGCCAGCGGTTTACATAACGTCCATCCTGATCCACCAGCGCCCTGCGGATGAACAGGAAGTACACCGCCATGCCGATGGTGAGGGAGATGGCCACGCCCTTGAGGTTTTCCAGGCTGAAATAGTATACCGGGTGGGCGAAGGGATGCCCGCCGGTGAAGCCCAGCGTCAGCCCTGTCAGCTTCTCCGCCAGCCGGTGGGGCAGCAGCCCCAGCACCGGCAGCGTCACCGCTGCCAGCGTCACTGCCAGCCAGGACCGCCACGTGCCCCATGCGGGGTCGGTCTCCTTGCCCTTCTGCCAGAACAGCGCCACATACACCTTGGTGAGGTAGGCCGCCGTCAGCCCGCCGGAGACGAGGAACAGCCATTCCACCGCCGTAATGGCCCAGTGGTGGCTCAGGTGGGCGTACTCCACAATGGCCTCGTGCACCAGCGTCTTGCTGAGATACCCGCACAGCCCCGGGATGCCCGCCAGCGACCCGGCCCCCAGCAGATACAGCAGGTGGAGCCAGGGCTTGTTCCGCCCGAAGCCCCGAATGTCGTTCAAATCCAGTGCGTGGCAGTTCATATACACCACCCCCGCCAGCAAAAACAGCGTCAGCTTCACCAGCGAGTGGTTCATCATATACAGCACCGTGCCGTGGGCCGCCAACGCGTTTTCCTCCCCCAGAAGGTTGATCATGCTGACGCCCACCAGGATGAACCCGATCTGGCTCAGTGACGAGCAGGCAAAAATGTGCTTCAAATTGGTGCTGAATACCGCCATCACCGCCCCCAGCACCATGGTGACGGCGCCCAGTACCAGCAGCAAAACGCCCCACCGCCCGTCGCCGGGCAGAATGTTGGCGGTAATCATCAGCACGCCCAGTATTCCCGCCTTGGTCAGCACGCCGCTGAGCAGGGCGGAGGCCGGTGCAGGCGCCACGGGGTGTGCCTTGGGCAGCCAGATGTGCAGGGGGAAGGCGCCCGCCTTGGCGGCGAAGCCGAAGAAGATGCACACCGCCGCCGCCCACAGCGCCCGCCGGTCGGTCACGGCGGCGCAGGCCGTTTGCAGCTCCGAGATTTCCAGCGTCCCGGTGAGGTGATACAGCAGGAAGAGCCCCATCAGCGTCACCAGTCCCCCCAGCACGGCGATGGTCAGGTACGTCCGTCCGGCGTCCATAGCGCCCTCCGTCTCCTCCTGCACCACCCACACGTAGGAGCCCAGCGACATGATTTCAAAGAACAGGAACATGGTGTATAAATCCGCCGCCAGAAACACGCCCACCGTGGCGCCCAAGCCCAGCAAAAAGAAGAAATAGTACCGCTTCGTGTGGTGGTGCCCATGGAAATACTCCGGCGAGAGCAGGGCCGCCATGGCCCACATAAAGCACACGATGACGGCGTATAGCACCCGGAAGCCGTCAAAGGCCAGATGCAGCCGCAGCGTGGGAATCACCATCTGGCTGCCGTACAGCGATACCCCGGTCACCACCGTGGAGATGAGCGCAATGAGGCAGGCCGCCGCGGCCCACCGGCCCTGCGTCTTTTCCGTCCGGAAGGCAGGCACCAGCAGCGCCGCCGCCACCGGGAAAAACAGCACAAAGTAACCCATCATACCGCCACCGCCTCTCGGATAAAGCCCAGCAGCCCGCCGGGAAGCAGACCCATCGCCAGGCACAGTGCCGCCAGCAGTACCATGGGCACCAGCATCCGCCAGGGTGCCTCCCGGGCCCCCTCCGGCAGCGGGTGATCCACCTGGGGGAAGAAAGCGGCAATCACGATTTGGAATAGATATATCGCCGTCAGCAGCGCCGAAATCAGCACCGCGCCGAAGCCCGCCAGGGCCAACCCGTCGCCGCTGTGTACCGCCGCCAGGCCGATGTACCATTTGCTGACAAAGCCGTTAAAGGGCGGGATGCCCGTGAGGGCGAAGGCCGCCACGGCGAAGCAGCCGAAGGTGACGGGCATTGCCCGCCCCAGCCCCTCCAGCTCCGCCACCTGCTCCCGGTGACCGTAGTGCAGCACCGCCCCGGCGCAGAAAAAGGCCATGATTTTGGCCGCAGAGTGGGCCACCAGATGGAGCAGCGCCGCCGCCATGCCCTCCGCCGTCATGATGGTGATGGCAAAGAGGATGTAGCTCAAATTGGCGATGGTGGAGTAGGCCAGCCGCCGCTTGAAATGCCGCTCCTTCAGCGCCATGCCGGAGCCGTACAGCACCGTCACCGCCGCCAGCGCCATCACGGCGTACTGCGCCCAGGTGCCCCGCAGCACCTCCGGGCCGAAGTTGTACCGGGTCAGCCGCAGGCAGGCGAAGGCGCCCGCCTTCACCACCGCCACCGCGTGGAGCAGCGCCGTCACCGGTGTGGGAGCCACCGCCGCGGCGGGCAGCCAGCCATGGAGGGGCCAGATGGCCGCCTTCACGGCAAAACCCACAAACGACACCGCGAACACCACCGTCAGCAGCGTTCCGCCCCCCGCCAGCAGGTCACCGTGGCCTCCCGCCACGAAGTCCTGGGCCCCGGCCCGCAGGAGGTACACCAGGCCAATGAAGCCCAGCGCCGCCCCGGATAGGGAGTACACCATGTACCGTATGCCCGCCTGTATGGCGGTGCGGGTCATGGCGTGCATCACCAGGGGGATGGTGGCCAGCGTCAGCAGCTCGTAAAAGACGTACATAGTCAGTAAATCGGCGGCAAAGGCGATGCCCAGCGTAATGCCGAAGGCCGCCGTAAAGAAGCCCCAGAACACCGCCGGGTTTCCCTCATGGTTCATGTAGTCCAGGGCGTACACCGTGGTAAAGGGCCACAGGGTCGCCGCCAGCGCCGCAAACAGCCGCCCCGCCCCGTCCAGGCGGAAGGCAAAGGCCAGGCCGGGGGAGAAGCGGAACAGGGTGAAAGTCTCCCCGCCCAGACGCAATACGGCCACCCAGGCCAGCGCCGCCGTGGCCGCGATCAGGACGCAGTGGTACCATCGCCGGGCTGCTTCGGTGGGGAAGGGCAGCGCCAGACCCAGCAGCCCCGCCGCCATGGGCAGGAATACCGCCGTACACAGTATTGCCATTGTCCATCCCCTCCTTTCACAGTACGCAGGATGCCAGCTTTTCCATCAGCGCCAGCACCACATTGGGCGCCGCGCCCAGCAGGCCGCTGAGAGCGGCGAAAATCACCAGCGAGGTCATCATGGCGGTTGGCTCGTCCACCGGCTCAAGCAGCGCCTCCGGGCAGTCCCGCCCGGGGAAGAACGCGGAAATAATGGGCTGGGCCAGATACCCCGCTGTCAGCAGCGCCGAGAGAATCAGCACCGCCGGAATCAAGTACCCCAGCGCCCCCGGCGCCGCCGCCAGGGCCGCCGTGGCCAGGTACCACTTGCTCCAGAAGCCGCCGAAGGGGGGGATGCCCACCAGCGACAGGCTCACCACCGTGAAGCAGATCATGGTCACCGGGAGCCGCCGCCCCAGCCCCCGGAACTGGTCAATCCGTGTGTTGCCCGTCAGCAGAATCACGGCCCCCGCCGCCTGGAAAATGGCGATTTTCGCCAATGCGTGGAAAAAGAGCTGCAGCATGCCGCCCATCACGCCCCGTTCCGTCAGCATAAAGATGCCTAACAGCACGTAGGAAATCTGGGAGATGCTGGAGTAGGCCAGCCGCTTTTTCAGCCCCCATTCCAGGCAGCCCATGTAGGAGCCCACCGCAATGGTGAGGGTGGTCAGCACCAGCGCCGCCGTCTGCACCCACGTGCCCCGTATGGCCTCCGGCCCCACCACGAAGTAGATGAGGCGCAATATGGCCAATGCGCCGCACTTGGCGATGATGCCGCTAAGCAGCGCGTGGGCCGGCGCCGGCGCCACCGGGTGGGCCGAGGGCAGCCAGTTGTGGAGGGGGTAGAGGCCCGCCTTGGCGCCGAAGCCCACAATGGCGCAGAATACCGCCGCCAGCACCAGGGGCGTGTCGTGTCCCGGCAGCAGCGACCCGCCCGCCACAAAGGCCAGGGAGGCGCAGTGCTGCTGCAATACCGCCACCCCCAGCAGCGCCAGAAACGCCCCGCCGATGGAGTAGTACAGGTACTTGGAGGCCCCCAGCAGCGCCTTGCCGTGCTGCTCGTGGAGCACCAGCGGGGCAGACAGCACCGTGGTCATTTCAAAGAACAGATACAGCGTCATAAAGTCCGCCG
Organism: Oscillospiraceae bacterium; assembly: GCA_902765025.1. Lineage (GTDB taxonomy): Bacteria > Bacillota > Clostridia > Oscillospirales > Oscillospiraceae > Vescimonas. Next base: position 16,489 of record CACWYC010000026.1, read on the forward strand.
CCAGTGCCGCCCCCATCACCGCCGCCTCCGTGGTGAACAAAAAGGCGTAGAAATAGGGCTCGCCCCCCTCGTGGGGCATGTACACGCTGGCGTAGGGGATGGTCAGCAGCCAGCAAAAGGCGGTAAGACAGCAGTACAGTATGCCCACGGCGTCCAGCCGCAGGGAGAAGGTGAGGGACTCCGTCATGTGCCACACGGGGGTGGCGTAGTCCCTGCCCGACAATGCGGCGTACCCCGCCAGAAGCAGCAGTGCAATCTGCCCGGTAAGCAGCACCGCCGTCCGCAGCCGCCGCTGCTCACCCTTGGTAAAGGCGCAGAAAAGGCCCATGACCGCCGGCAGCAAAATCATGCCATATAGCATAATACCTTTTCCCTCCTTTACCGGCCCAGCAGCGCCACGGCCTTGTCAATGAGCGCCACCAGCGGCCCCGGATGTATGCCCATGGCCACGTTCAGCCCGGCCAACACAAATCCCGGCAAAAACTCGTCCCAGTGTGGCTTTACCGCCGTAAACCGGCAATCCGCCTCCTGGGGCAGCCAGATCAGCACCGCCGTGTACAGAAAATACAGCACGTTCAGCACCGTGGACACCGCCAGAGCCAGCAGCACCGGCCACCGCTGCCAGCCCAGGGCAAAGGCCTCCCGGGCGAAATACAGCTTGGGGATGAAGCCCGCCAGCAGCGGCACGCCCACCATGGACACCGCGCCGATGGTGAACAGTATGCCCGCCGGCACGTTCCGATGCCCCGCGCCCCGCAGGCTGGGGAAGTCCATCCGCCCGTGGGAGGCGTCGGAGAGCTGGCTGCCGGAGAGGAACAGCATGGGCTTGGTGACGGCGTGGTTCACGATTTGCAGCACCGCTGCCGTCAGCCCCGCCGCGGTGCCCATACCGATGCCCATAAAGATATATCCGATCTGGGCCGCCGAGGAGAAGGCAATCATCACCTTCAGCCGCTTGGCGAAAATGGCGTCGATGCTGCACGCCACCATGCCGCCGATGCCCAGCAAAAGCAGCACATGCTGTGCCCCGGAGGCCATAAACACCTCAGCCCCGATGGCCCGGTAGATAATCTTAATCAGCAGCACCGCGTAGCCCTTCACAATCACGCCCGAGAGGATGCAGCTGGACGCCGTGGTGGCCTGGGAGTGGGCGTCGGGCAGCCAGCCGTGAAAGGGGAAGCAGCCGCTTTTCACCGCCAGTCCCGCCGTCATCAGCCCAATGGCCACCGTCATGGCGAAGCGGTATGTCCCCGCCGCCCACAGCGCCGCCACCGCCTGGCGCAGCTGGGGGAACAGCAGCTGCCCCGTAATGGCGTAGGTGAACACCACGCCGATGAGGAACAGGCTGGAGCCGATGAGGGCGAACACCATGTACCGCACCGACGCAATCAGGCTCCGTCCGCCCTCCCGCACCGCCAGCAGGCCGCAGGAGGCGATGGTGCAGATTTCAATGAACACGTACCCCGTGAAGATGTCGTTGGTGTAGCACATAGCCAGCAGCGATACCAGCGTCAGGTCTACCGTTACCCAGTACAGGTGCTGCTTGCCGTCGGCCACGTCGTGGCCGATGTGCCGCCCGCCGCCGATCACCGACAGCAGCATCACCACGCTGAACAGCAGCCCCATACCCGGCTCCAGCAGCCCCGCCATGATCTCGTTGCCCCATGGCGCCGGGTAATGTCCCATCATATAAGCATAGCTCGTTTGGTTTACATAACAAAACCGCAGCACCCACCCCTGCATCACGCAGCTTGCCAGCAGCAGCAAAAGCGTCATCCGCCGACCCCACTGCTTTGGTACCACAAAGCAGCCTATGGCGCACAGAAGCCCCAGCACGATGGAGAAGAGGGGGAAGCTCTGCACAATGCTCATGCCCGGCCTCCCTTCCGCCGGTGGCTCATCAGCATGTACAGGTGGTCCACGTCCAGCGTCCGGTACGTCTGGTACACCCGCACCGTCAGCGCCAGCATCAGCGCCGACACGCTCACCGACACCACGATGCCCGTCAGCACCAGCCCGGCGGGAATGGGGTTAACATAACGCCCCGCCTCCGCCGCGGCCTCCGCCATGATGGGGGCCTTGCCCCCGGCGATAAAGCCCCGGTCGGCCAGCAGCAGGAACACGCCGGAGTCCATGATGTCCAGCCCGATGACCTTCTTCAGCAGGTTCCGGTCGAACAGCAGCATGCAAAACCCGATGCTCAGCAGCGCGATGGCTGCCGCCTCCTCGTAGTTGTGCAGCAGGTGGTCAAACATGGCCGCCATCACAGCTCCCCCCTTCTGAAGAACATGTAGAAGCTGTACATGGTGCAGCACACCACCAGCCCCACCGCCACGTTCAGCGGCAGAATCAGCCCCGCCGAGAAAATCCGCCCCGGCACCCCGGGGGAGATGACGCTGTGGAGCCCATTGGCCCCGGTGTAAAAGGAATACGTCTTGCTCACCACGTAAAAGCCCAGGGCCAGCGCCGCCGTCCGGCGGATGGCCCGCTCCCGGATGGTGCCGTGGGCCCGCTCATCGCCCCACACCATGGCGTAGATAATGAGGGCGCTGGAGAGGATGGCCCCGCCGGAGAAGCCGCCGCCGGGGGACAGGTGCCCGTTCACCAGCACGTACACCCCAAAGACCAGAATCACCGGGATGATCACCTTGCACATGGTGTGTACGATGGGGTCGGCGTAATAGTCGGCGTAGTCCGTCTCCATGGGCAGCGGGTGCTTCCGCCGTCCCCGGCTCATCAAAATGGTCACGGCGCACAGGGCGGTAAACAGCACAAAGCTCTCGCCCAGGGTATCAAAGGCGCGGTAGTCCAGTATCAACCCCGCCACCGCGTTCACCGCCCCGGTCTCCTCCACACCGCGGTTTACATAACGCTCCGTAACCTCGTTATTGGTGGGTGCCTCGCTGTCGCCGTAGGCGGGCAGATTGGCCGCCGCCAGCAACAGCACCGTAAACAGCACCACGCACAGCACTGCCACCAGCGCCACGTAAAAGCGGTGGCTCTGCCGGAAAATCATGTGTATCATGGCCGTGTGGTGCCGGGGATGGTATCGCGCCTCCTCCGGCGGCACAGGCATCTCCGCCGTCCGCAGCTCGGCGCTCAAATCCACCTCGCCCCGCAGCCAGCGGCGGAAGGCGCTGTCAGAATTTGCCATGCTCGTCCGCCTCCTCCCGCATTTTCTCCTTGTGGGCCTCGTCCTGGTCGATGAGGTTCAGCCGCCGCAGCGTCAGGTACAGCAAAATGCCCGTCACGCCTGCGCCCACCGCCGCCTCCGTCACCGCCAGATCCGGCGCCTCCAGCGTAATCCATATCACCGCCAGCACCACGGAGAAGGCGGAGTAGATGATCACCGCCTGCATCGGCTTGCGCACGATGGCGGTGGCGATGGCGCACCCCACCAGACCGATGAGCAAAATCACGCGGAATACCGTCATCATTTCGCCTCGCCCTCCTCCCGCAGCGCCGCGTCGGAGATGTCCACGTGGGCGCTTAAATTGTCGTCCGCCATGTATTCAAACCTGCTCAGCATGTGGCTGGACAGGGGGGAGGTGCACCATTGCAGCGCCACCACCAGCGCCAGCTTCCAGGCCACGGCGTGGAAGCCCACCGCCACCGCCACGGCGGCGATAAACAGCAGCAGGCTCAGTGTGTCCGCCATGGCGGCGGCGTGGATGCGGTTCAGCGCGAAGTGGAACCGAAACAGCCCCAGCAGCGCCACCACCAGCGTGAACAGCCCCGACAGCAGCAGCGCCGCCACCAGTCCGAAGCGAATCCATTGCCAAATCACTGCTCTCCGCCCTCCTTTTCCTTCCGCCGCCGGGCGTACAGGTTGATGTAAATGCGGCACAGCGTCATCACCGCGATGAAGGAGATGACCACGTAAATCATGGCCACGTCCGCCAGAAACGGTTCGCCCAGCACGAATGTCAGCAGCGCGATGGTGATGACCACCGTGGTGCCGATGAGGTTGATGCCGATGATGCGGTCCACCGTCAGTTTGGAGCGAAAGATGTACACCAGTGCCACCACCACGCACACCGCCAGCGCCGCCAGCACGCCCCAAAACAGGACTTCATAGCATTTGTCAATCAGTTCCATCCCTTTTCCTCCAGCTCCCGCAGCAGCTTCACCAGCCGCCAGTTGGGGATTTCGTAGGCGTCCTTCTTGTGCAGACACAGCACCAGGAAATCCTCTCCCTCCTGGGCCACCGTCACCGTCCCTGGCGTCAGCGTAATGGAGTTGGCCAGGATCACCCGGGAGCTGTTGCGCTGCAAGGGCACCTTGACGCGCACAATGGCGGCCTCATATCGGTGGGGCGGCACTAAAATCACCTTCATCACCCCAAAGTTGGCCTTCAATATCTCCCCAATCAGCACGATTACGTACCAGCCGTACCGCCACAGCCGCTTCCAAATCCCCTTTTCACTGCTGCTGCGGTAGCCCAGCACCTTCACGCAGAAGGCGTACACGCCCGCCGCCATCACCGCGCCCACCAGGCAGACCTCCGCCGTGATGCGCCCGTTCAATATGAGCCACAGGGCGAACAGCCCGAACCACATTGCCACTTTTGCCTCGCCGCCTCTCTCACTCGGTGTCAGTATTACAATTAATTTTATCATAGCCCTGTAAAAACGGTCAACAAAGGCCATTTGCCTCATCTGCCAAAAATAGTATATCGTTTTTGTAAAAATCCACGAAAAACACGGTCTTTTTTGTCCGGAAAACGCAAAACAGGGCTGGCGCCCCAAGGGGAAGCCAGCCCTGCCCTGTTCATTTTTGTCCGAAGGCGTCCAACTGCTGCTGTAACCACTGCTGCAGCGCGTTCACGCCCTCTTCGTCCCAAGTAAAATCCTGCTCCGTCACGTCGGAGGCCACCTCGTAGCAGTAGTGGGAGTACACCGCCGCGTGGAGCAGCCCTGCCTCGCCGTCGGTTTTGAACCGGTAGCGGAACTCGCCGATGCTGCCTGTGTAGACAAACGCCCTGCGGAACCACTGGGGCGTCAACTGTGCGAAATCGGGGTGCATCTCACCATCTCCTTTTCTGCCATTCTACCACATTTCCCGCCCGTGGGCAACAATGTTCTTGCGCCTGCCGCCGCCCCGTGCTACAATACGTACAGGATGTTCCAAACAAATCAATTTCGCTGCCGCAAGCGGCGTAAAAGGGAGAGAGAATTATGGAAAATGTAGTCAAGCGCATCGGCGTCCTCACCTCCGGCGGTGACGCCCCCGGCATGAATGCCGCCATCCGCTCCGTAGTCCGCAGCGCCCTGGATATGGGCATCGAGTGCGTAGGCATCCGCCGTGGCTACGAGGGCCTCATCCGCAGCGATTTTACGCTGATGAACAGCAGCTCCGTCAGCCGTATCATCAACCAGGGCGGCACCATTCTCTATACCGCCCGCAGCGAGGGCTTCCGCACCGAGGAGGGCCTGCGCAAGGCGGCGGCCACCTGCAAGCTGCTGGGCATCGACGGCCTGGTGGTCATCGGCGGCGACGGCACCTTCCGGGGCGCCCAGGCCCTCAGCAAATACGGCGTCTCCGTGGCCTGTGTCCCCGGCACCATTGATAATGACATCGGCTGCACCGACTATACCATCGGCTTCGATACCGCCGCCAACACCGCCGTGGAGTGCATTGATAAGCTCCGCGACACCATGCATTCCCATGAGCGCTGCTCCGTGGTGGAGGTCATGGGCCGCCACGCCGGCTTCCTGGCCCTGTACGTGGGCCTGGCCGTAGGCGCCACCGCCGTGCTGGTGCCCGAGACGCAATATGATTTCAACGCCCATGTGGCGGAGAAAATCCGCCGGGCCCGCCTGGGCGGCAAGACCAACTTCACCATCGTGGTGGCCGAGGGTGCCGCCAGCGCGGTGGAGGTAGGCCAGCAGATTCGGGAGAACGTGGGCCTTGACCCCCGTGTCACCATCCTGGGCCATATCCAGCGGGGCGGCAGCCCCACCGCCAAGGACCGCGTCATGGCCACCCGCATGGGCTACGAGGCCGTCCGCTCCCTGGCCCAGGGCCATACCAACCGCATCATCTGCGCCAAAAACGAGCAGATCGTGGAAGTGGACATCGACGAGGGCCTGTCCATGACCAAAACCCTGAACCAGGAAGAGTTCAACGTCATGACGGTCATGACCGGCGTGTAAAAAGATAATCTAAAAAAGCAAAAGGATGGCCCTGTTCCCCAAGGAGCAGGGCCGTTTTCTCATGGTGCGCCCGGCGAGCGCACGTTCTAAAGGGTGAAAGTCCCGAGACCGCCCGGCAGCGGGAAGGTCATAGCCAAAGCCAAGGGTGTCCGTCGTGAGAC
>CACWYC010000027.1 GCA_902765025.1 Oscillospiraceae bacterium
TGAAGTACATTTCTGTACTTTTCTGGTGCTTTTCGTTCGTTCATTGTTTAATTTACAAGGTACACATCCCGCAACCGCGGAACAGGTGTTATATTAGCACGGGGTCTTCCGTTTGTCAACAGTTATTTTCAAAAATTCCACATTTTTTTCGCAAAGGGTTTTTCTGTTTCGCTTGACAAGGGGATTATAATGAGTATACCTTATTTTATATGCGTTTTTATCGCGTATTATTCTCACAGGAACTATTGAGAGCAGAGCTATGCTAGAGATTTTGACAACCTTTTTCCAAACGGCGCTGCAATCGCTGATGCAAACGGTGGTGCCGGCGCTGTTTTCGCTGGTGCGTATCGCCAACGCCGCTATGGCGGTGGTGATCCTGGTGCGGTGCGGCCGGTCGCTGTTTGTGCCCCAGGAGGACGAGCTGTGGGGCGTGCTGCGGTTGGAAAACGGCACTGACTATCCCCTGACCCACTGGGAGAACACCATCGGCCGGGCCAAGAGCTGTGACGTGTGCGTCCATTTTCCCTCCGTATCCCGGCAGCACGCCAATTTGTGCCGCAACGACAGAGGCGTTTGGACGGTGTACCCCATTGGCACCGCCATGGGCGTGCGGTATGGGGACGCTGTGCACACCACCCCTTTCTCCATCGAAAACGGCGACACTTTCTCCATCGGCGGCGTGTCGCTGCGGTTTTTCGCTGCCGACGATCATGACGAGCTGCAGCTCAACCGCCAGCGCACCAAGCCGGGGGCCAAGGTGTCCCGGGCAGGCACGCTCTGGCTGCTGACGCTGTTCCAAGTGCTGACGGCGGTCCAGTTCATCCCGGTTCTGACGGCAGAGAATCTGCTCCCCATCCTGGTGGGCTTCGGCGGACTGTGTGGCGCCATGTGGCTATTATTTATATGGTATCGCCTGTGCAGCCGAACGGCCTTTGAGGCGGAGACACTGGTATTCTTTTTGCTGACGGTGGGCTTCGGCATGATCGCCGCCTACTCCCCCGCCACGCTGCTGAAGGAGCTGGCCACGGTGCTGCTGGGCATCGCGCTGTTCCTGTTCATGAGCATCGTGCTGCGGAGCCTGCCACGGTCCATGCAGCTTCGATGGGTGGTGGCGGCGCTGGCGGCCGGGCTGCTGGCCTTTAACCTGCTGTTCGGGCAGCGGATTTTCGGCGCAAAAAACTGGGTTTCCATCGGCCCCATCAGCTTCCAACCGTCGGAATTTGTAAAATTGGCCTTTGTGCTGGTGGGCAGCGCCACGCTGGACCGGCTGTTTGCCAAGCGGAATCTCATCTTTACGGTGCTGTTCAGCGGCTTTTGCATCGGTTGCCTGGCGCTGATGAGCGACTTCGGTACGGCGCTGGTGTTCTTCGTAGCCTTTTTGTGCATCGCCTTTCTCCGCTCCGGCGACCTGCCCTCCATTGTCATGGTGACGGCGGCAGCCGGTGTGGCCGGCGGCATCGTGCTCCACTTCAAGCCCTACATCGCCCAGCGGTTCGCCGCCTGGCGCCACGTGTGGGAATACACCTCCTCCACCGGCTATCAGCAGAGCCGCACCATGTCCGCAATCGCCTCCGGGGGCTGCTTCGGCGTGGGGCCGGAGAACGGCTGGCTGAAATACCTGGGCGCCGCCAACACCGACCTGGCCTTCGGCGTGGTGGGGGAGGAATTCGGTCTTATCGTGGCGCTGTGCTGCGTGGGGGCCATCATTATGCTGGCGCTGTTCACCCTGCGGTGCGCCGCCACGGCACGCTCCACCTTTTACACCATCGCCTCCTGCGCCGCCGTGGCCATTCTGACAACCCAGACGGCGCTGAACGTACTGGGCGCGGTGGACGTGCTGCCCCTTACCGGCGTCACCTTTCCCTTCCTGTCGGCAGGCGGCTCCAGCACCATCGCCTGCTGGGGGCTGCTGGCCTACCTAAAGGCGGCGGACACCCGTCCCGCAGCCAGCTTCACGGTGCGGTTGCCCAAGGGCTGGCGACGGTTTATGAAGAACGGCCCTGACCAGCCCCAGCCGGAGGTTCACAATACGGAAGAAAAAGCAGAACGGACAAATGGCGAACGACAGGGCTTCTTCGCCGACAGGCCCGACATCCCGGTGGAAGACATCTTCGGAAAGGGCGGTGACCAGGCATGAAGCAAGTCACACGGCGAACGCTGCTGGTGCTGCTGCCGGTGGCCATGTTGGCGCTGGGCGTCGTCTTTTTCCTGGCGGAATACGTGGTACACGGCGCGGCCTGGGCCGCGTTCTCCGCCAATGATACCACTCACGCCCAGGGCCGATTGACCGCCGGGCAGATTCTGGACCGCAGCGGGCAGGTGCTGTACGACGCCGAAAGCGGCAGCTACGCCGAGGATTGGATTACCCGCATTGCCACGCTCCACGCCGTGGGCGACGGCAGCGGCAACATCGGCACCTCCGCCCGGTCACAATACGCCAATCGCATGGTGGGCTTTGGCCCCATCATCGGGGCCCACGGCAAGGGCAACAAGCTGTATCTCACGTTGGACGCGGAGGTCTGCGAGACGGCTTACAGCCTGCTGGCGGGCCACAAGGGCGTGGTGGGAGTCTACAACTACGAAACCGGCGACGTTCTCTGCATGGTATCGGCCCCCAGCTTTGACCCCGCCTGGCCGCCGGAGATTCGGGACGGCGACAGCGCCTATGAGGGCGTGTATCTCAACCGCCTCCTGTCTGCCACCTTTACCCCCGGCTCCGTGTTCAAAACGGTCACCACCGCGGCGGCGCTGGAAAAGCTGGACGGCATCACGGAGCGGACGTTCATCTGCGAGGGCAGCTACCGCATCGGCGACGATGTCATCACCTGCCCCCACGTTCATGGCCAGCAGACGCTGCGGGACGCCTTTGCCAACTCCTGCAACTGCGTGTACGCGGCGCTTGCCATGGAGCTGGGCGGGCGGACGCTGCGGGCCTACGCCGACAAAGCGGGGCTGCTGTCATCTATGGACGTCAGCGGCGTAGCCACAGCGGCGGGCAGCTTCACCGTGGGCGAGAGCTACGAGCTGGGCTGGTCCGGCGTAGGCCAGTACAACGACCTGGTGAACCCCTGCGCCATGATGGTGATGATGGGCGCCATCGCCCGGGACGGCACCCCCGTCCTGCCCCGTGTACTGTACCGGGAAACAGGGTCCCTGGGTCTGCCCCACATCGTGCCCTCCGCCGATACCGGCAGCGCCGTCTTCCGCCGGGATACCTGCCGCACGCTCCGGGAGATGCTGCGGAACAACGTGGAGGCGGGTTACGGCCAGTCCCACTTCGGTGACCTTACCATCTGCGCCAAGTCCGGCACGGCGGAGGTGGAGCCCGGCAAAGCGCCCCACGCTTGGTTCAACGGTTTCCTTGACGACCCTGACCACCCCCTGGCTTTCGTGGTGCTGGTGGAAAACGGCGGCAGCGGCGCCACCGTGGCGGGCAACATCGCCTCCCAGGTGCTGCAAAAGGCCGTGGAACGGATGAACGGTAACTGATTTGAAGTCAGGACCTCCGGCTAAGCCGGAGGCTTGATTTCGCCCTATAAGGGCATTTAACCAGCAGCCCCTAAAGGGGCCCGAATGGTTTGCCGACCGCGCAATCATCTCGGGCCGCCCCTAAAGGGGCTGCTTACTTTGCCTTCGTTTTCTGGCTACCCGTAAACGGGTTCCCGGTTTTGCCCCGTTTCGGATACTCCTCCCCTGTAAACGGGTCGTAGTATTCCTTTATCGTCATTTGATCTGCCATCTCATCTTCTTTGAGCTGGTTTTGGATGTATTTCTTGATTGCCTCTTTGTTTCGTCCTACCGTATCCACATAATAGCCTCTCGCCCAGAAATGCCTATTGCCGTACTTGTACTTCAAATTCGCATGTCGGTCAAATATCATCAGACTTGATTTGCCTTTTAGATACCCCATTACTTCCGCCACACTGAACTTTGGCGGAATGCTTATCAGCATGTGGATATGGTCAGGGCATGCTTCTGCCTCTATTATTTCCACCCCCTTTTGCTCGCATAATTTCCGTAGTATCTGGCCTATGTCCTTCTTTATCTGCCCGTATATCACCAATCTTCGATACTTTGGCGCAAATACAACATGATATTGACATCTCCATCGTGTATGCTCTAAACTACTTATGTCTTTCTCCATGAAAGGCCTCCTCATTACTTGGTGTCGGTCGGCAAACCTTACACCTTACTGTAATGGGGAGTTTTTATTTTGTCCATAGCTAAAGCTTTTTTTGCCACTGGCATAGCCAGTGGTTGTCATACAATAGAAAACAGCCACCCCAGCGGGGTGGCTGTTATATTATGCGCTTGTATTATGCGCTGATTTCCTCTGGGAAGTTCAGGCCCAGCCGCCGCTTCATCCGCATGAAGCAGATGAGGCAGAGGGCGATTTGCACGATGGTGTAGCAGGGTGTGGCTAGGCCGATGCGGAACAGGCTCACCGGCTGGACGTGGCTCATGAGGAACGACACCGGCACGCGGACGCAGAACGCCCCCACGATGCCCTGCACCATGACGAAGCGGGTGTACTCCATGCCGTTGAAAAAGCCGATGAAGCAGAACAGGAAGCAGGTCAGCAGGCAGTCGATGGCGTAGGCCCGCAGATAGTCCGCCGAGGCGGCGATGACCCGCTCATCGCTGGCGAACACATACGATAGAATGTCGCCCCGGAAAAAGTTCAGCACAAACATGGCCACGCCGAACACCACCGACACCGCCACAGCGCAGTTGAGGCCCTGCACGGCCCGGTGCAGCTTGCCGGCGCCACGATTCTGTGCCACGAAGGCGGACATGGCCTGCATAAATGCCGCCGGCACCAGCATGATGAAGGCGCACACCTTTTCCGCCACGCCCACGCCGGCGGAGGCCACCAGGCCCAGGCCGTTGACGATGGCCAGAATCACCAGGAAGGAGATGCCCACCAGCAAATCCTGCAGCGCAATGGGGGCACCCAGCGTCACGATTTTGCCCATCAGCCGGCCGTTGGGGCGGATGGTGCGGAGGGAAAAAGCGAAGGGCAATTCCTTTTTCCGAATCAGCAGCAGGGAGATGACCACGCTGATGAACTGAGCGAACACGGTGGCCAGCGCCGCGCCCCGGGCGCCCATGCCGAAGCCCGCCACCAGCAGCAGGTCACCGATGACGTTGCACGCACAGGCGATCATCACCGTCACCAGGGGCGTGCGGGAATCCCCCAGCCCCCGGAAAATGCTGCCGATAAGGTTATACAAGATGATCACGATGGCGCCGAAGCCGCAGATGCGGATATAGCCCACGGTGAGGGCAAACGCCTCCATTGGCGCCTGCATCGTCCGGGCCAGAACGCCGGACAGCAGCGGTATGGCGCAGGTCAGCACAGCGCCGATGGCCACGAACAGGCACACGCCGGCGCCCACGATGCGCCCGCCGGCCTCCGCGTCCCGCTCCCCCACCTTCTGGGCCAGGAAGACGGTGACGCCCATGGCCATGCTGGACACGATATTGGTGATGGTCATCATAATCTGTGACCCGGTGGACACCGCCGACACGTCCTCCGCCCCGGCAAATTTGCCCACCACCAGCAGGTCCACCGCGCCGTACAACGCCTGCAAAAACAGGGCCAGCAGCACCGGCAGCATGAACCGCAGCAGCGGGCCCAGGATCTTACCCTCGGTAAAATTGTAGGATTGTTGTTTCATGGAAACTCCTGTGTTTTGTTCTGAAAAAAAACGATTTATTGTTTTTTGCGCCGCTTGGCATAGATGGCGGCAATCCGATTCAGAATCATATCGAACAGCACAAAGACGGCGGCGCCCAAGACGATGCAGGTAATCAGCACCCAGCGCAGCGCCGTGGCGAACTCCTCCTCCAGGCCGTCCAGGGCAAAGACGTAGAGCAGCAGGGCGTACATGGCGGTGATGGCCGCTGCTGCCAATGAAATTTTGGCGACCCACCCCAGCACGGCGGGGCGGATGGCGTCCAGCCGTGGCTTGAGCAGCGGGTAATAGCCCAAAAACAGATACAGCGACGACGCCTCCTTGTCCGGGCCCAGCAGCAGGCCCAGGATGGCGGTGGCGGCAAAGCAGGTCCAGGCGTGGCGGGGCGAGCACTCCAGGCGGATCACCACCAGCACCATAGAGGCCAGCATGGGGCTGATATACAGCGCGACGGGCACCAGCCCGCCCAGGCACAGCAGCGCCACCGCCAGCGCCGTCATGACGCCGCAGAGAGCCAGTTGTTTCGTAGATGCAGACATGGTCTCCCCCTTTGTGTGACAGTTACCGCGCCAGCGGCAGCGTTTTCAGCAGATAATCGGCAATGGCCCGGTTGCCCTCCCGGTTGGGGCGGACGCCGTCGATGAAATACTCCGGGTGGTCTTCCGTAAAGGCGTACAGGTCGATGACCGGCACGCCGTACTTCTCCCCTGCCACCAGCACCGTGGGGCGCACGCCGTTGACGATGGCATCCTCCACTATGTCGAAGCCGATGACGCCGGTGGCGCTGTCCGGGAAGGCCCGGGGCGGCGTCATCAGCACCACCCGGGGCTGCCAGGGCAGGGCCAACAGCTGCTCCACCGCCTCGTCATACTCCCGGGCAAAACGCTCCCGGTCCCAGTTGAAGGGCTTGGTGTCGTTGGTGCCCAGCATCAGCGTCACCAGCTCCGGGCGGCAGCGGCGGAAATGGGGCAAAAAACCGTACTTCACATAGGGGAAATGGCCCTCTTTTTGCAGCGTGGCGCCGGAAACGCCGTAGTCAAACACCTGCCAGCCGTCCCCCAGGCTCTTTTGCAGCAGGAAGGGCCAGGCGTCGGCCTTTCGCGTGTTTACAACCCCCGCGCCGAAGGTGATGCTGTCTCCGATGCAGCCCATGCGGCGCTTTTCCCGGTCAATGCGGGGCTGTGCGCCGTAATAGAGACGCCCCAGCAGTAAATCCCATCTCATGTCGGTGTCCTCCGAAATCGGTAGTTTTTTATGATGTCGCCGCCTCCGGCGGCTGATGATGTATCGGCTGGCGCCGAAATGATGGTGCGTCACTTTGTGCCGCAATGATGCGATGTTTGCCCCCATGTGCCCGCAGGCATACATCATTAGCGCAGCGACATCATGTGCAAAACACACATCATTTGCCCGGCAGGGCAAACATCATTCAAAAAAGCGTCTTTTGTCGGCTGACAAAAGACGCTTTTTTGTTGGCAGCGGGAGAAGGATTCGAACCCTCACATACGGAGTCAGAGTCCGCTGTGCTACCTTTACACAATCCCGCTGTGTTCCTGACGAACATATGCTATTATACAGATTTCTCACGGTTTGTCAACACATTTTTGCGAAAAATTAAAAATGGCCCGCCCGGGAGTATCCGGACGGACCAAAGAGAGGGGAAAACGGGATTATCACGCCAAATCCTGGGCCAAAAAGTACTTTTTCATGGGCTTGTACAGCAGGGCGAAAATCACCAGGCACAGCGCCATGTCGATGGCCACATAGCTGCCGTTGTAGGCGGCGGAGTAGAGATATGGGTTGGCAAAGGTGGTGTTGAACAGATCCACCGGCTCGTAGATGCGGTAGATGGTGACGCCGCTGATAAAATGGACGATGAACCGCAGCACACAGCCCACCACCGTGCCCACGAACACGCCGCCCTTTTGACGGGCAAAGAGGCCGGCGAAGCCCAGCACCGTGAAGGCCACCACGTAGTCCAGCAGCATGCTGGTCCAGCCCCAGGCGTAAGCGCCATCGAAGATAAGCTGCAAGATGCCGTAGGCCAGGGAGCACAGCAGGCCGTCCTTCAGCCCCCAGCGGACGCAGTAGAGGAAGATGGGCAGCATACCGATGCACACCGAGCCCCCCTGGGGCAGCTCAAAGAGCTTCAGGTAGCTCAGCGCCGTGGCCGCCGCCACCATGATACCGCCCTCGGTAAGGGCGCGCAGTGCGTTATTTTTCATGATTTCTCTCCTTTATGGATGAAAAAATACCGCCTCACGGCCAATGGCGGCGTGATGCGGCACTCGCAAACGGTATAATCGCATTCCTACGCCGGCATTACCCGGATCAGGTTCGAGGGATCGGAGCGGAACACGCCCCATCTCAGCCGGCTCTGGCCAGCACCCCTTGGATTGTGAGGCTATTATAACGCAAAGAAACGGGGCTGTCAACGCCCCGTTTCTTTGATTTTGTTAGTCCTGTTTTACTGAATCGAGACTGTCCACGTTTCTCCGTCGACCAGGTACTGGAATTCCGTCAGCGCGGGGTCATTCATTACCCGCAGCAATTCTGCAAAGTCATCCACCGTGTTTATCTCCGGCAGGCGGCTGCTTTCCACCCATTCCATCTGCCCTTCAGCCGAAGAAACCACCGTTCCGCTGTAATCTGTGGTCTTAAAGAGAAAGACAACGTATCGCCCTTCCTTGATAGGAAACTGCTTTACGCCCACCAGTCTCGGGTTTTTGATATCCAGCCCGGTTTCTTCCTTCATTTCACGCACCACCGCGTCAACGAAGGATTCTCCCGGTTCCACATGACCACCCGGAAGCGTGTATCCCTGCCAGTCGTTTTTCACCCTGTTCTGAAGCAGCATTCTGTCTCCGTCCGTGATGAGGCATAATACTGTCAGTTCAACGTTTTCCGTTCTGCGCATCGCGCTCAGTGCTGTGACTTATGCAGCAAATCGTGGCGGATGTCCCACAGCTTCTGGCTCAAATCCACGTAGTAGGAGTGGGGATTGTCGAAGCGCTTCACCTCGTCCCACAACGTGTCTACCTGCTGCTGGCAGTAGGCCTTGATCTCCGGCAGTGTGGGGCTTTGGTACACCAGCTTGCCCCCAAGGAAGATGGGCTCCAGGAGCTGGCGGGCGTGGAAATCGTAGACGGTTTTCTTCTTCCAGGTGGCGTTGGGGTCGAAAATCTCCAGATCCTTGGTGTCGTCCACTTCCTCGTCATACACCGTCATATAGTCGGCGATGGCCTTGCCGGTGTCGTTGCCGTAGAAGCGGTAGATCTTCTTGAAGTGGGGCACGGTGATTTTCTCCACGTTCTCGCTGACCTTGATCTTGGGCACCACGTTGCCCGCGTCGTCCTCCACCGCCACCAGCTTGTAGACGCCGCCGAACACAGGCTCGGACCGGGCGGTAATCATCCGCTCGCCCACGCCGAACATGTCGATTTTGGCGTCCTGCAGCAGCAGATCCTGGATGAGGTATTCGTCCAGGGAGTTGGAGGCGGAAATCTGGCAGCTCTCCCATCCGGCCTCGTCCAGCATCTCCCGGGCCTTGCGGCTCAAATAGGCGATGTCGCCGCTGTCCAGCCGGATACCGCACTTGGTGATGCCCCGGGGCCGCAGCACCTCGTTGAACACCCGGATGGCGTTGGGCACGCCGGACTTCAAGGTGTTGTAGGTGTCCACCAAAAGCGTGGCGTTGGTGGGATAGGTCTCGCAGTAGGCTTTGAAAGCCTCATACTCGCTGTCGAACATCTGCACCCAGGCGTGGGCCATGGTGCCGCCGGCGGGCACGCCGTAAATCTCGTCGGAGATGGTGCAGGCGGTGCCGGCGCAGCCGCCGATATAGGCGGCGCGGGCGCCGATGATGGCGGCGTCAGCGCCCTGGGCCCGGCGGGAGCCGAACTCCAGCACCGTGCGTCCCCGGGCGGCCCGGCAGATGCGGTTGGCCTTGGTGGCAATCAGGCTCTGGTGGTTCACCGTCAGCAGGGTGAAGGTCTCAATGAGCTGGGCCTCAATGGCGGGGGCCCGCACCACCACCAGCGGCTCCCGGGGGAACACCGGCGTACCCTCGGGGATGGCGTAGATGTCGCCGGTGAAATGGAAATCCTTCAGATAGGCCAGAAACTCCTCGCTGAAATAGTTGCGGGAGCGGAGGTAGGCGATATCCTGCTCGTCAAAATGCAGGTTCTGGATATAATCAATGAGCTGCTCCAGACCGGCGGCAATGGCGAAGCCGCCCCCATCCGGCACCCGGCGGAAAAACACGTCGAAGTAGCAGATGCGATCCTTATACCCGGTCTGGAAATAACCGTTGCCCATGGTCAGCTCATAGAAGTCGCAGAGCATGGTCATATTCAGCTTATCTTGCGTTCTCATAGCGTTATCCTCAAAAGGCCGCCAGTTTTGCCCCGCAGGGCACAGCCTTCCCGCCTATTATACCACAATTTGCCGCTTTCGCAACATGGAAAAAGCGCGGCCTGAAAGCCGCGCTTTAATGCCTTGATACAGACGGATTACTCCTCGTCCTTGTTGGTGGCGTTGGCCAGGTCGCTGAGGTCGAACTCCAGACGCTCGCCGCAGTTGGGGCAAACCACCTCGCCGTCGGCCAGCACGTCCTCGTCGAACACCACTTCCTCCTCGCAGCAGGGGCAGGTGGTGACGAACAGCTCGTCGTCATCGTCCTCGTCCTCGTCGTCCTCATCTTCGTCCAGGGCGAAGTACAGCGTCTCCTCTACGTCGCTCAGGTCCTCGCTGACGGCATCCAGGCCATCCTCCAGGTCGATGATTTCGCTCTCCACGTCGGCGAACTCCTCCGCCATGGCGTCCAGCACGTCGATGATACCGGCAATCAGCTTGCCTTCCTTGGTCTCCTCATCCAGCTTCAGGCCCTCGGCCAGGCCCTTCAGATACGCTACCTTCTCGGAAATTTCCATTATGTTGCTCCTTTCCGGCGGCGCACACCGCCCAGTCCTGTTGATGGTTAGGATTTACTTGGCGCGGCCCAGATATTCACCGGTACGGGTGTCGATGGTGATCTTGTCGCCGATGTTGATGAACAGGGGCACCTTCACCTCGGCGCCGGTCTCCACGGTGGCGGGCTTCAGGGTGTTGGTGGCGGTGTTGCCGGCCAGGCCCGGCTCGGTCTCGGTGACCTCCAGATCCATGAAGTTGGGGCACTCCAGGCCGAACACGTTGCCCTTATAGCTCAGCACCTTGCACACGGTGTTCTCGGTGATGAACTTGAAGGCGTCGCCCAGCAGGTCCTTGCCCAGGGGCACCATGTCGAAGGTCTCCTGGTCCATGAAATAGTACAGGTCGCCGTCATTGTAGCTGTAAGACATATCCTTGCGGTCGATGAAGGCCTCCTCAAACTTGGCAGTGGGGTTGAAGGAAGTCTCGGTGACGCCGCCGGTGACGATGTTCTTCATCTTGGTGCGCACGAAAGCGGCGCCCTTGCCGGGCTTCACGTGCTGGAACTCCACCACCTGCATGATTTTGCCCTCATACTCGAAGGTCTTGCCGTTTCTGAAATCGCCGGCAGTAATAGTTGCCATAATTATGTCCTCCCATATTGATGAGGGAACATGACGATTCCCTCGAATTGAATGATGCAGCCAAAATTAGCCTCATATATTGTACATGAACACCTGCCGTTTGGCAAGGGTTTTACATGAAATTCTGCAAAAAAGTGGCTTACAGAATCAGCAGCGCCTTGGGTGCCTCGGTGATGAGATGGCTGCCGTCGGCCTTTATCACCATCACGTCCTCAATGCGGACGCCGAATTTGCCGGGGATATAGATGCCGGGCTCGGCGGAGGTGACGGCGCCGTCGGGCATGGGGTTGTGGTTGGAGGGGGCGTTGTTGGGGGCTTCGTGGATGTCGATGCCCAGGCTGTGGCCGAAGCTGTGGCCGAAATACTGGCCGTAGCCCGCGTCCTCAATCACCTTGCGGGCCGCGCCATCGATGTCCGCGCCGCTGACCCCCGCCTTGGCGGCTGCGATGCCGGCCAGCTGGGCCTCCAGGACGGTGTTGTACACCTTCCGCATCTCCTCGGTGGGCTCGCCCACGCAGACGGTGCGGGTCATATCGCTGCAATAGCCCTCGTAGATGCAGCCGAAGTCCATGGTGACGAACTCCCCCGGCTGCACCTGCCGGTCCGTGGGCACGGCGTGGGGCATGGACCCGTTGGGGCCGGAGGCCACGATGGGATCAAAGGAGTTTTTATGAGCGCCGTACTCCATCATCAGATACGTCAGCCGGGCGGCGATATGCTTCTCCGTCATGCCGGGCTGGATTTCCCGGCAGATCTGGTCCAGTGCCTTTTCCGCAATGCGCTGGGCGGCGGTGAGGCGGCGAATCTCCTCTTCATCCTTCACGGCGCGCAGGTCCTTCATCAGGTCGCTGGCGCCCACCATGTCCGCCTTCAGCTTGGCGGAAAGGTCGTTATACGCCGCCACGGTGACAGCGGCGTCCTCATAGCCCACCGTCTTGATGCCATGGGCGGTGAGCACGTCGTTGATGCACACGGTAAAGGGCCGCTGGGCGCTGATCTGCTCAATGACAGCGGCGTCGCCGATGGCCTTTCCCGCCGCCTCGGTGTAGCGGGAGTCGGTGAAATACCAGCTTCCCTGGCGGGTGATGAGGGCCATGCCCTCCCCCATGAAGCCGGTGGCATAGAAGCAGTTGGAATCGGAGGTCAGCAAAATGGCAGGCAGATTGCCCAGGGCCTGGCTGATGCGTGCAATGTGATTCATGGCTTATTTCTCCTTTCGCAGGGCCTTGAAGGGCCTCTGTAATAGATGTAAAAAGTGGTTCCAGGGGCCTACGGGGCCCCCCAGGGGCTCCACCATCAGGGCCCAGACCCCGGCGCGGTTGGCCGCCAGCATATCGGTGAGCAGCTTGTCGCCCAGGGCGGCGGTGTGGGCGGCGTCGATGCCGGCGCGGGCCATGGCCCGGCAGTAGCCGCCGGTGCCGGGTTTGCCGGCGTGGCCCTCATAGGGGATGCCCAGCGGGCGGCAGAAGGCGTCCACACGGCTGGGGTTGCGGTTGTTGCTGACCACCATGACGGTGATGCCCGCCTCCGCCAGCTCCGAGATCCAGCATCTCACGTCCTCGTCCGGCGTCTTCACCCGTTTGGGGGCCAGGGTGTAGTCCAGGTCACACAGTACCAGCTGGATGCCCCGGCGGTGCAGCAGCTCCGGCGTCACCTCCCGGTAGGAGGACAGCACCCGGTCAGGCCGCAAGGAAAAGGCCATACGCCTCCCTCCTTTCAGCGGATACTTTTTTTCCGCACATAGTATATCATTTTTCCCGGGAAATACAAGAAAAAATCACCTGCCCGAAACCGGGCAGGTGACGTGCGCATTAATAGTAACGCTTGTTGCGGTTCTTGCGAGCGGCCTCGGACTTCTTGCGGCGCTTGACGCTGGGGCTCTCGTAGCACTCACGGCGGCGCACCTCAGCCACGATACCGGCCTTGGCGCAGCTTCTCTTGAAGCGCTTCAGGGCGCTATCCAGGCTCTCGCCTTCCTTCACATGGACTTCGGACATCTATTTTCCCTCCCTCCGATATACCCGGGCTTTATCCGCAGGTACTCTTGAAGAAGTCATAGCACATGACTTAACAGAGGATATTATACGCAACGCTCCCCCGGCTGTCAAGCTATTTTTTTGCATTTTTGTGGTTATTCTGCCCCTTTCTCCCATCGGCCAGACGCTGCGCGCCGGATGCAAGAGTTATGTAAACTTGCACATGGTCATATCAATATTATAGTCCTCCGGGTTGTCAATATCCGTTCCGTTCTCCCCGAACACGCATTTATTGATCCACATGCTGTTGCCTCTGGACATGTGTACCACCCGCACCGCCGTTTCGTTGCGGTACAGCTCACACACCCCCAGCACCTGCATTCCCTCGAACAGGGAGTCGATCTCCACGCCCACAGTGTTGTCCGTAAAGAGGCAGAAATCCGCGCCGATGGTGGTAAAGCGCTTGACGGACACGGCGGTGTCCCAGCCGGAGAAGCGGCAGCCCATCAGTATCACCGGGCGCAGCGCCGCAAGGCCCACGCCGCCCTGTCCTTCAAACGTCACATCCCGCAGCACGATTTGGGGCGCCGTGTCCTCCACCGTGGCCCCGGCGGTGAACACCGTCTCCTCTCCCCTGCCCGTCACAGTGAGGTTGCCCCGGAAGTGGATGCTTTCGGTGTAGATGGCCGCAGGGAGCTGGAGGATGACATTGTACCGCTCCGTCAGCGACAGGGGCTCCACGGCGTCGATCACCCGCTGGAGCGCTGCGGCGTCCTCCATGGGCGCCACGGTGCTGTCTATGACAACCTCATCCATATTGGATATATCCATCACCTGGTCCAGGTAGAGAATATCCCCGTTTTTCATCTCCACCGTCCAGCGCAGCACCGCCCGGCCCGCCGGACCTATGGCGTTTGCCAAATAGCTTTGCAGAAGGTCATCGGAATAATGATACCAGTTATTTAAGCTGCTGGGCTCCAGCCACACGGCGGCGTTGCCAGACACATCCTCCAGGCGGTATGAGTCCACCAGGGCGTCAAACTCCCGGGGGCAGGGCAACTCCCCCGGCCGCTTGGCACACAGCACCATCGTGGTGCCGCACTGGCCGCCCTCTATGGCCCAGCCTTCCCACCGGCCCTTCGGGGCAGGGGCCTCATTATATACCTCCGGCATGCCCGCAAACAGCAAATATGTCTGCCCATCCTCGGCGGTATACTCGATATAATAAGGGTATTCCGCCCCCTCCGCCACGTCGCCGGGCAGGGGCGTCGGCTCCGCCTCCTCGGGGATGGCGAGGCTTTCCAGCAACGCGTCCAACGGGTCCGTATTCTCCATCGCCTCCTGCTGTGCCTCAAGCGCCGCCAATGCGGCAGCCTCCGCCTCCCGCCGCTCCTTCTCCCGGATGGCACGGACGCCCAGCACAATGGCCACGGCGCTGCCCACAAGGGACGCCGTTACCACCGCCGTCATGATTACCCGCCGCAGGCGGAAGCGGTTGATGCGCCGGGGCGGTGAAACGGTATGCCGCTCCACCTGGGAGGCGGCGCAGTAGGGACACAGGGAGGCTCCATCCGGCAGGTCGGCCCCGCACTGAACACACTTCTTCATACGCCCAGCGCCTCCTTCAGCGTCAGCACGTCGGGAAAGCGCCCCTCCGGGTCCACCGTGGTGCAGCGGCGGACGATGCGCCCCAGATCGCCCTTTGCCAGTTGGCGGGAGGGATGCTGCCCTGTGACCATCACGTTCAGCAGCACGCCCAGGGAGTAGATATCCGCCCGGCCGTCGGTCTGCTGCAGGCCGAACTGCTCCGGGGCGGCGTAGCCGGTGGTGCCCATGATCTGGGTGTCGGCGCTGGCCTGGGGCTTCACCATGCGGGAGGCGTCAAAGTCGATAAGCACCGCCTCATCCCCCCGGAGAATCACATTGCTGTCCTTCACGTCCCGGTGAACCGCCCCCAGGGAGTGGAGCACCCACAGGGCGTCGCACAGGTTGCCGGCGGCCATGCGGGCCTCCTTCTCCGTCAGCACGCCGCCCTCCAGCAGGAACGACAGCGTGTCGCCCTGGATATACTCCTCCAGCACCGCCACGGAGCCGTCCTTCTCCGCCACCTCCTCGATGCGCGGCAGGTAGCGGCACTCCACCGCCAGCAGCTTGCGGTACACGTCGCCGCTGCCGGTATAGTGCCGAAACACGTACCGCTTTCCCGTGGCCCGGTGGCGCAAAAGCGTCACGGTGCCCCTCCCGCTGCGTTTCAGCGTTTTTTCCACCATAAACTGCTCCTCCACGGCGTGGAGCAAGAAATCATACACCAAAAAAACCTCCTCAACACTATGCTCCCGGCATATTGATTTTTTGGCGAATTCAGGTATCATTATCATATATTATTTGAAATTATTTGTAAAGGAGTGCCGAATGGAGTCGAAGAACACTGACGCCCTGCAGCAGGAGCTGATGCAGGCCAACAATCTGGATCGATTCCTGACGGAGAATGGCAGCAGCTTCCGCAGCGAATCGGCCCCCGAAATGCTCAAACGTCTTTTTGAAAAGCGGAAAATCACCAAGGCGGCTTTGGCCAAGCAGTCCGGTATGAGCGAGGTATACCTCCATCAGGTTTTCTCCGGCCGCCGCAACCCCTCCCGCAACAGGCTGCTGTGCCTGTGCCTGGGCCTGCAGGCCACCTTTGAGGAGACCCAGAATCTGCTGCTGCAGTGCCGTCTGGCGCCGCTGTATCCCCGGGACAAGCGGGACGCCATTATTATCTTCGGCATGAGCCACGATATGAGCCTTTTTCAGATCAACGACAAATTATTTGCCGAGCAGGAGGAGACCCTCTGCTGACGGCATATCCCATTATGGCGCAAATCCCCGCGAAGCCATCGGCTTCGCGGGGATTCTTTTTTACTTGGCAGGCTTGACAATGAGGTTGATGAGCTTATTTTTCACGAAGATGGTTTTCACCACGCTCATGCCCTCGGTGGCCTTCTTGACGCGGTCACTCTCCAGCGCGGCGGCCTTGACGGCATCCTCATCGCTGTCGGTGTCCACCACCACGGTGCCCCGGAGCTTGCCGTTGACCTGCACGGCCATCTCCACCTGGGCGTCCACGGTCTTGCTCTCGTCATACTCCGGCCAGGGGCTCTGCATGGCCATCTTGCCGCTCTCGGCGGCAAAGCCCATGTTCTCCCACATCTCCTCGGCCATGTGGGGTACGAAGGGGCTCAGCAGGCGGATGAGCACGCTCAGGTCGCCACGGGACAGGCCCTTGCTGTAGAACTCGTTCACCAGCGTCATCAGCGCGGCGATGGCGGTGTTCATCTTCAGCTCCTCAATGTCGGTGCCGACCTTCTTGATGGTCTTGTGGACGGAGGCCATGTTGGCCTTGGAAATGCCCTCCTCATCGCTGACCATATCCTGCAAATTGAAGCAGCGGTCCAGGAAGCGCTTGCTGCCCTTCACGGCCTCGTCGGACCAGGCGGCAGTCTTCTCAAAGTCGCCGATGAACATAATATAGAGCCGCATGGTGTCGGCGCCGTAGGCCTTGATCACGTCATCGGGGTTCACCACGTTGCCCAGGGATTTGGACATTTTCACCGCCGGGCGGGTGGCCATAGAGCCGTACTTGGCGATAAGGGCCTGCTTCTCGGCCTCGGTGTCCACGTTGCCGATATAGTGGGGGTTCTTGCCCAGAATCATGCCGTGGCTGGTGCGCTTGGCATAGGGCTCCTTGGTGTGGACAAGGCCCAGATCGTAGAGGAACTTGTGCCAGAACCGGCTGTAGAGCAGGTGGAGCGTGGTGTGCTCCATGCCGCCGTTATACCAGTCCACAGGGCCCCAGTACTCCTCAGCCTCCCGGGATAGGAATTCCTTGTCGTTGTGGGGGTCCATATACCGCAGGTAGTACCAGCAGGAGCCGGCCCAGTTGGGCATGGTGTCGGTCTCCCGCTTGGCGGGCCCGCCGCAGTGGGGGCAGGTGGTGTTGACCCAGTCGGTCATCTTGGCCAGGGGGCTCTCGCCGTCGTCGGTAGGCTCGTAGCTCTCCACGTTGGGCAGCAGCAGGGGCAGTTCGCTTTCATCCAGGGGCACCCAGCCGCACTTGGGGCAGTTCACCAGGGGGATGGGCTCGCCCCAGTAGCGCTGGCGGGTAAACACCCAGTCGCGCAGTTTGTAGTTCACCTTTTCCTTGCCCCAGCCGTGCTCCACGGCGTACTGCCGCATGGCGGGGATGGCCTCCTTGACGGTCATGCCGTTGAGGAAGCCGGAGTTGACCATGACGGCGCTGTCGTCCTTGGCCACGAAAGCCTCTTTCGTCACGTCGCCGCCGGCCACCACCTCACGGATGGGCAGGCCGAACTTGGTGGCAAACTCCCAGTCGCGCTGGTCGTGGCCGGGCACGCCCATGACCACGCCGGTGCCGTAGCCCATCAGCACGTAGTCGGACACGAACATGGGGATGGGGTCGCCGGTGATGGGATGATACGCCTCCACGCCCTCCAGGCGGACGCCGGTCTTTTCCTTATTCAGCTCGCCCCGCTCAAAGTCGGACTTCCGAGAGGCCGCCAGACGGTATTCCGCCACGGCGTCCCAGTTGGCAATCTTGTCCTGCCACTTGTCCAGCAGCGGGTGCTCCGGGGACACCACCATGTAGCTGACGCCGAAAATGGTGTCCACACGGGTGGTGTACACGGTGACGTCGTCGCCGGTGTTGGTCTTGAAGGTGGCGTCGGTGCCGTAGGAGCGGCCGATCCAGTTCTTCTGCTGCACCTTGACCCGGTCGATATAGTCCAGCTCGTCCAGGTCGTCGATAAGGCGGTCGGCGTACTTGGTGATGGCCAGCATCCACTGGCTCTTCTCCTTGCGCACCACCTCGCCGCCGCAGCGCTCGCACTTGCCCTCTACCACTTCCTCGTTGGCAAGGCCCACCTTGCAGCTGGTGCACCAGTTGATGGGCATGGTGGTCTTGTAGGCCAGGCCCTTCTTGTACATCTGCAGGAAAATCCACTGGGTCCACTTGTAATACTTGGGGTCGGTGGTGTCCACCACACGGTCCCAGTCGAAGCCGTAGCCCAGCATTTTCAGCTGCCGGGTGAAGTTGGCGATGTTGTCCCGGGTGACGATGGCGGGATGGATGTGGTTCTTGATGGCAAAGTTCTCCGTGGGCAGGCCGAAGGCGTCGTACCCGATGGGGAACAGAACGTTGTAGCCCTCCATGCGGCGCTTGCGGCTGACAATGTCGATGGCGGTAAAGGGCCGGGGATGGCCCACGTGTAGCCCCGCGGCGCTGGGATAGGGGAACTCAATGAGGCCGTAGAACTTGGGCCGGGGGTCGCCGGTGACGGCGGCGTAGGGCTTGGTCTCCTCCCACCGGGCCTGCCACTTCTTCTCAATGGCGGAAAAATCGTAATACATCAGCTTTTCTCCTTTGGAAATTCTGTTTTTGAGCATAAAAAAGACCCCGGCCCACCAAAAATGGGTCAGGGGCGAATGAACGCGGTACCACCCTGATTTCGGCGCAAATGCGCCATCTCAGTGCCTCTATGGGAGGCGGCACGGATAACGGTGTGCATCCGTCCCGCCCTGTTCAGGCGGAAAGCTCCGGGGCCAGTACAGCGGAGCGCCCCCATCGGCTCGCACCAGACGCCGACTCTCTTGCGGCGGGCATTGCTCCGTCTTTTTCCCATCATCGCCGATGAAAAATATCGTAGCTATTCTACCCACTCCCCCGCCGTTTGTCAAGATGTTTTCGCGGCGCATACCATGAGAATGGGGAGCCTCTCCCCTATTCTCAAAAGGAGGAATCGCTATGAATGAGCAGACCTTTTCTCTGGAGCAGTTGGGCCCCTACCTGGGGGACAATCCCGGCCGAGGCACGCTGCGGGTGCAGGTGTTCACCGCCTTCGGCGCCTTCCCGGTGGCGGGGGCCACGGTGGCGGTGGACGCCAATCTGGACGGCACCCGCCTACCCATCTACCGCAAGACCACCGATCAAAGCGGCGTGGCGGAGGGCTTCATCCTGCCCGCCAAGGCCCGACAGGCGTCCCAGCGTGAGGACACCGCCGACGACAGCACCACCATCTATACCGTCACCGTCACCCATCCCGGCTACCGCCCTCTTACCGACCGCCGTGTGGTGATCTACGACGGGGTGGAGACGCTGCTGCCCATGATGCTGGAGCCCATTTTGCTGTAAGGAGGCCGCGCCATGCCCACCACTCCCGTTGTGCCGGAGTTCATCACCGTGCACCTGGGCCGCCCCGACCAGCCGGCCCGGAACGTGACCGTTCCCTTTACGGATTACATCAAAAACGTGGCCTCCCACGAGATTTTCCCCACCTGGCCGGAGGCGGCCATCCGGGCCAATATCCTAGCCCAGCTCTCCTTTACCATGAACCGGATTTACACCGAGTATTACCCCAGCCGGGGCTACGACTTTGACATCACCAGCACCACCCAGTACGACCAGTACTACGTGGAAAACGGCGACCAGTTTGAAAACATCAGCCGCATTGTGGACGAGATGTTCCGCAGCTACATCGTCCGCCGGGGCAACGTGGAGCCCCTGTTCGCCATGTTCTGTGACGGCGTCCGCAGCCAGTGCCGGGGGCTCTCCCAGTGGGGCACGGTGCAGCTGGCCGAGCAGGGCTACACTCCCTACCAGATTCTGCAATACTACTACGGCGACGACATCGACATCGTCACCGACGCCCCGGTGTCCAGCCGCACCGCTTCCTATCCCGGCCGTCCCCTGGCCAGGGGCAGCGTGGGGGAGGACGTGCGCTCGGTGCAGCGGGTGCTGAACCGCATCGGCATGAACTTCCCCGCCATTCCCCCCATCCGGGACACCGGCGGCATCTTCGACCTTTCCACGGAGCAGGCGGTGCGTGCCTTCCAGAACGCCTTCAACATCGCCGTAGACGGCGTGGTGGGCCCTGTCACATGGTATAAGCTGAAATCGGTGTGGGCCAGTGTGCGGGGATTGAGCGAGCTGTCCTCCCAGGGGCTGGCCATCTCCGACGTGGAACGCATCTACCCCTCCCAGCTTTCCTACGGCGACAGCGGCATCGGCGTGGAGACCATACAGTATTATCTGAGCTTTCTGGGCTTCTTTCTGCCCCAGCTGCCGCCCATTGGCGTCACAGGCTATTTCGACGACGACACCCGGGACGCGGTGTACGCCTTTCAGCGCTACGCCGGGCTGCCGGTGGACGGCATCGTGGGCAACGACACCTGGAACGCCCTACAAAACGCCTACGACCGTCTGCTCACCGACCTGCCCGACCCCTACCGGGAGCGGCTGGCGGAGATATACCCCGGCCGCTTCCTGGTGCGGGGAGACACGGGGGAAAACGTGGTGCGGCTCCAGCGGGCGCTGCAATACATGGCCCAGGTCTACGGCGATATGCCCGCTGTGGAGGCGGACGGCATCTTCGGCCCCGCCACCCAGGCGGCGGTAATGGCGGCCCAGCGCCGTCTGGGCTTCGACGTCACCGGCGCGGTGGGTCCCATCCTGTGGCGCAGCCTCATCTGGCCCCGGGTACCGTTTTAAATCGAGTAGGAGGGGCTGAATAAACCCCGACCTCTCACACCACCGTGCGTACCGTTCGGTACACGGCGGTTCAACCGCATAAGTGCAGAGACTCGTAC
>CACWYC010000028.1 GCA_902765025.1 Oscillospiraceae bacterium
GCCTTAGCAGCCAACCGGAATCTGCGGTTCCCACAGCGCCGCAGCGCTGTGAACTTTCTTTTAATTATTTCACTGTCTACTTGACGGGGTGCAGTTCACAGTCCTTTTTGGACCTAACTGGTGCTTTTGTTTTGCGGCGCTATTTTGCAACGCGCCCAGGCTCACGGCTCCCCACCGGGGCAGCCGTGTTTTGCTGTCAAAAATGCGTTGAAACCGCTATCTCAAATGGTTTCAACGATTGATTGTCCGAAGAATCTACCGTCTATTTCGTAGGGGCGGGGCTCTGCTCCGCCCAAGCCCGTTTTATCCATGACGATAAGATGGCTTTTTGCAGAAGTTACCGTCTATTTCGTAGGGGCGGACGACTCTGTCCGCCCCACCCTTTGTATCATTGAATAAAGGTTTGGTTGCTTGCGTAATGTTCGTTCCATCCGTAGGGCGGGACCTATGTGTCCCGCCAAAACGCCATCAGCGCCTCGCGTAACTCACAACGCCCCGGTGCGCCGCAAACCGAACGACCGCCACACCTTTCGAATGGGCGAGGAACCGTCCGCCTTACCCTACTTCCACCACCTTATCCCAAACAGGCCCCAGCATCTCCCGAATCGCCGGGAGATTGACCCGTTGAAACTTATCCGCCCACCGCAGCAGCTCCCGCAGTGACCCCAGGCTCTCCCGCTTTCCCGGCTCCCGCCCCAGCTTGCGACGGATAAAGCGCCGGATCAAGCGATACCGATACACCCGCCGCGGCACGGATAAAAGAAAAACCCTGTCCGCCGCCGCGAAGGTCTCGCCGCACCAGGCGTAATACACGCCCTCGATGATCCAATCCTCCTGCTTCAAGATTTCCGCAAGAAGTCTGTCCCGCTCCCCGGCGTCCCGTTTTGTGCCGTAATCCCCGGCGTTGTCCCATTGGATATCGTCCAAATCAAAATGGGGAATCCCCATCTCCCGGGAAAGCTGCCGCGCCAGCGTAGTCTTACCGCTGCCAGGCCCGCCGATAATGCGAATTTTCATAGGAAAAGCATCGGCCTGCCGCTGTCAATGGCAGCCGTGGTGTCCGCAGCCGTGGTCGCTGTGATGGGCGCAGTCGTGGCCCTCGCCGTGGTGGTCACAGGTGGCGCCCTCCACATAGGGCAGGTTTCCATCCAGCAGCGCCTGCACAGCGGCGTCCGCACTGCCAGCCACGCCGGCGTACAGCCTGATGCCAGCCTCCCGCAGCGCTATCTGGGCCCCGGGCCCGATGCCGCCGCAAATCAAAGCGTCCACCCGGCCCATCTGCAAAAAGCCCGCCAGCGCCCCGTGGCCCTGGCCGTTGGTGTCTACCACCTGCTGGTTTACCACTGTGCTGTTTTCAATGTCATACACCTTAAACTGCTGCGTGTGGCCGAAATGCTGAAAGATTCCGCCGTTTTCATAGGTTACTGCAATTCTCATAGTCGCTCCTTCTTGTGTCCGCTCCTCGGCGCACCGCCGCCGTAATACAGGCATAGGATGAGGTGTGGAGAGGAGGTTATAGTATGAATAACGTGTGTTTTCGCGGCACCATCCGCTCCGTAGAGGATGGCCAGCTCCTGGTCCGCAACTGGGATAGCTGCCAGGATGTGGTGGTGTTCTACGATGGCGCCTGCCGCTTTTCGGCGGGTCAATGCGTCCGGGTCCACTATAACGGCATCATGACCCTGAGTCTGCCGCCCCAGGTCACCGCCGACTGCGTGGAGCAAATTTCCTGCTAAAGCGCGACAAGAGGCCCCATCCCCTGGAGGACGGGGCCTACATAGCCACGTGTCAGAAGTCGATTTCTTTCCCCAGGCGGCGGTACATGGTCTTCTTCACCGCCCGCAGAATGTTCTCATAGCCGGTGCAGCGGCACAGGTGGCCGGACAGCAGCTTGCGCAGCTCGTCGTCGCTGTACAGCTTGCCCGCCTCCAGAATCTCCACCGCCGTCATAATGAAGCCCGGCGTACAGAAGCCGCACTGGATGGCTGCCTCGTCCACAAAGGCCTGTTGGATGTCGCTGAGCTCGCCGTCGGGGCCCAGCAAGCTCTCCAGGGTGCGGATGTGCTTACCCTCGGCCCACACCGCCAGATAGATGCAGGAGTTGAAGCACTCGCCGTCGATCAGCACGTTGCAAGCGCCGCACTCGCCCACCTCGCACCCCTTTTTCACAGAGGTCAGATGGTAGTCGTTGCGGAGCATGTCGGTCAGCGAGGCCCGCACGTCCACCACTCGCTCCACGTCTTTTCCGTTGATGTTGCAGCGGACAACCTTATACTGTACGCTCATGCCAGCTCACCTCCCGCCAGGATAATGGACTCCCGCAGCGCCCGCTTCGCCATCTCCACGGCGATATGCTGGCGGAACGCCTTGCTGGCGCGCCAGGAGTCACGGGGGTTGATGTCCTCAATAACGGCGTTGCCAAAGGCCTCCAGCAGCGCCTCCGTAGGCTTGGCCCCATTCGCCACCGCCTCGGCGGTAGGCACCCGCATAGGCACCGGCCCCGCCACGCCGTAGGCAATGCGGCACCGCTCAATGGTGGACTTGTCCGGGCTGAGCCGCACGTTGACGCTGCACCCCAGGGTGGCAATCTCCATGGCGTTGCGCAGACCGTATTTTATATAGTGTCCGTAGCAGTTCTCGTAGCTGGCCTTGGGGATAAGGATGGCGGTCTGAATCTCGCCCTCCTCGGCCCGGATGTCCACGGTGCCCGCCTTGATGTAGAAATCATGGATGGGCAGCCGCCGTACGCCGTTCTTCCCCGTCAGCTCCACAATGGCCTCCCAGGCGTGGAGGGTGGAGGCAGAGTCGGCGGAGGTTACACCGTTACAGGTGTTGCCGCCGATGGTGCCGATGTTGCGAATCTGGGGCGATCCCACTTGATCCACCGCCTCGCCCAGAACATTGCAATACCGCTGGATGATGGGGTCCTTGGTGATGTGGGAAAAGCTGGTCAGCGAGCCGATGCGGATGTTCTCCTCCTCGTCGATGGACACGCCCCGCAGCGCGTCGATCATATAAATGGAGATCAGCTCCTTGCCGGCCCGCTTGCCCTCCCGCATCTGCACCAGCACGTCGGAGCCGCCGGCGATGATCTGCGCCTCCGGGTGGGCCAGCCGCAGCGCGATGGCCTCCTCCACACTGCCGGCCTCATATAACGCTTTCATATCATACATGGCTCAGTCCTCCTTACTCCGCCAGGGATCGTTGATGAGCCCTGCCTTGGTGAACTCCGCAAACAGCACATGGGGATTGATGGGGTTGTGGTCAATGGCCACGCCGGTGGCGTTAAAAATGGCGTTGCGGATGGCCGGCGCGCCGGAGCAGGCCGGCGGCTCGCCCAGCGCCTTGGTGCCAAAGGGCGACGTGGGCTCCGGGTTCTCCGCAAATTGCGCCTCCAGATGGGGGTGATCCATCACGGTGGACAGCTTATAGTCCAACAGGTTATTATTCAGCGGCTTACCGGTCTTTTCATCGAACAAAAGCTGCTCGGACAGGCCGTAGCCGATGGCCATGGACATGCCGCCGTGTACCTGGGCCGCCGCCAGGGCGGGGTTAATGAGGCTGCCGCAGTCGTGAACGTTGACGATGTTCTTCAGCGTCACCTTGCATAGGGGGATGTCCACCTCCACCTCGGCAAAGGTGCAGCCGAAGGAATAGGCGTTGTTGCGGATGGTGTAGGTGCTCTCGGCGGTAATATGCTCGCTGTGTACCGGGTTATACTGCGCCGTCATGGCCAGCTCCTTCAGGCTCATCAGCACGCTGCCGTCGCCCTTGCGGATAATGTTGCCATCCACGATGTCCATGTTCCCCACCGCCTGCCGTGTTACCTCGCAGGCGTAGTCCAGAATCTTCTTGCGCAGAATGTCCGCCGTCTGGCGAATGGCAAAGCCCGCCACATACGTCTGCCGTGAGGCGTAAGCGCCAAGGCCGGTAGGCGTCACGTCGGTGTCCTGGCAGGAGATGACGTGTACGTCGCGGTAGCTCTTCAGGCCCACCGCCTCCGCCACCATCTGGGCATAGGCCGTGTCGGCGCCCTGGCCAATCTCCGTCTCGCCGCACTGGTAGTTCACCGTGCCGTCCAGATTCAGCAGCATCCGGTTGGAGGACGTCTCCAGAGAGATGGGGTACACGGCGGTGTTGTACCAGAAGGTAGCCAGGCCGATGCCCCGGCGAATGGGCCCCGTATCCTTGGCAAATTCCGCCTTTTTCCTCTCGTAATCGATATATGCCGCGCCCTTTTCCATGCACTCCCGGAAGGAATCATAATAGTTGGTATTCCCGGAGAAAGCGTCGTGGAAGCCCTGGGGCATCACGTTCTTTTGGCGGAACTCGTAGGGATCCATCCCCAGCGCCGCCGCGCAGTCGTCAATATTGGCCTCATCGGCAAATGACGCCTGGGGCATGCCGTAGCCCCGCATGGCGCCTGCCGCCGGCCGATTGGTAAACACCGTCCAGGCGTCGCACTCCATGTTGTCGCAGGGATAGTGCTGAGGGAAGGAGCCCATGGCCTTTGCCACAATGGAATGGCCGTGAGAGGCGTAGGCGCCCTGGTTGGAGAAGCACTCCACCTTCCTGGCAGCAATGTCGCCGTTCTTCCGCAGCCACGTCACAATATGGAACCGAATGGCGTGGCGCACGCGGTTGGAAACGAAGGTCTCCTCCCGGGCGCAGTCCAGCCGCACGCACCGTCCACCCACCTGGGTGCAGCACCAGGCGCACAGCGGCTCATACAGCGCATCCTGCTTGTTGCCGAAGCCGCCGCCGATATAGGGCTTGATCACCTGAATATCGCCCCAGGGCCGGCCCAGCGCCTGGCCCACCACCCGGCGGATGATATGGGGGATCTGGGTGGAGGACACCACCGTCAGCCGCCCGCCGTTTTCATAGGCAAAGCAGCCGAAGTTCTCAATGTGGCAGTGCTGCACCGTGGGGGTGTCGTACCACCCCTCCACCTTCACGAGGCCCGGCTCGGTAATGGCCTTCTGGTAGTCGCCCTTCTTCATGTCGGTGTGCTTCAGCACGTTGCCGGGGAACCGCTCATGGAGCTGGGGCGCCCCCTCCTCCATGGCCTTCTGGGCATCCAGCACGAAGGGCAGCACGTCATACTCCACCTTCAGCGCCCGCACGCCCTGATTGGCCGCCACCTCGTTCTCCGCGATGACCACCGCCACGTCGTCGCCCCAGTAGCGGACGTGTCGGTTCAGCAGATGGCGGTCCGCCACGTCCTGGTGCCCCGGGTCCATGGACCAGGGGTGGCCCGCCGTGGGGAACGGAATGTCCGGCACGTCGAAGCACGTCAGCACCTTCACCACGCCGGGGATGGCCTCCGCTGCCGCCTTGTCCACCGCCTTCACCATACCGTGGGCGATGTCGGCGTGCTTGATGCGCACATACAGCGCGTCCGCCGGCATCCGATCCTCATAGTACTTGGTGCGCCCTGTGGCCTTGTCAAAGGCGTCTACACGGATTTCGCTCTTACCTACGTTGCTCATGTCGCTCTGCCTCCTTTAGAGGATGGGAATAATTATCCTTGACTTGTGAACACTATCTTTGCTACATTGTAAATCAGGTGATGCAAAATGAAAACGAAAATCGGCTGCGTGGTCATGGCTGCCGGCGGCGCCACACGCTTCGGGAAAAATAAACTGCTGTCCCCCCTGGACGGCGTCACCCTGGCCCAGCGGGCCATAGATGCCGTGCCCATGGATAAGCTGCAAAGCGCCGTGGTGGTCACCGGTTACCCGGAAATCGCCGCCCTGGCCCAAAATCGCGGCCTTGCCGTGGTGGTCAATGACCGCCCGGAGGACGGCGCCTCCCGCACCGTGCGCCTGGGCGTGGAAGCGCTGGAAGATGGCTGTGACGCCATTTTGTTCCTGGTGTCCGATCAGCCCCTGCTGCAGCGGCAGACCGTGGCAGAATTAATCGACTTCTACCACGCTCATCCCGGTCATATCGTGGCCACCGCCCACAACGGCGTCCGGGGCAATCCCTGTCTCTTTCCCCGGGACTATTTCGATGCCCTGAAAGCCCTCACCGGCGATACCGGCGGCAGCGCCGTCATCCGCCGCCACGAGGAAAGTCTTCTTTTAATGGAGGTCAGCGCCCCCCAGTTGGAGGACGTGGACACCCCGGAGGCCCTGCGGCGACTGGAAAAGCATACGGAAGCCCACAGAGAGTAACGGCCAAGTGCCGTTGCTCTTTTACTTTTTCCGCTGATAGGGCGTGTTCTCCAGCGGCAGCTTAAATCGCCGCTCCCCATCCAGCCGATAATAGGCGTCGGCGATGGCGGGGGCTGTGGGAATGGACGTAATCTCGCCGATGCCGATGGCGCCGTTGGCCTTGTCCAATCCCGGCTTGTCCACCACAATGGCCTTCACCGGCGGCACGTCCGGGGCCCGGAACAGACCAAGCATGCCGTATTTGGCGGTGGGCTTGCAGTTGTCGTCGATGGGGTACCGCTCCGTCAGCGCATAGCCCATGGACATCACCACGCCGCCCTCAATCTGCCCCTCGCAGCTCAGAGGGTTCACCGCCTTGCCCACGTCGTGGGCCGCCACCATCTGCTTTACCTTCCCCGTCTCCCGGTCCAGGATGCACACCTGGGTGGCGTAGCCGTAGGCCACGTGGGACACCGGGTTGGGCACGTCCGCCCCCAAGGGGTCGGTGGCGGCCAGATATTCGCCGTAGAACTCCTGTCCCTTCAAGTCGGCCAGCGTCTTGCCCTCCATGGCCGCCACCAGCTTTTCGCAGGCCCGGCGGCAGGCCTCGCCGGTAATCAGCGTCTGGCGGGAGCCGGAGGTGTCGCCGGAGTCCGGGGCGATCCAGGTGTTGCTGCGCTCATACACGATATCGGAGGGCTTGATGTGGCCGTTGGTCACCACCATCTGCACCAGCACCGTGCCCAGTCCCTGGCCGATGCAGGAGGCGCCGGAGTAGATATGCACCTTGCCGTCGTCCTCCACAATCAGCTTGCACCTGCCCCAGTCAGGCAGTCCCACGCCCACGCCGGCGTTCTTCATGGCGCAGGCAAGGCCCACCGGGTCGCCGTTTTTCACCGCCTCGTCATAGTAGGGCTTCACCGCCTCCAGCGTCTCCACCAGGCCCGTCTCCGGCCCCACGATCTGGCCGTTGGGCAGTACGCCGCCGGGGCGGATGGCGTTGCGGTAGCGGATCTCCCAGGGGGAGATACCCACCTTGTCCGCCATCATGTTCAAAAGGGTCTCCGTGGCAAAGCAGGTCTGGGTCACGCCGAAGCCCCGGAAAGCCCCGGCAGGGGGATTGTTGGTATAATAGGCGTCGCCGGTGATCTCAAAATTCTCGTAGGCGTAGGGCCCCGCCGCATGGGTGCAGGCCCGCTCCAGCACCGGCCCGCCCAGGGAGGCAAAGGCGCCGGTATCGGAAATCACGTTGGCCTTCACGCCCTGGATGATGCCGTTTTCGTCGCACCCCATGGTGAAGTCCATCCAGAAGGGGTGGCGCTTGGGGTGGATCAAAATAGACTCCTGCCGGGTCAGCTTCACCTTCACCGGCACCCGGGCCACATAGGCGATCAGCGCCGCGTGGTGCTGCACCGACATGTCCTCCTTGCCGCCGAAGCCGCCGCCCACCAGCTGGTTTTCCACCAGGCAGTGGTCAAAGTCCACCCCCAGCATGGCGGCGCACTCGTGCTGGGTAGTGTGGGCGCTCTGGTCGGTGGTCAGCAGCTTCACGCCGCCGTTTTCCAGCGGCAGCGCCACGCAGCATTCCGGCTCCAAAAAGGCGTGCTCCGTCCAGGGCGTCTCGAATTTTTCATGGATCACGTACTTGCTCCGGGCGATGGCGCCGTCGGCGTCGCCCCGGGACACGTGCTTGTGGGCCTGTACGTTGTTCTCGTCGGTTTCAAATACCAGCGGCGCGTCGGGCGCCATGGCCTCGGTGGGGTTGTGTACGGCGGGCAATACCTCGTATTCCACCTTCACCAGCTTCTTGGCCTCCTCCAGCGTCTCCCGGTCACGGGCGCACACCAGGGCAATGGCGTCGCCCAAATAGTGGGTGATCTCCCCCACCGGGATCAGCGTGGGCTGGTCCTTCTTGATGTGTCCCACGTAATTCTTGCCGGGCACATCCTTGGCCGTCAGCACGCACACCACGCCGGGCAGGGCCTCCGCCTCGGAGGTGTCGATGGACAGCACCCGGGCCCTGGGATAGGCGGCGCGGACGGCGCTGCCGTAGCACATGCCGGGCACATAGATGTCGTCGGGGTACTGGCCGTAGCCCTGCACCTTTTCCGCCACGTCAATGCGGTGGACACGGCTGCCCACCTGGTAGTCGTCCTCCGCAGGCCGGGGCAGCTTGCCCTCCCGGAAATACTTGGCCGCCAGCATAATGCCGTCAATGATTTTCACATAGCCGGTGCAGCGGCAGATGTTGTTGCGAATGGCAAAGCGGCACTCGTCCCGGGTAGGGTCGGGATTCACGTCAATGAGTGACTTTGCCGCCATAATCATGCCGGGGATGCAGAAGCCGCACTGCACGGCGCCGGCCTCGCCAAAGGCAAAGGTGTACACCTCTTTTTCCCACGCCGAAAGGCCCTCCACCGTGATGATGCTCTTGCCCTCCAGCTTGTCCGTCTGGGGCACGCAGGCTTTCGTCAGCTTGCCGTCAATCAGCACGTGGCAGGTGCCGCAGGCGCCCTCGCTGCATCCGTCCTTCACGCTGGTGAGCTGCAATTCATCCCGCAGATACCGCAGCAGCTTCTGGTTCTTCTCCACGCTGACCGTATTTCCGTTTACAGTAAATACCGCCATGATGACGCCCCTTCCCCAATGGTAAATTATTGTGGCAAAAATTCGTTTGCAAAACTAATTTATTTTGTTAATTGTACCATATACAATATCATAAAGCAACAGGAAAAGGTTGTTTCATTATTCTAAATAAAGAATAGCGCGCTCTATGCATACAGCAAAAATAGCGCCGCACTTCCGGGAAAAGCGGCGCTATTTTGCTTGAAATCAGTGTAAAAAGATGCGTTTTCCCCCGGAATAGGGCTTCACCACGCCGATGCGCTGGGCGAAGGGCACCGCCTTTCGCAGGTCAGCAAACAGGGCGTCGGCGTCCTCCGGGTCCACCGCCATCAGCAGTCCGCCCGACGTCTGGGGGTCGAACAGCATGTCCTGCTTGGCAAGAATCACGTCCCCCGGGTCCACGTGGGGCTCGGCAAAGCTGCGGTTGCGGTACATCCCCTCCGGCAGCAGCCCCATGGCCGCCAGCTCCAGCGCCTCCGGGATAAGATCAATAGTGTCCACGTCGTAGTGGATTTCCACGTCGCTGCCCTGGGCCATCTCCACGCTGTGGCCCATGAGGCCGAAGCCGGTGACGTCGGTGCAGGCGTGGACCCGGTAGCGCACCATCACGTCCCTCGCCCCCTTATTCAGCGTGGTCATCAGCCTGGTGACCAGGGCCATGGATTCAGTCGACGCCATATCCACCTTGGCGGCGGTGGTGAGGATGCCGATGCCCAAAGGCTTGGTCAAAAACAGCACGTCCCCCGGCTTGGCCCCGCTGTTGGTCAGCACCCGGTCGGGGTGTACGAAGCCGGTCACCGCCAGGCCGTATTTGGGCTCCGGATCTAATATGCTGTGTCCGCCCGTGATGATGGCGCCCGCCTCATAGGCTTTTTCGTAGCCGCCCCGGAGGATTTCATGGACGGCCTCTTTCGGCAAGTTGGCAGGCACCGCCATGATGTTCAGCGCCAGCTTGGGCTCACCGCCCATGGCGTACACATCGGAGAGGGCGTTGGTGGCGGCGATCTGGCCGAATACATAGGGGTCGTCTGCGATGGGCGGGAAGAAATCCACCGTCTGCACCAGCGCCAAATCGTCCGATACCTTGTACACGCTGGCATCGTCGCTCTTGTCAAACCCCACCAGCAAATTGGGGTCGTGCAGCACCTTCAGGTCGCCCAACAGCTGGGCCAGCACCCCGGCCCCCACCTTGGCGCCGCATCCGGCGCAGGAGGCCAGCTTCGTCAGTTTCACTTCGTTTTCCATCATTTCACCCTCCCGGAGAGGCCCAAAATGGCCTCCAATACGCCGCCTCCGATGGCCAGCGCCTTGTCGGAAGCCGTAAAGCAATATTCCCTTACACCACGCGGATCTACGTCTCCCGCCTTCATCCCGGCAAAGGTCTCCACGCCGTCGGAGAGCAGGCCCCGCAGCACGCCGCCGATGGTACACACCATGGGCTTTCCCGCCACCATACCCACGATGTCGCCGGCCTCCACCTTGTCGCCGATGGCCCTTGTGGCGGTAAACACGCCGTCTGCCGGGGCGCGCAGCACCCGCTCCCCCGCAAAGCCGCCGATGAGGCCGGGGATATTGGTGTTGGGCAGGGGGCTTCCCTCATAGAGGACCCGGCCCAGCGTGTGGCCCCGCATGGTCTCCACGGCGGCGTGGCAGTCCACCCCCGCCGTAAAGCCCGGCCCCACGCCGACGACCACCGGAGCGTCCTGTATGGTGGTGCCCAGGTTGCGTTTTGCCAAAATGGCATCCACCAGGGCGTCGGGCCGCAGTTCCTCTCGAATAAGGCATTCCGGGTCCACAAAGACAGGAATCCGCCCCGCTGCCATCAGCCGCTCCCCTTCTGCCGCCGTTTCGCACCGCACCGCCGCCACGTCCTCCACCGTCCATTCCCCCGCCACGATGGCCTGGGAAAAGGCCACCGTCCGGCGGATGGTGGTGGGGGCGGCGATGTCGGTCATAGCCACCTCCATACCGCTGCGGTGGAGCCGCAGCGCGATGCCGCTGGCCAAATCCCCGGCGCCTCGAATCAGCACTCGCATATCCTCACCTCAAAAGTCGTGATATTTCAAATAATATAACCGTATTCATTCTACCACACCTAATTCCTAAATACAAGGCGATTGACGAGCCGTCAAAAAAACGGTATAATGCACCCAAATTCACCTGAAAGGACGTGTCCGCCATGGCAAAGCTCCGGGCCAAAATCACCGTTCGCCTGTTCACCGATGAAAAATGCTTTGGCCCCGGCGTGGCGGAGCTGCTCCACCGGGTGGATGATTGCCACTCCCTCCGCGCCGCCGCCATCTCCATGGAGATGGCCTACTCCAAAGCCTGGACCATCATCCACAACATGGAGCAGCGTCTGGGCTTCCCGGTGCTGGAGGTGAAGATCGGCGGCAAGAACGGCGGCGGCGCCACCGTCACGCCGGAGGCCCGGCAGATTCTGGAAGCCTACGAGCGGTACTGCCGCCGCATCAACGAGTACGCCGAGGGCGTCTTTCAGGAGGAGTTTGCTTTTTTGGAATCGTAAACCTCTCTCCCATCCCTGTCAACCCGTCTACCGATGCGCTCCTTTCAAAGGGGCGCATTTTTTGATTGCCTTGACGCAAAATGTGATGGGGCGTATAATAAGTGTGAGAAATATGAATGAAAATGAACAGGTTTTACCCGTCGAAATCGGGCGAAATCCGGCCAAAGGAGCGCTTCGCATGATCTATCTGGACAATGCCGCCACCACGCTGCACAAGCCGCCCCAGGTGGGGCCCGCCATCCTTGCCGCCATGGAGACCATGGGAAACAGCGCCCGGGGCAGCCACGCCGGCAGCCTGGGCGCCGCCCACTCCATTTACGACTGCCGCTGCAAGCTGGCAACCCTCTTCCACTGCCCCCGCCCCGACCGGGTGGTGTTCACATCCAACGTCACCGAGGCGCTGAATATGGCCCTGTGGGGCCTCCTCCAAGAGGGCGACCATGTGGTGGCCACTGACTGGGACCACAACTCCATTCTCCGCCCGCTGCACCACATTTCCCGGGAAAGGAATGTATCTGTTTCCTTTGTCCATGCGGATGGTAATGGCAATCTACTTTACAGTGATTTTGAGGATTTGATGCAGCCCAGCACACGGCTGATCGTCTGCACCCATGCCTCCAACCTCACCGGCAACGTGCTGGACGTGGCCGCCGTGGCGGAGATCGCCCACCGCCACGGCGCCCTTCTGGTGCTGGACGCCGCCCAGACGGCGGGCAGCCGGGAGGTGGATATGGAAGCCATGGGGGTGGACGTTCTCTGCTTTACCGGGCACAAGGGGCTGATGGGCCCCCAGGGCACCGGTGGATTGTGCATCGCCCCCGGAGTGGAAATCCATCCCTACAAGGTGGGCGGCACCGGCGTCCAGACCTACAGCGAGACACAGCCTGCCCAGCTGCCTGTGGCCCTGGAGGCCGGCACCTTAAACGGCCACGGCATCGCCGGACTTTCGGCAGCGATCGACTATATCAACCAGGTGGGAATCGGCGCGATACATGACAAGGAATATGCCTTGACAATGCGCTTCTATCAATGCGTTCGGGACATTCCCGGCGTGCGGGTGTACGGCGATTTCTCCGGCGAGCACAGCGCCATCGTCACCTTGAATATCCGCAGCTATGATTCCGGTGCGGTGGCGGATGCGCTGTGGGACGAATACGGAATCGCCGTTCGCTCCGGGGCCCACTGCGCCCCCCGGATGCACCGGGCGCTGGGCACCGTAGACCAGGGGGCGGTGCGCTTCAGCTTCTCCTGGTTTACCACCGAAGATGAGATTGACACAGCCATTCGAGCCGTAAAGGCGCTGGCAGAGGAATGAGGAACGATGGATAAGAGCAAGATTTGGGATGAATACGGCGAAAACGTGACCCGGCTGCTGCGGAAGCCCCGCAAGGGCCTTTCCAAGCTGATTTTCAGCCGCATCGGCGTGGTGATGCTGCTGCTGGCGGTGCAGGTGGCGCTGCTGCTGATGGCCTACCGCTGGCTGGACAGCTATTTTGACTGGTTCAACGGCGCCCAGTGGGTGTTCACGGCTTTTGTGGTATTCTCTTTATTTAACAGCGACATGGACGCCACCGGTAAATTGACGTGGATGTTCCTGCTGGCGCTGGCCCCTGTACCCGCCAGCATCTTCCTGTGGTTTACCCAGCGCAGCTTCGGCCACCGGGCCCAACGGCGGAAGGTACAGGAGATGGTGGACTCCACCCGGGGAAAGCTCCAACAGGACGAGTCGGTGTTGCAGCACACGGAGCTGATGCGCTCGGGCACTGACGACCTGTGCCGCTACTTGAACCGCAGCGGCACCTTCCCCCTTTACAACAACACCGAGGTGACCTATTACCCCTCCGGTGAGGCCAAATTTGCGGCCATGCTGGATGCGCTGAAAGCGGCGGAAAAGTTCATCTTTTTAGAGTATTTCATCATCGACGAGGGATATATGTGGGGCAGCGTGCTGAACGTGCTGCGGGAAAAGGCGGAGCAGGGCGTGGATGTGCGGGTGATGTACGACGGCATGTGCGAGTTTACCACCCTGCCCGCCGACTACCCCAAGCGGCTGGCCCGATTGGGCATTCAATGCAAGGCTTTTTCACCGGTATATCCCTTTTTATCCACCCATTATAACTACCGCGACCACCGGAAGATTTTGGTG
Source organism: Oscillospiraceae bacterium (assembly GCA_902765025.1). Taxonomy (GTDB): domain Bacteria; phylum Bacillota; class Clostridia; order Oscillospirales; family Oscillospiraceae; genus Vescimonas. The sequence continues at coordinate 13,457 of CACWYC010000028.1, forward strand.
ATCGACGGCAAGGTGGCTTTTAACGGCGGGGTAAACCTGGCGGATGAATATATCAACAAGGTGGAGCGGTTCGGCAAATGGAAGGACGCCGCCGTGAAGCTGACAGGCGGTGCCGTGGCCAGCTTTACGCTGATGTTTTTGCAGATGTGGAACCTTTCGGAGAAGGATCCCCGGTGGGATGAATACCTGCCCTCCCCTGCCTCCGCCCATGACGGCTACGTGATGCCCTACTGCGACAGCCCCCTGGACAAGGACAAGGTAGGGGAAATGGTATACATGGATATGCTGAACCGGGCCAGGAGCTACGTGCATATCTTCACGCCCTATCTGATTCTGGACAACGAGCTGGAAACGGCGCTGAAATTCGCCGCCCAACGGGGCGTGGAGGTAAAGCTGATCCTGCCGGGCATCCCCGACAAGAAGGGGGCCTATGCCCTGGCCAAATCCCACTACAAATACCTGCTGGAGGCGGGGGTGCAAATCTACGAGTATACCCCCGGCTTCGTTCACAGCAAGGTATTTGTGTGCGACGGAGAAAAGGCGGTGGTGGGCACCATCAACCTGGACTACCGCAGCCTGTACCACCACTTTGAATGTGCTACCTACCTCTACCGCTGCGGCTGCATCACCGACATTGAAAAGGACTTTCAGATGACGCTGCCGGAGTGCCGGCAGGTGACATTGGAGAATTTGAAAGAGGTCACCCGGGGCTACCGCCTCAGTGGCAGCATCATGAAGGTGGTCGCGCCGCTGATGTAATCAAAACAGATTAAAGCGCACAGGCCGTTTTCGGCCTGTGCGCTTATCTTTTTGGCTTTATCAGAGATGCTTTACAAACAGGCAGCGGATGGCGTTGAGCACCGCCAGGATCATCACGCCCACGTCCGCCACAATGGCAAGCCACATATTGGCAAGTCCCAATGCCGCCAGCAGCAGGCAGGCCAGCTTGACTCCAAGAGCAAACACGATGTTCTCCCGGACGATGGCCATGCACTTGCGGCCGATGCGGATGGCCTTGGCAATCTTCACGGGGTCGTCGTCCATCAGCACCACGTCGGCGGCCTCGATGGCGGCGTCGGAGCCCAAGGCACCCATGGCGATACCCACATCGGCCCTGGCCAGCACAGGGGCGTCGTTGATGCCGTCGCCAACGAAGGCCAGTCGGTCTCCCCTGCCTTTTTCCGCCAGGAGCTTCTCTACGCAGTCCACCTTATCGGCGGGCAGCAGTCCGGCGCGGTACTCCCGGATGCCCACCTGGTCGGCCACCTTTTCCGCCACGGAGGCGCTGTCGCCGGTAAGCATCACAATGCGCTTGACGCCGCTGCGGCGAAGCTGGGCCATGGCCTGGGCGGCAGTTTCCTTGACTTGGTCGGCAATGACGATATGGCCGCCGTAGGTGCCGTCGTAGGCCACGTGGATCACGGTGCCCACATGGTGGCAGGGGGAGAAGGTGACGCCCAGACGCTGCATCAGCTTTTCGTTGCCCACGGCGGCGGTGACACCGTCCAGCCGGGCGACGACGCCGTGGCCGCTGATCTCCTCCACATCAGTGACGCGGCCCAACTCCACGTGACCGCCATACGCCTCCATAATGCTGCGGGCGATGGGATGGGTGGAATGGCACTCCACATGGGCGGCGATTTCCAGCACCTTTTTCCGCTCCCAGGGGCTGTTATGCACCGTTTCCACGGCGAAATTGCCCTTGGTGATGGTGCCGGTTTTATCAAAGGCCACAGCGGTGACGCGGGAGAGGGATTCCAGGAAATTGGAGCCTTTGATCAGAATGCCCTGGCTGCTTGCGCCGCCCAACGCGGCAAAGAAGCTGAGGGGGATGCTGATGACCACCGCGCAGGGGCAGCTGATGACCAGGAAGGTACAGGCGCGCAGCACCCAGTCGCCCCACAGGGCGCCGAGGGTGGCGTAGTTCGCCAGGCCAATGCCGGTGAGGGTGCAGAAGAGGGGCGGCAGCACCGCCAGGGCAAGGGCGGCATAGCAGACGATGGGGGTATAATAATGGGCAAAGCGGGAGATGAAATTCTCCGACACCGCCTTGCGGGAGGCGGCATTCTCCACCAGCTCTAAAACGCGGGAGGCGGTGGACTCGTCAAACTCCCGGGTGGTGCGGATATGGAGAAGACCCGAGAGGTTGATGCTGCCGCTAAGCACCTCCCGACCGGGGCCCACGGTGACGGGCAGACTCTCGCCGGTGAGGGCGGCGGTGTCCAGGGAGGACGTGCCCTCCTCCACCACGCCGTCGATAGGCACCTTTTCACCGGGCTGCACCACGATGACGGTGCCCACCGCCACCTGGTCGGGGTCTACTCTCGTCAATTCGCCGTCTTCCTCAATATTGGCATAGTCGGGGCGGATGTCCATGAGGGCGGAGATATTGCGGCGGCTCTTGCCTACGGCATAGCTCTGGAACAGCTCGCCCACCTGATAGAGCAGCATTACCGCCACGCCCTCGCCGTACTCCCCCAGAGCGATGGCACCGATGGTGGCCACGGTCATAAGAAAGTTTTCGTCAAACACGCTGCCGTTTTTGATGCCCTGGAATGCCTTGCGGAGAATATCGTACCCCACCAGCAGATAGGGCACCAGAAACAGCAACAGCAGCGCCCAACGAGGTACGGCCCAATGGACGATGCCCTCGGAAATCAAGTACAGCGGAACGAACAAAACCGCTGCCGCCAGGATGCGCCACAGCAGCTTTTTCTGTTTTTGGGTCATAGTATCGCCTCCTCCGGCCCCTCACGCGATGGAGCCGGGATGAATCTTACAGAAATACCTCACAGTCGGACTCCACCTTTTTGCAGTTGTCCCGGACGGCGGCCATCACCTGGGCGGCGTCGGCGCCGTCTTCAAACTCCACCTTCATCTTCAAGGTCATGAAGCTGACGGTGCAATCCTTGACGCCGGGGGTCTTTTTAGCGGCCTCCTCCATCTTATTGGCGCAGTTGGCGCAATCCACGTCGATTTTATAGCTCTTTTTCATCGTGATTTCCTCCCTCAAATATGAATGTATGTTCATATGTTCATATTACTACCGGGAGTGGGAAATGTCAATAGTGGGTGGCGGGATTTCGCAAAAAAATACAGGCGATTTTGCGCCGTTACAAATGGGACAGATAGTGGGACGCCTCGGCTGCGGTGGCGGCCAGGTAACGGATGACCTGGGCGGGGTACTCCCCTACCGCCGTCTCGCCGGTGACCATGACGGAGGCGGCGCCATCCAGCACGGCATTGAACACGTCGCTGACTTCGGCACGGGTGGGCACGGGGCTGTGGCTCATGGATTGGAGCATCTGGGTGACCACCATGAAGGGCTTACCGGCGGCGCGGCAGGCGGCGGCGATGCGCTTCTGGGCTGCGGGAAGCTGCCACAGGGGCATGGCGTTGCCCAGGTCGCCCCGGGCAATGACGATCTCATCGGCAGCGGGCAGAAGCCGGGGCAGCGCGGCGATGCCGGCGGCGTCTTCGATTTTGGCAAAGAGGCGCAGATGGGGGCAGCCCGCCTCCGCCATGGCCCGGCGGACTTGCCACAGGTCATCACCGCTGCGGACAAAGGGCTGCATGACGCCGGTAACGCCCATGGCGGCGGCGTGGCGGAGATTCTCGCGGTCCAAATCGGTGAGAGACGGCAGCTTCACATGGAGGCCCGGGACGGCTATGCTTTTGCGGCTCTCCAGGGTGCCGCCCCGGATGACAATGGCGCGGGCGGTATCTATGCAGCGCAGCAGGATTTTCCCGTCGTCCAGCAGCAGTTCCCGGCCGGGGGCCAGGGCGGCACAAACCGGCTGGGGAAGGGGCAACGCTGCCAGGTCGATTTCGGTTCCCTGCGGCAAGGTTATGGGCGAGGGCAGCGCGCCAATGCGCAGCTCCGGGCCCTGCATATCAATGAGTAAATCTGCCTTTTTGCCGGTGATGCGCTCCGCCTGGCAGAGGGCTTCAATGGCGGGCGCACTCTCCATTAAGCTGCCGTGGGACAGGTTCAGACGCACGCCTGTCATGCCCTGGCGCAGCATTTCCGCCAAGGTAGCGCTGTGGGCGCAGGCGGGGCCCAATGTACCGTAGATAGACACCATATCTGTATCTCCCCTTTCCGGGATTTCCCCTGCATGGTATCACGGCGGGGCCATTTAAGCAATACCATTTGGTGCATAACACAAATGGGCTTGCCAGAGTTTTCCCGGTGTGATACTATTATATTAGTATGGGAGGTGAGGCGGCTTGGAGGAATATCGGCGGCACTTGCGGATTTGGAAACTGCTGTACCCGGTGGTCAGCCGCTATGTGCGGCGGAAATTTGCTTTGGACTGGGACACCACCCGGGTGGACGGGCCCGTGCTGCTGATCGCCAACCACGTCACCGCCTGGGACCCTTTGCTGATTGCCTCCGCGTTGGACGGGCGGCAGATCTACTTCGTGGCCAGCGAGCATATTTTCCGGCTGGGCTGGGTGTCGAAGCTGCTGCACTGGCTGGTGGCCCCCATCGCCCGGCGCAAGGGTACGGTGGGGCTGGACACGGTAAAAGCCTGCCTCAAGCACCTGCGGGAGGGGCACTCGGTATGCCTTTTCGCCGAGGGCGAGGGCTGCTGGGCCGGGGTGAACAGCCCCATCTTCCCCGCCACGGGCAAGCTGGCAAAGAGCTGCGGCGCCACTCTGGCGACCATGCGGATTGAGGGCGGCTATCTCAGCCTGCCACGGTGGGCCAGGGGTGTGCGGCGGGGACGGGTGCATATTGCCACTGTGGGCGTGTATCCCCCTGAGGTGCTTGCCGGGATGAGCGCCGGGGACATCAACGAGGCCATCAGCCAGGACATCCGGGAGGACGCCTGGCAGCGGCAGCGGGAAGCGCCTGTGGCGTACCGGGGCAAGGCCCCTGCGGAGGGCCTGGAAAAGGCGTTTTACCTGTGTCCCGGGTGCCGGGGTGTGGGCACGCTGACAGCGAAAGGCGACACCGTTTCCTGCCGATGCGGGTGGAAGGCGCAATATACGCCGTTTCTCTCCCCTGCCGCGCCCTTTGAGACGCTCTCACAGTGGGACGAATGGCAGAAAAAGGCGCTGCATGAACGGGACTTTCCCCACGGAGAGGTATTGTTCTCCGACGAGGACATTACGCTGACAAAGGTGGACGCCGGGCACCGCGGCCGGAAACTTTGCCGGGGGACGCTGCGGCAGTATGAGGGCGGATTCTCCATCGGGGAGTATCGCTTTTCCCTATCCGACATCAGCCAGCAGGCCATGGTGCGCACCCACCTGCTGCTGTTCTCCGCCGGGGCGGATTACTATGAATTACGGGCCGAAAACGGGGTCAATTTACGGAAATATCTGGAGATTTGGGAGGAGAAATAGACATGGATTACTCTGCGGCCAACCTTTCCCTTTGGAACATCATCATTCAGTTGGGGCTGATTGCCGGGGCTATTTTGCTGGCCAATCTGCTGCGGCAGAAGGTGCCCTTTATCCGCAAGAGCCTGATGCCCATTGCGGTGCTGGCGGGCTTCTTGCTGCTGGCAGCCAAATACCTGGGCATCGCGCCGCTGGATGGGCAGATCATGGAGATTTTGGTGTACCACGGCATTGCGCTGGGCTTTATTGCCATGAGCCTGCGGGTGCCGCCGGAGAAGGCGGGCGGCAAGGGCGACTTTACGGGGCTGAAATCCGGCGCGGTCATCGTCAGCACCTACCTGGTGCAGGGTGTGACGGGTCTGATCATTACGCTGGCGCTGGGGTACACGGTGATGCCGGGGCTTTTCAAGGCGGCGGGGCTGCTGCTGCCTATGGGCTACGGCCAGGGGCCCGGACAGGCCAACAACGTGGGCTCCAGCTATGAGGCCCTGGGCTTCGCCGGCGGACGCAGCTTCGGCCTGGCCATTGCCGCGGCGGGCTATCTGGTGGCCTGCGTGGTAGGCGTGATTATTCTGAACGTGCTGCGAGCCAAGGGGCGGATTCGCGCCGGGCAGCAGCGGGAGGACGCGCCTACGGTGGACTTTTTCCAGAGCCGGGATGAGATCCCCGTGTCCGACTCCATTGACAAGCTGTCTATCCAGATCGCGCTGATCATGGCGCTGTATCTGGTGACGTATCTGGTGTCACGGGGCATTACCGGAGGGCTGGCGGCGGTGGCGCCGGGCCTTGCGGGCACGGTGAACACGCTGATCTGGGGGTTTAACTTCATTATCGGCTCGGCGCTGGCCATCGCCCTTCGGGCTTTGCTGGAAAAGGGCAAGAAGGCGGGATTTTTGCAGCGGCAATACCAGAACAATTACCTTTTGAACCGCATTTCCGGGTTCTTCTTCGACATTATGATTGTGGCGGGCATCGCTTCCATCAACCTGGAGGACATCCGGGGGCTGTGGGTGCCGTTTGTGCTGATGGCAGTGTGCGGCGGCGTGATGACCTGGGTGCATCTGGGCATCGTGTGCAAAAAGGTCTATGCGGATTATTACTATGAGGGGCTGCTGAGCATGTTCGGGATGCTGACGGGCACCATCAGCTCCGGCGTGCTGCTGCTGCGGGAGATCGACCCCAACCTGTCCACCCCGGCGGCCAACAATCTGGTGACAGGCAGCAGCTTCGGCATCATTCTGGGCGCGCCGGTGCTGGTGCTGGTGGGCATGGCGCCACGGTCCGACGTGATGTGCCTGGTGACCATGGCGCTGGCGGCGGTGTACGCGGCGGTGCTGATACTGCTGATCTTCAAGCTGCATCGCAGGACGAAGTAAACACATTGAATCGAGTAGGAGGGGCTGAATAAGCCCTGACCTCTCACACCACCGTGCGTACCGTTCGGTACACGGCGGTTCAACCGCATAAGTGCAGAGACTCGTAC
>CACWYC010000029.1 GCA_902765025.1 Oscillospiraceae bacterium
GCCTCCGGCCGATCCTCCGGTTTCATATGATTCAGCCAGTTATCCAATTGAACATCTATACTGGCCTTTTGGGGGTCGATTGTTTCTCCCATTTCTATACCCTCGTTTCTCGATGATTTTATCTATCGCGCTTTTCGTTGTCCGGGCCGAGGTGCAGGTGGTACAGGATTCTCTCGTCAGTATATCTCCCGCCGTGCTCCTTGTAGCAGCGCACACCGCCGCGTACTTTGCGCGGCAGCCAGGTGAGCGCACGCCCCAGGCGGAAGGAGACGGAGCCCTTGATGGAAGCGAGCTCCCGTTCCAGGCTGCGGGCGCTGTCGGCGTTCTGCTCTCTCTCCCAAACCACGGTATTTAACGAAGCGCTCATCAAATCCTTTTGCCAGGCCAGGAGTTCTTCCGCAGGAAAAGACGGCTGATAATCTGTTTTTACTTCCGCCTCACGGATAAACGCACAGCAACTCTCTTCCAGTGTATGACGATACTTTAGGTATTCCGTGGGATTAGCCGGCGGAGATGAAATGTTATACCGGCAGAGGCCGTTTGCAGCCTGATTGACCGGCATACTGTTGAGAAGAGGGATAAAACTGCTCATTCTGTCAAGATTCCATTCTTCGTACAGCATAAGCACGGGCGTCCCAAGCGCAAGACAGGGCAGAGCACAGTGCAGGCGCTGCGTGATCACACATTTCGCCCGCTTATACCGATGAAGCAGCGCTTGAACCGCGTCAAGCCGTTCATCCACTGTCAAGGTGCTGATCACCGCGGGATCCACACTATGGGTAACAGACTGCCAGTTCTCACCGGGAAACTGCTTTTTTAATGCGGCGGCAATCGCAGGATCAACGTCTGTCAAAATGACCTCATCGCTTTTCTCGAACGTATCGGGCAGAGAAAGCGTCAAAGTAAGGCAGCCGGAAAAATAAGCCCGGATCCCTTTCTTTTCAAGCAAAGAAAGGGTCGATTGATCACGTGCGCCGATGGGCTCGAACCGGCGAAGATATGCGCCGCCCAGCCCGTCCAGGAAGCGATCACCGATTCTATGTAAATCGCCGTATGTGGAAACATGCATGGAGATGAATAACGGGTTTATCAGGCCGGCGGGAGGCCAATTGTATTTCTTATGCATGTACCAGGCGTTCACGATAACAGATACCGGTTCCGTCTGCCCGCTCTCGAGACGAAAGCTGTCCAGACTTTCGCGGTCAATCACCGCATCAATGCGAGGCAAAAATCGCTTTGCCGCATAGCTTTGGATGTCATCACCGATGTTATCTGTATTCTTATACATCAGTAGACCGTATTTCATTCGCTACTCCTTGTCTTCCTCTTCACTGTATTTCGCACGCAGCGTCCCAAACGCATTCCGGGCACCATCCGCTGCTCAGCCCTTTTTATATATCTCCAGGGTGTCCTCTTCATCCTCACGCAGCCCCAGATGGTAGAGGCAGCGGCGGAGGGTGTAGCCCAGCCCATGGTCCCGGACGCACCGGATGCCGCCCATCACCTTCCGGGGCAGCCAGGTGATGAAAAGGCCGATGCGCAGGGAGACGGGATAGGGCGCATAATTGTCATTGGTGGCAAAAACCACGGGGACAACGGGGCCGGTCACTTTCGGCAGACAGGGTTCTTGGGCAGTTTTAGCAGGCACGATTCTCTCTACCTTTCCTCGATTACAAATGCTTTTTCAGCAGCTTTTGGCGCACCTTGAAGCGAAGCCATGCGACGTTGAATTGCAGCATGTGGCGCAGCCAGATTTCGCCGTTGTTGATTCGCGCAATCATCACATTGTTTTTATCGTCCGGATCTTGATGCTGCAAAATTCGATAAATAATCTCTTTGTAATATGGTGTTTTTACCGCGGTATCCCAGAAAATATCCATCCAGGGACTGAGCAGATTCCACCAGGGCTTTTCGTTGCCTCCGAAATGGATGATTTTGGGATCCCTCAGCGATTCCTCAAGCTCTGCTCTGTACGGCTCCGGCAGCAGATACGGTTGATAGGGCTTCATCACGTCCCACCTGGCGTGAACCAGCTTGGCCTTTCCGCCGTTGCAGAGCAGATTCAGCACGTCCTGGTCATGCTGCAGCCAGTCTCTTGACGCGGCAAGCCGCAGCAGGTCGTCTGCCGTGTAGGCCCGACGAAAGGCGTCCAGGTGCAGCACCAGCACACCGGCTATGAAGTAATCGTCGGGGCTTATCAGACGCAGCACCGTATCCCGGTATTCTCTTCGTGTGTCCTGCGGGTCATAGTAGGAAGCCATGCCGCACATATCCCGGGAGGAAGCCAGCAGGTACCCTGTAAGGTCGGTGTCCAGCAGCGACCCCACGTCGGCCAGCGCCAGCATATCCGCGTCCAGATACAGCGCCTTTTTGTAGGCTTCGTCCAGCACGTAGGGGATCAGCAGCCGCAGATAGGTGTCTACGGTGAACTCTCTTTTCCCGCCGGTATACAGGGTGTATCCCTCTATCAGGGCGCTGACGTTGTGGAAGCGGAGGGAGATGTTGTCCCGTCCCGCTGTCATGCTGCCCAAAATCCGCTGATTCTCTGCCGTAATATCCCGGTGGAGAACGATGATGTCATACTGGCGCAAGGGTGAGGCGTGCTCCACTACAGAGTAGAGCATGACGGAGAAATAGGGGCAATAGTAGTCGTTGACGGAAAAGACGATGGCCTCGCTGCCCCCGGGAAAGGCAGGCGCAATCGTCTCGTTTTGTTCCGCGGAGGGATGGCTCCGCAATGCTTCATCTTTCACGGGGATACTCCTTTTATCCATGGCTTCCGTTGGCAGGACGCCTTATTGATCGTCAGTGTGTGCGCTGGTTGGTCCACCACACAAGGCCCCGGGGCAGGCGGAGGGCCATCTCCATCTCGATGAGCAGTACCTTCACCTTGCGCATGAGGATGAAGTCGCCGCAGCGCAGCCAGTCCCGCCGCAGGGGGGTAATGGCCCGGGCGATGGTTCGCAGGGCTTTTTTGTCCCCCAGGCAGTAGGCTTTCACCTTCATGGGAAAGCAGTCGTTATACAGCCGCCCCCGGGCCAGGATCTGAACGGCCCGGTCCTCCGGCAGCAGGGCCAGTGCCTTTTTGTTGGCCGTCAGAAGGCTCATCTGCTTTTCCGTCAGGACGGCGGCCCGGGTCACGCTGTCCTCCCGGGGACGCCAGAAATACAGCGCCTGGGGCAGAAAAGCGATGCGCTCGCAGCAGCGCAGCACCTCCATCAGCCACACGCCGTCCTCCCCAAAGGAGAGGGACGGGTCGAAACGGACGGGGCCTTCTGCCGTGAACACCGCCTCCCGACGGAACACCTTGGCCCAGGTGGCCGTAAAATAGCCGTCACGGCGAAGCATCTGCCAGAGGGCGCCGGCGTAGCCGCAGGGCGGCACGGCAAAGACACCCTTGGCCACCGGGGCGCCGTGGGGATAGTCCACGAAGCCGCACATGGCGGCGTCGGCGTCGTTTTCCGCCAGGCAGGCCACCAGCTTCTCATACAGTTGCCCATCCAGCCAGTCGTCACCGTCCGCAAAGCTGATGAGTTGTCCGGTGCAGACGTCCAGCCCGGCGTTCCGGGCGGCGGACACCCCGCCGTTGGGCTGATGGATGACGCGGATGCGGCTGTCCTTTGCCCGCCAATCGTCGCAGATGGCGCCGCTGCCGTCGGTGGCGCCGTCGTCCACCAGGATGATCTCCATATCGCGATAGGTCTGGGCGCAGGCGCTTGCCAGACATTCGTCAAGGTAAGGGGCCACGTTGTAGACCGGGATAATAAGAGACAGTTTCAGATTCTCCAAATCGTTCTACCTCCTGTTCGGCGCAGCCCATTGCCCGGCTGTCAGAGCCAGCGATTATAAATCAAGATAACCCTTCCAGAACGCCGCCGTGGTCAGCTCTGCCCGCATCCTGCGGTTTTCCTCTTTCACCGCGTCAAAGCGCCGGTACGTCCGGGCCGCCAGCTTCATAAATCGGCCTGCCGCCTGCACGGTCAGCTTGAAGGCCGTCCACCCGGAAACACCTGCGGTCTCCGCGTCGGACGCCAGCGTAGAACGGCCGCGGTAGGCATACCGGGCGGCAGCCGGGTCCACCTTCGCCTCCGCCCCGCCCACGGGGAAAAGGCGGTCATTGAGCCAGATAAGGGTTTTGAACAGCCGGGCCTTGGCCTCGTGGCGGCGGCTGCGCCGGGCGGTCTTTTCCCCGGAGGGGACCCGGTTTGCGCCGGGGGCGGGCTTTGCGCACAGGGAGGCGATCTCTTTGTGCAAGGCAGTGGGGTCTTGCTCTGCCAGCCAGGCAAGGCCCTTGAGATAATCCTCCCCGCCCCGCAGCACCAGGGGCACGTCCTGCACGCCGAACTGGAACAGGCACCGGGCCGAGGTGCGCATCACGTCCCGAAGGAACCGGGCCTTGGTGTAGTCGTCAAAGCAGAGGGTGTTGACAATGGCGCGGTTGCGGGCGGTGTAGTAGTTTTTGACAGCGGATACCTTTTGGTCAAAGGGCAGGTGCCAGCAGCAGACGCCGTTCAGCGTGATTTTCGGCAAGGCGCCGCAGCGCAGGCTGAATTCAATATCGTCATACTGCACGAAAAGGGGCAGAGAATACTGCACCCGGGCAAACACGGCGGCGGGGACGCAGCAGTACCACCAGCCCAGATAATTGAAGGGCTCCTCCACCTCGTTGCGCACCGCGTCGGCGCAGCTTCGCATGTCGTAGCCGATTCTGTTGCACACGATGCCGCCCACGGTCTGGGTTTCCCCGGCGGCGTGCTGGATAGACGGGGTATCGCTTCGGAACATTGCCCCGCCCAGCAGGCTGTCCCGGTATTCCGGCCTCAGCAGCCGGAGGAAGGTATAGTTCCGCTCCAGCGCGTCAACGGAGAAGACGATGTCATCGTCCATCAGGATGATGTGGGACGCGGGGTAGGACCTGTCCTCCATGATCTCGATGGCGGCGCGGCTGAAGCCGCCGGACCCGCCGCTGTTTTTATTGGGGACGATGCGCACGAATCCGGAGCCGAAATCGTGGGCGTCAAGGGTGTTGCCGTTGTCCGCGATCACCACGCGCAGATGGTCGTGGAGCAGCGAGGCGGGATTGTCAAACACCTCGTTTTGCAGCATCCCCATGTTGCGGGCAACGTACGCCTCCCGCCGGAAGGTGCAGATGGCCAGCGCGATATGGACATCCGAAAGGGCCGCCTCCTCCACATCGCAGGTGTAGGCGCCGCCGCAGATCTCCAGCTCTTCCGACAGCGGGGTGACCATAAAGCTCACCAGCTCGCTGTCCATATTGTCGGGGTAGGCCAGGGTGACGGTCTCCCCCTCCGGGTGGTCCACCACCCATCGGCGCAGCACCGTCTTTTCCACCGCGCCGCCGCGCAGCGAAAGGCCCAGCAGCGCCACCTCGCATTTGCCCTTGATGGCAAGGGACAGCGCCAGGTTGTCCAGTTTGGTATATTTTCTCCACTTTTGGTAGGAAAAAGAGGCGAAATACGTATCAAAGCAGATGGGTTCGTCACAGTCAGCGGAGACGATTTTACCCTCCTCCAGGGTGACACGGTGGGCATTGCACCGCACGTACATCTCCCGGTCCAGCCCATCGTCTTTTGGAAATCGCAGCTTTTGCAGTATCATCGCTGTGCGCTCCTCCGCCATCATCTCACCCGAATCCCCATCTTCCGCAGCAAAAATGCCCCGCCTTTTCGCAGCCAGTTCTGCTTTTCCGTGAACACGCAGGGCAGCTCACGGCAGGGGTAGCCGTTGGTTTCCAGCCACACGTCCAGCAGCCGCTCCGCCACAAAGCCGAACACCCGGCGGTCGTAGGGCGAATAGCTGCTGACGTCCAGCGTCTTTTCCAGCGCGAAAAGCACGTCGAAAAGCCAGGTGCAGTACGCATCCAGCTTTTCCCGGCCCATCACCAGCATATTGAACCGGTGGCCCCAGGTGCGCTTCATCACGGCGTCAAAGGCCGCCACGTAGGCCGGGTGGCGCTGCTGCAAAATCCCGCGGACGGCGTCCAGGTCGGCGGCGTGGTGGGCGTGGGCGTAATGGCTGTAATTGGTCTCGATCCAGTACCGCCGGGGCCGGGGCAGGAGAATGTCGCACTTTTCCAGCGCCCGGGTCAGCGCCTCGGCGTTGAGAATCCGGGCGGATTTGGGCCGCCACCACTTGCCATCGCTGAAATACCGCCGGTAATGCACCAGGCCGATATCGTCGGCGTCGGCGTTCTTCCACGCCCAGTAGAGGGCCGTCAGCTCGCAGAACTGCTCGTTTTTGCAGGAGATGTTGTCCCCCGTATTGTCGGGCGTAAAGCCGGGGATGGGCGCACGGTGCAGCGCCGCCCCCGCCTCCACCGGCAGGTAGCATGGCTCCGCCGGCACCGGGCAGGGCCGGTGGCAGGCTATGAACATGGTCAGCGGCTGTGACATGGCGCGCCTCCGTGAAAGAAAAATCGTGTTATTGCGGCTCCTGGCCGGCCGTCGTCTGCCGGACGCACTTGTCCGCCAGGCCCGCCAGCACCCAGAACAGGGGCGAAACGATGGCGATGGAGAACACAAAGGCCGAGTAGGCCAGGTAACCCGCCATGCCCGCCAGGAAAATCAGCAGCACGCCGCTGCGCCGGGCGGCCTTGACGCACCGTACCGCCAGGGAAACCAGGAACGCCAGGTACAGTCCCAGGCCCACCAGGCCGGTGCAGGCGGCCACCATCAGGAAATCATTGTGGGGGAAATCCACGATATCATTCGTGCCGGAGGCGGCCTGATAGCCCTCGTTATAGGGCTGGAACAACGCGGCGAAGGAGCCGGGACCGCCGCCGAAAACGGGATGCTCCTTGATAATAAGGGCCGTCTTCTTCCAGATATAGCCCCGGACGGTGCCTGCCTGGTCGGACAGGTGGCCGTGGAGCAGCTCCGACGCCTCCTGCACCAGGCGGTTGTCCCCCCGGTAGCCATACACCAGCACCAGGGCCAGCAGCAGCACCGCCAGCATCAGGAGATACGCAAAGCGGCGGATCACGGCGGGCTTCACCGCCCACGTCCGGGGGCGGCGGCTCATGAGCCACACCGCCAGCGCCAGCAATGCCGCGGCGGCTAGGCAGATCACCACGCCATAGCGCGGCGCGGCGCTGCGGCCTCTGGGGTTGAGGAAGCCGCAGCACACGCCCAGCACCAAAGGCACAAGGCCCAGCAGCAGCTCCTGCAGCCGCTCACGGCTCTCCACCAGCCAGGGCAGCACCAAAAACACCGCCAAAAAGCCGATCTTCGCCGTGTCCACGTCGGTGAACACCGTGATATAGGCCATGAAGAACAGGGCCGGGAGGCACACATACCGCCGGGGATTCCGCAGCAGCACAAAGGCGCACAGCAGCGCGGGAATGAGGACGCACACCAGGCAGGCCACGCAGTCCTCATGGCCGATGGTGGTAAGGAAATGGTACTTCCAGTAGTCGCCTTCCATGAAGAACAAGGTGGAACCCAGGCTCTGCTGCAGGGCAAAGAAGCCCGCCACCGTGCCCATGATGCCCAGGCCGTAGGCGTAGGCGTCGGTATACTCGCCCCAGAAGGACAGCAGCAGGAACACGACGCCGTACAGCAGCAGGGACAGCAGCCCCTCATACCGGCTCTGGCCCAGCCACAGGTGGTCGTAGGGCGAGAGGGCCGCCGACAGCGCCGCCCAGGCCATATAGGCCGCCAGCAGCACCTGGGGCGCGGTGAGCCGCAGGCGGCCGGGGCCCTCCATCCTGCCGCCGGAGCGCTTCGCCAGGCAGAACAGGGCCAGGCCCAGGGCGCACAGCAGGACGTACAGCGCCGTCAGCACCGCAAAGATGGTGAACTTGGTCTCGGTGATGTTGGTGTATAATCCGGGGCCGATCAGCAGCGGGAACACCGTCAGTATCAGCAGGCCGAAGCACTGGCTGACACGCTCCCACAGGGGGTTGCCCTGCCGCCACAGCAAGGGCGCGCCGGTACTGTTGCGCCGGAGCAGGGACTCCGGCTGGGGGTTGGCTTTTTTCACATTCTTTTTCTTCTTCATGTCAATATCTCCCACGGAGGCATCCGGGCAGGGCGCTGCGTGGCGCCATCATTTGGCGCCCGGCGCCTCGTTATTCATAAATTTCCCCCGGAACACCGTATCCAGCATGATGCGCAGGTCCAGCCACAGGCTCCAGTTCTCGATATACCACACGTCGTGCTTCACACGCTCCGGGATGGGCGTATCGCCGCGGTAGCCGTGGATCTGGGCCCAGCCGGTCATGCCGGGGCGCACCTGATGGCGCACCATGTAGAGGGGGACCTCCTCCTTGAACCGATGGACGTAGTAGGGGATCTCCGGCCGGGGGCCCACCAGGCTCATGTCGCCCCGCAGCACGTTGAAAAGCTGGGGCAGCTCGTCCAGGGAGCAGCGCCGCAGCCACCCGCCGAAGGCGGTGCGCCGGCTGTCGCTCTTGCCCGACCAGGCCGTGTCGGAATCGTCGTTCACCACCAGAGAGCGGAATTTATACATGGTGAAGGGCTTTTTGTCCTTGCCGATGCGCTCCTGGGCGAAGAATACCGGCCCGGGGGACGACAGCTTCACCCCCACGGCGCAAATCGCCATCAGCGGCGAGAGCAGCACAAGCAGCAGCAGCGAGCCCACGATGTCCACCGTGCGCTTGACAATGGCGTTGCCGTAGTTGTCCAGCGGGATGCGGCGGATGTTCAGCAGCGGAATGCCGCCCACATCGTCAAATTCCGGGCGGGCGGGCATATATTCGGCGTACAGCGGGATGACGGACAGCTTGACGCCCGCCTTTTCGCAGCAGGCGATGATGTGGGGCGTCCGCTCATAGTCCGCCGGGTCGATGGCGGACACCACCTCGTCAGGCACGGTGTGGTCGAGAATGGTCTCCAGCTCGTCGAAGCCGCCCAGATACGAAAGGGGCAGCTCCCCCGGCTGCGCCGCCACATAGCCCAGGGCGTCAAAGCCGATCTCCCTGTCCACGCGGATGGCCTCCAGATAGCTTCCGGCGGTTTTGCCGCCGCCCAGCACCACGACGTGCTTCATATTCCTGCCGTTTTTCCGCAAAAGGCGGAGTATTTTGCGCACCGCCGCGTGTTTGGCGATCACGGCCCCTGTGCTCAAGGTGAAGAAGATGACCAGCAGCAGCCGGGAATAGTGCTCGCTATGGTTGAGATAGAGCCAGCCCAGCAGCAGCACCGCAAGGAGCAGGTTCACTTCCAGAAGATTGATGACCTCCCGCCGGATCCGCAGCACGCGGCTGGTCTGGTAGATGCCGCGGGCGGCATAGAAAAACATCTCCAGCGCCATAATGACCAGGCCCAGGCGCAGATAGCTCTCCCGGGGCACGTTCTCCACGCCGTGCAGCACGCCGAAGCGCAGCCAATAGGCCAGCGGCATCATCAGGCAGATGAGAAGCACGTCGCTGACTACGTTCAGTTGATTCAAAAATCTCTGGTTTTCACGGATCACAGCGCCCCTCACCTCCCCTGCCCGGTGTTTCATTTCCGGCGCTTGTATGACAATGTTAACCCGTATCTGTTTATTTTACCCGCAAACAGGCCGGAAAGCAATAGTGAATCGCGTCCGGCCGCCCTGCCCCCCCAATTGCCGAAAAACCCCCCATCCGGGCCGGTTTCTCCATTGCGCTTTCGGGGGAAGTATTGTATAATAGTCCAGATATATTGGACACCGGGCGGCTGCGCCGCCCTGGAAAGGACGGATGGCATGGCATACAAGGTGATCGTACTCAACGGCAGCCCCCGGGAAAAGGGCTGCACCGCCCGAGCGCTGGAGGAAGTCATCAACACCCTCCATGCCGAGGGCATCGAAACGGAGCTGGTGCAGGTGGGCAAGGGCGGCTGCGCTCACGGCTGCATGGCCTGCGGCTTCTGCGGCAAGAACGGCCGCTGCGTGTTCACCGACGACAAGGTCAACGAGGTGGCGGAGAAGCTGCGCGGCGCCGACGGTCTGCTGGTGGGCAGCCCGGTCTACTACGGCTCCCCCAACGGCACGGTGCTGTCCTTCCTGGACAGGCTGTTTTACAGCGCCTCTTACAGCAAGCACTTAAAGGTGGGCGCGGCGGTGGTGAGCTGCCGCCGGGGCGGCAACACCGCGTCCTTTGACGTGCTGAACAAGTATTTTTCCATCTCCGGCATGCCCATCGCCACCAGCACCTATTGGAATCAGGTCCACGGCTTCACCGCCGCCGATGTGGAAAAGGACGCCGAGGGGCTCCAGACCATGCGGAACCTGGGCCGCAACATGGCCTTCCTCATCAAGGCCATCGCCGCCGGCCGGGAGACCATGGGCGCGCCGGAGGTGGAGCAGGGGAATTTCACCAGCTTCCCCGACGGAAAATAAGCGCATTTTCGCCGCAAGGCGCACCTATTATATCTGAAATCACAAAAGAAGGAGATATTTTTATGAACATTCTGGTCATCAACTGCGGTTCCTCTTCCCTGAAGTATCAGCTCATCGACATGAACGATGAGAAGCTGCTGTGCAAGGGCCTGTGCGAGCGCATCGGCGACGAGGGCAGCTGCATCACCCATCAGAAGGACGGTCAGAAGTGGACCGAGACCTGCCCCATGCCCACCCATGTGGAGGCCTTCAACAAGGTGGTGGAGAAGATGACCTCCGGCGAGGGCAAGGCCATTGACGACGTCAGCGAAATCGGCGCCATCGGCCACCGGGGCGTCCATGGCGGCGAGGCCTTCCACGAGAGCGTGCTGGTGACCGATGAGGTCATCGCCGAGTATGAGAAGCTGTCCCCCCTGGCTCCCCTGCACAACCCCGCCGGCGTGCAGGGCCTGCGCTGCGCCCGCAAGGTGTTTGGCGACAAGATTCCCAACGTGCTGGTGTTCGACACCGCCTTCCACGCCACCATGCCCGCCCGGGCCTATATGTACGGCCTGCCCTATGAGTATTACGAGAAGTACGGCGTGCGCCGCTACGGCTTCCACGGCACCTCTCACCGCTATGTGTCCCTGGCCATGGCCAACTACCTGGGCAAGAAGCCCGAGGACGTGAAGATCGTCACCTGCCACCTGGGCAACGGCTCCTCCATCGCCGCGGTGGACGGCGGCAAGGTGCTGGATACCAGCATGGGCATGACCCCCCTGGGCGGCCTGCTGATGGGCACCCGCTCCGGCGACATGGACCCCTCCATCCCCGGCTATCTCATGCAGCAGACCGGCATGACCGCCGCCGAGGTGGACGCGGTGATGAACAAGAAGTCCGGCCTGCTGGGCGTGTCCGGCGTCAGCAGCGACAACCGTGACGTCCGCGCCGCCGCCCAGAGCGGCAATCCTCGTGCCCAGCTGGCCGTGGATATGCTGGCCTACCAGATTCGCAAGTACATCGGCGCTTACGCCGCCGCCATGGGCGGGCTGGACGCCATCGTGTTCACCGGCGGCATCGGCGAGAACGATCCTCTGACCCGCGGCGAGGTCTGCCAGGGTCTGGAGTTCCTGGGCGTTCAGATCGACCAGGAGAAGAATCAGCGCCGCGGCCTGGAGATCAACGACATCTCCGCCCCCGGCAGCCGTGTCACCGTGGCCGCCATCTGCACCAATGAGGAGCTGATGATCGCCCGTGACACCCTGGCGCTGGCCAAATAAAGTTATTATTGACGCGCAAAATGACCACCGCCGGAATGGCGGTGGTCATTTCTTTGTTGGCTTTGTTTTTATTCGCCGGGGGTCACGGCGGCAGGCGTCACGGCGGACGCCGGGGTCACCACGGTGGCGCTGTGGATGGGCTCGGCCACACCGCCGGCGGCGGCGTAGATGACCAGCTCCACCTTATCCCCCACGTTCAGCAGCGGCAGCACCGCCACGTCGGACACGGAGCCCACGAACCAGCGGTCATCGCCGCTCAGGCGCAGGTAATAGTGGGTGTTGCCCTCCACCACGGCGGCGCGGATGTCCGCCACGGTGCCAGTGACGGTGTAGAGGGCTTCCTCCTCCACCGGGACGGGGGCGGCGTCATCGGTGATGAGGCCGTTTTGCAGCAGCATCTGGCGATAGTTGCTCTCGCACTCCGCCACGGTGGCGCCGGTGGCCACGATCTGGTACTGGCTGACGTTGACCATGGCGTACATCTTCACCAGCCCCGCGGCATCCTTCAAGGCCATGAAATAGGTGGGCTGGCGGGAGATGTTCAGCAGCAGGGGGAAGGTGGCGGTGTAGCGCATCTGCTGCACCTGGCCCTGGGCGCTGTCCATGGCGGAATACTCCTCGGCACCTGCCACGGAGTAGAACCGGGTCTCCTTGGTGCGCTGGTTGGACAGGATGAAGCCGATGTTGGACTCGTCGCTGACCACGGAGGTGATGCCGGTGTACATATACACGTCGTCGCCGATGGCGATGTAGTTATAGCCGTCGGTGGTCTCGGTGACGTTGCGCTGGCCGAACATGGAGTTGAGCCAGCCGTTGATATACCGGCCGTGGTAGTCGTACTGGCGGATAATCAGCTCGGCGGTGAACACGTGGTCCACCCACTCCGGCACGTCCGCCACATCGTAATAGCTGTGCTCGCCGGTGACGGCGTTCACCAGCACGGCGCCGATGATGTCCGTGCCGCCGAAGAGGCCGATGGTGCGGGTCATCCGGGGGCAGACCCACCAGGGATTGCCCTGCTCGTCAATCTCAAAGGCAGGGGCGTCAAAGATATAGGTGGGGTAGCGGAACCGGAGATAGCGGTAGAGGTTGCGGGAGAAATGTTCCGCCGTGGTGTAGCGGATGCCGTCATCCAGCCGCACCACGTCCACGTTCTGGGTCACCATGTCGATGACCAGGTACGCCGGCAGGCCCTTGGCGCGATTATTGAGCCACTTGATCCAGTCGCCGTACTCCAGGGGCGTCACCCGGACGGGCTGGCCCTGGTAGTTGATTTGCGTATAGTCCAGCGCCACCTCGAACTGGCTCACCATGTCGGCCAGCTCGCCCAGCTTGCGGTTGCCCAGCTTGGTGGCACTGTCACGATCCAGCATGGGAATCTGGCGGTAGGAGATCTCCTCCACCTCGGCAGCGAAGTCGCCCTCCTCCACCGTCAGCAAATCCCGGTAGGCGGCGGCCCGGAACACGTGCCAGCCGGCCACGGAGCCCACAATGGCCACCACGATGGCCAGCACCGCCAGTGCGGTGGGGATGGCGCACTGCTTCTTCAAAAACTGGAAGTAGCCCTTGGCGCCGGTGCCCTGGAAGCCGGAGGTCAGCATGGCGCACAGCACGTACACGCCGCACGTCAGCACCAGGAAGGTGTAGAAATCGCCGCTGTGGAGGTTGATGGGGGGCAGGATAACGTAGTAGTACACGGCGGCGAACAGCACCGTCACCACCAGGTTGATCACCGTGCGGCCAAAGGCGTTGCCGATGGCCTTGCGGGGCTTTTTGGGGGCGGCGGGGTCCTTCTGAAAGGGGTTTTTCTTGGCAAAGCCCTGGAAATCCGGGTCATTCCAATTCACATTCATGGCAAATCACTCCTTTTAGCTCTTCTGGGGGATGCGGGAGATAATCTGGCCCATCAGTTCCTCCATGCTCATGGTTTGCAGCACCACACGGCCCGGGCCGGTGACCACGGTGTTGAACAAGCCCTCGCCGCCGAACAGCACGTTTTTCACGCCCTTGACGGTCTGCACGTCGATGGTGCAGGTGCTGTCGCACATGGCCAGGTGGCCGGTGTCGATGACGATCTGCTGCCCCGGCTGCAGGTTATACTCCACGGCGGAGCCGTCGATCTCCAAAAAGGCCATGCCCCGGCCGGAGAGCTTCTGCATGATGAAGCCCTCGCCGCCGAAGAAGCCGGCCCCCGCCCTCTGGTGGAAGAAGGTGCTCAGCTCCACGCCGGCGGTGCCCGCCAGGAAGGCGGACTTCTGGCAGATCACGGGGCGGTCGGGGGTGATTTCCACCGCCCGGACGGAGCCGGGGAAGCTGCTGGCAAAGGCAATCATGCCTCTGCCGTGGGCGGTGTAGCGGTTCTGAAACAGGTTCTCGCCGGACAGCAGACGGCCCAGGGCCTTGCCCACACCGCCGCCGGAGGTCTGCATCTCCATGTTGGGGCTCATCCACACCATGGAACCGCTCTCGGTAATCATGGTCTCGCCGTCTTCCAGCTGGCAGACCACCACGCCCATAGGCTCGCCTTTAATCTCATACTGCATGATGAAAGCCTCCTTATTTCTGTTTTTTAAGATGTATTTCTCGTAATGGGACATTTTACGGATACAGTATACCACAGCGGCGCAGAAAACACAACCACAGGAAAACGCGGCCCCCGAAGGAGCCGCGCTTTCTGTATGAGGAGAAAAAGGATGAGAGAAAAAGCAGATATTTTAGCCCCGGTTGCCGAAGAAATAGCGGAAGAAATCGTCCATATCGGGGGTCTGGCCGTAGCCGTAGGGGTACTGCTGCTGAGGCTGCTGGGACTGCTCGGTGCCGGTGGTCTGGGGCCGGGCGTCGAAGGTGATGGTCACGTCCACATAGCTGCCGCCGCGGTACACCTGCAAGGTAGCGGTGTCACCGGCCCGGTAATTCTTCAGCGCGGCGGTGAGGTCGGTGCGGCTGGTGATGACGGTGTCATTCAGCCGGGTGATGACGTCGCCCATCTGCAGTCCCGCCTTTTCACCGGCGCCGCCGGACACCACGCTGTACACGAATACGCCGGTATCCACATCATACTGATACTGGGCGGCCATCTCGGCAGTCATGGTGCCGCAGGTGATGGCCATATAAGCCTTGTCGGACACGGCGCCGCTCTCCATAATCTCGGTGATGACGGAGGTTACGTCGTCAATGGGGATGGCGAAGCCCAGGCCCTCCACGGTGGTGGAGGAATACTCGCTGTACTTGGCGGACACGATGCCCACCACCTGGCCGTACAGGTTCATCAGCGGGCCGCCGGAGTTGCCGGGGTTGATGGAGGCATCCACCTGAATCATATTAAAAGGTGTGCCGTCCACGTTGATGGCGCGGTTCACCGAGGACACGATGCCCTGGCTCATGGAGAAGGTCAGCTCCCCCAGGGGGTTGCCGATGGCAAGCACGGTGTCGCCCACGTTGACGCTGCCGCTGCTGCCCAGAGTGACGCTCTGCAAGCCGGCGGCGTCGATCTTAATGACGGCCACGTCGTAGTCGCTGTCGCCGCCGATGACGGTGGCGGCGTAGGTCTGGCCGCTGTACAGCGTGACCTGCACGGTGTCGGCGCCTGCCACCACATGCTGGTTGGTGACGATGTAGCCGTCGGCGGTGATGATGAAGCCGGTGCCGCTGGAGGAGGACTGGCTCTGCTGGCCGAAGACGTTATACTTCGTGCCGGTGGAGTTGATGGACACCACGCTGTTGACGGTGCTGGCGTACACCTGGGCGGGGGTCATCATCTCGCCGCTCTCCACCTGCTTGACGGTGACGGCCACCTCCTCGGCGGTCTGGGTAGCCTGGCTGACGGAGGTCTTGTTGGTGTGGAACGCGCCGTACGCCGCCGCGCCGCCGAAGCCGCACAGGCCCGACACCAGGGCGCACACCAGCACCAGGGCCACCGCCTTCACCCCCAGGCCCTGCTTGGGCGCGGGGCCCCGCTCCACCTGGGGCGCAGCCTCCACGCTGGCCACGGGGCTGTAGTCATCCCGGGCCGTCTCGCCGCGGGAGTAGTGATACTCTTTGAATTCATCGTTATACATACGGATTCCTCCTTTATTTTCAAAGGCCATTATGATAAGATATCCTTGACATGATTCATACTATACCACGAAAACTGAAATGAGAGTTAAAATCTTATGACGGAATTGTGTTTTTTTTGTGAACGAGAGGAGACATTGCCATGCTGCGCATTGACGGCCTGACACTGACCCCGGGGCAGGACACGGCCCAATTAAAGGTGGGGGCGGCCAGAGCACTGGGCGTAAAGCCGGGGGACATTACGGCCCTCCAAATCCTGCGGCGCTCCATTGACGCCCGGCGCGAGGTGAAAACCGTTTACAGCGTAGCCGTGGCGCTGGCCAAGGGCGTCCGCCCCCGGAAAAAGGCAACCCTCTACGCCCCGGAGCGGTACGCCCTCCCCCCTGCCGCGCCCTCCCGCGAAGCGCCGCCGGTGGTGGTGGGCGCCGGGCCGGCGGGGCTCTTCGCCGCGCTGGTGCTGGCGAAATGCGGGCGGCCCCCCATTCTGCTGGAGCGGGGCCAATGCGCCGAAAAGCGGCAGGAAAAGGTGGCCCATTTCTGGCGCACCGGAGAGCTGGACACGGAGTGCAACGTCCAGTTCGGCGAGGGCGGTGCCGGGGCCTTCTCCGACGGCAAGCTGAACACCGGCACCCGGGATGTGCGCCACCGCTTCATCCTGGAGGAGATGGTGGCCGCGGGGGCGCCGGAGACCATATTATATGACGCCAAGCCCCATGTGGGCACCGATTATCTCCACATCATGCTGCAAAATCTGCGGCGGGAGCTGCTGTCGCTGGGGGTGGACATCCGATTTGGCCACAAGCTGACAGGCATCCAGACGGAGGACGGCCATCTCGCCGCCCTGACGGTGACAGGGCCCCAGGGCGCCTATACCCTGCCCTGCCGCCGGTGCATCCTGGCCCTGGGCCACAGCGCCCGGGACACGGTGGAGGCGCTCTACGCCGCCGGGGTGCCCATGGAGGCCAAGCCCTTCGCCATGGGCGTGCGGATCGAGCACCGGCAGGCAGCCATGGACGCCCAGCAGTACAAGGCCATGGCGGGCCACCCCGGCCTGCCCGCCAGCACCTATAAGCTGGCATGCCACGTAGGCGACCGGGGGGTGTTCTCCTTCTGCGTGTGCCCCGGCGGACAGGTGGTGGCGGCGGCCAGCGAGGCGGGCAGGGCCGTCACCAACGGCATGAGCGAGTACGCCCGGGACAGAGAGAACATCAACGGCGGATTGCTGGTGGGTGTCACCCCCGACGACTTCCCCTCTGCCCATCCCCTGGCGGGATATGAATTGCAGCGGCAGCTGGAGGCAAACGCCTACGTCCTGGGCGGCGGCGACTACGTGGCCCCGGCCCAGCGGGTGGAGGATTTTCTGCTCCATCGGCCCTCCACCGGGCCCGGTCAGGTCATCCCCAGCTACACCAGGGGTGTCAAGTGGTGCGACTTGCATGACTGCCTGCCGCCTTGGATGACGGAAGCTCTGGAAGCGGCGCTGCCCCTGCTGGACGGCAAGCTGCCGGGCTTTGCCCACCCCGACGCGGTGCTGACGGCGGTGGAGAGCCGCTCCTCCAGCCCGGTGCGGATGCCCCGGGGTGAGGATTACCAATCGACCCTGCGGGGCCTGTTCCCCTGCGGCGAGGGGGCGGGCTATGCCGGGGGCATCCTGTCCGCCGCCGCCGACGGCATGCGCTGCGCCGAGCAGCTTTTGACTGACGAAAGGCAATTATTATAATGTATAAGGGGGCGAAACCGTGAGAAAAATCCTTGTGCTGGAACAGTTTATGGACGAGCATCACCGCGCATCCATTCGCGCCGCCGCGGAAAAGACGGGCTTTGCCGTGGATTTCTCCACCGCCGACGATCTGACGGCGGCACAGGCGGCGGAAGCTGAGATCGTTTACGGCCTGCCAAGACCCGCGCAGCTAAAAGACATGACGGCCCTGCGGTGGTTCTGCGCCAGCTTCGCCGGGGTGGACAACTACGTGGACGAGGGGCTGTATGCCCATCCGGGGGTGCTGCTCACCAACTCCGCCGGGGCCTACGGCGTCACCATCGCCGAGCACGTGATGATGGTGACGCTGATGCTGCTGCGGCAGTACCCCCTGTACGCCCAGAGCATGGCGCGGCGGCAGTGGCACGCCCCGGTGCCCATGGGTTCCATTTACGGCAGCCGGGTGACGGTGCTGGGCACCGGCGACATCGGCAGCAATGTGGCCCGGCGGTTCCGGGCCATGGGGGCCGCCCATCTCTGCGGCGTGCGGCGCAGCGGCAAGCCCGCCCCGGACTTTGACGAGACCCTGCCCTTTACGGCGCTGGACGATGTGCTGCCCCGGACGGATATTCTGGTGATGGCCCTGCCCGGCACGGCGGAGACGGCGGGGATACTCAGCCGGGAGCGGCTGGCCCTGCTGCCGAAAAACGCCATTGTGGTCAACGTGGGCCGGGGTACCGCCATCGACCAGGACGCGCTGGTGGAGGCCCTGACC
This sequence comes from Oscillospiraceae bacterium, assembly GCA_902765025.1. Classification (GTDB taxonomy): domain Bacteria; phylum Bacillota; class Clostridia; order Oscillospirales; family Oscillospiraceae; genus Vescimonas. The sequence continues at coordinate 18,137 of CACWYC010000029.1, forward strand.
GCTGGCGCCATCGCCGGGGCGGCGCTGGACGTGATGGTGCCGGAGCCGCTGCCGGAGGACAGCCCCCTGTGGACGGCGCCCCATCTCATTTTGACCCCCCACTGCGCCGGCAACTTCTCCGTGGCGGTAACACGGGACAGGGACGTGGCCCTGTTCTGCGAGGATTTGGCGCGGTACGCCAAAGGGCTGCCTCTGCTGCGGCTGGTGGACAGAACGCTGGGGTATTAACGACAATCGAGTAGGAGGGGCTGAATAAGCCCTGACCTCTCACACCACCGTGCGTACCGTTCGGTACACGGCGGTTCAACCGCATAAGTGCAGAGACTCGTAC
>CACWYC010000030.1 GCA_902765025.1 Oscillospiraceae bacterium
ATGCCATTTTTCATGAAAATGAGCACACCGTTTCCGATGTGCTCATTTCTTCAGGTTTCCCGTCCTCCGCCAATGCCACTATCTTAATGACATTGCCCGCAGGGGTGCTTTTTTGCCATATAACGCTTACCGATTGTCCACCTTTTCCGGCAGCATGTCGTGGTACCGCATCCGGTCCCAGGCCGTCTGCTCCCAGCGTGTGCCGGGCTTGCCGTAGTTGCAATAGGGGTCGATGGACAGGCCCCCTCTGGGCAGAAAGCGGCCCCACACCTCGATATACTTGGGGTCCAGCAACGCGATCAGGTCCTTCATAATGGTGTTCACCACGTCCTCGTGGAAGTCGCCGTGGTTGCGGTAGGTGAACAGATACAGCTTCAGCGACTTGCTCTCCACCAGCCGCTCATCCGGCACGTAGGAGATGATGATGGTGGCGTAGTCCGGCTGCCCGGTGATGGGGCACAGGCTGGTGAACTCCGGGCAGTTGAACTTCACAAAGTAGTCGTTGCCCGGGTGGCGGTTGCTGAAGGATTCCAGCACCGAGGGGTCGTAATCGGTCTTATACTCGGTCTTTGCGCTGCCCAGTTTGGTCAAATTTTCCTTTTCCCGCATTGTCAATCATCCTTTCCGCTGCGCGGCGAGATCCTCCGCGCCAGATACATAAATGGTGTGTCCAGAAAGGCCACCACGGCCTTGAAGAGATACGTGGTCAGCAGAATGCTGATGAATACGTTCCGGGGGTACACGCCCCAGAAGGCCAGCGTGGTAAACAGCACCGTGTCCACCAGCTGGCTCAAAAGGGTGCTGCCGTTGTTCCGCAGCCACAGCTTGCCCCGGCCCTCGCCGGTCTTGCGCCAGATGTAATGGTACAGGAACACGTCGATGTTCTGGCTGCAAATAAAGCCCACCAGGCTGGCAATGGTAATCCGCGGTACCAGGCCGAACACCAAGCGCAAACTGCCGTCAATGTAATCGTTGCCGTTGGGGGTGAACCACAGAATGAGCTGCGTGCCCACCATCCACAGCACCATCACCGCGAAGCTGTAAGCCACCGCCCGGGAGGCGTCCTTCTTGCCGTATTTTTCCGACAGGATGTCCGTCACCAGGAAGGTGGAGGCGTACAGCACGCTGCCCGCCGTGGTGGCCACGCCGAACAGGTCGATATTCTTGCACACGGCGATGTTGCCCAGCAGCGTGCCGAAGATGGCAAAGGCGAACAGGCCGTTTTTGCCGAACAGCCGGTAGAACAGCAGCACGCACCCCAGGTAGATCAGCACCGTGAGGATAAAAAGCAATTCGTTGGACATGGAAAACTCCTTTTTTGGGGTAAAAAAAATGGCCTTGCGCAAAACGCAAAGCCACGCCGCCCGTAGCCCCCAAAAAGGCCCCAGGCAAAGGTGGTCCCGGTTTTGCACCAGACAGCAAAGCGCTGTCTGCGACAGGAAGGTACCAATGAACTGTCGGCCCCCGCGGGGGCGAAGGTATCATATCAGAAAAAACATCGGAATGCAACGGGAAAATCCACTGCATTCCGATATTTCGTCCTATTTACCGAAAACTCTTCACCCAGTTCACCAGCGAGTCGTGCCACACGTTGTCTGCCACGTCCCGGCGCATTTGGTCGGTGACGGGGCCGTTTTTCGCCAGCTTTTCCAATATGGCGCTCTGCAATTCCGCCACCGTCATCTCCTCGTAGGGCTTATTGGGCACCGGGGCAGGGGAGGGGGCAGCAGGGGCCGCCGCGTTCTCCGCCGGGGCAGGGGAAACCGCCTGTTTCGCAATCTCCGCCTCTTTTTCCGCCACCGCCGCCTTAATGGCCGCCGCGGGCTGTACACGGGGCGCCGCCGTCTCTCCGTCCAGCGCCCCTGCGCCAATCCATATCTCCCCGCCGTGGCCGGGGATGGTAAACGTGACGCCGCCCTCCGCCGCCGTAATCTCCTGCCCGGACAGGGCGCCGAAGTATTTTTCACCCTCCCCGGCGCCGATGCGCACCGTGGCGTCGCCGTCAGCGTTGTTTACCGCCACGATAACGCGCTGCCCATCCTTCTCCCGGGCGAACACAAATTGCCCCGTGGTGAGATGAATTTCCCGATAGTCGCCGTCCCATAGGGCGCACAGGCTGCGCCGCAGCTGCCCCAGGGCGGTGATCAGCCCCGTCCAGGGGTTCCACAGCGCCGCGTCGGCGTAGTCGTTCAGGTCGATGGCGGGCCGCAGCTCGTCGTCGGAGCCACGCTGCTTCCGCCCCTCCAGGCCGAATTCCGACCCGTAATAGACGGACGGAATCCCCGGCAGGGTGTACAGCAGCACATACACCGGCAACAGATTCGCCTGGTTTTGCAGCTTGCTGGCGATGCGATCCACGTCGTGGTTGTCGGCGAAGCTGTACAGCCTAGCCCCGCCGGGCCGGTTCAGCCCCATGTCTCGCAGCCGCTTCACCGTGTGGGCGATTTCAAAATAATTGTGGTCGTTGTGGCCCGAATACAGCGCCTTGTGCAGCGCATAGTCGGTGACGGAGTGGAGCATCCCGCCGTTGACCCACCGGGTATACTCGCCGTGAATCACCTCGCCCATCAGCCAGAAATCCGGCTTCACCTGGTCGGCCAGATGCCGCAGCACCTGCATAAAGCCGAAGTCCAGCACGTCCGCCGCGTCCAGCCGCAGCCCGTCGATGTCGAACTCGGCCACCCAGCCCCGGACGGTGTCGCAAAGGTACTGCTGCACCTGGGGATTGCGCTGGTTCAGCTTCACCAAAAGGTTGTAGCCGCCCCAGTTGTCGTAGGAAAAGCCGTCGTTATACTCGTTGTTGCCGTAAAAATTCACGTTGCAGAACCAGTCCCGGTAGGGGGACTGCTCCCGGTTTTCCCGCAGGTCACGAAAGGCGAAAAAGTCCCGGCCCACGTGGTTGAATACCCCGTCCAGAATGACCCGGATGCCCCTGCCGTGGCACGCTGCCACCAGGCGGCGCAAATCGTCGTTGGTGCCCAGACGGCTGTCCACGGTGCGGTAGTCGGTGGTGTCGTAGCCGTGGCTGCCGGACTGGAACACCGGCCCCAGGTACAGGGCATTGCACCCCAGCGCGGCGATGTGCGCCACCCAGGGCAGCAGCGTGTCCAATCGGTGAACAACCTCGCCGTAATCGTTCCGCTTCGGCGCCCCCGTCAGCCCCAGGGGATAAATATGGTAAAAAACGGCATTGTCATACCAGTGCATCGCCGCCGCCTCCTTCGTCAAAAATCGCCTCCCCATTATACCGGATTTTTCCCAAATGGCAACCGCCTCCCGAAAAAAGAAATCCCGCCCCGCCCTGCCTTCCCCTCGGGGGGCTGCGCCCGAAGCGCCGCCGATGGCGGATGAAGCGAGGGCGCAGCAAGGCAGCGGCCCGGTTACCATGGCCCAAGGGGCCTGGGAACCGGATGCCGCAACGTGGGCAAGAGGTGGCGGCGAAGCCGACGGATGAGGGGGCGTCTACCGGCAACCTCCCGGAAAACCGCCCCCTCATTCCCCCCAGTGTGCGAACTGGGGTACCTTCCCCCCAAGGGGAAGGCTATGCGCCTCCGCCCCCCAATCCCCCTGGAAAAATTCCCGTCACAGCAAGATAAATATTGAAAACCCTCGTCCGTTTCTGCTATAATGTTATCCGTTAAAATGCGGGGAGGAATACGCAGATTCGCCCATACCGCATACCACGCACCGCCCCCGGCGGCGCGAAAACAAAGGAGGAAACCACATGAAGCAAACGATACGAAAAACCCTTGGCACGCTGCTGGCCCTGGTCATGGTGCTGGCCCTGCTGCCGGGCGTTACCGTAACAGCCCAGGCCACCGAGCCTCCCGCGGCCCCTCTCTTCGGCACCTACACCCTCACCATTCCCTCCGCGCTGAACATCGCCAACCCGGGCTGGAATGCCACTGACGGCATCAGCGCCTCCGGCGAGCTGCCCCAGGGCAAGACCCTGTCCGTGACGGCCTCCTCTGACGGCGAGTTCGCCCTGGTGAACAACTTGAACAGCGAAAAGAAGATTCCTTACGCCCTGGCTACCGCCACCGACGCCACCCCCACCGACGTCTGGACCTTCGACAGCGTCACCGCCGAAGCCCAGACCCTGCCCATGGGCGTCATCGTGGAGGACTACACCGATATGCCCGCCGGTACCTATGAAGACACCGTCACCTTCACCGTAAAGGTGGTGGACGCGGCCAAGACGATCTCCGTCAAGCTGGGCCTCGATGGTGAGGTGGCCTTCTGCTTTGCCGATGGTGAGACCTGGCAGGAAGCCATTACCAACCACAGCGAAAACAGCGGCTGGTCGTATAGCCTCGATTTCCCCACGCGGGTGTACTATATGAATGTGTACGAACTGACCAAAAAGGATAAAGACTCCTACTTCGGAGGGGTAAATCCCGGAGACGCGGTGGACGGCGAAGCCGAGTACAGGCTCTTCGACCACAACCAAGGCAGTTAACCCCGGCGGCCCGGCCTTCCCCCTGGGGGGGAAGGTGGCACGGCCGCAGGCCGTGACGGATGAGGGGGCGACACCCACCCCGCCCGGCTGCACGGCAAACGGCATCGATGACCGTCCGTAGGGCGGGACCTATGTGTCCCGCCAACCACCCCGCCCGAATAAACGGCACCTGGCCCCGCCCCACCGTAGGGGCCGCCGCCCCCGGCGGCCCGAACCCCGGTAACAACAACCCCTAAGGCCGGTTGCACGGCAAACGGCACCCACAACCGCCTGCAACCAACGAACCGTTTATCATCCTCGCCGCCGCAAACGGCGCGCCGGGCGCCAGTGACGGCCCGCGAGGTACGAGCGGCTGCCGGAACCAGTGCCCTTGGGGTAGTCGTCGCGCCCTACGAAAAGGGCGCACCGCCCCACCCCCGCAAACTCTTTTCCGCCGCCATCCGCGGCGTATCCCAATTACGACAGGAGGAAACCACATGAAGCAAACGATACGAAAAACCATAACCGTTCTGCTGGCCCTGGTGATGGTGCTGACCCTGCTCCCCACCGTCACCGTAACGGCCCAGGCAGATGGCCCTATCTCGCTGGGGAATGTGGCGATCAACACCACCACCCCCACCGACACAACCCCCACCGACGTTCCCACCCCCACCGACGTTCCCGCTACCCCCTCCGATTTGGAGACCCCTCTGACCCTTGAGGCCAAAACGGGCGGTACCATCGTCGTGACAGAGCCCAAGGACGGTATGCAGTATTCCATCAACGGCGGCAACAAGCAGGACGTGCCGACGACCGCCATCAACGTATCCATGGGCGACAAGGTGGCCTTCTACGGTACCGCTGACTGCTATGAGTACACCACTATTTCGGGCGGCACGGCCCAATGCTATATCTACGGCAATATCATGAGCCTGATAAATGCCACGGGCTTCGCCAGTGCCACTGCCCTGACGGAGGAGAACGCCTTCTACAGTTTTTTTGAGGGGAATGCTTGCCTGTTTAGTCACCCCGACAGAAAGCTGGTGCTGCCCGCCACCACCCTGACAATTAGCTGCTACGCGAATATGTTCTCTGGCTGCATCGGCCTGACCACGGCGCCGGAGCTGCCCGCCACCACCCTGGCAACTATGTGCTACGGGGGTATGTTCTTTGGCTGCACCGGCCTGACCACGGCACCGGCCCTGCCCGCCACCACCCTGGCAGTGGGCTGCTACACGTCTATGTTCGATGGCTGCGCCAACCTGACCACGACGCCGGAGCTGCCCGCCACCACCCTGGCAGATATGTGCTACTCGAGTATGTTCAATGGCTGCGCCAAGCTGACCACGGCGCCGGCCCTGCCTGCCACCACCCTGGCAGAGGCCTGCTACTCGGGTATGTTCAATGGCTGCGCCAAGCTGACCACGGCGCCGGCCCTGCCTGCCACCACCCTGGCAGAGATGTGCTACAACGGTATGTTCCAGAACTGCACCAGCCTGACCACGGCGCCGGAGTTGCCTGCCACTACCCTGGAATTCGCATGCTACTGCTATATGTTCTCTGGCTGCAACAACCTGAACGCCGTGACCTGCCTGGCCACGGACATTTCCGCAAGAAAAGCGACAGCGGGCTGGCTCGAGGGCGTAGCCCCCACCGGAACCTTTACCAAGGCCCCCGGCATGACCGACTGGCCGACCGACAGCCCCAGCGGCATCCCCGAAGGCTGGACGGCGGTGGATTACTCCGACGGTACCACCACCCCCGTCACCTACCTGGACGCCCAGGTGGATGATACCACCCATGCGGTGACCTACACCCCCGCCACCTGCACGGACTACACCCCGGTGGCCTCCTACACCGACGCCGTCACCTGTGGCACGGCGGGCGAGACCACCTGGTACGTGGTCCAGGAGGACGTGACCATTGATAACACCGTCACCTTCTACGGCGACGTGCGTCTCATCCTCTGCGACGGCGCCACGCTGACCGTCAACAGTGTCACCGAGGATGGCAACGCCATCACGAACAGCGGTTCCGGCTCCCTCACCGTCTACGCCCAGAGCACCGGCGAGAACGCGGGCGCCCTGAAAGCCACCGCCCAGAAGGGTTCCGCTATCCTGGCAGATGGCTGCGCCGTTACCGTCAACGGCGGTAAAGTGACCGCCACTATGGGCGCCGACGATGGAAACGGCTACGCAGGCATCGATGTGAAAAACGGTTCCCTGACCATCAACGGCGGCGTAGTAAACGCCAGCGTAACGGGACTTTACATTGGCATCCGTGCCGAAAAGGCACCTGTGACCATCAACGGCGGCTCAGTGACAGCCGAGGGCAACATGTTCGGTATCAACCTCAATGAGACCGTTATGACGATGAATGGCGGCTCCCTGGCTGCCAACTCCGGGATGATATGCGGCATTAGTGGTCCCAATGCCAGCCTCGCTATCACCGGCGGCACCGTGACCACAGAATCCGGCTTCACCGGTATCAACGTCGCTACGGTGTCTATCTCCGGCGGCGATTTGACCATCAAAAACGGCATCAACGCTAATTATGACGTGTCTATCTCCGGCGGCGATGTGACCATCAAAAAAGGCATCAGCGGTGGTAACGTGTCTATCTCCGGCGGCAGCGTGAAGATCGATTCCGCAGATTCCGCGGCCATCTTTGCCAACGAGACCGTCACCATCTCCGGCGGCGCCGTGGAGGCCACCGGCCAGACCTACGGCATTATGACCTGGAACGGCGACGTGACCATTACCGGCGGCGACGTGACCGCCAGCGCCACCAATGACATGGCTGTCAACAGCCAAAACGGCGCTGTGGTCATCGGCCCCGGCCTGCGCGTGGACGCCGGTGACAATGAAAGCGCCGCCGTCAAGGTCACCAAGGCCTTCCCCGGGAGCCACCCCCAGAAGTGGGCCCATATCTATGAGATCACCAACTCCACCTACACCCTCACCATTCCCGCCGCCGTCACCGTGTCCGGCGCCGGCTGGAACGCCACCGGCGGCGTGAGCGCCACCGGCGAGCTGGCCAAGGGCAAGAAGCTGACCGTCACCGCCGCCTCCGGCGACGATTTCGCGCTGGTGTGTGAGGGCAAGGGTCAGATCGGCTACTACCTGGCCGCCACCGCCACCGACACCCAGCCCACCACCACCTGGACCTTCACCGCCCTGGACGACGACCCCGCCACCCAGCCCATGGGCGTCATCGTCAGCGAGACCGACTACAACAGCGCCCGCCCCGGCACCTACACCGACACCGTGACCTTCACCGCCCAGGTGGAGGAGGCCCCCGCGCTGCAGAAGCTGACCGTCATTGCGAAAGTGTGGGACAGCGAGAAAATGGGTACTGTTGATGTGGACGTATACATCTACTACGTGCCCGGCGAGACCTGGAAGCAGGCCATCCAGAACCACCCGGAGAACACCGGCTGGAGCTTCAGCAACGAATTGGGCGTCTTCGAAGACGCTAAGGGCGAGCAGTACATCAACGAAGCCTTGGGCATTACCTATAATTACCGCTTGTACGATAACTGGAAGCTGGTGGATTATGATCTGGAGATTGATCCGACACCCGGCAAGTACACTCTTGTCGAGCCCGCTTGACGCCCTGATACGCCTATGAAAAAATCCATCATTATCATCACTGCCCTGGCCCTGGCGCTGCTGCTGATGGCTTGCGGCAAGTCCGGCCCCACGGACACCGTGGAGCGCTTCGCCCCCGCCGCCCCGGTAGACAGCGGCAGCCTGGCCATCCCCGGCTATGAGGGGCTGGTCTTCACCGCTGACAGCGCCGTCCAGGAGGTGTACCTCACCAACCCGCCCCAGAACGCCTGCACCTTCGTCATGACCCTGACGCTGGACGATGGGGAGACCCTCTGGGAGGGCCGGGCCATCGGCCCCGGCGAGGCTTTCACCTCCATCGTCCTCACCCGGCCCCTGGCGGCAGGGGAGTACGGCGCCACGCTGCGGTATCAGTGCTATTCCCTGGAAGACGAAACGCCCCTCAACGGAGCGGAAATACAACTCACCATCGCGGCCCGATAAGCCCGATGAGACCGTAAAGGATGTGAAACATGAAGCGCACGCTGAAAAAGACGCTGAGGAACCTCCTCTGCGCAACGCTGCTGGTGTGCCTGCTGGTGAATCAGGCTTTCGCCATGCAACTGTTTGTCAAGACCCTGGACGGCAAGACCATCACCCTGGACGTGGAGCCCTCCGACACCATCGAGAACGTCAAGGCCAAGATCCAGGATAAAGAGGGCATCCCCCCTGACCAGCAAAGGCTGATTTTTGCCGGCAAGCAACTGGAGGACAACAGAACCCTGGCTGACTACAATATCCAGAAGGAGAGCACCCTCCATCTGGTGCTGAGGCTGAGAACGAACCCCGAGATGACCCTCACCCTCACCATCGGCAAGTATACCCCCGCCGCCGGTGATTTCACCTTCACCACCCCCACCGACCTGGCCTATAACGGCAGCCCCAAGGCCGCCGCCGTGGCCACCGCCACCGACGTGACGGGCATGGGCAACTATACCGTGAAGTATTACAGCGACGCCGATCGCACCGTCGAGGCCACCCCCACCGACGTGGGCACCTACTATGTGGGCGTTACCGTGGCCGAGGGCGAGGACTACACCGCCGCCGACCTGGTGTTCGGCGAGAATTGGCAGTTTGAGATCGGCAAGGGCGAACAGGCGGCCCCCGCCGCCCCCGTGGCCAAGACGGTGGACAAGTTCTCCGCCACCCTGGAGACCGCCGATGGCTGCGAGTACAGCATCGACGGCCAGACCTGGCAGAACGGCACCACCTTTGAGAACCTGCTGCCCGGCACGGAGTACGTCCTCTACCAGCGCCTGAAGGGGACCGACACCTTCAACCCCTCCGCGCCCAGCACCCTGAAGATCACCACCCTGGCGGACAGCTACGGCATGAAGCTGACCCTCACCATCGCCCCCGCGGCGGTGGAGACCGCGCCGGAGGCCAATGACCTGACCTATACCGGCCAGCCCCAGACCCTCACCACCGCCGGCGCCGCCGCTGAGGGCACCATGCAGTACGCCACCGGCACCGACACCGCCCCCACCGGCAGTTGGGGCGCCACCCTGGCCACCGGCACCGACGCCGGCACCTACCATGTCTGGTACCGCGCCTATGTGGGCCAGCAGAACTACTCCACCCCCACCGATGTGACCGTGGAGATCAAGAAGGCCGACTTTACCCCCACCGTGTCCATTGAAGGCTGGACCTACGGCGAAAATGCCAAGCAGCCCTCCGTCAGCGGCAACACCTCCGGCGGCGCCGTGACCTACACCTACGCCGCCAAGGACAGCGATGATTTCAAGACCGCCACGCCCACCGATGCCGGCGAGTACACCGTGAAGGCCACCGTGGCTGCCACCGGGAACTATAACGCCGCCGCCGCCACCGCGGACTTCACCATTGCCAAGAGGGCCCTGACCGCCGCCGACTTTACTTACGCCACCCCCACCGACCTGGTGTATAACGGCCAGGCCAAGGCCGCCACCGTGGCCACCGCCACCGACGTGAAGGGCGCCGGCACCGTCACCGTCAAGTATTACAGCGACGCCGATCGCACCGTCGAGGCGGAGCCCATCCACGCGGGCACCTACTATGTGGGCGTCACCGTCACCGAGGGCGACAACTACGCCGCCGCTGCCAAAGTGTATGGCGATAGCTGGCAGTTCACCGTCACCCGGGCCGACATCCAGCCCACCGCCTCCCAGAGCGGCTGGACCTACGGCGATGAGCCTGTGCCCGGCACCGTGGACGGCAATTCGGGCAACGGCGCCGTGACCTGGACGTACAGCGACAAGGAGCAGGGCGACTACACCGCCGCCACGCCCACCGACGCCGGCACCTATTACGCCCGGGCCACCGTGGCCACCAGCACCGACTATAACGGCGCCACCACCGCCCCCGTATCGTTCACCATCGCCAAGGCCGACATCAATCCCACCGTGTCCATGAAGAACTGGACCGAGGGCTACCACGCCAGCGAGCCTGTGACGGAGGGTGTGCCCCAGGAGGCCGACGTGGTGTTCACCTATGCCCGCCGCGGCAGCGAGAACTTCACCGACCGTAGGCCCAGCTCTTCCGGGCGCTATGTGGTGAAGGCCACCGTGCCGGAGACCGCCAACTATAACGGCGCCACCGCCACCGCCGAGTTCTCCATCTATGAGGATGATTCCGCTGAGCTGACCGTCACCTCCCCCCTGACCAACATCGCCCGCGTCACGCTCAACGGCGTGGTGGTCAGCCCCGCCAACTACACTGTGACGGGCGGCAGCGTGTACTTCACCGAGTCGTTCCTGGCCACGCTGAAGCCGGGCAGCTACACCATCAAGGTGACCGACGGCGCCAAGACCGCCACCGCCACCTATCGCGTGACCGCCAACGGCGTCACCGAGAGCACGGTGCTGTCCGCCACCACCGGCGACCCCGGTGTGGTCCTCTACGCCGCCCTGGCCGTCAGCGCCACCCTGGGCCTGGGCTACATGGGCAAAAAGCGGAAAGAAGACTGATCGTGCCTTCTCCTTGGGGAGAAGCTGTCAGCGAAGCTGACGGATAAGGGGGCGACCCCCACCCAAAGCATCAAAAAAACGGGAGCTTCGGCTCCCGTTTTTCTGTGCCAGCAGTTGCCACGCCGCCGCCCGCCGTGGAAAGGGCGTTGACAGCCCCCGCCCCCATGCCGTACTATATAATGGAAAACAGCGGAGGTGACAGGCCGATGAAGCGCGGAAAAGGTATTGTTATTCTACTATTGGGGGCGATGATGATGTTCTCTCTCTTCGGCTGCGGCAAGAAGCAGTATCGGCTCAATTATGACGGCTACGGCTTCGAGAGCCGAAAGACCGCCTACGCCGCCGGCGACACGGTGACGGTGTACTTCAACCTGATCGCCACGGATACCCGGTATTATTTCGCCTTGGACGACGACGCCGTGGCGCTGGAGCAGGGCTATGACCCCCAGCGGGGCTATGTCTTCACCTTCACCATGCCCGACCATGACGTGACCTTGTCCGTCAGCTCCGAAAACACCATGCTCCGCGATTCCCGCCCCTGAGTCGCCGCGGGCAACGAGGCGGCCGCGGCGGACGTTCGGGTTCTGCCCCGGACCGGGGAAAACCTGATAAACCCCCTCCGGGGCGCCGACTCACCCACCCCAAAACCAGCCGACGCCGCAATGGCACGGTTAAAGTGTAGGAGAAAGAAGAAAAGCGAGGTGCGCGATATGAAAAGGAGAAACCTGTTTTCCCTGCTGCTGGCGATCCTGCTGCTGGCGGGCATGGCCCCCGTCCGCGCGTTTGCCGGGGGAGAGCCTGACGGCACCGCCGCAGCCGTCACACCCGCCGATTCGGTCTATGTTGTGCGCCTGAGCTACCATAACAACGGCAAGCACTATGACTTTGGCAGAGCTGGGTATACGTGGAGCACGTGGATCAATATGGATGACATCCGGCAGGAGATCGCCCTGCCCGACGGCGAGTTGACGGATCTGACGTCGAGCCATCCGTATCATATCACAGCAAGACAAAACGGCAGCGGGGCATGGGGCGTCCAGTGCCGGCAGCAGCAGATGCCAAACGGCGCCTATTTGACCGCGACGATCGACGGCACGGCATACAGGATCGACGTCGGCAACGCGCCGCCGGATATGGGGGGCAATGCGGAGGGCTACCGCTGGGATATCTATACGTATGAGCGCACACTTGTGCTGTCGGGCACGGGGAGCCTGCCGGACTATGAAAACAGTTGGGACCTGCCCTGGTATACATCGCAAACCACATTGGAGGAGATCATCATCGGGGAGGGCATCACCCACGTCAATGCCACCCTGTTCCGCGATGGCGCGAATCTGACCGCCGTATACCTTCCGTCCAGCCTGACCCATATTTCCTGGGCCGGAAGCGGCTGCGGCTGCCCCTATCTGAAGGCGTTTGTTTATCCCGGCACCAAAGCGGAGTGGCAGAACGTCAGCGGGTACAACAATATGCCGCAGGACAACTACGTGCGCTGTTCCGACGGCGTTTATTCGAATATCCGAAACAGCGTGACGCTGGCCCTGCAGGGAACGGACAGCGCAAGCCATGATACGGTGGAAGTGGAGGGCAGTACGGCGCTCAGCGCCGACCACGGCAGCCAGACGGTCACGGTGCCGGATATCCCCTTCGACGACAGCGTGACGGTGAAGGTGACGACGGACAAACGGGCCGTGGAGAGCGTCAAATTGGTGTATCAAAGCGGCGATGAAGATGCGCTCTCCATGAGCAGCTATGACGGAACGTCGGAATACTATTGTTTCGCCATGCCCCGGGAGGCCGTAACGCTTCGGGTGACCTTCATGGAAACCTCTGCGCATAAGGTCACCACCGTGATCACAGCGGGGAAGGGATCGGCCAAAATAGCCGCAATGGCAAACGCCGAGGCAAGAAGAGACGCCCCTGCGGGGTTGCAGCTCAAAGTCTATTTCGCGCCGGATGAAGGCTATCGGGTGCAGGGGGTGACCGTAACAAACGTAACGGACAACGCGCAGGTCGCTTTGGGCGAAATGTCCGCCTATTATCCCTTCGTCATGCCGGACGCGCCAATCAGGGTGGAGGTGGCCTTCGCGGCGGAATATCATGATGTGACCGCGGATTTTGACGCGTCGAAAGGCGATGTGAAGCTCTTTGGCGTTGGCACGGCCACCATGCTTCAGACAGATCAGACGATGACATTCCAGGCGGTCCCCGCGGCAGGCTGCGCCATCGAATCCATCTCCTATACGTGGAACGGAAACACCTGCTCCATCCCGGTTTCCGGTCAGGCGTATTCCTTCACCATGCCCCCGTCCGACACGGTTGTGAAAGTGGTGTTCAAAGAGGCGCCGGGCATCCCGGTCATCACCGCCACGCCGACAGATCTGCCGATGGGGACTGCGGGAGACCCATACCGCTGCGCGCTGCAGGCAACGGGAGACGAGCCCATCACCTGGACGTGGAGCCAGGGGCTGCGGGGCGCCGCCCGGGAATATCCTCCCGGGCTGACGTTAAGCGCCGACGGCGTCATCAGCGGCACGCCGGAAATCCAGGGAACGTGGACGGACATCACGATAACGGCGACAAACGCGAAGGGCTCGGCGTCCTTCAAAACCCGGCTTGTGGTGCTGCAGTACTTTACCGTAACGGCAGCGGCAGACCCTGTCGAGGGCGGCGCCGTGACGGGAAGCGGAACGTATCAACAGGGTATGCGTTACACACTGACCGCAGTGCCCGGCAGCGGTTATGATTTTGCGGGCTGGGTCAATCCGGGCGGTCAGGTGCTGTCCTACCATACGGTGTATGAGAAATACATGGGCTGGGGAGACGAAACCGTCACGGCGAAGTTCGTACAGCACGAAGACGGCGCCCCCGTCATGCAGACCGCGTCGCTTGCCAACGGCGTAGAGCAACTGGAGTATGAGCATGCGCTGACGGCGGATGGGGACGCGCCCGTAACGTGGTCTGTCGTGAACGGCTCTTTGCCGGATGGACTTACGCTGTCCGAGGACGGAAAGATCAGCGGCACCCCGACGACGTGGGGCACCTATATCTTTACCGTAAAGGCGGAGAATGAGAAGGGAACCGCATTCCGGCAGTTCATACTGAAAATCAACAGCGAGGAATTGGGCCCGCCCCGCAACGTCACATTCCGGGACGGCGACACCGTGCTGACCGCCCTCGCGCAGAAGGCGAATATCGGCGATAAGGCGACAAGGCCGGATCCCGACCCGACGAAGGAGGGCTATCGCTTCGAGGGCTGGTACGAAGACGCGGCCTTAACCGCGGCCTTTGACTTCGATCGGGAGATCACGGCAGAGACGACGGTTTACGCAAAATTCGTGAAAGAGTACGCCCTCAGCGCCGCGGTCGATCCTGGACAGGGCGGGACGGTCACCTTTATGAGAAACGACAGCGCGGTGACGCGCGCAGCGGAAGGGGACGAGCTGACGGTCACATGGACGCCCCAAAGCGGATACGTCCGGGATACGTTCTCCCTGACGGATCAAAGCGGACCGGTCAGCATCATCCCCAACGGCGTCGGCAGTCCCGTCAACTCCTGGAGCTTCACCATGCCCGCCTCCGACGTGACGGCGACGGCGAGGTGCAAGAAGGAGACCGGCTTCACCTTCGCCGGGCAAAGCAGCTGCCCCGATGACGAAAGCGCCGTCATTTACTTCACGCTCAAGGGCGGAGACGTGGGCGATGCGCTTACGACGCTGGCGCAGCTGATCGGCGTTACGCTGGACAACGCTGATGCGATACCCTTCGATTACGTGTCACAGTCCAACTGTTATGTATTGCAAATCCCCAATACCGCGCAAACGCCCCTTGGCCTGGGCGACCATACCCTTACCTTCACCTTTGCCGGTACTGACACCTACGCCCACTGCGCCGACAGCTTCGTTTTCACGGTAGTCAACAGTGTCACGGCCATCTCGCTGAACAGCGACTCCGCCAAAAAGGCATATACCGAGGGCGAGGCGCTGGACGTGAGCGGCCTGACGCTGGACGTCACCAAATTCGGCGGCGCCAACGAAACCGTAGCCGTCACAGGGGATATGATCTCCGGCTTTGACAGCAGCACCCTGGGCAAGCAGACCCTGACCGTGACGTACAAGGGATTTACCGATACCTACGAGGTGGAGGTGAAAGCCGGGAGCGCGCCTGTGACAAAATATACCGTCACCTACATCGTGGTGAACGGCACGTGGGCAGACGGAACGACAACGCCCAAAACCGAGGCCGTTGCGGACGGACAGAGCCCGTCGCAGATTCCGGCGGGCATGATCGCCTCCCATGGCTATGGGGGCGGCGCGTGGAGCTCCGACCCCGGCGGCGCCGTGATCAGCGGCGCAGCCAGCTTCACCTATACCTTTGCGGCGCAGCAGCCGACAGCTCCGTCACCCGCCCACCCCGTGACGGATCAGACCGCCGCCTCAGCCCAAACCGGGGACGAAAGCCGCCCGGCGCTCTGGCTCTCCGCGATGCTCGCCGCCCTGATCGCAACAGCGCTCATCCTCCCCAGGGCGCGCAAAAAAACCCCGCAAAGACAAAGCCGATAACACAACCTCCAAGCAAAAAAGGGATCGCTGCAAAACTTCCATTTTGCAACAATCCCTTTCTGCGCCCGCAGTTGCCACGCCGCCGTCCGGCGTGGTACAATATAAGGCGAAAAACCATCATCCGAAAGGAGTGTTCCCTCATGTCCTATGGCTTCTACGGCTGGGAAACCGCCGACATCCGCGACTCCCGCGGCCTCACCCCCTGCGACTATTACGACCTGTTCTCCCGCGCCTGGTGCGCCGAGACCTGCGCCCCGGCCCTGCGCAAGGACTGGTCGCCCAAAAACAACACCCTGGGCCAGTGCTCCATCACCGCCTTCCTCATGCAGGATCTCTGGGGCGGCAAGGTGTGGGGCGTGCCCCTGCCGGGGGGCGGCGTCCACTGCTTCAACGAGGTATCGGGCTGCGTCTTCGACCTCACCAGCGAGCAGTTCGGCGACAATCCGCCGGATTTCAACGACCGCACGGAGCAGGATAGAAGCGTCCATTTTGCCGACGGCGACAAATTCGCCCGCTACCAGCTGCTGAAATCCCGCCTCCTGCCCCTCATCCCCGCAGAATAACCCCCGCCCCGGCCCATTTTCCGCCACCATCTTCCACCGTAGGGCGGGACTACCCCAAGGGCACTGGCTCCACATACCGCTCATTCTTCGCGGTGTGTCGCTGGCGCCATGTGTCCCGCCACCCCCGCCGGGGACGGATGTAGGGCGGGACGACCCCGGCCCGCCGTGCCCAGGCAGCATGTATCACTAAGGCCGGTTGCATGGCAGCAGGTATCGTCTCCCGCCGTAGGGGCGATTCAAGAATCGCCCGCCTTCCCCTCGGGGGGAAGGTGGCACGGCCATAGGCCGTGACGGATGAGGGGGCGATGACCACCCCGGCCGAACGAACGCCACCCGTCCCCGTCCCCACCGTAGGGGCCGACGCCTACCCCAAGGGCACTGGTTCCGGCAGCCGCTCGTACCTCGCGGGCCGTCACTGGCGCCGGCGGCCCGTACCCCGCCATCCCCAAAAAGATTGACATTATCCCCATAAAATGGTACAGTTATGGCTTGTTCGGGACCGTTTTCGCCCCGCTGCACATTCAATGAGAGAAAAGAGAGATTGCACATGGAGTGGTTGACCCCCAAGCTGTTTTCCGTTATGAAGAACTATACCGCCGCCCAGCTGGTCAAGGATTTGGTGGCGGGCGTCATCGTGGCCATCATCGCCCTGCCCCTGTCCATCGCCCTGGCCATCGCCTCCGGCGTAGGCCCTGAGGCCGGTATCTACACCGCCATCGTGGCGGGCTTCCTGGTGGCGTTCCTGGGCGGCAGCCGGGTACAGATCGCCGGCCCCACCGCCGCCTTTGCCACCATCGTGGCGGGCATCGTGGCCAAGGATGGCACCCAGGGCCTTATGGTGGCCACTGTGCTGGCAGGCGTGATGCTGGTGCTGATGGGCCTGTTCCGCTTCGGCAATCTTCTGAAATACATTCCCAACACCATCACCGCCGGCTTCACCGCCGGCATCGCCGTCACGCTGCTCATCGGCCAGGTGAAGGATTTCACCGGCATCGTCTATCAGCACGGCGAGAAGCCCATTGAGACGGCGGAGAAGGTGGAGGCCATTTTTGCCAACCTGAACACCGTCAACCTCCAGGCCGTCCTCATCGGCGTGGTGGCCCTGGTGATCCTCATTGTATGGCCCCGGTTTTTCAAGAAGATTCCCGGCTCCCTCATCGCCGTGGTGGTCACCGCCGCCGCGGTGGAGCTGCTGCACCTGGACGTGAACACCATCGGCAAGTCCTTCACCGACATCCGCGCCGGTCTGCCTGTGCTGACGCTGCGCCTGTCCGACTTCTCCTTCGCCGCCGTCCGCGCCCAGCTCTCCAACGCCGTCACCATCGCCGTGCTGGCGGGGGTGGAGTCGCTGCTGTCTGCCGTGGTGGCTGACGGCATGATCGGCTCCCACCACCGGCCCAATATGGAGCTGGTGGCCCAGGGCGTGGCCAACATCGGCTCGGCGGCCTTCGGCGGCATCCCCGCCACCGGCGCCATCGCCCGCACCGCCGCCAATATCAAGAACGGCGGCCGCACCCCCGTGTCCGGCATGGTGCACTCCGTCACGCTGCTGATTGTGGTGGTGTTCCTCATGCCCCTGGCCAAGCTGATCCCCATGCCCTGCATCGCCGCCATTTTGTTCCAGGTGGCCTATAATATGAGCGGCTGGCGGGGCTTCGTGAAGCAGCTCAAGTCCGCCCCCAAGAGCGACATTCTGGTGCTGGTCATCACCTTTGTGCTGACGGTGGTGTTCGACCTGGTGGTGGCCATCGAGGTGGGCGTGGTACTGGCGGCGCTGCTGTTCATGCGCCGCATGAGCGACGTCACCCAGCTTCAGGGCTGGAAAGAGGTGGACCCGGAGAACGACCCTGACAGCATCTCCCTGCGGCAGATTCCCGACCGCACCATGGTCTACGAGATCTCCGGCCCCCTGTTCTTCGCCACCGCCGGCAAGCTGCTGCAAATCACCCCCAAGGACGACACCCGCGTCCTGGTGCTGCGGATGCGCAGCGTGTCCACCATCGACGCCACCGCCATGCAGCATCTGGAGCTGCTGTATGACACCTGCCGCCGCCGGGGCGTGGAGCTGGTGCTGTCCCACGTCAACGAGCAGCCCATGCAGGTGATGCACAAGGCAGGCTACGACGCCAAGCTGGGCCAAGAGAACTTCTGCCCCCACATCGACGACGCCCTGGCCCGTGCCCAGGCCATCGTGTCGGGCGAAAAGTGATCTCTATTAGAAAGGGCCTGTTGCAAAATAGGAATTTCAAAAATCAATTCAATGTAAAAGTTATGGGGAACTGCAAATCAGGCAGCTCCCCATAACTTTTTAGACGATTGATTCGGGCTAAAAACCGCGTTTTGCAACAGGCCCTTTTGCGCCAAAATCACATATCCATATTTTTCAGCGCCGTATCCGTGGGGATCCGCCGGATGCGCAGGTAGTCGATGACCGACACGAAGCCGTAGCCGATGAGCAGATACACCACCGACAGCACCATGGACGCCGGCGCCATGTAGAAGGCGAAGTAGCCGTCCATCTGCAGCATGAATATCCGGAAAATCCATATCATCAGGAAGTACCCCACCACAAAGCTGACCAGGGCGAACACCGTCACCACCAGTGCCGTGGGCAGGATGTAGAGGGAGGCAATCTCCCCGTTACCAAAGCCCAGAATCTTCACCATGGAGATGTTTTTCTCGTTGCGCTCAATAATGATTTTGGCCAGCAGGTAGATCAGCGCCGCCGACAGCACCACCATGGCGATTTTGAACACCCCGAAGAACTGGCCCATGGAGTGCATCAGCTGCCGCGTCACCTTGGTGATGTCCTCCTGGGTGATGACCACGGCGATCTGCTTTTCGTCGATGTCGGTGATGGCGTTGCGGGACAGATATCCGTTAAATCCATCCGCCTCCCGGTCAAAAACACCGTTGAAGCCGCCGTTTTCCATGAATACTGCGATGCCGCCGTCGTAGTCCACCACGCCCCGGACGGTGAAGGTGTATGCCCGGTTGGCGTACTCCTCGTGGAGGGTGATGGCGTCCCCAACGGACAGACCGAACTTATCCCGGAAGGCGGAGGAAATCAGCACCTCGCCCGCCGCCAGGTCGTGGGGCAGGGTGATGTAATCACTGTCCTGGGCGATGCCGTACACCGTCACGGTCTCGTCGCCGCCGGAGCCCCGGCCCGCAAAGGCCGCCGCCGCGTCCTTGCCGTACAGCAGTTCCACGCTGGAAAACCGCTCCGCGGTGGGCTCGGCGGTGGTAATCACGTTACCGTCCGCGTCCTTGCTGTCCATTAGCATGTACTGGTAGTCGGCGAACATCATCTCCGGCGCCTTTTCACCGTAGTGGGTCAGGGAATCCGGCAGCCCGAAAGCGAAGCACAGCATCAGCTCAATAAAAATCACGCCGAAAATCAGCACCGCGTAGTTGCTGCCGTTTTGCAGCAGCACCCGCAGCCGGAACCGCCGCAAAAACGACCACGCCGGCAGCCGCCGTGCCTTGGCCCGCCGCTGCTTTCGCAGCTCCCGCCGCAGGAATTGGAGGGGGGAGAGCTGCAGCCGCCGCAAAATCACGAACAGGTTGATGAAAAACATCAGCACCAGCGGGATGATGGTGGTCTTGATAAGCCCCTCCCGGCTGAAAGCCGGCTCGCAGGCGGGCAGGCTGTAGCTGTTGTAGTACAGGTCCACCGCCACCTTCCGGAGGGCGGTGTACCCCAGCGCGTTGCCCACGATGGCCCCTATCACCGTCACAATCACCGGCATGGTCATGTAGTGCACCACCAGCTCCCCCTTGGTGTACCCGGAGGAGCGCAGCGTGCCGATGACGGCGGCCTCTTTTTCGATGGTGTTGCTGATGGTAATGGCGAAGATGAACGCAATCACGCCGATGAGGATGTAGCACATAATGGTGGTGCCGGTGGTGTCGCCGTCAATGTCGGAGGGGGCGAAGTTGCTGGCCTGCCGGGTGTATTCCGGCAGGAAGTCCTCGATCTCCCCGTCGTGCACCAGCGCCTGGGTAATCACCACCTGCAAAAGGTGGTTTCCGTCCTCCGCCAGCGCCACCTTGTCCGCCGCCTCGCTGCGATACTGCCAGGCGTAATTGTAATGAAGCCGGGAGGGGAGGGCGTCAAAGGCCCCGGGGGTCACCATGCCCACGTCAAAGCCAAAGGCGTCAAACATCAAGTCCGTGTTGGACTGGTGGAGGGTGAGGTAGTGGACGTAGGACAATAGGCCCACCACCTTGAACTCCCGGCCGCCCACGGTAATGGCGTCCCCCACCGTCACCCCCACGTTGTCAGCGTGCATCCGGTCGATGGCGATCTCATCGTCACGCTCCGGGGCCCGCCCCGCCAGGAAGGAGGCGCGGTTCAGCGCAGCGTCCGAGGGGAATACCCGAATGGTGGCGTCCTGCGTTCCGTCGCCGTCATCGTCCTCCGGCTCGTCGTGGTAGAAGCTCTCGTACAGCGTCACCGGCACCGGGGAGAAGTCGTCATTCAAATGGTACCGCTCCGCGATCTCATCCCATTCCTCGTCCACCGCCTCAATGACGGCCTTGTGTGCCTCGTCGTAGGCTTCCGCCGCCGCCTTTTGGTATGACTCCGTCTCCCGAGCCTCCGCCAGGGCGTCGTCAAATCGGCTCTCTATGACAGCATCCACCTGGGCGGCCACCACTGCCTCGTCGGTGATGCCCAGCGCGGCGCACTGGGCCCGCACCGCCTTTTCGATTTCGCCCCGGACGGTATCGCGCAGCTCTTTTTCGATGGCCTCCGCCACCTCCTCGTCCGCCTCCGCCGTGGCCTTGTCAATGTAATATTGCCGCACGTCGGCCCGCTGCCCGCTCTCGATGGCGGCCAGCAGTTCGGGCGACGCTTCGTTCTTCAGTTCAAAGGAGCCGTCCTCCAGCGCCAGCGTCTCCCGTCCGTCGGCCACCGCCACCAGCATGCTGTCGTGGCCCACGTACATGCCGGATATGACGCCGATCATCACCACCATGAAGATGATGATGACCAGATATTTGTGCCACTCCGTGGCCAGCTCCTTGGGAATCCGCTTCATCAGAGGGTTTTTCATGCTGCCGCCCCCTCACCATTCCAGCTTTGCCGCCGTCCGCTTGGTCTGGTTCATGGTGTTGTGGCGCACCACGCCGTCCCGCAGTCGGATCACGTGATCCGCCATCTGGCTGATGGCCTCGTTGTGTGTCACCATGATGACGGTGGTGCCGTACTTCCGGTTGCAGTTCTCGATCAGCCCTAATATCTCCTTGCTGGTCTTGTAGTCCAGGGCGCCGGTGGGCTCGTCACACAGCAGAATGTCCGGGTTTTTCACCACCGCCCTGCCGATGGACACCCGCTGCTGCTGTCCGCCGGAGAGCTGGTTGGGGTACTTGTACTTGTGCTCCTGCAAGCCCAGGGTGGTCAGAACCTCCTCCACGTCCAGCGGCCGGGCGGAGAGATACGCCCCCACCTCGATGTTCTCCTTCACGTTCAGGTTGGGGATGAGGTTGTACATCTGAAATACGTAGCCCAGATGGAGCCGCCGGTACTGCGTCAGATGCTTCTCGTCCATGTCCTGCAGCTTGTCGCCGCCGATGGCCACATAGCCGCCGCCCGGCTTGTCAATGGCGCCGATGATGTTCAGCAGCGTAGATTTGCCGGAGCCCGAGGGCCCCAGCAGCACGCAGACCTCCCCTTTTTCCACGGTGAAGTTCACGCCCCGCAGCACGTCCTGCCGGGCCTCCCCCTGGCCGAAGCTCTTGCGCAGGTCCGCAATCTCCAAAAAATGCTTTTCCTGTTTTGCCATGTTTCCATGCCCCTTTCTCTCTGCCGCGCCCATAGGTTAGCCACAACTAACCATCAGGCAAATCAAAGCGCCGCCCCGGGCAAGTCGCCCCGCCCTCACAGCGTTAGCAGTAACTAACTGCTACTATTGTACACGCTTCCTCGCCATAATGCAAGAGCATAATCCGCCAAAAC
The DNA here is from genome assembly GCA_902765025.1 of Oscillospiraceae bacterium. Taxonomy (GTDB): domain Bacteria; phylum Bacillota; class Clostridia; order Oscillospirales; family Oscillospiraceae; genus Vescimonas. Next base: position 22,079 of record CACWYC010000030.1, read on the forward strand.
GGTAAATTGCCGCAGCCGCAGAATAAAACCCCCGCCTTGCAAACCGCAAGGCGGGGGCAGGGGGTTCCTGTCCATTCCTGCAAATCACGTCTGCATCTTATACAGCTCCTCCGTGGCCAGTCGGGTTTTGGCCACGATGTCGCCGCCCTCCTGGGGGAAACAGTAGTACAGCGTGCGACTGTCGCCGATGCAGATCATGTCCCCCAGCTCATACCAGAAGTAGTCGGAGTAGAGGCTGTAAGAGGCGGTGGGGCCCTGCCGGTAGTCCAGCTTGCCGCCGCAGCCCTGCAAACGGAAGCCCTCCGCCGTATGGGTCAGCCGCCCCTCGCCCACGGTGTACACCGCCTTGGTGTCCACCAGCATCCGAATCAGCACCGGAACGTCCAGCCGGTAATCGCCCCGCGCGAGCTCCTCCCGCACGCACTGCCGCTCCCAGGCGTACCAGTCGGGCACGTGGCTGAAAATGTCCTCCCCATCCGCGGCGCGCAAAAAGCCCTTTTCCGTCAGCGTCCAGGTTTTGCCGCAGCTCTTGCAGGTAAGGGTGACTCCCTTGCCCTCCATCTGCCCCTCCCGCAGACAGTGGGGGCATTTGTACAGCACCCGGTGGAGGCCGTCGGCCCGGAAGTCCTCGGCCACGGTGACGCCCTTTTCCTGCTGCTCCCGGAAGTTGTCAAAGGTGAACAATTCCCGCAAAATCCCGTTCAGCTCGTCTACGCTCTTGTCCCGGATGTCCTCCGGGGAGAGGACGTACCGCATGGTGGCGGACACGTCCACCTGCCGCAGCTGCAGCATGTTGTACAGCGGGTCCCGCAAAAAGGCGCCGGAGGTTTTGATCATCACCACCGGGATTTTCAGCGTTTTCAGCAGCTTGCCCACGGACTGGGGCAGGGGAGTGGCGGTGCCGTCAAAGGTGTAGCTGGCCTCCGGGAACAGCAGGATGGAGTTGCCCAGCTTGCGCACGGCGTACAGCATGTCCCGCACCAGCGGCAGATCCGTCACGAATTTCTGGGCGGGGATGCAGCCCATGGCGTACATCAGCCCCCGCTTGCCCACAAAACCGTCGGAGGTACACACGATGTTAAAGGGCCGGGGGTACAGAATGCTGGCGGCGATTTTCAGGTCGATAAAGCTGGAGTGGTTCATCAAAAAGAGGGCGGGCTCATCCTTCCCCAGCCGCTCCATGCCCTCGCTGCGGCACTGAAAATGGGTGGCCTTCAGGTCGGCCCCGTTCAAGGTTTTCAGCAGCAAGCGGAAAAAGGGGGAGGGCCGCCGGGGCTTGCCCCTGTCCTCCCGGGGCAGGGCCATGACCTGGTCGTAGGAAAGCGCCTTTTCTTTGATTTTCACAATATCCCCTCCTGTGCGTCAGCATTGAAAACAGTGTATACCGCCCGCCGCTGTTTTTCAATACGCAATCGCCGGGAAAGGCCGTTTCCGCCCACAAAAGAGAGTCCCGCTTCCCACATAAAACCAGCCGTGCCCCCGCGCCATATCCGGCGCGGGGGCACGGCTACGTCGATATTCTTCAAATTGTGTACTCTTGCGCCCCGAATCTGTATTTTTGGGGGAAAACTTTGGGTGAAAGTTGTTTTCATGGGTGATGCTCTCCCGATAATGTCTCCTGTGAATGTTACCGCATCGACTGTGCCAGCCAGAGGAAGGCCCGGGCGGTGCGCTTTACGCTGTCCTGAAAATGGTTGCCCCGGTTCCATTCCAGGGTGACGGTGTGTTCCGCCTGCAAAAGGCCGTGGAGCGCCCGGATGCACTGTCCCACGGTGGCCATGACGGGATTTTTCGCCCGCTCCTCCCGGTCGCCCAGGCTCAGATAGATTGTATGGGCCCGGATGGGGTGGGCCTGCACGTAGTCGAGCCAGCCGGGGAACCACACCGATGGTGAGGCCGCCGCCACGCCGGAAAAAACCTCCGTCCGGGTGGCCGCCCAGAGGGCGAACAGCCCCGCCAGCGAGTACCCGCCAAGGCAGACCGGCACGTCGTCGCCCAGTGCAAGCCGGGCGCGCAGCACCGGCAGCAGCCTTTCCACAAAGCGAAGCGTATCCTCCGCCCTGCCGCCGAAGGGGACTTTTCCGAATACCGGCGGGGCCTCCCAGGGGCTCAGCTCCCGGTTCCAGTCCTCCACCGAAAACGCCGCCAGCGCGAAGGGGAGAGGGCAGTCCTCCATGGCCGCCGCCTCGCTGTCCGGCAGCGCCCCGTCATGTTCGTCCACCGGCTGGAGAAACAGAATGCGGGGCGCCGGCGCGCTGTACACCGTCACCCTGCGCCCATCCAGCTGAAAGCCCTGCTGCCGCATACCATTCCACTCCCGCCTGCAAATGCTGCCTTTATCCCGCCGCTGTCCCGCTTGCGCTGAATCACAATATCAGTATACCATGTGGGCCCTCCCGTGACAATGACAGAAAACCCGCCGCCAACTCTGACGGCGCAAGGGCAAGCCCCCACAAGCCGAGGGCGGCAGAAAAAACCCGAAGCAGGCGAAACCTGCTCCAGTACATCAAGGAAACGCGCAAAAAAACAGGTGGATGTAACGTAAAATCCGTTACACCCACCCGATCTGGCACGTTGCACCAAAAAAAGTTTGCTATTTTGTGTTATCGAGGGTATTTTCTCCTTCATAAACCAGAAGTCAAGAGGATGACGCCTGGTTTATTTCCTTTTTTGAGATAGCCGATACAATGATATCAGGCTGCCGTTTTTTGCCTGCTTTACAAAGATGCCGCCATTCGCCTGACCGCCGCTAAGCAGTCCTTGTCGTGATTCGTGATGATCCCCATATCTTCCAATCCAAGATAACCAAGAAAATCACCATCATAAGAAAATTTGGCGCCATCATACATGTCCGGATCACCGGAACTCAGAAACATGGCAACTTTCTTAAGCGTCTCCGGCGCTTTGGGGTAAAGCGCGGAATAAAAACGATCGACTGCGCATTTCAGCTGCCCGCTGATACCGTGATAGTAGATCGGCGAGGCAAGCACCAACATCTGCGTATCCTTCAGCTCGGCATAGATCTCCTGCATGTCGTCCTTTTGCACACATACGCCGTGCCCTCTCCCATGGCAATATTCACAGGCAAGGCAGCCCTTGATGTTCTTTCGGCACACATTGATTACCGCCACGTCATGTCCTGCGCTTTCAGCAGCTTCCCGAAACACAGCGACCATTTTCGCTGTATCGCCCTGCGGGCGCGGGCTCCCGTTCAATACAAGAATCTTCATGCTTCCCTCCGGCCGTTCATTTATTTGTATGAGATCGTGACTGTAACATTACCGTTCCCGAGAAGATCTGCCATCTGGGCGGCAGTTTGGTCGGCTGCCTTTCCGAGCCGCGTATACGCCCAGGAATTGGACCCGTAGAAGATCACAATCTGGCTGCTTGCATATAGGACAATGTCTCCGGCAGAGGTTGTTATCTGGACGTCGTTGCTGGGAAGGCGGCTGCCAAGAGAACCCACCTGCTCAAACCCTCCGTACATGGACATCTGGACCGTTATGGGATTCTCTTCGGCCAGTCCGATCAGAGCCTCGACGGATTCATTGTTCTCCCAGGTCACAGCGATCTCTTTTTCATTAATATAAAGGTGCAGTGCTTTTTCCACGATTTCCTCCGATGTCATTATTACTCCCGTCTCCTTCCTATCTGGGAACGAGCTTTCCGCTGCTTCGACCTGGGTTTCTTCAGAAGGACTGTTTTCCTTTGCTTCTTCAGAAAGCACAGCTTCTTCAGACGACGTGGCTTCTTCAGACGGCATAGTGGAACCGGTTTCGTGATCAGTCACCGGATGGCTGACGGTCTGCTCTGAAGCTGCCGCGCGGTTTTCTGCAGGGGGAACCGCAGCAGGGCTCGTTCCACAGGCAGTAAGACTCAGGATCATTCCCAGTGCCACGGCCAGTATTTTCTTATGTTTCATCATGACCAGCCTCACTTAAGGTATTCGGTAAAGAAGCTCTGGAGCTTATCAAAGGGAATGGCGCCCTTGCCGCCGCCGTCATAAAGATCGGTATGGGAAGCCCCCGGAATGATGAGCAGTTCCTTGTTTTCGGTGTACTTGCTGTCCTTCACCATGTCAGCATAGGCGTCCCTGCCAAAGTAGCAGGAATGGGCCGCATCGCCGTGCATCACCAAAACCGCAGAGCGAATCTCATTGGCGTACTGCAGGATCGGCTGATTGATAAAGCTCTCGCAGCCGATCACATTCCAGCCGCCGTTGGAGTTGAGGGAACGGGGATGATAGCCGCGACCTGTCTTGTAATAGTCGTAGTAATCCTTCACAAAATACGGCGCGTCCTCCGGCAGCGGATCGACGACACCGCCGCCCAGCTTGTATTCGCCGCTTTTCAGGTCGTCCAGACGCTGCGCGCACATAGCGGCTCTCTTCTGATAGCGGGCTTCCTCGCTGTCCTCAGAATCGAAGTATCCCTTGGCGTTGACACGGGTCATGTCATACATGGTGGAGGCCACCGTCGCCTTGATGCGGGTGTCCAGCGCCGCGGTATTCAGCGCCAGACCGCCCCAGCCGCAAATGCCGATGATACCGATCCGATTCGGATCGACCTTGTGGCACAGGGAGAGGAAATCCACCGCCGCCATGAAATCCTCAGTGTTGATATCCGGGGAAGCCATGTAGCGCACGTTCCCGCCGCTCTCACCGGTGAAGGAGGGGTCAAAGGCAAGCGTCAGAAAGCCGCGCTCCGCCATCGTCTGCGCATACAGCCCGGAGCACTGCTCCTTGACGGCGCCGAAGGGGCCGCAGACCGCGATGGCCGGGAGCTTTCCCTCTACGCCCTTCGGAACGTACAGATCCGCTGCCAGCGTGATGCCGTAGCGATTGATAAAAGTGACCTTGCTGTGATCCACCTTGTCGCTTTTGGGAAAGGTCTTGTCCCATTCTTTTGTCAATGTAAGTTCTGCCGGTTTCATCATGATTCAATCTTCCTTTCGGTGATTATGATTCTTTGTTTGTCTGATCAGATAATCCATCCGATCAATTTTCCTCTGGCACTCGTGCATATCCTCCACCATATTGCAGCGCC
>CACWYC010000031.1 GCA_902765025.1 Oscillospiraceae bacterium
GCCTTAGCAGCCAACCGGAATCTGCGGTTCCCACAGCGCCGCAGCGCTGTGAACTTTCTTTTAATTATTTCACTGTCTACTTGACGGGGTGCAGTTCACCCTTTTTTCGGGCCGGGGGGTGCTTTTATAGGCATATTATTCCGCGTCCAGGGGCAGATAAAACAGGTCCACCACCGTCTGATACAGTGCGTCTTCGTCGGCGTAGAACTCCGGGGAGCGGTCCTCGCTGTACACCGCCTCGCCCGCGATTTCCCGGATGGGTGTAAAGGTGTAGGTAGTGGCCATGTCCACAAAGCTGTTCATGGAGTTCACCGTAAAGTCGGACACCATGTCGTCAGACACGGCGGTGACGATCTGTCGGCTCAGGTCGTCGTTCTCCGCCAGCTCCTGGGTGAATTTCTGCTGCAACGCCGTCAGATACTGCTGCTGGCGCTTCATACGGTTTAAGTTGGTGGGGTCGGCAAGACCCATACGGGCCCGGACGTAGGTCAGGGCCTGGTCGCCCTGCAACGTCACCGTCTCGCCCTGCACCAGTGCGCTATCCAGCGCGGACAGATCGTCCAGCACCGTCACCGTTACGCCGCCCACCAGGTTGTTGATGATACCCACCGCGTCCATGGTCACAGAGGCGTAGTGGTTGATGGGCATGTCATACAGCAGCTCCGACACCGCCCGCACCTGGTTGCGGCAGCTGTCCCGGCCGCCGGAGCCGTAGGCGTGGGCCAGACAGATCTGGCCGTTCAGCGGCATAAAGGGCTCACCCATGGCATCCAGCTGATAAATGGTACACATGGTGTCGCGGTTGATGTGCAGCGGGGTGCAGGTGCCGGCGTTGCGGTCCAGTACCAGCAGAAGCAGCATATCCGCCTGCTGGCCGTTGACGCCGCCGATGTCGCCGCCGGTCTGGCTCTCGAATTTGTCCAGGCCCATCAGCAGCACCGTCTCGATGGCGTCGTTTTTGATGTAGCGCCCGCCATTATACCGCAACACGTCCGGGTCGTCCGTCTCCACCGCAGAGACCCCAGGGGCGCTCTGCCATTTGCCGCGGAGGTATTGCACCGTCATCAGTCCTGCCGCCAGCAGGAAGCACGCCAGCAGGACGATTATTATGCTTTTGCCGTGCCGCCGGGCCGCGGAGGAATGATGACTCATGGCAAAAGGTCAGGCAGCCTTGCGGCTCTTCATCACGAAGGCGGCGCAGGCACAAGCCATCACCGCTGCGCTCAGCAGATAAATGCCGCTGCCGATCTCGCCGGTCTGGGGGGACACGGGCACGTCACCGGAGGTGGTGCGCACCACGGTAATGGCGATGGGGCCGCCGGTAAAGCCAACAGGCAGGGTGAAGGTCACCTTATTGTCAATGGGGTTATAGCTGGCGATGATGGGATTCCATGTGCCGCCGGTCTCGTACCACCACACCCGCAGGAATTCATAGGGGTGGCGCAGCTTAATGTTTTCCACCGTCACCTCGCCGGTGGTGCCGGGATTGGGGGTGAAGTTGAACACATAGGGGGCCAGCTCATCCGTGCGCATCTTGCCCACCAGCTCGTTGACCACCGCCGGGTCGGTATTCCTGGTGATGGTGCCGTCGGGAGATGTGACCTGGGTAATCTCGGCGCTGTCCAGGTTGATGGCCTTGCCGGACACGGAGGAGCTGTCGCCGTGGTGGGGGCCGCCGGCATCAGCCAGCGCCGTCACCGTCAGCGTCAGCACCATAGCCAGCGCCAGCAGAATAGAAAACAGTTTTTTCATGTTGTATCCCTTCCTTTTCAATGATATGCGAATGAGCCATTATCTGGAACACAGTATACACTGTGCTTCATGCTGTTTCAAGAGGCTTTTCCCACCGTTTCCACCAGCTTCCCGATCACCAGAAAGCGGTTGGTACGATTGGTTTTCAGGCACGTGGAGAGGATCACCAGCTTGTCGCCCACCTGGGCCGCGGCGTCCTCGTCATAGTTGGCGGAACTGTCGGTCAGGTCATAGACGGAGTCCAGAAAGGCCCGGTATCGCTCCGGGTCGGTGAAATCATACTGATATAAAATATGCTCGTTGCTGTGGGGCACGGCGGCGAAGATGCGGTAATGCTCCTCCCGGTCCGGCAGGTACACCACGAATTCGTTGTAACCGGAAAAGTCCACATCCCCCAGATACAGGGGCTGGAGCTGACCGAACATGGCGCCGCTGTTCATCCGGTGGCCGTATATCACCGTCACCGCATCGCCGAATCCATCATCGTTGTATCCCGCCTGGGTAAAGAGGGCGCCGTCGGCAGAAGACCGGCCGTAAATGTCCCGCTTGAGATAGTATTCATCGTCCGTGGGGTGCTGCACCACCGGGTAGCTAATGTCAGTGCCCGGGATGGCCAGCCATGCGTAGATGTCGCCACACTCACCCTGCCAGTAGGCAAAGTCAATGGGGCTGATATAGGGCGTCTCCGGCTGTGTCTCCGCCGCCTGCTCCCGGGGCACCACCGGCGTGCTCACCGGCGTCTGCACCGGCTCGCTGCCCTTGGGGATGGCCCGGTACAGCAACCACAGGCAGGCCAGGCCGCACACCACCGCCAGCGCCGACCAAATCCAACGCTTCACGCTGTCCATTCCTCCCAGTAATCATAGGCCCGGCGGAAGAAGTCCACCGCCTCCTGCTGCCCCAGCCGCTTTTCCAGCGCCGCGGCCGCCACGTCCATGTTGGGCTTGCGGCTGCTCATGTTGTGGCAATCGGTGCCCACCACGTGGACGAAGCCCTGTCGCAGCAGCCGGATTGCGCCGCCCTGGTGCAGTCCCGGTTTGAAAAAGGAGGCGTTGCACTGAAACACCGCGCCGGCCTGGCGCAGCCGCTGCCACACGCTGCGCTTCTGGTTTTTCCAGTACCGCTCAATGTGGGCCAGCATCACCGTGAAGCGCCCGCTGCGGCACAGATCCTCCACCTCACGGATTTCTCCCTCCGTCCAGGTGTTGAAGGGCATCTCCAACAGCAGTACGTTGGTGCCCTCCAGGCAAAGGCGCTCCAGCCCCTCCATGTGGGAAATATCCCGGAAGTAATACACCTCCGCCCCCAGCCGTATCCGGGGCATATCCTCCCCCAGCACCGGCGCCAGCCGGGCAAAAGCCCTGGAGCGCCGCTCCAAAAAATGGTGGGGGCTGTTCTCGTTGGCGTAGAAGTGGGACGTCAGCGCCGCCAGCTCCACGCCCTGCCGGTATAGGGTCCGCAGCATTTCGGCGCTCTCCTCCACGCTGCGGCTGCCGTCATCGATACCCGGGAGAATATGGCTGTGAAAGTCAATCATTTACCCTTCTTGCCCTCGCGGCGGCGGCCGTTCTCCTCCCGGCCCCGGGCCGTACCGGGTTTCTGGGGGCTGGCCTCCACAGTGGCATTCTTGCCCTTGCTCTTGCCGTAGCCGTAGCCGTAGCCGTACCCATATCCATAGCCATACCCGTAGCGCCCATATCGCCCGTATCGGCCATAGCCCTTCTGCTGCTCGGGCATGCCGGTCATCACGAAGCCCAGCACCTTGTTGCCCAGCACCTCCAGCCGGCGCATACAGTTGTTCAGCGACACGCGGTCGGAGAAATTGCCGCGCACCGTCACCACAATACCGCTGATATAGTTGGCAATGGACAACGCATCGGACACAATGTCCACCGGCGGCAGGTCGATGACGATGAAGTCATACACCTCGCTCAGCTCGCCCAGCAGCCGCTCCATCTGGCCCGAGCCCAGCAGCTCCGAGGGGTTGGGGGGCAGGTCGCCGGCGGGCAAAATGCGGAAATTAGGCATAAACCCGGAGGGGTGCACCGCCTTTTCCACGCTGCACAGGCCCGCCAGCAGGTTGGAAAGGCCGGGCTTTACGTTGATCTCCAGCTTTTTGGCCACGCTGGGCAGACGCATATCCGCGTCAATCAGCAGCACTTCCCGGCCCGTCTCGGCTATGGTGTAGGCCAGGTTGATGGCGGTGGTGGACTTGCCCTCGCCCCGGATGGCGCTGGTGACGCCCACCAGGCGGCACTTGTTCTCATCCGGCAGGGCAAAGAGCATGTTGGCGCGGAGCTGCTTATAGGACTCCGCCGCCGTAAAGCTCAGCTGGTCGCACAGCATGCTGCGCTGCTGCTGGGCGGAGAGGTTTTCGGAGGTACGCCGCCGGGGGCGGAAGGAGAAAAGCCGGCTCACACCATTGAGTATCATTTCCTCGCCTCCTCGCTCTTGGTCTCATAGCCCGTCACAGCCTCATGGCGGCTCAGCAAATCGGGAATGGTGCCCAGCACGGGAATCTCGAAGCGCTGCATCAGGTAGTCCTCATCCCGGATGATGTCATCCAGCATATCCACCAGTAGCACCACGCCGCAGCTCACCACCAGCCCGATTGCCGCGCCAATCATGGCGTAGCGGCTGTGGCTGGGTGCCACACGGCCCGTAGGCACCACCGCCCGGTCCACCACGCTGACGTGTCCGCCGTCCATCACGTCCATGATCTTATCCGGCAGCACATCGGCAATCAGGTTGGCGATGCGGGCCGCCTCCTCCGGGTCAGTGGCGGTGACGGTGATGGCAAACACCGGCGTATCGTTCACCGAGCCGGCGGAGATCATCCCCGCCAGCTGGTTGTAAGAGTAGTCCAGATTGCCCCGCTGGATCACCGCGTTCAGCGTGGTACGGGTCTTCAGGATAACGGAATAGATGCTGATCAGGCTCCTGGCGCTGTTGAACTCGCCGGAGCTGAACGTCACCGACGTGCCTCCCAGCGACAGGGAGCTGTTGTTGACGTATAGCAGTGTGCGGGCCTGGTAGGTGGGCGTCACCATATAGCGGGCATAGCAGTAGCCCATGGTACCGGCGATCACCACCGTCAGTGCGATGATGACCACATGCTGCCACAGCACGCCCAGCAGCCGCAGCAGGTCAATTTCGTATACTTCATCGTTGTTCTGCTGTCTCATGAGAAAAAACCTTTCTGTCTCTGTTGTCGCCGTGTCAAAGACCTCTCCGCGCCAGCGCAGAGAAGTCCACTTTGAATCTATTTTATTACAATGGTATTATACCGATTCCGTCGCCGCTTGTCAATGCATAACCTTTTGCATACCCTTTTCCCAAGCCGTTTTGTCGCCTCTCACCCCTTTCTCTCTCCATTGTGCCCATAAGGCGGAAACTATTTTTGTCATTTTCGTTTCTTGTATTCCCCACACGGCAATGCTATACTTCATTATATACGATATTTTGCAGAATCGGAGGGACCGCCATGGAGCCGAGCCAAACCCCGTTGGAATCCACCCGCGCCCGCATTCTGGAGGCCGCCATCCCCCTGTTCAACGACCGGGGGCTGAAATTCACCATGGACGAGCTGGCCGCCTCCCTGGGCATGAGCAAGAAAACCATCTACGCCGCCTTCCCCAGCAAGGAGAAGATGCTGGAGGAGATGGTGGACTACGTGTTCGACTTCATCGGGCGGGACAAGGCCGCCATCCTGGGAGACGACACCCTGCCCTACCTGGAGAAGCTGCGCCGGGTGCTCACCACGCTGACAGACAAATACGAGAGCATCGACCTGCGCCGCCTGTACGACCTGGAGAGCCGCTACGGCGCCGTCTACGCCAAGGTGGCCCGCCGCCTGGAGACCGGCTGGGAGGGCACCACCGCCCTGCTGGAGGAGGGCATCCGGGAGGGTGTGCTGCGCCCCTTCCCCATCCCCATCTTCAAGCTGATGATGGAGACCACGCTGCAACAGTTTTTCCGGGGCGACGTGCTGCTGCGCAGCGGCATCTCCTATCAGGAGGCCCTGGGCCAGGTGGTGGATATTTTGCTGCGGGGCATTCTGTCCCCGGGAGAGGAGTTACCCCAATGACAAAACGCATTCCTTTGAATAACGGCTGGGATTTCGTCCCCAGCTTCACCGACGAATACCTCCACGGCCAGGGCAGCGGCCAGTCCGTCCGCCTGCCCCACTCCTGCGTGGAGACACCCTACGACTATTTTGACGAGAGCATCTATCAGATGCACTGCGCCTACCGCCGCACCCTGTCCGTCCCGGAGGAATGGGCGGGCAAGCGTCTGCTGCTGACGGTGGGCGCCGCCGCCCACCGGGCGGTGGTGTACCTGGACGGCAAGGCCCTCTATGAGCATAAATGCGGCTACACCGCCTTCACCGTGGACCTGGGGGACCACGTCACCCCCGGCAAGGACCACGTCCTGGCCATCACCGTGGACAGCCGTGAGACCCTGGACCAGCCCCCCTTCGGCTACGTCATCGACTACATGACCTACGGCGGCCTGTACCGTGAGGTGTGGCTGGATGTCAAGGAGCCCACCTACCTCTCCGACGTGTTCGCCCAGCCCGCCTTTACCAACCGCGCCGCCGGCGAGGGCGCCGTCACCTCCTGGGTCAGCGTCACCGCCCCCCATCCCGGCGACACCATTGTCCAGACGCTGCTTCAGGGCGCCACCGCCCTCCAGCGCCGTTCCTTCCCCGCCCAGGGGGAGAACACCTGCTTCCTCACCGCCACAGGGCTGAAGCCCTGGGGCATCCGGGACCCCTACCTCTACACCCTCCGCACCCAGCTGTATCGGGGCGGCCAGGTGCTGGACAGCCGGGAGGACCGTATCGGCTTCCGGGAGGCCGTGTTCACCAAGGAAGGCTTCTTCCTCAACGGCGAAAAGGTGAAGCTCCGGGGCCTCAACCGCCACCAGAGCTACCCCTACGTGGGCTACGCCATGCCCGCCGGGGTGCAGCAGCTGGACGCCGACATTCTGAAAAACGAGCTCCACTGCAACGCCGTCCGCACCTCCCACTATCCCCAGTCCCCCCACTTCATCGACCGCTGCGATGAGCTGGGCCTGCTGGTGTTCACCGAGATTCCCGGCTGGCAGCACATCGGCGGCGACGAATGGAAGGCCCAGGCCCTGCGCAATGTGGAGGACATGGTGCGCCAGTACCGCAACCACCCCTCCATCATCCTCTGGGGCGTCCGCATCAACGAGTCCCGGGACGATGACCCCCTGTATGAAAAGACCAACGCCCTCTGCCGCGCCCTTGACCCCACCCGCCCCACCGGCGGCGTGCGGTGCATCAAGCACAGCCACCTGTTGGAGGACGTGTACACCTATAACGATTTCGTCCACGAGGGGGACAACCGGGGCTGCGAGCCCAAGAAAAACGTGACCAATGAGGCGGAGAAGCCCTACCTCGTCTCCGAGTATTGCGGCCACATGTTCCCCACCAAGCTGTTCGACGCCGAGGCCCACACCACCTCCCACGCCCTGCGCCACGCCAAGGTGCTGAACGACGTGGCCGCCGGCGGCGAGATTGCCGGCGCCTTCGGCTGGTGTATGTTCGACTACAATACCCATCTGGACTTCGGCAGCGGCGACCGCATCTGCTATCACGGCGTCCTGGATATGTACCGCAACCCCAAGACCGCCGCCTCCGTCTACGCCATCCAGTCCGAAGACGGAACGGTGCTGACCACCACCTCCCGCATGGACATCGGTGAGCATCCCACCGGCAACATGGGCGAGGTGTACCTCCTGAGCAACGCCGACGCCGTCCGGATGTACAAAAACGGCAATTTCATCCACGAATACCCCACCCGCAGCAAGGACTACCCCGCCCTGCCCCACGCCCCCGTGCTGCTGACGGATTACGTGGGCGACGCCCTGGCCAAAAACGAGGGCTACGGCCCCACCCAGGAGCGGCTGGTAAAGGATATGCTGAATTTCAGCGCCGTCTACGGCGCCGGCCACATGGGTGTGGATATGAAGCTGAAGGCCGCCCGGGCCATGGCCCAGTTCCACATGACCTTTGACGACGCCAACGCCCTCTACGGCAAATACATCGGCTCCTGGGGCGACGGCGCCACCACGTACCGCTTCGACGCCGTCAAGGACGGCAAGGTGGTGGCCTCCCTTACCCGCAGCCCCGTCACCGCCATCCACCTGACGGCCAAGGTGGACCGCACCGATCTCATCGAGGGCGACACCTACGACGCCGCCGCCGTCCGCATCGCCATGTGCGACCAGAACGGCGCCCCCCTGCCCTTCTTCCATGACGCCGTCACGCTGGAGACCTCCGGCCCCATCGCCCTCATCGGCCCCGCCACCGCCATGCTGCGGGGCGGCTGCGGCGGCACCTACGTCCGCACCACCGGCCAGGCCGGCGACGCCGCGTTGACCCTTCGGTCCGCCCAGGGCGGCACCGTCACCATCACATTCCATATCACAAAGGAGGAGCAGGAAAAGCAGTGAAAGACAGAGCAAAAGTGATTTTCGGCAACGTCATTTCAGATGGCGATTACCGCAAGGCGGAAAAGTCCAAGGCCAAGTACGCCCGCAAGTTCCGGGATGACTCCGCCCTTCCCCACCCCGCCCGGGTGGTGGAAAACCCCCACATCGGCCCGTCCCTGGGGGTGCAGGATATCCGCATCGAGCCCGGCGAGGGCCTGCCCTTCGACACCGAAAAGGGCATCATCGTGGGCAACATCCGCATGGGCTTCGGCCACTACCGCATCTCCATGGCCATGGCCTCCGCCGCCCACGCCCTGGGCTACCAGCCCTACTGGATGGATCTGAACTCCTATCCCGACACCACCTGCACCAAGGTGATCTCTGCCGAGAATGACCTGTACTCCCTGGGCTCCCGCATCTCCCAGAAGAGCAAGCTGTTCAACCGCTTCGTCTGGGAGCCCATGAACTACGAGGGCTTCCGCAAGCTGAGCTACAACGCCTCCGACCAGAAGAACGCCGAGCTGATGGCCCCGGTGTTCCAGAATGTCCCCAAGGGCATCCCCGTCATCGGCACCCACGTCTGGCCCGCCCAGGCCGCCATCCACGCCGGCATGCAGTACGTGGTCAACGCCATCCCCGACAACTGGCCCATGGCCCTCCATCTGGCCGAGGGCAGCCTCCACACCATCCAAACCCATTACGCCTACCAGGGCTACCGCATCTTAAACGGCATGCGGGGCGATGAGGTCCTCCACCCCATGGGCGAGAACGACCTGCTCTACACCGGCCATTACATCGACCATGAGCTGGTGGCCAACATCGAGAGCGACTGCGCCGCCCGCATGGCCCGCAAGGAAAGCGGCAAGCCCATGCGCTTTTTGCTGACCATCGGCGGTGCCGGGGCCCAGAAGGAGATTTTCGCCGCCATCATCCGCCACCTGCTGCCCCTGATTCAGCAGCAGAAGGCCGCCCTCTACGTCAACGTGGGCGACTATCGCAACGTGTGGGATGAGCTGGCCCGGGAGATTCCCCAGCTGGGCGGCCTCTCCACCCTCCACTTCGACGACTGGGCCGACACCTGTGCTTTTGCCGAAGCCGCCCTCACCGGCGACGTCACCGGCGTTCACGCCTTCTACCACGCCAACATCTTCCAGGCCGTCTACGCCACCAACCTGTTGATGCGCAGCTGCGACGTGCTGGTGACCAAGCCCAGCGAGCTGGCCTTCTACCCCGTGCCCAAGCTGTTCATCCGCCGCATCGGCGGCCACGAGCAGTGGGGCGCCATCCACTCCGCCGAGATTGGCGACGGCACCCTGGAGTGCCGGGACATCCCCCACACCCTGCAAATGATCGACCTGTTTTTGCAGGACAACGTGACGCTGCGGGATATGTGCGACAACATCTGCCGCAACAAGACCATGGGTATCTATGACGGCGCTTACCGGGTGGTAAAGGCCGCCATGGCGCTGAAAAACAAATAATGATATAAAGGAGAGAGAACCATGAAACTATCCGGTAAAGCCAAGCTGTCCTACGCACTGGGTGCCGTGGGCAAGGACATGGTATACATGCTGTCCGCCAGCTATGTGCTCTACTATTTCCAGGACCTGCTGGGCGTCAACGCCATCGCCATGGGCGTCATCCTCATGGCCGCCCGCGTGTTCGACGCCTTCAATGACCCCATCATGGGCGTCATCGTGGCCAAGACCAAGACCCGCTGGGGCAAGTTCCGCCCCTGGCTGCTCATCGGCACGCTGACCAACGCCGTGGTGCTGTATCTCATGTTCGCCGCGCCCCCGGCCCTGGACGGCGCTGGCCTGGTGGCCTATGCCGCCGTCACCTACATTCTCTGGGGCGTCACCTACACCATGATGGACATTCCCTACTGGTCCATGATCCCCGCCTTCACCGAGGGCGGCAAGGAGCGTGAGAATCTCACCACCCTGGCCCGTACCTCCGCCGGCGTGGGCAGCGCCATCATCACCATCGCCACCATGAAGCTGGTCCCCATGCTGGGCAGGGCGCTGGGCGGCGTGGAGGGCAACGCCGGCGAGATCGTGGGCTTCAAGTACTTCTCCCTGCTGGTGGCCGCCCTGTTCATCCTCTTCACCGTGCTGACCTGCGTCAACATCAAGGAGAAGTCCACCGTCGAGATGAAGGCCGTCTCCGTGGGCCAGATGTTCACGGCGCTGGTGCAGAACGATCAGGCCATGACCGTCACCATCGCCATCGTCCTCATCAACTGCTCCATCTACATCACCTCCAATCTGGTGATCTTCTTCTTCAAGTATGACTTCGGCGGCACCGGCTGGAACGACGCCTACATGCTTTTCAACATGTTCGGCGGCGCCATCCAGGTGCTCTCCATGATGGTGTTCTATCCCCTGCTGCGCAAGAAGTTCACCAGCCTGCAGATTTTCTACATCTGCCTCACCATGGCCATCGTGGGCTACGCGGTGCTGCTGGCCCTGGCCTTCACCAACATGTCCAGCGTGTTCCTGCTGTTCATCCCCGCCTTCTTCATCTTCGCCGCCAACGGCATGCTCACCGTCATCACCACCGTGTTCCTGGCCAACACGGTGGACTACGGCCAGCTGAAAAACGGCCGCCGGGATGAATCCGTCATCTTCTCCATGCAGACCTTCGTGGTGAAGCTGGCCTCCGGCGTGGCCGCCCTGGTGGCCTCCATCTGCCTGAGCGTCAACCATCTCCAGGCCGGCACCGAGGTCTCCGAGGCCGACAAGCTGGTGGACTGGTCCGCCAACGTGGCCGCCGCCTCCAAGGTGGGCCTGCGCATGACCATGACCATCATCCCCATCATCGGCCTGTTCGTGGCCCTGTTCTGGTTCAAAAAACGCTTCCTGCTCAGCGACCAGTACATGGCCGACGTCAACCGCCAGCTGGCCGAGAAGAACAAGTAATCGCCTCTATGACAGCAAAAAGGGACTGCCCGCCGGGCAGTCCCTTTCACTATATTATTTGCATTGGGCGGTAAACAGGGAAAAGGCGATTTCCGCCTGTTTCTGCAACAATTTCCGGCCGTCCATCGCCGTCAATCCCCGCCGCTGCGCCTCTATCACCAGTGGCGTGGGCTCCGGGCCGTATACCATGTCGAATACGAAGGAATGGTTTGGTAATCCATTCAGAAAGTCGAAATCCTGCCACTTTTCACCGCCAATCATACCCAGCGGCGTGGCGTTCACCAAAATGTCGCATTCACCGGCCAAATATGGTATTTTTTCCCAGTGATACTGCCCGTTTTCCGGGTGTCGGCAGCAGACCTTCACCTCTGCCCCGGCGTGGGTCAGGGCGTATGCCGCCGCCTTTCCCGCGCCGCCAAAGCCCAGTATTAAAGCCGTTTTTCCCGCCACAGGAATGGAGAGCGCTTCCAGCAGCCCCGGGGCGTCCGTATTGTGGCCGACAGCCCGCCCGTGGTGAATCACCACCGTGTTTACCCCGCCGATTGCCTTTGCGGTGGGGGAGATTTCATCCAAAAGCGGCAAAATCGTCTCCTTGTGGGGCATGGTCACATTAATCCCGTCCCATGCCCCCGCCTTGGCGGAATTTACAAATTCCGGTAATTCCTCCGGCAGCACCCGCACAGTGGTATAACTGCCCTCAATCCCCGCTTTTCGCAACAATTCCGTGTGAATTTCCGGGCTTTTACTGTGGAAAATAGGGTTTCCGATGACGCAAAGCCGTATCATACCAGCATCTCCATAGCCTTGCAATAGCCCTCTAATCCCATGCCGCAAATCATCTCCCGGCAGGCAGGGGCGGTGACGGACACATTTCTCCATTTTTCCCTTGCGTGGATATCGGAAATATGTACCTCCACCGCAGGGACGGAGACGGCGCGCAGGGCATCGTGGATGGCGAAGCTGTAGTGGGCGTAGGCGCCGGGATTGATGACAATGCCGTCATATTTTCCATCGCTTTGCTGGATTGCGTCAATGATGGCACCCTCGTGGTTGCTCTGGAAAAAATCGGCAGAATGGCCGCGGGAGGCTGCCCAGGTCGTGACCATCCGGCAGAGATCATCGTAGGTGGCGGAGCCGTAGATCTCCGGCTCGCGGCGGCCCAGAAGGTTGAGATTGGGGCCGTTTATAATCAAAAATCGCATGATTTCTCCCTCCAAAGTGCGGCTGCCTGTGCCACGGCAGCTTTGAAATCCCGGGCGTCTATGGTAGCGTCCGCCCAAGCCCGGTACAGGGGAAGACGCTGCCGGTAAAGCCGTGAAAGAGTGGTAGTTTCCAGCAGGGGACGGCCCGCCAGTTCGCAGGTTGACATAATATCACCGGGCGTTCTGTGCCAGAAAATGACAAATCCG
The DNA here is from genome assembly GCA_902765025.1 of Oscillospiraceae bacterium. Lineage (GTDB taxonomy): Bacteria > Bacillota > Clostridia > Oscillospirales > Oscillospiraceae > Vescimonas. The sequence continues at coordinate 12,545 of CACWYC010000031.1, forward strand.
GGGCGGAGAATGTCATAATTGGCGGGGACGGTGACCACGCCGCCGCCGCAGGCGATGACCCGGGTGGGCTGGGCGGTAAGGGCTTGCAGCTGGGCGGTCTCCCTGGCGCGAAAGCCCGGCTCCCCCTCCCTTTTGAAGATTTCCGGGATGGTCATATGGGCGGATCGCGTCACGGCATCGTCACAGTCGGAAAAGGGCAGGTGCAATTCCTCGGCCAGGGCTTGTCCGGCGGTGGTTTTTCCGCTGCCGGGGAGGCCTATTAAAATAAGGTGCTTCACTGCTGCACCTCCCGGGACTGGGCCATGACGGTGCGGAACACCTGCTCCACCGCGGCCCGGTAGGGCCCCGCCCAGTCGCCACGGGTGCGGAGCACCTCTGCCTCCCGGCCGCCGTCTTGCACCGCCATTTGGCGGTCTTTTTTATACTGCCCGATGCGTTCCGCTGCTTGCAGCCGCTCTACCAGCAGGGCGGTGATCTGGCTGTCGATGGTGTCGATACGGCGGCGCAAATCGTCTATTTCCGCCTCCTCCGCCGGGAGCAGGGCACACAGGGCCAGGGCGGCGGCGGACTCCACGGCGCTTGCCGCCCGGAGGGCCACGCAGCTGTCGTGGCGGCCATGGACGGTGACGGTGGCGTTGGTCATGGTGGACAGGTCCACAGTGTCCTGGGGCAGGGCGATGGAGGGAGTGGGCCGGAAAGTGACGGTAAAGGTGACGGGCATGCCGTTGGTGACGCCGCCGTTGATGCCGCCGGCGTGGTTGGAGGTGGTGTAAATCCTCTCGCCGTCGGTGCGAAGGGGGTCGTTGGCTTGGCTGCCCTCCATGTGGGCCAGCGCCTCACCGCTGCCGAAGCCCATGGCCTTCACCGCCGGGATGGCAAAGACGTGGCGGGCAATCTCGCTCTCCACCGCGTCCCGGTAGTCGGGGCCGCCGATGCCGGCAGGGAGGCCGGTGACGGTGCAGGCAACCTGTCCGCCTACGCTGTCCCCTTTTTTCCGGGCTTCCTCTGCCCGGGCGCGGAGATTATCCTCGTCCACCACGTGGGCGGAGACGGCGATACCTTTTTCTTTTAAGTAGGTCAGGGCCAGGGCGCCCGCCACCACCAGCGGGGCGGTGAGACGGCCGGAGTAGTGACCGCCGCCCCGGTAGTCCTGATGGCCTGCGGCCCGGACAAAGGCGGCATAGTCGGCATGGCCGGGACGGGGCAGACGGCGCAGGGCCTCGTAGTCGCCGGGGCGGACGTCGCCGTTGCGCAGCACCGCCACCAGGGGCATGCCGGTGGTCTTGCCTTCAAAGACGCCGGAGAGATAGGCCACCTCGTCCGATTCATGGCGGGCGGTGGCGGCGGCGCCGCGAGGGGCACGGCGGAGAAGCTGGGCGGCGGTGAAGCCCTCATCCACCGGGATGCCGGCAGGCACGTGCTCCAGCACCACGCCCACCACGCCGCCGTGGGACTCGCCGAACAGGGTATATTCCATCATGGGGCCAGCACCTCCCTTTTGCCGCCTAAGCGGGTATAGTCCTCCCAGAAGGAGGGATAGGATTTGGTGACGCATTGGGCGTCTTGCAGCGTGACGGGGCCGGTGGCAAACAGGGCGGCAAAGGCCGCCAGCATGGCCATGCGGTGGTCGCCCCGGCTGTCCACAGTGCCACCCCGGAAACGAGAAACGCCGGTGACGGCCAGGCCGTCCGCCGTCTCCTTCACGCTGCCGCCCAGGGTATTGAGTATGGCGGCGGTGGCGGCAAGGCGGTCGCTCTCCTTGCCACGGAGAAAGGCGCCGCCGGTGAAATGGGTGGTTTTCCCCGGCTGCAGCGATGCTAGCAGCGCCAGAGGCGGCAGCAAATCCGGGGTGTCGGAAATGGGAATCATCTCCGGCAAGTGGTTTACATAATCTATAACAGCGCTGTCCCCCTGGAGGGAGGGCAGGGTCAGATTGTCCACCGTGACGGCATTCTCGCCCCGCAGGGCGTTATAGACCAGATACCAGGCCGCCGCCGACCAGTCCCCCTCCGGGGCCATGGGGGCGGGGCGGTAGCGTTGGCCGCCGGGGACGCGGTAGCCGGTGGGGGTCTTGGTGACGGTGACGTCGAAGCGGGCCATAGTCTTCACCGTCATGGTGAGGTAGGGCAGGGAGACGGCGGGGGTGGTGAGGATGATTTCCGAATCGACGCTTAAAAGGGGCAGGGCCAGCAGCAGGCCGCTGATGACCTGGGAGGTCTCGTCCGCCGCCAGGGCGTAGCGGCCCGGCGCCAGAGGGCCGGTGACGCGGTAGCCCGCCGCCGTCTTTTCCATGGGCAGCGGGGCGGGGACGGGGCGGCGCAGCAGCTGGGGGTCGCAGGAAAAGGTGACGCCTGTCCTGCCCAGGGCCATGGCCACAGGCAGCAGCAGCCGCAGCGTGGTGCCGCTTTTGCCGCAGGACAGGGTGGTTTCCCCTGTTTGAAGGCCGCGAAGCACGGCTTGGGTGGCGGCTATGTCATCACCGCCGAAGGCGTCCTCTATCACACCGTCCGCCAGAAAGCGGCAGATGAGATGGCGATGGAGCAGGCTCTTGCTTTGGGGCACGGTGACGCGGCCGTTAAGCTGCCCGCCTGGGAGCAATACATTCATGCCAGGCCCTCCATCAGTTCATCCCAGGAGACACGCCGCATTTCGCCGCGGCCGGGGGCGGAGAGGGTGACGATGCGAATACCGTCGCCGCTGCCCTTTTTATCCCGGCGCAGGAGGCCCGCAAGAGCCTTTGTATCGCAGGGGATGGCGGCGGGCAGATGGTATTTTTCCAGCAGGGGCAGCAGCCGGGCCAGGCTCTGGGACACGTCCTCCCCCCTGCTCTGCTGCCAGCGCAGCATGGCAGCCATGCCGGCGGCCACCGCCTCGCCGTGGGTATAGGTCTGATAGCCGCCCAGGGCTTCGTAAGCGTGGCCGAAGGTGTGGCCGAAATTCAGCAGATGGCGGGGGCCCCGGTCCATTTCATCCTGCTCCACCAGGGCGATTTTGGCGGCCAGGCACCGAGGGAGCCAGACCTCCGGGGGCAGTTCCTTTTCCAACATGGTGAGGATCTCCCCATCGCAGACCATGCCGTATTTGATGACCTCCGCCATGCCGCAGGAGAATTGGCGAGGGGGCAGGGTGTCCAGGGCAGCGGTGTCCGCCAGCACCAGGCGGGGGCGGTAGACGGCGCCGATCTGGTTCTTGCCCCAGGGGGCGTCCAGGCCCACCTTGCCGCCCACGGCGCTGTCCGCCTGGGCCAGGAGGGTGGTGGGGGCCATGACCAGGGGCAGGCCTCGGAGGCAGGTGGCAGCCACAAAGCCCGCCAGGTCGCCGATGACGCCGCCGCCCAGGGCGATGACGCCGTCAGCGCGGGTGAAGCCCGCCTCCGCCAGGGCGCGAAGCAGGGCTTCGTAGTGGGGCAGGGTCTTGCTGCCCTCCCCGGCGGGGACGGTGAACACCTGGGAGGTAAGGCCGGCGGCGGTCAGGCTTTGGCAGAGGGCGTCGCCGTAAAAAGGGGCCACGGTGTCGTCGGTGATGACGGCCCAGCGGCGGGCGATGGGGGCCAGGAGCGGCCCGGCGCGGTGCAGCAGGCCCCGGTCAATATGGACTTGGTAGCCGGTTTCGCCGTGCACTGTCAGCACCATGGCGCAGCCCTCCTTTTTGGGAAAAAACAATCTTTTTTATGATACCATATCATACACCATTTCGGCAGCGGCTGCACGCTTTTTTGAAGGGCAGGGCAGCGTATCCGGGTGAGACGAGGGCGCTCCGGTTTATTTTTCGTTCACCAGCTTGCCGCAGATGTGCTCCGGCGTCAGGCAAAACATAACGGTGCGCCGGCCGGACTTTTGGATCTCATACTCGATGTACCCCTCATCGTCGGTGAATTTATGGCTGAGACGGCGGGCGATGTCGAAAATCTTTTCCCTGTCCTCAATAAATGCCACCCTGCCGAACACGATGACGCTGCGCACGTTCAGGGCCCAGTCGCCGTCTTGCAAAAAGCCGTGGTCATAGACGCACAGCGACGCCTTGTTGCAGCGGCGGAGGGCATCCAGCTTATGGCCGGCGCTGCCGCTGTGGAAGTAGATTTTGCCATCGTCCTCGTTGTAGAAATGGTTGATGGGCAGACCATAGGGGTAGCCGTCATCCCCCAGCACCGACAGCACGGAGCGCTTCTCGGAGGCGAGCACGCGGAGGCATTCCTCCGGCGAAAGCTGCTGCTTTTTGCGAAGCAAATCACGGAACATGGGCGTATCCTCCCTTTATGGCGTTGGTTTGATGGAAAGATTGTAGCATAGGTTCATGACAATAGCAAGGCGGGAGGGGCCGCTGACAGCGGGAGAAAAAAAGGGCGGTCTTATTGTCACCGCGGGGCGGGTTTGCTATAATGGGGCAAACGACTTCCGGAGGTTGGGGCCATGAACATCTACACTGCGCTGTCGCTGTTCTCTATCATCATTCTGGTTTACTGGGTGATCACCGAATTCTTCGCCATTTTGTTCCGTTTTACAGGAATTCCGGATGAAAAGGCCAGGTTTCAGGTTATATCTCTGCTGACCGGCTGCGGCTACACCACGAGGGAGAGCGAGCTCATCCTCTCCAACCGGCGGAGGCGGCGTCTGGCCAGGATCACCATGCTGTTCGGCTATGTGTTCAACATCACCATTGTGTCGGCGTTTATCAACGTGTTCCTGTCGCTGAAGATAAGCCAGGTGGAGCACTATTATCTGGGCATCCTCATCCCCCTTGGGGCGGCGGCCATCATCCTGCTGTTCATCCGGGTGCCTGCCATCCGGGCCTGGGGCGACAAGCTGCTGGAGCTCATCGCCGGGAATATTGTGGGCAGGGATGAAACCTTCAACGCAGTGCTGCTGCTGGATCACATCGGCACGGATTCCATCGCCGTGGTGACGCTGCACAGCATCCCGGAGCAGTACAAGGGGTTGCCCCTGGCGCAAACGGGGCTGAAAACCGACACCGGGATACTGGTCATGCTGGTGGAGCGGCCCGGCCGGAAACCCGTTGCCGCAGGGGCGGACACGGTATTCGCCCCCGGGGACAAGCTGACCGTATTCGGCGACTACGCCACCGTGTGCAAGGTCTTTCATGCCAGGGAGCGGTTCGGAGAGGATTGAGACGGGGAGCGCGGAGGGTATGGCGCATTGGCCGTATCGTCCGGACGGCAGCGCCCCGAAGGCGGGCGGTTTCATGGCTGCCGGGGTCTGCCGCCTGTTTCCCGGCATGGCGCGCCCAGTCAGATTTGGATGAGAAGTGAAAATTGGCAGCAAAAAATCCCGAAACCGATTGGTCAATGTCATTAAGATAGAGGCATTGGCGGAGGACGGGAAACCTGAAGAAATGAGCACATCGGAAACGGTGTGCTCATTTTCATGAAAAATGGCATG
>CACWYC010000032.1 GCA_902765025.1 Oscillospiraceae bacterium
CTCACGACGGACACCCTTGGCTTTGGCTATGACCTTCCCGCTGCCGGGCGGTCTCGGGACTTTCACCCTTTAGAACGTGCGCTCGCCGGGCGCACCAAACTGAGGAATCCCCCGGCGGCGCCGGGGGATTCCTTTTTGTTGCTGTCAGACAAAACTTATTACGCCTTCACCATTTCATACAGCGCCTGGTAGTCCAGGATGTTGACGGCGCCGTCCTCGTTGACGTCGGCCACCTGCAAGAAGTATTCCACCTGGGCGGAATCGTTCTTGTCCTTCACCAGGCTGCTGTTGATCTGTCCCTGGGAGAGGTACTCAAACAGGCACTGCATGTCGCTGGCATCCACCGCCTGGCCCAGCGCACTCGTCGCGCCGTTGATGTTGCCGATGGCGCACAGCGGCACGGTTACCGAGGCTGTGCCTTCCTCCACCGTGACGGGCACAGTCCTGGTGACGCAGCCGCTCCAAGTGATCTCCAGCAGATATTCCCCCTGTGCCTTATAACGGAACACAATCTGGTTGCGGTTTATGTTCCATCCGTTGCCATCCACCAGCTTCCCATCTTTGTCCCACAGTTTTGCATTCGTCAGGCGGCCGGTTCCCTGGATGTCCTGCGGCAGCTCTATATTCGCTGTGAGGTTGGAATAGTAAATAGTAAAATACACATTCCTCGTAGCTGGCACTTTACCGTTCCTCAACGAAGCAGAGAGCCGCAGGGAATCTACAAACTCGTTTTGCCCGTCGGTCAATCGGATGGTAGCATACGTCCCATCTTCGCTGAGGGTACATTCCGCAGTCCTGCCACCAAGCAATGTAGGCGGCTCAGTTATCTTGAAACCATTCGTCGCCACCAGATAGATGGTATCCGTCTTGTCGGTGCCGTCATACACCCAGTTGTTCAGGTAGGTGTCCTTACTGGCTACCGGGCTGCTGTAATACCACACATCCGGCAATTGCACAGGGATCTCCATCGTGTAGATCTTGTTATCTTTGGGATTCTTATAGCTGATGGTCCCATCGTCAATCCCAGGCGCCTCCAACATGAGATCGCCATCTTCAAACGGGGAAAGAGTAACGCTGGTCGTCGTTACGTCCTCCGGAGTAAGCAGCTGATAGCGCTCTCCATCAAAGAATGCCAGTTGTCCTGCCCATCCTGTCCGTGCATTCATCGTAATACGTGCCCGCACCCTCGCATTTGCGGCGGGCTGATTCGTCTCATTATCCCATTTGGAAACGAGCCGCAAACCGGGACTCATGTCCCGAATCGTCAAATCGAAGTTGTTATCGAAAGGTTCTACCCTATTGGGATACAAGAGAGATAGTTGCAGTGACAATATGCTGTCATCGATGGAATGCAGAGAAATGGCGGCATAGTGGTCCTCTGCCATAGTGTCTTCATTCTGAATCTCATACTCCGCAGTGCACCACTCTGGTTTTTCCACACTGATCAAGGTGACATCGCTGCGCCAGACCAAGTACACCATGTTTTTGTCGCCTTTGTAGTCAAAGCTGCTGAGGAAGGTTTCCTTCGTGGCAGAACTACTGCTATAATAACCCACATCGGGCAGCTGCACGGAGACCTTCATGGTGTAATCCTTGTCGTCAGCTTCGTTGTGGTAGGTGATGGAGCCATCGTTCACACCTTCCGGTTTAATCAGAAGGTAGGTGCTATTGTCTTCTTCTATTTCCGCTTCAATGCCGTTAAACTGCAAGTCTTCCAGGCTGACAGGGGTCGGCCTTTCACCGTCAAAGTAAACAACCTGGATGTAGTTACCAGAATTCGCTGTCAGAGACAAGTTATAGTTCACATCTTCCCGCGGACTAAATGTATCGCTATCCGGATCCCAGTCTAAATACTTGTATCCCAGGCCGGGAACGCCCATCTGGAGGGAGAGACTGGCATAGCCATGGATAGTCTTATCACCCTGTTGATAATTGGCAATAAGATTCACATAACCGTCGCCAAAGGACTTGAGCAGGATCTTGGCATAGCCATCCTTTGCCATGGAATCTTTGTTCTCAATCTCATAATCCACAGTGCACCGCTCTTGTTTTTCCACACTGATTAATGTGGCATCAGCGGGGCAGAAGAGATACACCACATCCTCGTTGTCGGTGTACTTATAGCTGGTGAGGTAGTTTTTCTTTGTGGCAATATTGCTACGATAAAATCCCACGTCGGGCAGCTGCACCGTAACAGGCAGGGTATAATCCTTGTCGTCAGCTTCGTTGTGGTAGGTGATAGAGCCATCGTTCACACCACTGTTTAGTGTGATATAGGTGCCGTTTTCATCCAATGCGGCCAGTGTAACGTCATGATAAGTCAAGTCCTCCAGGCTGACAGGGGTCGTCCGTTCACCGTCAAAGTAAACAACCTGGATTTCGCTGGAGTAATAGGGCGATAGGAACAAGCTGTATGCAGCATCGCTCCATGGCCAAAAAGCCTCGCCATCCCAGTATCCATCCACATATCCCAGGGCGGGAACGCCCATTTTCAGGGGAAGAGATCCATAACCGGACGCAGGCTCTTTACCCGCCTGTTGATAGTTGACGTCAAAGCTGGCAAAACCGCTGCCATAGGACTTGAGAACGATCTTGGCAAAGCCATCCTTTGCCATGGAAGCTTTGTTCTCAATCTCATAATCCACCGTGCACCACTTTGATTTTTCCACACTGATCAGCATGGCATCGGTGGGCCAGAAGAGATACGCCACGTCATGCGCAGGATCATTTTTGAAGACGAGCTCCTCTATATAATGGCCCTTATCACGCTGCGCCTCACTGTAAAAGCCCACATCGGGCAGTCGCACCGGGACGTTCATGGTGTAATCTTTACCGTCAGCTTCATTGTGGTAGGTGATGGCGCCACCAACATAAGGTGCGTTGGGTACAAGCCACAGGCAGGGCCAGCCTTCTTCGTCCCTCATGTCTTGCGCATTCAGCTCTATATCACCCGAGACCGTCAGAGCATCGGCACTAAGCACAGTGAAGGTGCCGTCGCTGTTTAAGAAGCCGATCTGAACATCCATTCCCCTATCGGCAGAAAGAGTAAGATCACTCCTGATTTCCGCATCTACCTGCGCCAAAATGTACCCGAACTCGCCATCATTAACCCATTCACTATCTGTCACTACACGGTAGCGCAGGCCGGTGCTCTGGTCGTTGGCCGGCTGCTCATAGTCCTTCTCCGCCAGGGACAGCTCGTCCGCGGTGAAGGTAGTCCGCGTGGTGTTGCTATAGGTATATACAATCTCACGGGATTGGCTATTGGCGGCAAAGTGATATTTACCATCCTTGTCCAGCTTCGTCGGCGCCTTCATAAACAGCATATCAGGGTAACCGGCGCTGCCCTCATCGCAGTTGGTGGGATCCACCATGAAGTTGCCGCCATTGGGGTTGTTGGCGTCCCGGATGTGGACAATATTCCACATGTGGGGGCCCTCGCCGGTGCCGCCGTTCATCTGTCCGGTGACCAGGTAGCTGTCGAAATCAGGGTCGTTCCACTTGGACAGATCGCACAGGAACTTGAACGCCTTGGCGTAGCCCTCGCAGACCACGTTGGTATTGGGATTTTTGTCAAAGACGTAAATGAGCTGCCAGGGGTCGCCGTAGGGGGTGCTGGTGTTCTCAGCGGCGGTGGAATTGTAAGTAACCCGGCTGCAAACGGCGTTCAGATAAGATCGAAGTTTTTGAGCGTCGGTCTCCCCAGCGTGTTCAGCTACAATCGTTTTAACGGTTTCCGGGACATCGGTGGCCAGAGTCAGGTCATCGCGGGTAGTGTATTTATTTTCAATGTTGGCTCGATAGCTCTTCGCCACCGCAAGTTTAATGGTATAGTAGGCATAATAGGTAACGCTTGTCGGTATACCGCCTTCTACGTATTGATAGCCGGGAATCTGGCTATAGTCGCCAAATTCTCCACTATATCCAAATCCAACATCAGCGCCGCCGTTCTCCGTCTTGTCGTACCAATACAGCTCATAGGGCATATCGGCCAGCAGCCCATTAATCAAGCCATTTACATCGATACTTTTCGTCAGAGATTCGTACTCATTTATAAACAGCTGGTATGCGCTGTCAGAGGCATCTTGCGAAATGTAATCGACCTTGAGTTCCGCAGCCGTATATTTACGGCGGAGGAGCTGCGGGTAAATCTTAATCTCCGTGCTATGGCTCTCGCCGGACGCTACCTTTTTAATCTCGGGAACGATTTCCACATAGACCGATTTCGTGGGCTCTGTCAGCGTGCTTGCGCGGCTGAACCCCATCATAGCGGGGTGCGCTACAAAAAAACCGTCCTCACTCTTTGCTGCGGCAAGCGCGGAATCGACTTCGTTCTCCAGCGCTTTGCTGTAAAGATAGCCCATGAACAACTCATCATTGTCCATGTCTGCTGAGGGCAAAGCAGTTGTCTGGAACACGTCCTCTGCCTCATATGATACCACAGCAGGCGCCTCCCCCGGGATAGCCAGCTCTTCCTCTGCCCACACGGATACGGGCAGCATGGTGAGCAGCATGACAAAGCTCAGAGCCAGGCTCAATAGTCTTTTTTTCATCGTATTATCCTCCTGTATCGGGAGTGTATGCGCCCTGCCGCGGCAGCGCGTCTTGTTCGCCGAAATAGGATGCGGGGCGGATGTGCCGGGACACACCCGCCCCGCATCAATGCGCTTGGGTGGATTTGGAAATCAGTCCTCTTTCCGCTTCTTCAGGCCCAGCCAGGCAGCGCCGGTGACGCTGCTGAGAACCAGCATGGCATACAGGCCCAGACCCGCATCTCCGGTACCGGCGGACTTGACGGTGCTGTTGTTGACAGTGATCACCGCGGTGGAGATATACTTGGCGTTCTCCACGCGGACGGTGTGCCTGCCGTTGGACAAGGTACGCAGATACGCCTCGCTGATGGTCACCACGCCGCCGGAGACGGTGTAGTACCTGGGATCCACGGTCTTGCCATCCACAGTGACCTTATTGATATCCGTCAGGTCGGTGATGATGGACTGATCGCCGGAGGTCTGGGTGGCGTCATCCACAGCGTGGACGGGCTTGGGGGTATAGGCCACCATATACACGCCGTCGGCGCCCTCTGCCACCTCGGCCACAATACCGTTGGCGGTGAGCTGGCTGGACACCTCCTTGATGGTGCCGTCGGCGGCCATGTACATGACCTTATAGTTATAGCTGTTGCTGCTGCTCACGCCGTTGGGCACAGCCAGGACGATTTGGGAAGCAGCGGCGCTGTTGGCGCTGACGAAGTAGAGGCCGGAGGTGTTGGCGGCAGACGCGCCGGAAACCTTGATCAGGGCATTCTTCACGGCAGTCTCGCGCTTTTCCTGCTTCACCTCGTCGCTGTCACCGGCTTCAATGCCCACGGCATCGTCGGTGAACTGCTCCACATTGGCCAGGTCATCGGTGAAATCCTTGCTCTGGCTGTCCGTCATTTCATCGACGCCCTCGCCGGTGGCCACCTGGTCGCCGGTCAGAGGCTTGACGGTGAACTTGCCCGTCACGTAGGTCACGGAGTAGTTGCCCTGGCTGGCGGCGCCGGAGGCGGTGATGGTGTAGGTACCGGCGTTGTCGCCCTCTTTACGGGTAACATCGTAGGTGATGCTATCCTCACCCAGCAGGCCGGTGACGGTGGCAGTAAGCTGGGGATCCTTCTCGCCATAGGTCTTCTCTGCGTCGTTGGCCTTCACGGTGACAGCCTTGGGGTTGATGGTGAAGGTGGCGTTTACAAGGTTGATGTTGTAGTTGCCGACAGTGTATTGGCTGCTATTGGTGTCAACGGCGGCACTGATGGTGTAGGAGCCCACGTTGTTGCCATCTGCGCGGCTGGCGGTGGCCACGATAGTATCGCCGCTGACCACGCCGCTGACGGTGGCCGTCAGAGTGGGATCCGCCTCACCGTACACCTTGGAGGCATTATTGGCGGTGATGGTGACAGCCTTGGGGGCGATCTCCCAGGCGACGGTCTTGCTGCCGGTGTAGTTGCCGGTGCCGGTGACAGTCAGCTCATAGTGGCCTGCGTTGGTCTGGGTGGCGCCGGAGACGGTGTAGTCACGGCCGGAGGACAACGTGGTGCTGCCGTCCCGGACGGAGGCCACGGCCTTGGTCTGGGCCTTGCCGTTGTAGGTCAGGGCGGCGGCAGACAGGTTGACCGTCATGTCGGAAATATTCTTGGGTGCGATGGTAAAGTCGCAGCCAGTGGTGTCGGGCAGCGCATAGTTGCTGTTGCTGACCTTGGTAGCGGTTGCGGTATAATTGCCGGCGTTGGTCTGGCCGCCGGTGACGGTGACGGTGACAGTATCACCCTCCACCGCGTTGGTCACGGTGGCGGTGGGCACATGGCTCTTGCCGTCATAGGTGAAGCTGGTGTTGGTCCAGTTCAGCTCCGCCGTGCGCTTGACAATGGTGAAGCTCTGGGTCTTGGCGGTGGGCAGCGCGTAGTTGCTGTTGCTCAGCTCGGCGGCGGTAGCGGTGTAGCTGCCGGCGTTGGTCTTGCCGCCGGACACGGTGACGGTAACAGTGTCGCCATCCACCGCGTTGGTCACGGTGGCGGTGGGCTGGTGGCTCTGGCCGTCATAGGTGAAGGAGGTATTGCTCCAATTCAGCTCCGCCGTGCGCTTGGCAATGGTGAAAGAACGGGTGGGGGCCACGGCGGGCAACACATAGTTGGCGTTGTCCAGACCGGTGGCGGTAGCGGTATAGCTGCCGGCAGCGGTAGCGGCGCCGCTTACCGTAACGGAAACGCTGTCCTGGCCCACCTTGTTGGACACGGTGGCGGTGGGCACGTGGTTCTGGCCGTCATAGGTGAAGGAGGTGTTGCTCCAGGTGATGCTGGCAGTCTTGGGATTGATGGTGAATTCGTCGCTGCCGGTGTAAATCTCGGTAGCAGTCTCGCACACCACCTGCACGGTGTAGGTACCGGCGTCGGTGGGGACCTCATTGGAGGAATAGTTCTTGCCGGTATAGGTAATAGCAGGAGCGGCAGAACCGGCGGGCGCGGTAAAGGCGGGGGACTTGGCATTATCGCCATAAGTCCAGTCACCCATGGTGACAGTCAGTTCCTTCTGCTCCTTGTCCACCACGGTGACGGTGATGGCGCTCTCGCCCACATAGGCGCTGTACTCCACCTTGCTGTCGCCGCCGTCATTCTTGGCGGCAGCCTTGACGGTGATCACCACGCTGCCAGTGGTCGTGCCGGAGGTCAGAGTGGTGCCGGACAGGGTGGCGTATTCGCCGCCGCTGACGATCTCAAAGCTGAGGTCGCCCTGGTTGCCGCTGACCAGCGTGGTCAGGTCAAGGGTATTGCCGCCCTTGGCCAGGCTGCGGCTGGCCTCCACGGTGGGATTCTGTGCCGCGGCCACGATGCTCCAGTTCAGACTATCCACGGAGCCATTCACCAGATAGTTGTTGCTCACGGGAGAGAATGTCACGCTAGCCTCGTATTGGCCCACATATTGCTTGGCGTTATTCTGGTAGTTGGCCGTCACGCCCTCGGGCAGCTGGCCCGCCAGGGTCACGGTCTGCTCGGCGCCGTTGTAGGTCAGCGCCTGGGTGTAGTCCCACGTCAGGGCACTGACGTCCACGGTCTTGGGGGCGATGACGAAGGAGGTCACCTCACTGGCGCCCTTATAGTTGGTGGTCTCCGCCACGGTGGCCTTCACGTACCAGGTGCCGGCATCGGTGGGCACATCCGAGGTAAAGGTACCGTTCTCGGCGTTGCTGTAGGTATAGGCCACAGTGCCGAAAGCGGCAGTGGCGCTGGGGGCCTTGGCATTCTCGCCGTAGGTCCAGTTCTCCATGGTCAGGTTGGAGATGCTGTTATCCGCCTGGCTGATGGTAAAGGTGCCGGTCACATAGGACACGTTGTAGTTGCCCTGGGTGGCGTCGCCGGCAGGGGTGATGGTGTAAGTGCCCACGTTGTCACCGGCGGCGCGGCTGAGGGTGTAGGTGATGGTGTCGCTGCCCAACAGGCCCGTCACGGTGGCAGACAGGGTGGGGTCAGCGGCATTGTACACCTTGGAGGCGTTGTCCGCCGTCACGGTGACGGCCTTGGGGGCAATGATGAAGGAGGTCACCGCCTCGGCGCCCTTATAGTTGGTGGTCTCCGCCACGGTGGCCTTCACGTACCAGGTGCCGGCATCGGTGGGCACATCCGAGGTAAAGGTGCCGTTCTCGGCGTTGCTGTAGGTATAGGCCACGGTGCCGAAGGTGGCGCTGGCGCTGGGGGCATTGGTCTTGTCGCCGTAGGTCCAGCCATCGATGGTCAGGTTGGAGATGCTGTTATCCGCCTGGCTGATGGTAAAGGTGCCAACCTCGGTCTGGCCCATAGCGTTGTACTTGGAGCCCTCCTCGGTGGAGACGTACACAGTGTACACACCGGCGTTGATCAGCTCCTGTACCACATTGTCGCCCACCTTGAAGATGAACGACAGGCTGCCCATCAGGCCCTCCTGGAAGCCCTGGATGTTCCTGGCGGTGGAGGCATGGTCGTTGCCGTCATAGGTGGCAGTGCCGTTAGTGTACTCGAAGTCATCGCCGGTAAGGTTCTTTCTGCTGACGGTGATGGCCTGGGTCGTTGTAATACTATTGTTCTCCGTACTGGCAATGGTGACGGAGGCGGTGCCCAGTTGCAGGTTCGCGCCGCCCAACACAGTGTACTTGCTGTAATCGGTATCGTCCGCGCCCTCGTCATAGTGGGCGCTGACCACCATGCCGGTGGCATCGAAATTGTCGCCCACCTCGTAAGCGGTCTTGGTGGGGGCGGTGGTGACGGTGATGCTCTCCAGTGTTTTGGCCGCCGTGGCGGGGAAGGTCTTGGTAAGCACCTTGGCGCCGTTCTGGCCGTCGGCCACGGCCCAGTCGGAAGCGCCGTCCACCGTGAAGGACGCGCCGTCGGCGAAGCGATAGCCGGCGTCAGGCGTCACGGTGATTTTGGCGGTGTACTGGGTGTTGGCGGCGAAGTTGCCGGTGACGGCGTTCTCGCCCAGGAACCAGGCCACAGTGGCAGAGGTATGGTCAGAGGAGGAAACCTCCCCGTCGGGAGCCCCGCCCTTGGCAGGGGCGGTAAGCCCGGTGACGGCAGCGCCGTCCAGCTCGGAGTAGACGGAGACGGGGGTGGTGCTGACGTTGACGGTGTAATAGTCCTCGCCGTCCACGCCAATGACGCAGTTCGTGACATCCAACTCGAAATCGCCAACCTTGCCTGCGGCAATTGTCGCTCTGATTGTCATAACATCGACGGAGGATGATATTTTCTCACCCACAACCTGTGCCGCAGCAAAAGTCTTCGTCAAAGGAGCGTAGCTGACAGTATTAAAGGTTCCCGTTTCTTCATCTTCGTTATACTTCAGTTCTTTTGTATTGACCCAGTATCCGTTGCCGCCCTTTTCAGAGGACTTAAGCTTGGTCTCGGAAAGCGTCATGCCCTCCGGTGCAACAAGCGTAAACTGGAACGGACCTACCGTCTTTTCCGCAGAGGGAGGTGTAAGCGTAATGGTATACGTAATCTCCACAGCGTCACTGCCAGCCTTAACCGCAGTAACGTTCGGGGTAACAGTCAGTGTTGCAGTGCCGTCCACAAGTGCTGCCTGTGTGGGGACTGTCACCAGAGAAAGCAGCATAGTGATAGACAGCAGTAAAGAAAGCCATCTTTTTTTCATAATCCGTTTCCTTCCTTTCTTATCCTAAAGGCTTTGTGCCCTGTACATGCTCAAACAATCTTTCCACGTCCAGAATATCCACAGAGCCGCTGCCGTTAATGTCTGCGAGATACATATCTGCATCGGCCAGAGGCTTTGTGCCCTGCACATGCTCAAACAGTCTTTCCACGTCCAGGATATCCACAGTGCCGCTCTTATTTACATCGCCCAGCTGAAACGCCTGGGCTGTAATGCTTCCGGCATTCACGTCCTGTCCGGCCACGGTAACGGACTTCCTGCCGTTGAGCGCGCCGTCCTGGGCGGTGACTACGATGGAATACGCCGCACCGTTGGGCACACCGGCAAAGGAGAACGCGCCGTTCTCACCGGTGGTAACGGAGTTGCCCAGCGCCTGTCCGCTCGCATCCTGCAACGTAACGGTGGCGCCGGCCAGCGGCTGGCCATTATCGTCCGTCACCGTACCGCTGATAGTATTGCTGCTCTGCACAGTGACCACAGACGGCGTCACTACCCGCTCAAACTGATGGGACGTGTTGTCCACCGTGGCGCCGTTGCCGGCAATCACGATATCGTTGCCCTCTGTTACCAGTGTCAACTTATAGGTCCCGCCCGCCGCCACTTTACCCACAATGGTCAACAGCTTCGTCTTGTCCGTGATACCCACTCCTGCATCTGTGCCGCCGGCCCCGAAGTAACGCGAGGAGGGCGTGTAGGAAAACTCGGTATACATTCCCTCACCCTCATGCTTCTTCAGCGAGGCAAGATTGGGCAGTTCGTAGTACCACCGGGCGTTATTGTTCTTGACCTTTGTCGCCAGCTCCAGTCCGTCAGGCGGCGCCAGCACGAAGCTGAACGCCCGCAGGGGCTGACCGGCGCTGCTCTGGGCATAGATGTGGAAGGTCACATACACGTTTCCTTCCTCATCCACCGCTCTCGCTTCGTCTGCTTCCACAGAAAACGTAGCGGTATAGTCCGCCAGGTCACCAACGCCGGGAATCGTAGTATCTTCCGCAGCGGGTACCACCAGCGCAGATACCAGTACAGCGATAACCAAGATTGCAGCCAGCAAGCGTTTCCTCTTCATCGCATTCCCTCCTCTGTATTGTGTTTATTGTCATTATTATTTTGCTTCAAAATCGTCTTCCAGCCGCCGGGGCGCATCAGCTGCACCAGAAGCACAGCAGCTGCCAGCACCAATGCGACTGCCACCCAAATCAGAGTCTTTCCCCATCCGGGTGTTGCCTGTTCCTCTTCCGCGGCTTTGTCCTCCGTCACATCAGTCTGCGCCGTATCATCGGGCGCAGGGCTTTCCGCCGGGGGCGCCAGCATTTGGGCAAGCTCATCCTCCGTGATGTCCTGCGTGTACTGCGGCGCCACATAGAAGCTGCGGCGGAGAATCAGCTCATTCTCCCCTGTTCGCTCCACAGTATAGCCCTCGTTGACATACACATCGGTATCAAACGCAGCGCCGCTGGTTTTCACATGGATAACGATGGTGTAGGCGTGGCCCGGCAGGAAGTTCTCCCCTGTCATGGGTTTGCCGTCCTCCCACCAGGTTGTGGTCACCTGGGGTTGTCCCGGCGCAGAGACCGTTGCCTCCCCATCGGGTACGGCACCCGCAATCGGCCTATCCACATCTGACACCACCACATTGTTGCCGGTGTTGCCGCCGGGACCGATAACAGTTATCGGTGTGGTACGGATCACCGAGGCGTAGGCTGCGCCGGAGCCGTCCGGTGCCGCCAGGAACTCCGCATCCAACACAAAGGTGCCGTAGGCGTCTGCCGGCACAGTGGCAATGATTGTCATGATGTCGGCCGCTTGGGTCATGCGCCGTTCCTCGGTGGAGCCCACCGCCGCAAAAAACGCAGCCTTTGGCGTATACTCGAAGGTATGAAAAACGCCCTCGTCCGTATTGGCATTGTAGGCCAGATCATCGCTCAGGTATGAAATCACCTTTTCGCCGTTCACGCGGAAGCTTTCCGGCAAGGTCATCTGCCCCGAGGGCAGCAGGCGGAAGGAAAACACGCCGATTTCCTTACCGGCCGGCGGCGCCACAGACACGGTGTACGTAATCTCCACCGCTGCGCCGTCGCTGTGTATCTCCGTCCTGTCCGGGGTGATGGTCAGCGTGGCGGCATCCTCCGCCCCGGCGGTGGTTACGGCCGCAAGGAGCAAAAAAGCCGCCGCCAGCACACCAATTATGCTATTGTGTCGCAATCCGGCTTCACCTCCCCGGTCTATATGGAGATGCCAAAATGGGCATACCTCTCCTCATACATTGCTATTATAAATGACACCAGGGAGAATTGCAAGTACAGGCAGCATAGTTTTTTTACATTATAATGGTAATATGAGGCAAACCGACAGGGGGATAGACGCGGCAGCCCACGGATTGGCACAGCACAGTTGCGCGCAGTCAAAAAATGTGATATGGTTATCGAAATGAACCGGAGGGGAGGAAATAGCAGCATGGTGAGAAGACGCATCACAGCCATCGCGGCCGCTGCCGCCGTGCTGCTGGCACTGCTCAGCGGCAGCAGCGCCGCTTCCCTGCCCTCCGCCACGCTGACCTGCTCCGACACAGTGGCGCCCGGGGCGCTGCTGGCAGCCAGGCTGCACCTGGAGGGCGACGGTCTCAGCGGCGTCAGCTTTGACCTGCAATACAGCGACGCTCTCACCGTCGTATCCTGCTACCAGCTGTCCGCCGGATGGACGCTTACGTACCGGGACGATTACCCGGAGCGTCGCAGCGGCCGGGTGGTGGCCTACTGCTCCGACGGCCGCAGCGCGCTGGACGTGATGATACTGATGGCAGCCGGGCAGGTGGTGCCCGGCAGGCCCGTAACACTAACCGTCAGCAATCTGGTGGCGACAGACGGCAGCACCGAAACGGAACTGGGCACCCGTACCTGGCAGGCCTCCTTTGTCAACGACCCTCTGGATCTCAATGGCGACGGCAACCAGGACGCATCGGATTTGCAGTGCCTTTTCACCTATCTGTCCACCGGCAGCATCGTCGGAAACATGCAGGCTGACCCTCAGCGGTACATCGCTTCGGCAGACATCAACGACGACGGCGTCATCAACATCCTGGATTACCAAGCCCTCTACATGCGTCTTTCCCAATAACGTCAAAACACCGCCTGCCTCCCGGAGTTGTCCCGGGTGGCAGGCGGTGTTTTATGTTGTGGGTTACTTCTCGTTCACCAGTTTGCCGCAGATGTGCTCCGGCGTCAGGGCGAACATAACGGTGCGTGGGCCGGACTTTTGGATTTCATACTCGATATACCCCTCGTCGTCGGTGAACTTGTGGCTGAGGCGGCGGGCGATGTCGATGATCTTGTCTTTGTCCTCCACGAATTCCACCCGGCCGAACACGATGACGCTGCGCACGTTCAGCGCCCAGTCGCCCTCCCGCAGAAAGCCCTGGTCGTAGACGCACAGCGATGCCTTGTTGCAGCGGCGGAGGGCGTCCAGCTTATGGCCGGCGCTGCCGCTGTGGAAGTAGATTTTGCCGTCGTCTTCGTTATAGAAATGGTTGATGGGCAGGCCGTAGGGGTAGCCGTCATCCCCCAGCACCGACAGCACGGAGCGCTTCTCGGCGGTGAGCACCTGCCGGCACTCCTCCTCCGTCAACTGCTGCTTTTTGCGAAGCAAATCACGAAACATGGTATATCCTCCCCTGTCAGTTCATTCTTTCGGAAAAATCGTATCACATTCCGGCCTCTATGGCAAGAGGCTGCCGCCCCGATATTCCGCCGGAGACACGCCGTACTGCTTGCGAAAGGCCCGGTAAAAGGCGGAGTAGTCCGAAAAGCCGTATTGGGCGCAGGCCCGGGCGATGGGGACGCCGCCCTGGATGGCGGCGCAGATGGCGGACAGCCGCTTCTGGGTCACGTAGCGGTAAAGGCTCATGCCGGTGCTTTCCTTGAACAGATGGGAGACGTAGGACTTGCTGAGATAGAACCGGGAGGCAATGGTCTCCACGCTCAGCGCCTCGCTGAAATGCTGATCTACGTAGGCGGCGATGCGGGCATATTTGTCCGCCTCGTCACGAACCGGGTGGTGCTGCTCCCAGGCCAGGCGGCTCACCGTCAGCAGCAGGCGGCGCAGGGCCAGGCGAAGCTGCTCCGCTCCGCCGAAGCGGCGGGTGTGCAGCTCGTCCAGCAGGGCGAACAGGTGGAGTCGGATATCGTTGAAGGTCAAGGGGTCGAAGTGGTAGAGGTACGCCTGCTCCCGGCGGGCCCGCTCCGTCAGATAGCCGTATTCCTCCGCCTGGGCCGTCAAATCCGCCAGAAACTCTGTGCCGATCCAGCACACAAACCGCCGGTAGGGCCGGCCGTCGTCGGCCACGATGGCCCGGTGGGGCGTATGGGGCGGCACCACCAGCAAATCCCCCTGCCGCAGCGGGTAGGGGGCCCCGTCCAGCTCCATGGTGACGCTGCCGGACTCGAAGAAATAGAACTCGTAATAGTCGTGGCTGTGGCTGCCCACCGGATGGAAATGGGCGTCGGAGTAGTAATACACCTCAAAATCCCGCTCCACCATGTACTGCCGGGCGTTGAACTGTGATGCGCGGCGCTGCGACACGGCCCTCACCTCCCTCTCTCCCTATTATAGCAGGATTTACAATGTATGCAATGGGATTTGCAATATCATTTTGGAAAGATTGGATTACAATAAAAGTATAAAAATGACAGGAGGACAAGCCAATGCAAATGGGTTTTCGCTGGTACGGCGAGGGGAATGACCGCATCTCCCTGGCCGACATTCGTCAGATCCCCGGCGTCAGCACCATCGTGTGGGCGCTGCACGACAAGATGCCCGGTCAGGTGTGGCAGCCGTCGGAGATTGAAAAAGTGGTGTCCCAGATCCGCGATGCCGGGTTCAACGCCGACGTGGTGGAGAGCGTGAACGTACACGACGACATCAAAATCGGCCTGCCCAGCCGGGATCAGTACATCGACAACTACATCCAGACCATCCGCAACCTGGCCCCCTTCGGCGTGAAGGTGATCTGCTACAACTTCATGCCCATTTTCGACTGGACCCGCAGCGACCTGTTCCACCCGGTGGGGGACGGCTCCACCGCCCTCTATTACCAGAAGGACATGATTCAGGACGACCCCAAGGAGATGGCCGACTACGTCATGGGCTTCACCGAGAAGTACCACATGACCTTCCCCGGCTGGGAGCCGGAGCGAATGGCCAAGCTGGACGAGCTGTTTGAAAAATACAAGGATGTCACCAAGGAAAAGCTGTGGGAGAACTTCCGTTATTTCCTGGAGCGGCTGATGCCGGTGTGCCACGAGTGCGACATCAAGATGGCGGTACACATGGACGATCCCCCCTGGGACATCTTCGGCTTGCCCCGGCTGCTGGTGGACGGCGAGAGCATCGACCGCTTCTTGAAGATGGTGGACGACCCCTACAACTGCCTGACCCTCTGCTCCGGCTCACTGAACGCCAACCCGAACAACGACGTGGCCGCCATCGTGCGTAAGCACTGTGACCGCATCGCCTTCGCCCACATCCGCAACGTGAAGCACTTCCCCAACGGCGACTTCTCCGAGGCCAGCCACCGGGACTGCGACGGCGACACCCACATTCTGGATATTCTGCGGGCCTACCACGACAGCGGCTTTGAAGGCTACATCCGCCCCGACCACGGGCGGCACCTGTGGGACGAAAAGCCCGGCACGGTGCGCCCCGGCTACGGCCTCTACGACCGGGCGCTGGGCATTATGTACATGCTGGGGGCCTGGGATCTGATGGACAAGGAAACGAAATAAACAGGAGGAAATGACGATGAATCTGCCCTATCAAGTGAGTTTTGCGGGGAAAGTGGTGGTCATCACCGGCGCAGGCGGCGTGCTGTGCGGCGACATGGCCCGGGCCTTTGCCCAGGCGGGCGCCAAGGTGGCCGCCCTGGACCTGAATGAGGAGGCCGTGGAAAAGCTGGCGGAGGAGCTGCGCGCCCAGGGCTATATCTGCCGGGGCTACAAGGCCAACGTGCTGGAGCGGGAGGCGCTGGAGGCCGTGCATCAGCAGGTGGTGGCCGACCTGGGCCCCTGTGACATCCTGGTGAACGGCGCCGGCGGCAACAATCCCCGGGCCACCACCGACAACGAGTATCAGCACGAGGCCAAGGAGGGCCAGAAGACCTTCTTCGACCTGGAGGCAGGCGGCGTGGACTTCGTGTTCCGGCTGAACTTCCAGGGCACGCTGCTGCCCACCCAGGTGTTCGCCAAGGACATGGTGGAGCGCCACAGCGGCTGCATCCTGAACATCAGCTCCATGAACGCCTTCACCCCCCTGACCAAGATTCCCGCCTACTCCGGCGCCAAGGCCGCCGTGTCCAACTTCACCCAGTGGCTGGCCACCCATTTTGCCGGCACCGGCATCCGCTGCAACGCCATTGCCCCCGGCTTCCTGGTGAGCAACCAGAACAGGGCCCTGCTGTTCAACGAGGATGGCACCCCCACCGCCCGCAGCGGTAAAATCCTGCGCAACACACCCATGAACCGCTTCGTGGACAGCGAGGAACTGCTGGGCGGCGTGTTCTTCCTGTGCGACGACAAGGCCGCCAGCGCCATCACCGGCGTGGTGCTGCCCATCGACGCAGGCTTTGCCGCCTATTCCGGCGTGTAAGGAAAAATCCCATCAAAAAGCACTCCGGCCGAAAGGTCGGAGTGCTTTTTCAGATTGTCAAAATAGCATCGCAGATTTCGCGCCCGCAGGCGCGAACCCATGAAATCCGAAAAAAGTGACGACATGCGCGTCACTTTTTTCACTTCTCAGGCTACGAAGTGTGGTGCGAATAGTGCACCAAAGGCGCACTATTCGTGAGCGCAGTAGACTGCAATCCCATTGTCAAAAAACGGCATAGCCGTTTTTTGACAGGCCCAGGCACTCTGACCGAATGGCCGGAGTGCCTTTTTTAGATGGGGATGGCATCACTTTTGTCCTGCGGCCAGGAGGGCTTCCACCTCTGCCCGCTTTTCGTAGAGGACGCAACCGCCGGCGTGGTCTTCCAGAAGGAAGTCGCCACTCCGGAGGGCGGTGAAAAGGGGCGAATGCATGGCCTCACGCAGCGAGGTATGGCGGATGTTCACGTCGGAATAGGGAGAGAAGGGGCAGGGCTCGGCGCCGCCGTGGGAATTGATGTGGAAGAAGCCGCGGCCCGCTGCCACGCAGCCGCCGGAGCTCTTTTCATCGCCGGGGAAGGACACGTACACCATCTCCGGGTGCTCGGAGCGGAGGCGGGCAATCTCCTCCGCCAGATACTGCCGCTCCGCCTCGCCGGGGGCCAGGTGGCGGGCCTCATCGGTGACGGGGACGAACTCCACGAAAATCACCGCCTTGCAGCCCCGGTCGGACAGGGATTGGAGAAAGTCCCGGGAGGTGACGTGGCGGAGATTCTCGGTGGTGACGGTGACGGAGGCGCCGAAGAGGAGGCCGCGGCGGTGGAACTCGTCCATGTTGGCGATAAGGCGGTCGTACACGCCCTTGCCGCGGCGCTGGTCGGTCAGATCACGGTCGCCCTCAATGCTCATAATGGGCACCAGGTTGCGGCAGCGGTCAAAGAGGTCGAAATACGCCTTGTCGATAAACGTGCCGTTGGTGAGGATGGGAAAGAGGATATTCCGGCGGCGTCCGGCTGCCTCGATGACGTCGCGGCGCAGCATAGGCTCGCCCCCGGCCAAGAGGATGAAGCTGATGCCCATATCGTCGGCCTCGTCGAAGATGCGCAGCCACTCCCCGTCGGTGAGCTGCTGCACGGGCTGGCTGTCCACGGTGGCGTGGTTGCAGCGGGAGTAGCAGCCGGCGCAGTGGAGGTTGCAGGCGCTGGTGATGCTGGCGATAAGGTAGGACGGCACGTGCTCCCCCGCGTCCTCGGCGCGGCGGCGCTTTTGGGACGCGGCGCGGCTGGCGGCGGCAAACTGCACCAAAAAGGCGGTTTCCCGGGGATCTTTCAGGGTGGCCTTTAAGGCGTCCGACACCACCTGCTCCACCCCCGCCGTCAGGTAGGCTTGCAGGTCAAAATTCTCACTCATGCCACCACGCTCCTGGCGAAGGCGACGGCGGCGGCAATGTCCGCCTCATCCGGATGGCCGGCATGGAGGGCGGCAAATTTGCCCCGGCAGTGGAATTCCCTTTCCAAAAGGGTGACCCCCGCCTCCCGGGCCACCTTTTTCATCTGGGCATAGGTGGAGTCAATCAGCGCGGCGGTGCTCAGGTTCACCAGCGTGCCGATGTGGGCGGCGTTATCCCCCACAAACTGCTTCACGGCCTTGTCCATCCCCGCCCAGTAGACGCTGTTGCACAGAAACAGGAAATCCACCTTCTCCTCCAGCGGTGCGGTGACGGGCTTGGCCTCCACCCCCAGCTGGTTGGCAATGGCGTCCGCCAGCTTTTTCGTGTTGCCGGTCTGGGTGTAATAACGAATGGCAATGCGCATAGTATTGTTTGCTCCTTTGCTATACGATAACGAATTTGATGTAACCGCCGCAGCGGAATGATTTACAGTATATGGCAGCCGCGGCGAATTGACAAGCCACGGCTGAAATAAAATGCTCCCCGGCGAGAGGTTTAGTGCAAATCCTCTCATAGGCAGACGGAATCCCACGGTTTATCACCCTTTTTTCAGCAGATCCCCCAGGGTCTTTCCGTAAAAGAAATCGTGGGTCAGCCTGTCGTACTCCGCCCAGAGGGGCAGCGTCTCGCACTCCCCCGCCCGGGGACAGGGCGCCGCGCCGTCCATCAGGCAGGCCACGGTGGCGAGAGACCCCTCCATCAGCTCCAACACGGCGCCGATGGTGTACTCCTCCGGCGGCCGCACCAGGCGGTAGCCGCCGCCTTTGCCGCTGGCACCCACGATAAGACCCCCGGCCACCATGTCCTTGACGATGATCTCCAGATATTTTTTGGAGATGTCCTGCCGCTCCGCAATGTCTTTCAGTGGGATAAAGGCACCGGTATTGTGCTCCGCCAAATCCAGCAGCACCCGGATGGCATAGCGGCCTCTGGTTGAAATCATGTTGTGCGTCCCCCTTTCTTTTCCCCTATTATACAGTAGGTGACTCTGTAAAAGCAACTGCATTATTTGCTAAATTACCTATTGACATAGTAGGTAAATAGAATTATAATCGAGAGCGCAACAGAGAGTACACCTTTGAAGGAGGGTTTTACCGTGATTTACGCCGACAACGCCGCCACCACCCCCATGAGCCCGGCGGCGCGAGAAACGATGGTATCGCTGCTGGATACCTGTTGGGGCAACGCCTCCAGCCTGTACCTCCACGGGCAGCGGGCCCGGGAATCGCTGGAAAACGCCCGGGCAGAGGTGGCCAGCCTCATCGGCGCCCAGGCCCGGGAGATTGTGTTCACCTCCGGTGGCAGCGAGGCCGACAACCAGGCCATCCGCTCCGCCGCGGCCCTGGGCAAGCGGCAGGGCAAAACGCACATCGTCTCCTCCGCCTTTGAGCACCACGCCGTGCTGCACACCTTGAAGGCCCTGGAAAAGGAGGGCTTCACCGTCACACTGGTGGACGTCCACCATGACGGACTGGTGCGGCCTGACGAGGTGGCAGCCGCCATCCGGGACGACACCTGTCTTGTGACCATCATGTACGCCAACAACGAGATCGGCACCATCCAGCCCATCCGGGAAATCGGCGCCATCTGCCGGGAGAAGGGCGTGCTGTTCCACACCGACGCAGTGCAGGCGGTGGGCCACATCCCGGTGGACGTGGTGGAGGACAACATCGACCTGCTCTCCGCCTCGGCCCACAAGTTCCACGGGCCCAAGGGCGTGGGCTTCCTCTACGCCCGGCGGGGCGTGGCGCTGACCAGTCTTATCGCCGGCGGCGCCCAGGAGAAGGGCAAGCGGGCCGGCACGGAGAACGTGCCCGCCATTGCCGCCATGGCCACGGCGCTGCGGGAGGCGGTGGACAAGATGGAGGCGCGGCGCGCATACCTCACCCGCCTGGGCGACAGGCTGATGGACGGCCTGGGGCAGATTCCCCACTCCGCCCTCAACGGCGACAGAGAACACCGGCTCCCCGGCAGCGTCAACTTCTGCTTTGAGGGCATCGAGGGCGAGTCCCTCCTGCTGCTGCTGGACGACAGGGGCATCTGCGCCTCCTCCGGCAGCGCCTGTACCTCCGGCTCCCTGGACCCCAGCCACGTGCTGCTGGCCATCGGGCGGGTACACGACGTGGCCCACGGCTCGCTGCGGCTCACCATCGACGAGGACGTGACAGAGGCGGACGTGGACGCCATCATCCGTGAAACCGCCGACGTGGTGGCCTACCTGCGGGGCTTCTCCCCCATCTGGCGGGATTTGATGGCGGGCAAAAAACAGTTTATCCTGTAAAAAGGAGGCAAAATCATGGCATTATACAGTGAAAAAGTGATGGATCATTTCCGCAACCCCCGGAACGTGGGCGTGATTGAGGACGCCAACGGCATCGGCGAGGTGGGCAACGCCAAGTGCGGCGACATCATGAAAATGTATCTGAAAATCGAAGACGGCGTGGTGCAGGACGTGAAGTTCGAGACCTTCGGCTGCGGCAGCGCCATCGCCTCCAGCTCCATGGCCACGGAGCTGATTAAGGGCCAGCCCCTCAGCCAGGTGAAGAAGCTGACCAACAAGGCGGTGGCCGAGGCGCTGGACGGATTGCCCGATTACAAGATGCATTGCAGCGTGCTGGCGGAGGAGGCCATCCAATCCGCCCTGGCGGACTATCAAAGAAGAACGGGAAACCCCATTGACGATGGTGAAAATGAGAAAGGAACGGTGTGATACAATGGCAAATATCTATCAAGGCACCCTGGGGCTTATCGGCAACACGCCCCTGGTGGAGGTAACCAATATTGAAAAGGCCCTGGGCCTGACGGCCAAGGTGCTGGTGAAGCTGGAGTATTTCAACCCCGCCGGCAGCGTGAAGGACCGCATTGCCAAGGCCATGATTGAGGACGCGGAGGCCAGGGGGCTGCTGAAGGAGGGCTCCGTCATCATCGAACCCACCAGCGGCAACACCGGCATCGGTCTGGCGGCCATCGCCGCCGCCAAGGGCTACCGCATCATCCTCACCATGCCGGAGACCATGAGCGTGGAGCGGCGCAACATTCTCAAGGCCTATGGCGCCGAGCTGGTGCTGACCGAGGGGGCCAAGGGCATGAAGGGCGCCATCGCCAAGGCGGAGGAGCTGGCCGCCGAAATCCCCGGCAGCTTTATCCCCGGCCAGTTTGTAAACCCCGCCAACCCCGCCATCCACCGCGCCACCACCGGCCCGGAAATCTGGCGGGACACCGACGGCGCCGTGGACATCTTTGTGGCCGGGGTGGGCACCGGCGGCACCGTCACCGGCACCGGCGGCTACCTTAAAGAGCAAAAGCCCCAGGTGCAGGTGGTGGCGGTGGAGCCGGAGGACTCCCCCGTATTAAGCCAGGGCAGAAGCGGCCCCCACAAGATCCAGGGCATCGGCGCAGGCTTCGTGCCGGAGGTGCTGGACACCAAGGTGTATGACCAGGTGTTCCCCGTGGCCAACGGCGACGCCTTCGCCACCGCCAAGCTGCTGGCGCGGACGGAGGGCATCTCCGTGGGCATCTCCTCCGGCGCGGCCCTCCACGCCGCCATCTCTCTGGCCAAGCGGCCGGAGAACGAGGGCAAGGTCATCGTGGCCCTGCTGCCCGACAGCGGCGACAGGTATTACTCCACGGCCCTGTTTACCGAAGCATAAGAACCGTATGACAAAAGCGCGGCTCCCTCTCCGGCAATGTCATTAAGATAGAGGCATTGGCGGAGGACGGGAAACCTGAAGAAATGAGCACATCGGAAACGGTGTGCTCATTTTCATGAAAAATGGCATGG
>CACWYC010000033.1 GCA_902765025.1 Oscillospiraceae bacterium
AAATCGGTTTGCCGCAACGAGAGCACGAGTTTTCCCGGGAAGTTCCCGGTCATCGCCCCCTCATTCCCCCCAGTGTGCGCACTGGGGTACCTTCCCCCCGAGGGGGAAGGCGGGGCTGCGTTATGTACAGAAACAATCTTTACCGGCACAAAAAGCTGTACCACCCCTCGGAGCAATTCTCCTCCAAAATCTCCCAGCCGTCCTTTTGCAGGGCGGCCCGGACTTCGTCGGCGCGGTCGTCGATGATGCCGCTGGTGAGGAAGAGGCCGCCCCGCTTCAAGAAGGGCCGCACCTGGGGGCTGAGGCTGATGATCACGTCTGCCACGATGTTGGCGCACACCATGTCGTACTCCCCGCCGAACTCCGCTTGCAGCGCCTTGTCGCAGGTGACGTCGCCCCAGCGGACGGTGTACACGTCCCGGCCGATGCCGTTGAGGGCGGCGTTTTCATAGGCCACGTCCACGCATTTCTCGTCAATGTCGCAGGCAAAGGCGCGGCCCGCCCCCAGCCGCAGGGCGGCGATGGACAGGATGCCGCTGCCGCAGCCCAGATCCAGCACCTTCTCCCCGCCGTGGATGTGGCGATCCAGCGCCGTCAGGCACAGGCGGGTGGTGGCGTGGCTGCCGGTGCCGAAGGTGAGGCCGGGGTTCAGCCGCAGGGGCAGCCGCCCCGGCACGCTGGCCTCCTCCCACTCGGGAATCACCAGCAGCCGCTCGCCGATCTCCATGGGCTTATAAAAGGCCTTCCAGTTGTTCTCCCAGTCGGCATCTGCCACGTTCTCCATCATAAGCGTCAGGGGCGCGTACTCCGGGTGGGCCTTTTTCAGCTCGCTCATGGCGATGCGGACGTGGGCCACGGTGTTCATGCCGTCGGGGGTGTTCTCCACGTAAAAGGTGACGCGGCAGAGGCCCTTTTTCTCCTTCAAAAGGGCGTCATCCACGTAATCCCAGTACTTTTTGTTGTTTTCCAGAAAATCCTTGAAGTCCCCCTCGTCGTCAATCACCACGCCGGTGACGCCCTGCTGCTCCAGCAGCTCCGTCACAGGGTCGATGCCCGCGGGGGCGGTGTCGATGCGCAGTTCCAGCCAATCCATTGCGTTTCCTCACTTTCCTACACAGAACCGGGAGAAGATGGTGTCCACCAGATCCTCCCGTATATTTTTGCCGTTCAATTCGCCCAGCGCCGCCAACGCCGCCTCCGCGTCGGTGAGCACCACGTCGGGGGTCAGCCCCCGGCGCAGGCTGTCCAGCGCGGCGGTGACAGCCTCCAGCGCCCGGCCCACCGCATCCGCCTGCCGGGCGTTGGTCAGCAGCTGCCCCGGCTGGCCCTGCTCCGGCGGGAAAAGGGCCTCCACCGCCCCTTGCAGCGCGTCGATGCCCGCCCCGGTCTTGGCGGAGAGGAAAATCACCTGGCCAAACCGGCGGCGCAAGGCGTTCGCGTCCACCGCCGTGGGCAAATCGGTCTTGTTCACCACCACCAGCATCCGTTCCGCCTGTTCCGCCACGGCCATGGCGGCCTCGTCCTCGGCGGCGAGGGGGGCGGCGCCGTCCAGCACCAGCAGCGCCAGATCGGCGGCGGCAGCGGCGGAGCGGGCGCGGTCGATGCCCAGGGCCTCCACGGCGTCGGCCTTTGCCCGGATGCCGGCGGTGTCGATGAGCCGCAGCAGCACCCGGCCCAGAGGCACCTTTTCCTCCACGGTGTCCCGGGTGGTGCCGGGGATGTCGGTGACAATGGCCCGGTCATAGCCCAGCAGGGCGTTCAAAAGGGAGGATTTGCCCGCGTTGGGCCGTCCCACAATGGCGGTGGGCACCCCTGTGCGGAGAATCTGCCCCCGGCGGAAGGTGTCCTTCAGGGCGGCAAGGCGGCCCCGGTTGCTCTCCAAAGTGGCCTCCAATTCGCCCCGCTCCACGTCCGCAATGTCCTCGTCCGGGTAGTCCACCACGGCGTAAAACCGGGCGATAACGGCCATAAGGCTGTCGTAGATCGCCTCCACCCCCCGGCTCAGGGCCCCGGAGAGCTGGCCCAGGGCGCTGCGGGCGGCCTCCGCCGTCTCGGCGTCAATGAGGTCCACCACCGCCTCGGCCTGCAACAGATCCATCCGCCCGTTGAGAAAGGCCCGGCGGGTAAACTCGCCCCCCTGGGCCTGCCGGGCCCCGGCGGCGAACAGGGCGGCAAGGCCCCGCTCCAGCACGATGGGGGAGCCGTGGCAGTGGAGCTCCGCGCTGTCCTCGCCGGTGTAGCTGTGGGGGCCGGGGAAGCGGACGCACAGCACCTGATCCAGCGGATGGCTGCTCTCGTCCAGCAGCGTGCCGTACACCATTTTTCGCGCCGGCAGAGGGACTTCTGCGGCGGGGCGGAACACCCGGGACAAAATGGTGTCGGTGTCCGGCCCGGACAGGCGCAGTATGCCGATGGCGCAGGGCAGGCGCGGCGTGGCGATGGCGGCGATGGTATCCATATGCGGCCTCCTTTGGGGAAATCCATAGTGAACGTATTGTATCATGGATAGGGGAAAAAGGGAAGAATTTCGTGGCCGGACGTAAAAAACGGGGCGGACAGAGTCGTCCGCCCCTACAGGTGGTATCTGATTATGCCCAGGGGTCGGTTTCCTCCGGGGCGGCGAAGTAGTAATCCGGCGGCACCTCCACGATGCGGTCCCGCTTTTCGTAGTCGCTGTTGGCCTCGAAGGTGCTGGAAATCAGGTTGCCCTCACCGTCGTACACGTTGCGGTAGGTCTTCACGAAGTAGCCGGTGTAGGGCGTCTGCACCACGTGGGGCTCGCTGCCCCAGGGCAGGTCCGGGTTCACCTGGGTAATCTCCTGCCAGGGGGTGGAGGACAGGGTGTTGCTGATGATTTTCACATAGGTGTCATCGGTCTTGGTGCCCAGGATGGTGGTGGTGAGATTGTTGTCCTTCCAGTCGGTGACGATTTTGATGGGGTAATCGGTATTGTTGCGGAAGGCGTAGTCCGGCCCGCCCCAGCTCACCGTGGCGTCGCAGCCCCAGGTGATGTAGGCCGGGGCAAACTGGTGGCAGTACCGCAGCACGATCTTCAGGTTGGCCAGCAGCGTGGCGTAGTACAGCGTGGAGGACACCTGGCAGATGCCGCCGCCCACGCTGTCCACCGTCTGGCCGCCCACGTAGGCCGGGGCGGCGCCGAAGCCCCGCTCCACCGTCCGCTCGCCCACGGTGGCGTTGTACCAGAACTCCTCGCCGGGGTTGTAAATCTTGCCGTTGATGCACTGGGCCGCCAGATACACGTTGTGAATCCGGGCGCTGGAGCCGGTGACCTTGGTGGTGTAGGTACCCAGCACGTCCCGGAACATGGCCTGCTCCAGCATCTCAGTGGTCACCTTGGGGAAGGCCACCTCCGCCTGGGCCATAAAGGTCTCGCCGGGCTTGGCGGCGGCAAGCTGCTCCGCCACGGCGTCCACGTCAAAGTCCAGCCCCACGTAGGACCGGGTGGGCTTACCGGTGGCCTTGTCGCACTTGGCCTCCTCCGCCTTGTGGTGCAGCTGGCGGTAAATGGCGGCCACGTCCACCGTCTCCGCCTTGGTCTGGCGGTAGACGCACTCCACCGGCGACAGGTCGCCGGTCTGGAACCGCAGCGTCAGCTGCTTTTCCAAATCCTTGCCGTCCAGCGTCACGCCGTCGGCGGGCTTGGTGATGTACAGTCCCGGCCCATCGGGGCCCTCGGGGTCAAGGGTAAATCCGCCGTCCACCACGGTGCAGTTCAGGTTCTCCACCATGTCCGCCACCTGGGTATGCAGTACCTTTTCATCCACCTCCATGCCGGGGTGGATGTCCGCCGGGGCGAAGAAGCTCTTCACCCACCGCTGGGCGTTTTGCAGTAGCGAGCCGTCCCGTCCATAGGCGAAGGCGATGGCGGCGGCGTCGTTGGGGGACAGGTGAACGCCCATCTCCGCCAGGGTGCAGCGCTTCACCTCCACGCCGTCCTCGGTGAGCACCAGCTCGGTGGCGTACACGGTCTTCTCCGCGGCGCGCCAGGCGTCGGCGGCCTCCTGGATGGTCATGCCGCCCATATCCACCCCCATGACGGCGGTGTTGCGGTAGACGGTGCGGCTCAACTGGGGGGCGCACACCACGGCGGTGCCGCACAGCAGCAGCGTCATCACCGCCACCACGGCCCACAGCCAGCCCCTTTTCTTCCGGGGCGGGGCGGGACGGGAGGCGGCGCTCTTTTCAGGGCCCTTTTCCGGCTCTGCCACCGGCGCCGTCACCGATGCCGGCGCCTCGCCCTGCCATGCCGTCTGCCGGGGCGTAATGGGCGGGTGCAGGTCGCCGGGGGCCAGGTCGCTGTTCACCGGCGGCGTAATTCTCATATCCGGGGCTGCCGCATATTCCCTGTTCTCCATGGCATACCCCTCCTTTCCTCCACGGGGATACTAAAATCGCAACATATGGTTGCAACTTTATATTATAAACCCATTGGGCGAAAAAGTACACCATAAAATTAGGAATGTGTCGCTTTTCGGGGAATGCGGATGGTGAGGACAATGGCCTCGTCCGTGTCGCTGCGGCCCACGTCGGCGGCCACGCCGCTTTGCCGCATCACCTCCACCGACCGCTGCACCGAGTTGAGGAACAGCCGCACGTCTTTAATAATGTAATGGGGCCGCGGCCCTGGCGGCGTGGCGCGGCGCTGGGAGAGCAGCTCCTCCACAAGGGCCTCCGTCCGGGCCACGGTCAGCCCCCGCTGCACCACCGTGTCCAGGGCTTTGCGCCTTTCCTCGCCGTCTGTGAGCCGCAGCAGCGCCCGAGCGTGGCGCTCGGTGAGGCCGCCGTCCAGTACGGCCTGCCGTTCCGCTGCGGTGAGCTGCAAAAGCCGCAGCTTGTTGGCCACCGCGCTCTGGGACCGGCCCAGCCGGGCCGCCGCCTCCTGCTGGGAAAAGCCGTACCGCCCGATGAGCCCGGCAATGGCCTCCGCCTCCTCGAAGCAGTTCAGGTCCCGCCGCTGCACGTTCTCGATGAGGGCCAGCAGCCCCGACTCCGCCTCGTCCACCCGGGCGATGAGGCAGGGCACCTGCCGCAATCCTGCCATAGCCGCCGCCCGCAGCCGCCGCTCCCCGGCCACCAGCTCGTACCCGCCGCCGCAGCGCCGCACCGTCAGCGGCTGCAAAATGCCGTAGTCCCGGATGCTGCGGGCAAGCTCCTCCAGCCCCTCCCGGTCAAAGGTGCGCCGGGGCTGCTGGGGGTTGGGGCGGATGGCGTCCAGCGGCAGATACTGGACCCGGGAGGACAAAAATTCGCTTTTTCGTGTCAATAACATGGGACAACGCCCCCTTTCCGCCCCCATCATATCCCATCGCCCCGGTCAAAATCCGGCGCATACCGTCGGGAAATCAAAAAATACGGCCCTGCCCCATCTTGCAAAAGTGAACGGGGAATGGTAAACTAATCGATAGATGTTTTTCAGTGTCGCCATCCGCCCCAAGGGCGAAGGGCGAGAAAAGGGAATCAGGTGCAAGTCCTGAGCGATCCGGTCACTGTGAGCGGGGAGCAGGGGCGGCAAATGGCCATTGTGCCCCGCCGGGGCATGAGAAGGCGCCGCCGCTGTGACGATCCCAAGCCAGGAAACCTGCTGAAAAACGTGGCGCTGCCTCCGAGCAAGGCGTGGCCCACAGAATCAGCCCCGGGGCCCCGTGCCCGCCGGGTTGTATTTGGTGCGCCTGCTTTTTCGGTAAGCAGGCGTTTTATCATATCCGCCCCGCCGTGTACGGGGCAGGGAAGGAGTACCCATTATGAAAAAAACGAAGCATCTGTTGGCGGCGGCGCTGTGCAGCCTTCTGCTGCTGGCCCTTATTCTCACCGCCCCCGCGGCCCACGCCGAGTATCGGGACGGCACCTACGAGGTGGCCATCAGCCTGGGCGGCAGCGGCATGAACCACAATGAGCTGCTTTCCCCCACCACCGTGCGAATCGAGAACGGCAGCATCTACGTTGACCTGGTGTTCCACCGGGCCACCAACGACCACGCCCCCCAGTACGTTTCCGTCACCACCGGCTGCGGCACCTTTACCGGGCCGTCCATCAGCGAAACCGCCCTGACCTGCGCCTTTTACGGCGTGGAGGTGCCGTCGCTGGGTGACGTGTCCATCACCACCGTCACCGAGGCCATGAGCCAGCCCTACGAGGTGGACTACACCGTGCACATTGACGATTCCGCCATCCCCCAGACCGGCGGAAGCGCCGCCGCCTCCGGCGATACCGCCGCCCCCGGCGGCAACCAGAGCAGCGCCCAGAGCGGCGCTGCCGCGGCCCAGAGCGGAAGCACCGCCGCCCCGGCGCCCCAGGTGACGCTGCCGGACAAGCCCACCCAGGCCCTGCCCGGGGACGTCATCGAGCCCCAGCCCACCGACAACCTGCTGATCGCCCCCGCCCCCGGCGGCGCAACCGAAGACGCCCCCGCCGAAGCCGTCCCCGCCGAAACTGCCCCCGCCGAAAGCCCCGACCGCAGCGCGGTGCTGTACGCCGTCATCGCAATCGTGGCCCTGGCCGCCATCGTGGGCGTCACGCTGGGCTTCCGCCGGGGCAAAAAGAAGGGAGAATGACCCTATGAAGCGGTTTTTCTGCGCCCTGCTGGCGCTTTGCCTGACCCTTGCCCTCACCGCCTGCGGCGGCGCCAGCCGCCCAGAGGGGGCCCCCGACCTGCCGGGCCTCACCTACGAGAGCACCATGCCCCTGCAATACGCCGACCAGTTCGCCGTGTACCGCTATGAGGGGGGCTATTCCCTCATCGACATGGTGAACAGCGACCGCATTTTAGTGGTGCCCCAGGGCAAGGAGGCCCCGGCGGGCCTGCCCTCGGACATTGTGACGGTGCCCCAGGGCCTTGACCATATCTATCTTGCCGCCACCTCCGCCATGGCCCTTTTTGAAGCCGTCGGCGGCATGGATGCCATCTCCTTCGTGGGCAGCAAGCACTGGTACACCCCCGCCGCCATTGAAGCGCTGGCAAGCGGCAAGTTCACCTATGCCGGCAAGTACAACGCCCCGGATTACGAGCTGCTGCTTGACGGGGGCTGCCAGCTGGCCATCGAGTCCACCATGATTCTCCACAACCCGGAGGTGAAGGACAAGATGGTGGAGCTGGGCATCAAGACGGTGGTGGAGCGCTCCAGCTATGAAAACCACCCCCTGGGCCGCACGGAGTGGATGAAGGTCTACGGCGTGCTGCTGGGCCGGGAGGCGGAGGCGGAAGCGGCCTTTGCCGCCCAGGCGGAGAAAATCAGCGCCCTGACGGGCCTGGACGCCACCGGCAAAACCGCCGCCTTCTTCTACATCAGCACCAGCGGCAATGTGGTCACCTACAAGACCAACGGCTACGTGCCCGCCATGATCGGCATCGCCGGGGGTGAGTACGTGCTCCGCGACCTGGGCCTGGACGACGACAGCAAGCTGTCCACCGTCAACGTGAGCATGGAGCAGTTCTATGCCGACGCCCGGGACGCCGACGTGGTGATTTACAACTGCTCCATCGCCTCCCAGATCTACACGCTGAACGATTTCCTGTCCCTCAGCCCGGTGCTGGAGGACTTCGCCGCCGTGAAAACCGGTCAGGTCTGGACCACCACCAAGAGCATGTTCCAGCAGACGGACAAAATGGGCGACATCATTGAGGAGATGCACCGCATTTTCTCCGGCACTGCCGACGACACCATGACCTACTTCTTCCGCCTGCAATAACGGTTATTGCCAAAAACGGTTTACCCTTGCAAAAAAGGAGGGATTTCCTTGGGTCAATCCACTGTCCAAACTGAAAAAAGCCGCCCCGCCCGGTACGCGGCGGTGTTCGCGGGCCTGCTTATCGCCCTGGCGGCGCTGACGGTGTGGAACATCAACTCCGGCAGCGTCCATATCTCCGTGCCCGACATCGCCCGCATCCTGTTCCTCCGCCAGGGGGACGACACCGCCCTTGGCATTGTGTGGAAGCTGCGGCTGCCCCGCATCATCGCCGCGGCGGTGCTGGGGGGCGGCCTGGCCCTGTCCGGCTTTCTGATGCAGACCTTTTTCGGCAACCCCATCGCCGGGCCCTTCGTGCTGGGCATCTCCTCCGGCTCCAAGCTGTGCGTGGCCCTCACCATGATCGTGGCGCTGCGGTTTGTGCCCTTCGTCACGTCCTGGATGATGGTGCTCTCCGCCTTTGCCGGGGCGTTGCTGGCCATGGGCTTCGTGCTGCTGTCCGCCCGCTCCATCCGCCAGATGAGCATGCTGCTGGTGGCGGGCATCATGATCTCCTACATCTGCTCGGCGGTGACGGAGTTTGTCATCACCTTTGCCCGGGACAGCGACATCGTCAACCTCCACACCTGGAGCCAGGGCAGCTTTTCCGGCACCAAGTGGGAGGACGTGACCGTGTTCACCTGGATTATCGCCGCCTGCGCGGTGGCGGTGTTCCTGCTGGCCAAGCCCATCGGCGCCTACCAGCTGGGGGAGAGCTACGCCCAGAGCATGGGCGTCAACGTAAAGCGGTTTCGCGTGGTGCTGATTCTGCTGTCCAGCCTCATCGCCGGCTGCGTCACCGCCTTTGCCGGGCCCATCTCCTTCGTGGGCATCGCCGTGCCCCACCTCATCAAGCTGCTGCTGAAAACCGCCAAGCCCATCGTGGTCATCCCCGCCTCGTTTTTAGGCGGCGCGGTGTTCTGCCTGCTGTGCGACTACATCGCCCGCACCGCCTTCGCCCCGGTGGAGCTGTCCATCAGCACCGTCACGGCCCTGTTCGGCGCCCCGGTGGTCATCGCCATGCTCATCCGCCGCCACGGCGGACGGGGTTAAGGGGGTGGCAAAGATGGCAAACGTCTACTTCCGCACCGCGGATTTATCCGTGGGCTACCAGGGCAGGGCCCTCATTGAAAATATCAACATTTCTCTGGAAAAAGGGGAGATTTTGACGCTCATCGGCCCCAACGGCTCGGGAAAATCCACCATTTTGAAGAGCATCACCAAGCACCTTGCCACCATAGGCGGCGACAGCTTTGTGGCAGACGGCTCCGTGAACGCCATGACGTATCGCCAGCTGAGCCGCCGCATGGCGGTGGTGCTCACCGAGCGCATCCGGGGCGAGCTGCTGACCTGCTACGACGTGGTGGCCACCGGCCGCTACCCCTACACCAACACCTTAGGCCTCCTCTCGCCGGAGGACAGGGCCAAGGTGATGGCGGCCATGGAGAGCGTCCACGCCGCCGAGTTGGCGGACCGGGACTTCACCGCCATTTCCGACGGCCAGCGTCAGCGGATTTTGCTGGC
Source organism: Oscillospiraceae bacterium (assembly GCA_902765025.1). Lineage (GTDB taxonomy): Bacteria > Bacillota > Clostridia > Oscillospirales > Oscillospiraceae > Vescimonas. Next base: position 9,268 of record CACWYC010000033.1, read on the forward strand.
CCGGGCCATCTGCCAGGAGCCGGAGATCATCGTGCTGGACGAGCCCACCTCCTTTTTGGACATCGCCCACAAGCTGGAGCTTTTGACGCTGCTGCGGGCCATGGCCAAGGAAAAGGGCATCACCGTCATCATGTCCCTCCATGAGATTGACCTGGCCCAGAAGGTGTCGGACAAGGTGATGTGCGTCAGCGGCGAGACCATTTCCCACTTCGGCACGCCGGAGGCCATTTTCCGCCCGGAGATTATCGAGCCCCTGTACGGCATCGCCCCCGGGGCCTACAACGTTGCCTTCGGCAGCGTGGAGCTGCCCGCCCCGACAGGCACGCCCCGCACCTTCGTCCTCTGCGGCTGCGGCAGCGGCATTCCCGTGTTCCGGCGGCTCCAAAAGGAGAGCCGCCCCTTCTGCGCCGGGATTCTCTTTACCAACGACATCGACTACCCCGTGGCCCGGCAGCTTGCCGCCCGGGTGTTCACCGCCGCCCCCTTCGCCCCCATCCCGGAGGCGGTGTATGAGGAGGCTCTGGCGGCCATGAAACAGTGCGACACCGTCATCGTTACCGATTTCCCCATCGCCGAGACCAACGGCAAGGTGGCGGCGCTGATAGCGGAGGCCCGGAAAATGGGCACGCTGCGGGAGGAGGGAATCGGGCCGTAACCGGGCGCGGCAAGCCCATAACAGCATCAGCCCGTCAGTGCCGCCCCATGGCGGAGAAAGGGAATCAGGTGAAACGCCTGAGCGATCCGGTCACTGTAAGGGGGAGCGGCGGGGCATTGCGCCATTGTGCCTGGGGGCATGAGAAGGCGCTCCGCTGCGGCGAGCCCGAGCCAGGAAACCTGCTGACAGGCAACGGGGGCCTACGGCCCCACACACAGTAGGACTGCCGAGTACAGTCCTGAAAGGAGACAATATGCGCAAAAAAACCAACAGAATCCTATCGCTGCTGCTGGCGCTGGTGATGGCCCTAAGCTGCGTCACCTTCGTGGCGGCAGACGCCAAGACAGTGGACCAGGTAGCGGCGGAGATTGAGGCCCTGTCCGCCAACGCTAATGACTACACTGCGGCAGACAAGGCAGCGGTGGAGGCCCTCAAGGCCGATTACGACGCCCTCAGCGCCGACGACCAGGCCGCGCTGAACAGCCTCACCACCCACCACGACACGGGCCAGCCGCTGGACCGGGTGCTGGAGTCGGCGCTGTGGACGGTCTGGTCCTTTGCCGAGGCCGACAACAGCACCACCCTGCCCGACGGCACCTATAACAGCACCTCCACCCCTGCCCTGACCTCCCAGTACAGCAAGGGAAAGAGCACCTCCAGCCGACAGAAGGCGTGGAGCGTCAAGCAGGTGGAGGTGACGGATGGCAAGGCCTACGCCACCATCGCCGTGGAGAGCTCCTCCTACACCGCCATCATGCTCCACGGCAAAACGTATCCCAAGACCAGCACCACCGGCAACTCCGAGTTCGCCAACGTGCCTATCGACCTGAACAGCACGTTCTACTTCAACGGCGTGTCCTCCAGCATGCCGGTTCCCATCGCCTTCTCTCTGACCACCACCATCGAGGAGCCCGCCGCGGAGCAGCCGCCGGAGCCTCCCGCCGTGGAAACCTTCGGCTTCACCCTGCAGGTGGGCCAGTACACCGAGGGGGCCGACTTCCACACCGCCAGCTTTGAGGACGTCACCTACTCCCTCACGGATCAGAATAACAAGACCTGGCAGCCCTCCAACGCCACCACGGGTATGCTGACCTACTCCAACCTCCCCGCGGACGGCACATACACCTTCACCGCCGCCAAGGAGGACTGGGCCGTGGTCACCCAGGGCGAGTGGGACGTGGCGGCCCATGCCTATACCTACACCTTCACCGGTGCTGACGCCATCTCCGTCACCATCACCTCCGCCGACGCGGACAAAAACGTCACCGAGGCCACCCATCCCGGCATGATTCTGCGGAAAAAGCCCCGTGAGGTCAACGCGGTGGATGAGGCCCTGGCGGCGGTGCCCGCCGACCTGACGATCTTCACCTCCGCCACCGCCAACGCCGTAGAGACTGCCGTGGCCGCCGCCGACCCGGAGGAGAAGGACGAGGCCAAGCTCTCCGCCATGGCTGCCGCCGTCAACGACGCCGTAGCGGCCCTGCGGCCTGTGGACGGCAGCTATACCGCCGCCGCTGCCCACACCGGCAATGGCATGTTCAGGATTATCGACGTGCTGCGCCTGGAGGTGGAGGGCGGCGAAATGACCCTCCATGCCGTCAACGGCAGCAAAACCTATACAAAGCTGTACCTGGGTACCACCGACGAGGCCAAAGCCGCCGATGCGTCTGCCCATATCCTGCCTGTGGAGGAGGCCACCGCCAGCAACAATAAGGCGGGATATCACTGGGCCATTCCCGTGTCCGCGCTGAACACGGAGATTCCCGTGGCGGCCTATTCCAAGAGCAAGTCCACCTTCAACTCCACCGGCAACTTCCTGGTGGAGGCCGCCAGCCTGAAGCGCATCGCGCCTCCCACCGTGGACCTGACCATCACCAACAACACCGGCATGTTCAAGGCCGTGACGGCCCAACTGGAAACCGAGGGCGGCAACACCACGCTGGTGATGGCCCTCAGCGGCACCGGTTACCAGGAGCTGTTCAAGGGCACCTATGAGCAGGCCGTGGCCAACGGCGCTGCCACCGACAACTGGATCCACGGCGCCACCAATGCCGACGGCAAGTGGGAGTTCCGCATCCCGCTGGCAGAGGGCGAGACCTACGTGCCCGTGGTGGCCATCTCCAACAGCTATTACACCAAATATCTCAATGGTCAGAACTCCCTGGCCCGGGCCTTCTACCCCCGCCAGTTCACCATTGATTATGAGGCCAAGACCATCGTCACCGGGGACTATGCGTATTCCCAGACCCTGGAGGTCGCCAACAACGTGAAGATGTTCAGCGTCAGCGCCGCCACGCTGGACACCGTGGGCGGCCCCAACAGCAACAATTACGCCGCCACGCTGACCCTCACCATGGGCAGCACGTCCTTTGACAAGGCGTTCGTGGGTCGGGCCTCCGCTATTACCGACACTACCGAAACCATCGCCCTGGGGGAGGGCAACACCTTCGTCCTGCCGGTGAAATGGGTCAAGGAGTTCGGCAACCCCGACACGCTGGAGAGCCTGCTGGGCGGCAGCTTCGTGGTCAGCTTCCACTCCAAGAAAAAGGACGCCTGGTATGAGCGGCAGTTCACCGTCAGCGAGGCCGATGGCAAGCTGACCATCGACGAGGCACCTCCGGAGGCCGTTACCGTCGAGCCCGGCACCCAGACCTTGGAACAGGGCGTGTGCTACCGCTTCGGCGAGGGCACCTTCACCCTCTCCGGCGACCCCACCGTCTACCGGGGCGGACAGGAATTCTATGTAAGCGCCACCGGCACTTACACCGTGACGAAAGGCAGGTGACCTGTGATGAAAAAACTGATGCTGTGGTGCTGCGCCGTCATGGGCGCCGCCCTTGTGCTGACGGGCTGCGGCGCGGCCGAAAATGCCGACAGCGCCCCCGCTCCCCAGACCGAAGCCCCCGCCGCCACCGACGTGGTGACGGAGACCCCCGCCCCCGCCGTCTACCGCTCCCTCCAGCTCTATCACTATGACGGCGACGTGCTGGTGCTGCGCGGCGGCGAGGCCCTGCCCCTGTCCGACACGCTGCTGCTCCATGACGGCGACGTGGTGATTACCGACGGCGACAGCCGGGCCTATCTCATGCTGGATGACGATAAATTCCTGCTGGTGGAGGGCGGCGCCGTGGCCTCCTTCTTCACCCAGGGCACCGCCGAAAAGGGCAGCGCCAGTGTGTCGCTGCTGCGGGGCGGCGTGTCCGTCCAGATGGACAATCCCCCGGCGGCGGACAGCCCCCTCACCGTGGTCACCGCCGACGCGGAGGTGCAGGCGGTGGAGGGCGCCTTCCGGGCCGTGGCCGCCAAGGCCAAGGGCGCCGTCCGCACGCTGCTGCAGGTGGCGTCGGGCAGCGTGTCCGCCCGGGCCGTGGGCAGCAATCAGGCCCTGACGCTGGCAGAGGGGGAGGCCATCTTCCTCACCGCGGAGGGCGGCAGCCTCCATACCCAGGCCCCCACCGCCGCCGAGTTGAAGACCTACGCCAACGCCTACGCCGCCGCCTTTACCGGCAGCGCCGACCCGGCTCCGGCCCAGAGCAGCCAGTCCTCCGGCACCGGCGCCGCTCCCGCGGCTGCCCCTGCCAACCCCGCCAAGCCCGACACCCCCGCCGCCCCCGTTACCCCCGACACCCCCTCCGGCGGCAGCGGCATCGTGCCGGTGAAGAGCTACACCGTCACCTTCCGGTATAACGGCCAGACCTTCGGCACCCAGACCGTCCGCCGGGGCGACAAGGCGGTGCAGCCCGCGCTGCAGCCCGCCGCCACCGGCGCCTGGGACTTCGACTTCACCAAGCCCATCACCGCCGACACGGTGATCGACTGGAAGTAACGCCACACATGATAAAAGACCACCCTTGCGGGTGGTCTTTTACGTTTGCAAAAAGGAATTACGCCGCGCAGGTTTGGCGGATTAACGCCCGGTGCAGCAGCGCCATGGCGATGAGCAGCGCCGCCATGTACCAGGGGAAGAGGGCCAGGGTGGTGCGCCCCGCCAGCAGGCCGAACAGGGGCGGCATCAGCGTGGTGCCCAGGTAGGCGGCGGCCATTTGCAGGCCGATGACCGCCTGGGACCGCTCCGCCCCGAACCGGATGGGCGCGGAGTGGATCAGGGAGGGGTACACCGGCGCGCAGCCCAGACCCAGCAAAATGAGCCCGGCAAAGGCGGCCCACCGGGGCAGGGGGAGGAGCAGCAGCGCCAGGCCCGCCGCCATGATGGCGCTGCCCAGCCAGATGAGGGGCGTGTCCTTTATCCGCAGGGTCAAAAAGCCATTGAGGGCCCGGCCCGCCGTGATGCCCAGATAGAACAGGCTGGCCCACCTGGCCGCCGTCACCGCGTCCAGCCCCCGGCAGGCCACCAGGTAGCTGCTGGCCCACAGCCCCGCCGTCTGTTCCAGGGCGCAGTAGCAGAAGAAGCAGGCCATCACCGCCCCGGCCCCCGGCAGCGCCGCCACCTGCCGCAGGGGCATGGGGCGGTCGTCACCGTTTTCCCCGGCGGGGGAGGATTTCCACAGGGGCAGCGACAGCAGCAAAATCGCCGTCAGCCCCAGCTGCAGCCAGCCGATGGCCCGGTAGCCCCCCTGCCAGCCCCGGCCCGCCGCCAGCGCCCGGCCCATAATGGCGGGGCCGAGGGAGGTGCCCACGCCCCACATGCAGTGGAGCCAGCTCATGTGGCGGGAGGCGTAGTGGAGGGCCACATAGTTGTTCAGCGCCGCGTCCACGCCGCCGGCCCCCAGGCCGTAGGGCACGGCCCACAGCAGCAGCGCCCAGTAGTGGTGGCAGCAGGAGAAGCCGAAGAGAGCACCGCACGTCAGCGCCACCGACACGGCGGTGACCCGCCCCGGGCCAAACCGCCGGGTGAGGGCGTCGCTGGCCAGAGAGGACACAATGGTGCCCGCGGAGATGACGGTGAAAATCCCGCCGGAGAAGGCGAGAGGCACCCCCAATTCGCCGTGCATAATGGGCCACGCCGCCCCCAAAAGGGGATCCGGCAGCCCCAGGCTGATAAAGGCCATGTAAATTACGGCCAGAAGAAGCGTTACCATAGAAATGATGTCCTTATCGATAGAATACGCATGGTTATGGTCGCCGCCCACCATTCACCCGCCCCTTGTGGTGACTGTCACCGTCCACGGCGCGCCGCGCCGGCGACACACCGCGAGGAACGAGCGGATTGTGGAGCCAGTGCCCTTGGGGTAGGTCGTCGCGCCCCTACGGTGATTATGGTCACCGCGTGCCATCCACCCGGCCTTGGCGATGGGCGATACCTGTTCGCGGGCGATTCGTGAATCGCCCCTACGGTATTTACGCCCCGCTGCCCGTTTCTCCGTAGGGGCGCTTCAGGTCGCGCCCCTACGATGTGAATGCCCGGCTTCTTGTTTCTCCGTAGGGCGGGACTACCCCAAGGGCACTGGCTCCACATACCGCTCATGCTTCGCGGACATGTACGGGATAATTCCCTGCGGGAATTAGGCTCCTACAGTTTGCCCCTGGTTTCCTGGGGGGTAGGTGTGCTACAGTACCGGGAGAGAGGAGGTGAGTAGATGGGGAAGTTTCAGCGTAAACGGCAAGCCCGGTGGGACGCCCGGAACCTGGTCACGGTCAGCACCCACGTGACGCGGGAGCAGGCCGCCCAGTTCCGCCGGGCCTGCTCCAGCCTCGGGGCCAGCCCGTATTCGGTTCTGCAAAAGTTCGTGCTATCCTGCCATGACGCCACGGCACCAGGTGAACAACAGCATATCAAAACAGTTCATAAAATGTGAACCCCGCCCCCCAGGCGGCGCCTGCAGTATCATTTTTTGATACCTTTTGTGACATTCTGACACAGGACGCACACCCGCCCCGGCGGTAGCCCTGCGCCCGGCGTTGGGAGTTGGCACCATATCGGGCCCCCCTTTCATGAGGCCCACACGATACCACGGGGCAAGGGTCAAGACAAGCGCCCGCCGCCGTCCCTGCTTTGCAGGGCCTTGCAGGGCGGCGCCGTGGCCCTGTCAAGCGGGCTACCTGGGTGGGTATCGACCGCTGGGCCTGGCCTCTCCGAAACGGCCAGGCCTGCGCTACGTGGGTGGGGCCAGCCCTCGACCGCTGGGCTCGGCCTCTCCGAAACGGCCTCGCGGTCGGCCTCGGCCGCTGGGCTCGGCCTCTCCGAAACGGCCCGGCCGCCGCTGGGTGGGTGGGGGCTGGCCTCGGCCGCTGGGCTCGGCCTCTCCGAAACGGCCTCGCCTGCGCTGGGTGGG
>CACWYC010000034.1 GCA_902765025.1 Oscillospiraceae bacterium
CCTCACGACGGACACCCTTGGCTTTGGCTATGACCTTCCCGCTGCCGGGCGGTCTCGGGACTTTCACCCTTTAGAACGTGCGCTCGCCGGGCGCACCAAGAAAAGGGCCGGCCCTTTTGCGGGTCGGCCCTTTCGTTTTCATTTACTGCCCCATGAGCTTACTGCCGCTTGAACTGCACGCCCTCTCCCTCCGGCAGGAAGAAGGCGATGGTGTCGCCGTCGGTGGCGGCGGCGTCGTTGGCAAAGGTGACGGTGACGCCGTCGGCCATGAGGGAGAAGTGGGCGGCCCGGTCAAAGTCCCGGCTCCGCTCCCCCCTGGGCCAGGTGTAGGCGTACTGCCCCGCCGTCTCCCCCGCGGGAAGCCCGGCGGCGGCGGCGAAGTCGGGGGTCAGGGTCATGGTGACGGTGACGCCGTCGGCGTTGAACACCAGCGTACCCTCCGCCGCGGCAAAGGTGCCCGAGAGCACCGGGGGCTCGGCGGCGCCGGGGGCGGCGCAGCCGGTGCACAGGAGGGTCAGCAGCAGGGCGGCGGATAACAGTCGGCGCATGGGCATCCTCCTTTTTCATGGCGGCGCTCCGCCGCGTTTACGCCTTGTCGGCGGGTTTGGTCTTTTTCGGGGCGGTTTCCCTATCCTGCAGCAGCAGCAGTTTCTCTGCCAGCAGCCGGGAGAAGCCTGCGGTGATGGCGGACATGGCGATGAGATCCTCCACCGTGTCGGCGGCCATGTCGCCGGGGTGGTCGTGGCGGAGGATGCCGTCGCTCATGGCTCTGGCCTGCCCCAGAAAGCTGCCGGCGGCACGGCTGTGGCACCGGGTATAGGCGGTGTACACCTGCCGCACCTGCTCGGGCGGCAGGTCGGCGGGGATGAGCCGCTGGATCAGCGCCATGGACAAGGTGGGCTTCAGGGTCAGGATCATGATGAGGTAGGCGATATGCTCCCGATAATACCGCTTTTTCCGGGGCTGGGGCATGATGCGGGTGCGGACATAGTTGTTGATGGCGGCGGCGGTGATGAACTGCTCCTCCTTCAGCTCCGGGGGCAGGTAGTCCAGATACTGCCGCAGCAGGTCGATGACCTGCTCCATGTACAGGCCCAGGTCGGGGATCTCCTCCCAGGGGGGCAGGCGGAACTGATCCAGATACGTCTCCCAGCGGCGCAGCTTGCCCGCCACCAGATCGGCATCGTATGCCATCGCCCTCACCTCCTTTTTTCATAACAGTAGTATTCTACCACCTCCCCCGGAGAAAATCAACCGGGGCGGGGCAAAGCCGGGTCTCACTTGACAGAAAACCATAAATCGTGTACTATTGCATTGTTTTGCTGTGCATTATCACGGGCGGCCCACGGCGCCGCCGTTTTGGAGAAAGGAACCTGACCATGGCCAACATCAAAGTGACCTGTGACTCCACTTGCGATCTGACGCAAGCGCTTTACGAAAAATATGACATTCAGACCCTGCCCCTGGGCATCACCCTGGGGGAGGAGCTGCACCGCGACGGCGTGGACATCGGCGCGGCGGAGATCTTCGCCTATGCCGACGCCCACGGCCAGCTGCCCAAGACCAGCGCCGTCAGCCCCGGGGACTACGAGGCCCTGTTCCGGGAGCTGGTGGCCCGGGGCAGCGAGGTCATCCACATCAACATCTCCTCCGAGTTCTCCTCCTGCTACCAGAACGCCTGTCTGGCGGCGGCGGAGGTGGGCCACGTCCACGTCATCGACAGCCGCAATCTGTCCTCCGGCTCCGGCCATCTGGCGGTGCTGGCGGCGGAGCTGGCGGCCGCGGGCATGGACGCCGAGGCCATCGTGGCGGAGCTGGAGCGGAAAAAGGAGCTGCTGGACGTCAGCTTCGTGCTGCAGCGGCTGGACTATCTGGCCATGGGCGGCCGCTGCCCCGGCGTGGTGGCGCTGGGCGCCTCGCTGCTGAAGCTGCGGCCGGAGATCCGGGTGGTGGAGGGCAAGATGATCGTGGGCAAGAAGTACCGCGGCGACGCCCAGCGCACCATTCTGGACTATGTCCGGGGCCGGCTGGAGGGCCGTACCGACGTGGACACCCGCCGGATCTTCATCACCCACGCCAAGGCCCCCCAGCCCATCGTGGACGAGGTGGCGGCGCTGGTGCGGCAGCTGCACCCCTTCGAGGAGGTGCTGGTGACGGAGGCGGGCTGCACCGTGTCCAGCCATTGCGGGCCCGATTGCCTGGGCGTGCTGTTTTTCAAGAAGGAAGCGTGACGGCCTTCGCCGCACTTACCTCATATAGATTTTAGACAAGGAGACTCTGCCATGCGCCAAAACTATCAACTTTCCTGCGAATCCACGGTGGATATGCCTTTTTCCTACGTGGATGGACGGGGACTGAGCGTGCTGTTCTATTCCTACACCGTGGACGGCGTGGAATACGTGGACGATATGGGCCGGGACAGCCAGGCTTTGCCTCGATTCTACCAGTTTATCGCGGACGGGAAAGTGCCTAAGACCTCTCAAGTGAACACCTATACCTACTGCGAGTATTTTCGCGCTCTGCTGGCAAAGGGCGACGTGTTCCACATCGCCTTCGGCTCCGGCATGACCCCCAGCGTGAACAACGCCCGGGAGGCGGCGGAGATGATGCGTGAGGAGTTCCCCGACAGGAAATTGGTGGTGGTGGACTCCTATTGCAGCTCCTCCGGCTACGGATTGTTCGTGGACGAGGCCGCGGACCAGTGGGACAACGGCGCCACCATGGACGAGCTGCAGAAGTGGTGCGACGACCACTGCATGGTGATGCACCACCAGTTCTTCACCACCGACATCCAGTATTTCCGCCGCAGCGGACGGATGTCCGGCCCCACGGCCACCATTGCCTCCATCCTCAACATCTGCCCCATCCTGCGGCTGAACATCGACGGCCGCATCATCGCCTACGACAAGGTGCGGGGCAAGAAGGCCGCCATGAAGAAAATCGTGGACGAGGTGGAGCGCTTCGCCCTGGACGGCACCGATTACAGCAAGAAGATCTTCATCTCCCACGCCAACGTGCCCGACGACGCTGCCGAGGTGCGGCAGATGCTGCTGGATCGCTTCCCTCACGTGGAGGAGGTACGGATTCACGACATCGGCACCATCATCGCCGCCCACTGCGGCCCCGGCACCGTGGCGGTGTACTTCTGGGGCAAGGAGCAGCGGCCGGAATAAATTGTCTGCAAAGGGCTATGATAAAAAATGCCACCTCATGGAGGTGGCATTTTCTCCCCTGCGGGAAAGGAGCTTGTTATGCTGAAAAAATGGATTTGTGTGGTATTGGCGCTGCTGCTGCTCACCGGCTGCGGGGCCGTGGAAAATACGGTGCCCCAGGAGAATGCCGACCCCGTGGAGAGCGGCGAGGCGGTTGGCGGCGAGACGGCGGGCGAGAGTGGCCAAACGGAGGGGCGGTACGCATTTAACCCCCATCTCACCGTGTCCATGCTGGCGGCGGACGTGCCGGAGGAATACTGGGCGGCGCTGCACAGCCTGGTGGACGCGTTGCGCGCCGGGGAGGACACCTTTACCTGCCAGAGCGAGGACGCCTACCGCTGGGCCACCGACCAGGGGACGCTGAACCACCTCTTCCCTGCCGCCTGCACCAGGGTGACGGCGGTGGAGGACGGCTTCTCGGACGGCGTGGGCCGGGTGGCATACCAGATGCCGGTGGAAGATTTTCTGGCCCGGGAGGCCCGGTTTGAGGCCGACATAGAGGCCATTTTGAACGACTATTTGCTGCCCGGCGACAGCGACTTTGAAAAGTGCCTGAAAATTTACGATTATATGTCTCTGGACTACCAATACCAATACGAATTTGAGGAAAATCGAGGGGACGGCTCCGCCTACGTCACCTTTCAGACCCGCCAGGGCCAGTGCGTTGACCTGGCAGGGGCCTATGCCTATCTGCTGCTGCAGGCCGGCGTGGAGGCGGTGGCGGCGGGGTGCTTCGCCGAGAACATGGACCACGAGTGGGTCTACCTGGTGCTGAACGGAGCGGGGTACCACTCCGACGTGACCTGGGGCCTGCGGGAGATGGGGGAGCCGTTGGCGCTGACCTACTTTTTGATGACGGGCCAGATGAGGGCTGACACCGGCTGCCCGGTGGACGACCTGACGGTGCCCCTGCTGCCCAAGTTCTGGGTCAACTTCTCCGCCACCACCTTCCCCGCCGACACGGAGACGCTGTGCTTCCCCGCCGGGTCCCACCTGACGCGGCTGGACGAGGCGGCGGACACGGCGTATTACATGCTGAATGGGAAGGAAAGCGGTGTGTATTACGGGGAATGACCGGGGATATTGCCAAACGCTTTATAGGGGCGGACGACGCTGTCCGCCCCGTTTTTCGATAACCACCCACGTCTTTTATCACCCTCGCCGCCGGGTAATCGGGCCGCCGAGGGCGTCGGCCCCTACGGAGAGAGGGGCCCGGTTGTTCGTAGGGCGGCACCTGTGTGTGCCGCCTTGCTCCACGGCGCATATCATAAACGTTGCGGTGGAGGGAGGCTGTTCCGTTTGTCTCCGTAGGGGCGGGGCTCTGCTCCGCCCTTTTTTCGATGTTGCGCCCGGGCATCGGGCGGACAGAGTCGTCCGCCCCTACGAATGGGTGGCGTTACCGGGCGCCATTCATCTGGGCGGGGTGGTAAGCGTTACTTGGGTGGCGGGCGCTTCATGAAGCGCCCCTACGGAGTGATTTGACGCTGTTGCCCTTCTACCGGCCTTGGCGGTGGGCGGGGCCGGGTAAGGCGGGACACATAGGTCCCGCCCTACGGAGGAAATCTAGCCGTGTACCATTTATCCGGGCGCGGCGGCGGACAGGGCCGGGTTTGGGCGGAGCAGCGCCAGCGACACCCTGCGAAGAATGAGCAGTTGGTGGAGCCAGTGCCCTTGGGGTAAGCCCCGCCCCTACGCATGGGTGTCGATACCGATTTCCATTCATCCGGCCCTTGATGGTCATTGCCGTGTGGCGGGACACATAGGTCCCGCCCTACGGAGAGAGGGGCCCGGTTGTTCGTAGGGCGGGACCTGTGTGTCCCGCCTTTTGCGGAGACGTGACATTCTATCGAACGCCGCCGCAAAACCGCCCCCTCATCCGTCACGGCCTTTGGCCGTGCCACCTTCCCCCCGCGGGGGAAGGCTTTTTTCAATCCCGTCCGCCCGGCGGACGCCTTTTCTCCTCTCTTTTCACCGGCAAAAAAGCCCCCAAACGGGGGCTATTTCTTATTCCTCTTCCTTGCGGCGGATGGGCTTGAAGATTTTCAATCCGATGGGCTCCATGGCCTTGATCAGCTTCACGTCCCACCGCAGGATATAGGCCAGCGCCAGACCGGCCAGAGCCAGCATGGCCAGAATCACGCTGAAAAACCGCTTCATTTCCCTTGCTCCTTTCATAGCTGCACCGCGCCCAGCAGCTTCCGGGTGTACTCCTGTTGGGGGTGGTCGTAGACCTCGTCCACGGTGCCCTGCTCGATGATGCGGCCCTTTTCCATCACCATGACACGGTCGCAGATGGAGTAAATCACGTTCAGGTCGTGGCTGATGAAGAGATAGCTCAAATCCATCTCCTGCCGCAAATCCCACAGCAAATCCAGAATCTGGGCCTGGATGGTGACGTCCAGGGCGGACACCGGCTCGTCGGCCAGGATGAACCGGGGCCGCTGAATCAGCGCCACGGCGATGGACAGCCGCTGCCGCTGGCCGCCGGAGAGCTGGGCGGGCCGCCGGGAGGCGTACTCCTCCCCCAGGCCCACCCGCTCCAGCATATCCAGCACCCGGCGGCGGCGCTCCGGGGCGTCGTACTTGCCGAACACCCGCAGGGGCTCTTCCAGAATCCAACCCACGGTTTTGGCGGGATTCAGGCTGCCGAAGGGGTCCTGGAACACCATCTGGGGCCGCTTGGTGAAGTGGCGGATGTCGCCCTTTACCTCCGCCCGGGGCAGCATACCCAAAATGGCCTTGCTCAAGGTGGATTTGCCGCAGCCCGACTCCCCCACCAGACCAAGAATCTCCCCGTGGTTCACATGGAAGGTCACGTCGGTGAGGGCCTGAAAGGACGTGTCCGGGGCGAAAAGGTGCTTATCGCGGTAGGTGACGGAGAGATGCTCCACCTCCAGCACGTGTTCAGTTGTCTTTTCCGGTTGCGTCATGGCGTTTCCTCGTGGGGATGGCGGCGATAAGCCGCCGGGTGTATTCGTCCTGGGGATGGCGGAAGATGTCCTCCGTCCTGCCCCGCTCCACAATGCGGCCTTGGTACATCACCGCCACGTCCTCGCACAGGCGGCGCACCACCGTCATATCGTGGCTGATGAGCAGCACCGCCACGTGGTATTCCTCGCTGAGGCGGCGCAGCAAATCCAGAATCTGCTTCTGCACCGTCACGTCCAGGGCGGTGGTGGGCTCGTCGCAAATCAGCAGCTTGGGCAGGATAATCATGGCCGAGGCGATGATGGCCCGCTGCCGCTGGCCGCCGGAGAGCTGATGGGGGTATTTATCATAGGTGGTCTCCGGGTCGGGCAGGCCCACCTGGGCCATGGCCTCCAGGGCCAACGCCTTACGCTGGGCCGCCGTTCGGTGGGTGTGGATGCGGAGGGTCTCCTCAATCTGCTCCCCCACCCGCATGAGGGGGTTCAAGCTGGTCATGGGCTCCTGGAACACCATGCCGATCTCCCGGCCGTGGACCTGCCGCAGCTCCGCCCGGGAGCAGTGGAGGATGTCCCGGCCGTCCAGCAGCACCTGGCCGGAGAGGTTGACGATGCTGCGCTCGATGAGGCCGGAGAGGGTCATGGCGGTAACGGTTTTCCCCGAGCCGGACTCCCCCACCAGGCCCAGGCGCTGGCCCGGCTGGATGGTGAGGTCGATGCCCTTCACCGCCTCCTTGCCGGTGGTGGTAAAGGTGACGTGCAAATCACGGATTTCAAGCATCGGTTTCACCTCCCAGGCCCTCGCTGAGCAATCCGAAGCCCAGCACCAGCAGCACGATGGCCACGCCGCTGGACAGGGCGTACCACGGCGCGGAGAGCAGATAGCTCTGGGCCTCGTTGAGCATACGGCCCAGGCTGGGGTCCGGGGGCTGGACGCCCACTCCCAGGTAGCTCATGGACGCCTCCGCCAGCACCGCGTTATTGAAGCTGATGGCAATGGTGGACAGCAGCACCGGCACGATGTTGGGCAGGATATGGACGAACAATATCCGCATGCTGCCCACGCCCATGAGCCGGGCGCTGCGGACGTAGTCCAGCTCCTTCTGCTTGGCCACCTCCATGCGGACAATGCGGGCAAAGGTGGGCACGAACAGCAGGCCCAGGGCGAAGATGATGTTGTATTTCCCGCTGCCGAAAAGGGCAATCAGCACCAGGGCCAGCAGGATACTGGGGAAGGCGGTAAGGGTGTCGTTGAGCCGCATCAAAAGCTCATCCACCCAGCCGCCGTACCAGCCGGTGAGGCCCCCCAGCACCACGCCGATGACCAGGCCCGCCGCCACCGACACGGCGGCGATGAGGAATGTGGCCCCGGCGCCCTGCACCACACGGGAGAAGATGTCCCGGCCGAAGTTGTCGGTGCCCAGCAGGTGGGCAAGGCTGGGGGGCGCCATTTTGGCGGCGCCGTTCATGGCGTTGGGGTCGTAGGGCGTCCAGACAAGGCCCACCAGGATGATGAGCAGCATGATGCCGGTAATCACCGCTCCGGCCCGGAAGGTTCTGTTGTGGGTATCAATCATAGCGGCGGCCCCCTTTACGACAGTCTGACCCGGGGGTCGATGTACTGGGTGACCAGGTCGGCCACGTAGTTCATAAACACCACCAGCGCCGCGATGAGGACCACGATGGTCAGCGCCACGGGGAAGTCACGGGAGGCAATGGAGGCCACCAGCAGCCGCCCGATGCCCGGCACCACGAACACCTGCTCCACGATGATGGAGCCGGCCACGATGTCCGCCAGGGACATGGCCAGGTACGTGACCACCGGCAAAAGGGCGTTGCGCAGCACGTGGGTGCGTATCACCATCCAGCGGGAGTTGCCCCGGCTGTACGCGGTGCGGACGTAGTCCTTTTGCATCTCGCCCATGATGGACGACACCAGCAGCCGGGCCGTTTTGGCGGCCTTGGGGATGGCGATGGCCAGCGCCGGGAAGAAGAGATAGCCGATGCAGCCCCAAAAGCTCTCGGAAAAGGGGACGAATTTACCCGGCACAAACCATTTCAGCAGCAGGCCGAAGAGATAGGTGAACAAAATGCCGATGAAAAACGGCGGCACCGCCATGAACACCTGGTTCACCGTGGCGGCGGCCCGGGCGAAAACGCCCTTGTGATACCGGGCCAGGGCGATGCCCAGAGGGATGCTGAAAAGCAGCACAAGCAGCCACGACAGCACCGAAAGTGCCGCCGTGACTGCCAGCTTGCCCTGCATGACCTGCCGCACGGGCTTCATGTAGCTGTAAGAGATGCCGAAGTCGCCGGTGATGAAGCCGGCCAGCCACCGCAGATACCGGGCGGAGAGGTCCCCCTCCAGCCCCAGCTCGTGGCGCAGCGTGGCGGCCCGCTCCGGCGTGTAGTCCGTGCCCAGGATTTTGGTGACGGGGTCGCCGGGGATGATTTGAAAGGCCAGAAAGGCCATAGCTGATACCAGGAGCAGTGTCAGCAGTAAAGTGCCTGTTTTTTTTGCAATCGTTCCCATAGCGGCCTCCATGTTACGGTCGGTCGTGATGGGCGGGGGGATTTCGCCCCCCGCCGTTATTGTTATTTAGCCGATTCTGTACAGCGTGGCCAAATCCATGATGTACAGCGCGGGATAGTACACGAAGCCGCCCACGTCCTTCTGCATCACGGCGAAGGTGGACATATCCTGGAGATACACGTTGGCGGCGGTCTCCGTGAGGATGGTCTCGCACTGCTTGAACAGGGCCGTCTGCTCGTCGGCGTTCAGGCTGGACACGGCGGCGGCGTAGGCCGCGTCGTAGTCGGCGTTCTTGAAGTTGATGAAGTTCTTGCCGCTCTCGCTCTGGAACCGGGCCAGGCAGCCGGTGGCGGACAGGCTGTGGGAGTCGAAGCCGCTGACGGTGGCCTCAAAGTTGCGGCCCTGGTAGGTTTCCGTCAGCCAGGTGTTCCAGTCCACCAGGTCGATTTTGGCGTCCACACCGGCAGCCTTCAGCTGCTCCACCAGCACCTGGGCGGTGCCCACGTGGGAGGCGTAGTTGGAGGGGACGGTGATGGTGAAGCTCAAATTCTCATAGCCCGCCTCTTTCAGCAGCGCCTTGGCCTTGTCCACATCGGGCTGATAGTAGTCGGCCAGCTCGGGCATGGCGTAGCGGCCCAGGGTGGAGAGCATGCTGGTGCCCACAGGGGTACCGTGGCCGTCCATGGCCAGGTCGATGACCGCCTGCTTATCCACGGCGTAGCACAGCGCCTGGCGGACACGCTCATCGGCAAAGGGGGCGAAATCGTGGTTGAGATACAGCGCCTGGATGACGTTGCTGCTGCCCTCCATGACGGTCATATCCGCCATGTTGGCAATCTGGGTGGCGTCCAGATGGCAGGCCAGGTCAATGGCGCCGGAGCGCAGGCTCATCACCAGGGTCTGGGGGTCGGGGATGACCTTCAAGATCACCTTATCCAGATAGGCGCCCTGGCCCCAGTATTCATCAAACTTCTCCAGCACCACGCTGTCCTGGGCGGTGTGGGACACGAAGCGGAAGGGGCCGGTGCCCACGGGGCTGTCGTTGGGGTCGATGCCCTGGGGGATGATGGCCACGCTCATATAGGCGTTGAACTCGGCGTCGGGGGCTTTCAGGGTGACAACGACGGTGCGGTCGTCGGTGGCCTCCACGGAGGCAATACCCTTTACCTCGCCCACCAGGGGCTCACCGGTTTCCAGGCCCGCAGCCCTGGTGAGAGAATACACAACATCCCCGACCGTCACGTCGGCCCCGTTATGGAACTTGACGCCCTCACGCAGGGTGTAGGTGTAGACGTCGGCGGTTTCATTGACGGTGCAGCTCTCGGCGACAGCGGGGATGAGATTACCTTCGGTGTCGGGCTTCATCAGCCCTTCATAGATGTTGAAGAGGACCTCTCGTGTTCCTGCCGACGACGATGAGACGTGGGGGTCAAGACTGGTGTCCAGGTCTGCGGCGATACCGACGGTCAGCGTGCCGCCCGTCAGCTTTTCGCCGGTGGAGCCGGTGTTGGTAGGATCGACGGTCTGATCAGAGGGCTTGTCGCCTCCGCAGGCGCAGAGTGCAACAGTCATGGCCAGAGCCAGAACCAGCGCAAAAAGTCTTTTTTTCATGGTACAAATAAACTCCTTTTTACTCCAATAAAAATGGCTCCTGTATTCAATTTTCTCAGGCAAGGTGCAGAATAGCACAAATCGCCTGCCAGGTCAAGGCCTGATTATAGAGATTTGCGGGCCGTTGACGGCGGCGGGTGTCACATTATATAATATAGGGTAGATTTTTACGCGGGAGGGCAAGGCCATGCGTGTGCTGCACATCTCCGACCTGCACCTGGGCAAGCGGCTGAACGAGTTCAGCCTGCTGGACGACCAAGCCTACATTTTGCAGGCCATATTGGACAAGGTGGACGCTCTGGCGCCCCAGGCGGTGGTCATCGCCGGGGACGTGTACGACAAGCCCCTGCCGCCGGCGGAGGCGGTGACGCTGCTGGACGGCTTTCTGTGGGCGCTGCAGCAGCGGCGGACGGAGGTGCTGCTCATCGCCGGCAACCACGACTCGGCGGAGCGACTGGCCTTCGGCGCCCGGCTGATGGCGGGCAGCGGCGTGCACATCGCCCCGGTGTATGACGGCCATGTGACCCCCGTCACCCTCACCGACGCATTCGGCCCGGTACACTTCTACCTGCTGCCCTTCGTGAAAGCCGCCCACGTGAAGCGGTTTTATCCCGATGCCGACATCGCCTCCACCACCGACGCCCTGGCCGTGGCCATCCGGGCGATGAACATGGACTACGGCGCGCGGAACGTGCTGCTGTGCCACCAGTTCGTCACCGGGGCGGCGAGGACGGAGTCGGAGGAGATCTCCTTAGGCGGGGCGGACAACGTGGATGCCGCCGTGTTTGACACCATCGACTACGTGGCTCTGGGCCACCTCCACGGCCCCCAGAGCGCGGGGCGGGAGACGGTGCGCTACTGCGGCACGCCGCTGAAGTACTCCCTGTCCGAGGCGGGGCAGGAGAAGTCCGTGACACTGGTAACGCTGGGGGAAAAGGGCCGCGTGACGGTGGAGGCCCTGCCTCTCACGCCCCGGCGGGACGTGCGGGCCCTGCGGGGCAGCTACATGGAGCTGATGGACCGGCGCAACTATGAAAACACCGCCACCGACGACTACGTATACGTGACCCTCACCGACGAGGAGGACATCCCCGACGGCGCGGCCCGGCTGCGGACGGTGTACCCCCACCTGGTGCAGCTGACCTACGACAACCGCCGCAGCCGCACCGATGCGGCCCTGGCGGCGGCCCAGGCGGCGGAAAAGCTGACGCCGCCGGAGCTGATGGGGCGGCTGTACCGACAGCAGAACGGCGCTGACATGAACGAGGCGCAATCGGCCTACGTGAAAGAGCTGATGGCGAAAATCTGGGAGGGTGAGAGATGAGACCGCTGCAACTGACCGTATCCGCCTTCGGGCCCTATGCCGGGGAGACCGCCATCGACTTCACCGCCCTGGGGGAGGCGGGGCTCTACCTCATCACCGGCGACACCGGGGCGGGCAAGACCACCATCTTCGACGCCATCAGCTTCGCCCTGTTTGGCGAGGCCAGCGGCGAAAACCGCCAGAGCACCATGCTGCGTTCCCTCTACGCCGCGGCGGACACCCCCACCTTTGTGGCGCTGACCTTCGCCTACGGCGGCCAGCGGTACACCGTCCGCCGCAGCCCCGAATACCTGCGACCCAAGGCCCGGGGCGAGGGCACGGTGAAGCAGCCCGCCGACGCCATGCTCACCTATCCCGACGGCCGCATCGTCACCAAGGTGCGGGAGGTGAACGAGGCCGTCACCGCCATTTTGGGGGTGGACCGGCAGCAGTTCCGGCAGATCGCCATGATCGCCCAGGGGGACTTTTTGCGTCTGCTGCTGTCCGACACCCGGGAGCGGCAGGCCATCTTCCGGCAGCTGTTCCACACGGAGAACTACCAGAGATTCCAGGAGGCGGTGAAGGACGAGGCCGCCGGGCTGTACCGCCGGTGCCGGGAGCTGCGGCAGAGCGTGCAGCAATATGTGGACGGCGTCACCGGTGAGGAGGTGCTGTTGGCGCCGCTGGGGCGGGAGATGCCCTTGACCGACACCTTATCGGCGCTGCAAGCCGTCATCGACAGCCAGCAGCAGCGCGCCCAGGCCCTGGAGGGGCGGCAAAATGCGCTGCAAGGACGGCTGTTAAGCCTGACGGAGCAGCGCCAGCAGGGCCTGCATCGGGAGAAAACGGCCCGGGATTTGGCGGCGGCGCAGCAGCAGCGCCTGGGAGCGGAGGCCGCCCTCCGGGAGGCGGAAACGGCCCTGGCCGCCACCGAAGAGCTGACGGCGCGGCAGCAGGAGGCCGACCGGGCCCTGGCCGCCCTCCAGGCGCGGATGGACGACTACGGGCGGCTGACCGAGCTGGAAATCGCCTTACAGCAGACGGAGACTGCCCTTACTGCCGCCCGGCAGACCGCCGAAGCGGAGCAGGAAAAGGCGGCCGCCCTCTCCCGGACGGTGCAGCAGCGGCGGGAGCAATTGGCCGCGTGGGAGGACGCCCCCGCCAGGCACCAGGCGCTGCTGCGGCAGCAGGAGACCCAGGCCGCCCGCCGGGCCCAGATTACGGATTTGCTGGGGAAAATAGAGGAATTTGACGGCCGGGAGGCGGCGTACCGCCGGGACGCAGAGGCGTACCGGGCCGCCAAGGAGCGCTATGAGGTCGCCGCCCAGACGGTGCTGACCATGGAGCGGGCCTTTTACCAGGCCCAGGCGGGGCTGCTGGCGGAGAAGCTCTCCCCGGGCCTGCCCTGCCCGGTGTGCGGCTCCACAGCCCACCCCGCCCCGGCAGCCCTGGCCCACGGCGCTCCCACGGAAGCGGCGCTGCAAAAGGCCAAACAGACGGCGGACGCCGGACGGGCCGCTGTGGAGGCCGCCACCGGACGGGCCTCGGAGTCCAAGGGGCGGCGGGACACCCTGGGCCTGGCCATTTCGGACAGCGGCCAGGCCCTGTTCGGCCCCCTGGAAAAGGGGACGCTGCGCGCCACGGCCCAGGCCGAGGCGCAAGCCCTGGCGGACGCTCTGGCCCAGAGTGCCGCGGCGCTGCAAACAGAGCAGCAGCGCATGGCCCGGCGGGAGGCAATACAGCGGGAGCTGCCCCGGCTGGAGCAGCAGCTCACCGCCGCCACCGACACCGCCGAAGCCCAGCGGCAGCAGGCGGAGGCCCTGGCCCGGCTGTACGAGGGGCAGCAGCAGTCCGCCGCCGAGGTGCGGCGTACGCTGCCCTACCCCACCGCCGACGAGGCCCGGCGGCAGGCGGCGGCGCTGACGCTGCGGCGCAACGAGGTCGCCACGGCCATAGACGCCTTGCAGCGGGCCCACCGCGACGCGGCCCTGGCCCTTACCGCCGCCCGGGAGCGTACGGCGGAGCTGGAGCGGCAGCTCACCGCCCTGCCCGCCATGGACATGGCGGCATTGGAAACCCTGTGGCAGCAGATAAACGAGGAGAAGAAAACCGTGGACGGCCAATACACCGCCCTGATGGCCACCCTTACCGCCAACCGCGCCGCCGCCGGGAAAGTGGCGGAGGTGGGCCGGGAGCTGGGGGCCCTGGAGCAGCGCAGCACATGGCTGCAAGCCCTGTCCAACACCGCCAACGGCGCTGTGTCCGGCAGGGAAAAGGTGATGCTGGAAACCTACGTGCAGATGACGTATTTCGACCGCATCCTGGCCCGGGCCAACACCCGGCTGCTGGTGATGACCGGGGGGCACTACGAGCTGTGCCGCCGCGCCGCGGCGGAGAACAACCGCAGCCAGTCGGGGCTGGAGCTGGACGTGATTGACCACTACAACGGCACCCGGCGCAGCGTGAAAACGCTGTCCGGCGGCGAGTCGTTCCAGGCGTCGCTGGCCCTGGCGCTGGGCCTGGCCGACGAGGTGCAGTCCTCCGCCGGGGGCATCCGGCTGGACACCCTGTTTGTGGACGAGGGCTTCGGCTCATTGGACGAGGAATCCCTCTCAATGGCGCTGCGGGCGCTGCAAGGGCTGTCCGAGAGCCGCCGCCTGGTGGGCATCATCTCCCACGTGGCGGAGCTGAAAGGCCGCATTGACAGGCAGATTATCGTAAAAAAGGACGCCGCCGGCGGCAGCCGGGTGACGGTGACGGCATAATCATTTTTGAGGTGATGGGTATGAGTACCACAGCGGGTACGCTGTTGCATATGGGCATCTACGTGGTGCTGATGGTGGTGGGCGCCCTCATCGGGGCCAAGGCCATCGGCCAAAAGCGGGAGGCCAAATGGCTGGGGCGGCTGCAAACCCTGGCCCTGATGGTGATGATTCTCTCCCTGGGCGTGTCATTGGGGGGCAACGAAAAGATCATCGCCTCCCTGGGCCAAATCGGGCTGGCGGCGGCGGTGATCACGGCGTTTGCCATGACCGGGTCGGTGCTGGCGGTGACGGCGCTGCGGCGCTTCGTGCTGCATCTGGACCGATACGCCCGGCCTATTGGCGCGGCGGCGGAGGAGGACGACCCCTCCCCTGCCGGCGGCGGCAAGGCGGACAACGCCATGACCTGGTGGATTGTGGCGGCGGTGGCGGCGGGCATGGTGCTGGGCCGCTTCGTGCTGCCGGCGGCGGCGCTGGACGTGTGCGGCACGGTCATCGACGTGGGGCTGTACGTGCTGCTGTTCCTGGTGGGCATGGATATGGGCCGCCAGGGCACCATTTTACAGGAGATAAAGGCCGCCGGGTGGCGGGTGCTGCTCATTCCCGCGGCGGTGGCGGCGGGGACGCTGGTTTTCGCAGCGGCGGCAGGGCTGCTGCTGCCCATGGCCGTGAAGGACGCCATGGCCTCCGCCTCCGGCATGGGGTGGTACTCCCTGGCCACCACGCTGCTGGCCCCCTACTCCCTGGAGATCTCGGCGGTGGCGTTCTTGTCCAACGTGATGCGGGAGGTGCTGGCCATCCTCTTCGTCCCGGCGGTGGCGAAGCACGTGGGGTATTTAGAGTGCGTGGCCATGCCCGGCGCCGCCGCCATGGACACGGTGCTGCCGGTGGTGGTGGGGGCCACCCACCAGCGCCTGACGCTGTATTCCTTCACCTCCGGCGTGGTGCTGTCGCTGCTGGTGCCGGTGCTGGTGCCGCTGATTGTGGCGCTGTGATGTGGTAAATGCCGGGGCTCGTCGCGCCGTGGGTGTGGGCGGCATCCCGCGGCGGGGCGGGGGCGGACAGAGTCGTCCGCCCCTACGACCGAGGCGGCAAGCCTCATGAACCAACGAAACCGTTTGTAAAATCCGCCGCCGGGTAAAGGCGGGACACATAGCGCCAGCGACACACCGCGAAGCATGAGCGGTATGTGGAGCCAGTGCCCTTGGGGTAGCCCCGTAGCCGCCGCCCGCAGGCGGCGGAACTCCCGAGCGGAGGGCCGCACCTTCCCCCCAATTAAACAGGCGGC
>CACWYC010000035.1 GCA_902765025.1 Oscillospiraceae bacterium
CATCAAGGAGCAGGCCATTGACCTGCTGGAGATCGATGAGAAGCTGGATGTGATCTCCGATCGCCTGCGGGAGAAGCTGCTCCCCGGCTTCGAGGAGTATGGCCTCACTATCCCTCAGTTCTATGTGACCAATGTGGTGCTGCCGGAGAACGACCCCAACTTCAAGCGCATCCGCGACTTACATCTCCATCATCTTTGAGGATATCATAATGAAACGTAAAGACACGACAACCTATCGCGTTACGCGTCACTTTGAGGGGACCCGCTCCGCCAGGGAGGTAGTGGCGGCGCTGGTCAGGACCCACAGCCGATAAGCCTATGGGTACGAAAGATACATACCGCGTCGGGCGCTACGCCCGACTTTCCCGGGAGGACGGGGACAAGCTGGAGAGCGACAGCATCGTCAACCAGCAGCGGGTGATAGAGGACTACTGCGCCGCCCATGCCGGTCTGGTCATCGTGGAGGACTATGCGGACGACGGTTTTACCGGCACCAACTTTAACCGCCCTGCGTTCCGGCGGATGCTGGACGACATTGAGAAGAACAAAATCGACTGCATCGTCGTGAAGGACCTGTCCCGTTTCGGCCGCGACTATATCGACATGGGCTACTACCTGGAGCGGTACCTGCCCAGCCGGAATATACGGTTCATTGCCATCAATGACAATGTGGACAGCCTGAACGGGCCCTATGACATGCTGCTGCCGCTGAAGAACGTCTTCAACACACAGTACGCCAAGGACATCTCCGGGAAGGTGCGGAGCGCCTTCCGCGTCAAGCAGCAGCGGGGCGAATTCGTGGGCGCCTTTGCCTCCTACGGCTACCAGAAGGACCCGGAGAACCACAACAGGCTGATGGTTGACCCGGTGGCAGCCCGGGTGGTTTTGCGGGTGTTTCAGATGGCAGCCCAGGGCATCGGGCAGGTGCGCATTGCCAAGACACTGAACGAGGAGAAGATTCCCTGTCCAAGTGAGTATAAGAAGATGATGGGCATGAAGTACTGCAACAACCACCGCCTGGAGACCACCCGGTACTGGACCTACGCCACCATTCACCGCATGCTGACCAATGAAATGTACGTGGGCGCCATGGTGCAGAACCGCAGTGTGCGGCCCACGATGCACGGCAAGGCAAAGGCGCTGGATAAGAAGGACTGGGTGGTGGTGGACAATACCCACGAGGCCATTATCTCCCGGGAGCTGTGGGACACGGTGCAGGCGCAGGTGGCCAAGAATGGCAGGGAGATCGACTTCCAGGGCAACCTGGGCCTGTTCGCAGGCTTTCTGTTTTGCGGCGACTGCGGACGGGCCATGGTCAAGACCATTTGGGGCAAGAAGACCACCTACTCCTGCGGCTCCTACCGCCGGTATGGGGCGACGGTGTGCAGCAGTCATTCCACGCCTATGGAAACGCTGGAGGCCATCATTCTGGCGGACCTGAATCGCATTATCGCAGAGGTGAAGGATCTGCGCCAGGTGGCGGAGTCGTGCCGGGAGGAGAGCCCCCTGCAGGCGCGGCGCTCGTCCGAGCAGCAGCGCCTTACCGCCGCCTTGACACGGGTGCAGCACCTGAAGAAGGGCGCCTATGAAGATTACAAGGAGAACCTGCTGTCCCGGGACGAGTATCTCCGCTATAAGGAGGACTACGACAAGCAGGAGGCGTCATTGCAGGGGCAACTGGCTCAGCTGGCGCAGCAGGAGGACCCTCAAGAGCTTTTGCAGGAGCCCTGGGTGGACCAGCTCCTGCGGCTGGGTTGCCTCACAACGCTGGACCGGGCGACCCTGGCGCAGACGGTGAAGGAAATCCGGGTGTTTGAGGACAAGCACATCGAGATTACCTACCTCTTCTCCGACGCGCTGCGGGTGCTGTTGGAAAAACCCGGCGAGGAGGAGGGACAGGCCGCCCGCGAGGAGAACTGCACACCTTAAGGGCAGCGAACAGCCGCCCCACGGGTTGCTGTCGGGCGAAGAGGGGTTTAAAACTTCGGTAAGGGCGTCACTTTCCTGGACGGCAAGCCGGTGCATATTCAGGACGTGGCGTGAGGGGCCGTGGGAATGTGTATAACGGGATAATAATCGTGGAGGGCTGCACAGCAGTCCTCCACGAAATCAGTTATCGACTATTTGAGACCCCTACAGAATTAGTCGAAGGCTTGGCTTATATTGCGGTGGGAAGGAGCGAACTTACCTGCCGGTAAAAATAATCACGACATGACGCGGGCGGTGTGCTCGGTAGCATTCTCTTGCACGTACAGCGGGTAGGCCCTTCCGGGGTGGCGCACCCGCTGTCGAGGGTTCCCATAAGGGTTCCTCTGAAGGATCCCCCCGGGGTTCCCTTCGAGGACTCTCTGGTAGAATGCCCATAGGATCATATTTGACAACTGCAAGATTTTTTTCTGCCGCTTTTTTGGCCTGTTTAGTTGTCAAAATAGGCGGAATCCCATTCCGTTCATATTCCGTACGTTCTACAAGGGAGCCACTCAAATTACCTCAAAAAGTTGCAAAAAAGTACCGAAATCCGTAGGATTTCGGTACTTTTTATGGTGGAGATAAGCGGGATCGAACCGCTGACCTCTTGAATGCCATTCAAGCGCTCTCCCAGCTGAGCTATACCCCCATATTCTTTTCTCGTGCGCCGCTCTCGCTGACGACTTCGTTAGTATACTGCTACTCCACCGATTTGTCAATACCAAATTGAGAAAAATTTTGAGAAAACTTGCGAAGGGTGGCGACTGCCCTTTGGTGATGCGTGAAAGAGCGGAAAACGCCCGGAGAACGGCGGCGTCCTCCGGGCGGCGGTTCCTTTATGAGATTACTTTCTCCGGCTGCGGAGGCTGGCGACCACCATGCCGGTCAGGGCAAAGAGGGCGATGGCGTTGGGGATGACCATCAGGTTATTGAACATATCCGTCAGCTCCCACACCAGGTCGTTGCTGATCTGGGTGCCCACGAAGGTGAAGGCCAGGGCGATGAGGGAATAGACGGCGGTGGCCAGCTTCGTATTCTTGCGGCCGAAGAGGTAGAGGGCGTTGATCTTGCCGAAGAGATTCCAGCTCAAAATGGTGGAGAAAGCGAAGAAGAACAGGCACACCGCCACGAAGACGGCGCCGAACTTGGCCCCAAACACGGTGCCGAAGGCGGTCTGGGCCAGGTTGGTCTTGCTGATGGTGTCGGGGATGACGCCGCCGGCCAGGGGGCCGTCGGGGGTATAGAGGGTGGAGATGATGACAAGGGCGTTGAGGGTCAGCACCACGAAGGTGTCGATGAACACGCCGATCATAGCCACCACGCCCTGGTCGTGGGGATGGGCCACATTGGCCTGGGCGTGGGCATGGGGCGTAGAGCCCATACCTGCCTCATTGGAGAACAGGCCCCGCTTGGCGCCCTGGGAAATGGCAATCTTGATGGCGGCGCCGAAGCTGCCGCCCAGGATGGCCTGGGGGGTGAAGGCATACTTGAAAATCATGGCGATGGTGGCGGGGATGTAGGTGATGCGCACCAGCAGGACGATGATGCCGCCCACCAGGAAGAGACCCGCCATGATGGGCACGATCTTCTCCACCACGGAGGCCAGGCGCTGGACGCCGCCCAGGTAGATGACGGCGCAAATCGCCACCAGCACTACGCCGGACACCCACACGGGGATGCCGAAGGCGGTGTTCATGGTGGAGCCGATGGAGTTGGACTGCACCATGCTGCCCATGAAGCCCAGGGCCAGCACGGCGGCCACGGCGAAGAAGGTGGCCAGGAACTTGCCGAAGCCGCCCCGGAAAGCGGTGGTGATATAGTAGACGGGGCCGCCCTTGACGGCGCCGTCACGAGCCACGATGCGGGTACGCTGGGCCAGGGTGGCCTCGGCGTAGATGGTGGCCATGCCCAGGAAGGCGATGACCCACATCCAGAAGATGGCGCCGGGGCCGCCGGTGAGGATGGCGCCGGAGGCGCCCACGATGTTGCCGGTGCCCACCTGGGCGGCGATGGCGGTGGCCAGGGCCTGGAAGGAGGACATTCCGGACTTATTCTTCTCGCCTACCAGCTTCAGGTTGCCAAAGGTCTTGCGCATACCCTCGCCGAAGCAGCGAATCTGGACGAAGCGGGTCTTGATGGAGAACCACAGACCCACGGCAATCAGCAGAAAGACCAGAATGTAGTTGGACAAATAGGTGTTGATGTCGGATACAATGGGGAACAGCGCGTCTTGGATGGCTTGCATGATTTTCTTCCTCCTAAAAAAACAAGAGTTACTGCGCTTGGCAGCAACTCTGGAGAACGATCCGACAGGAAAAATCCGGCCGGGCTCTGTCCTTTTGCCTGAGAGATTCGGCCCGGTGGGCCTTGCACCTTCGGCACCCAATTGAATGGGATTCTCCAGAGTCCCCTCCCCGCTCAGTCTTGCGGCGCAATCCTCAGCGGTTCCCAGGGCAATATCACAACTGCATGGATAATACCACAGAATCGTGTATAATGCAACTGTTTTTCCATAAAATGAGGATTTTTATGCAAAAGAGAGGGTGGGGACTTCCCTACCCTCTCTTTGTATGTGCAGGTGGGACAAATTATGCCGCCTTACCGGGCAAACGCCTCCAGGATGCGGAGAATCAGCTCTACGCACTGGTCCATCTGCTCCACCACGGCGTGCTCGTAGGGGCCGTGATGGCCGAAGCTGCCGGTGGGCAGGTTGGGGCAGGGCAGGCCCCGGAAGGACAGCTGAGCGCCGTCGGTGCCGCCCCGGATGGCGCAGGGCTTGGGAACGAGGCCGCATTGGCGGGTGGCCTCCATGGCCTTCTCCACCACCTCGAAATGGGGCTTAATCTTCTCAATCATGTTGCGGTACTGCTCGTGCATGGTGACGGTGACGGTGCCGGCGCCGTAGCGGTCGTTCAGCAGCGCCGCAGCGTGGTGCATGGCCTTTTTCCGCAGCTCGAAAGCGTTGCCGTCGTGGTCCCGGATGATATAGTGCAAGGTGGCGGACTCCACGTTGCCGGTCATGTCGGTGAGGTGGAAGAAGCCCTCGTAGCCCTCGGTGTCCCGGGGGGTATCGCCGGCGGGCAGCATGGCGTTGAAGGCCATAGCCACCAGGGAGGCGTTGATCATGGTGTTCTTGGCGGAGCCGGGATGGACGTTGAAGCCCCGGAAGGTGACCTCCGCCGCGGCGGCGTTGAAATTCTCATACTCAATCTCCCCTACCCCGGCGCCGTCCAGGGTGTAGGCCAGCTGGGCGCCGAAGCGGTCCAGATCCAGGAGGGCCGCGCCGTGGCCGATCTCCTCATCGGGGCAGAAGCCGATGGCCACCGGGCCGTGGGGCAGCTCGCCGCGGAGCAGTTCCTCGGCGGCGGTCATAATCTCCGCCACGCCGGCCTTATCGTCGGCGCCCAGGACGGTGGTGCCGTCGGTGACCACCAGGGAGCAGCCCTGCAGGCCCGCCAGATGAGGGAAGGCCTTGGGGCTCAACACCCGGCCGCTGTCCCCCAGGGGGATGTCGCCGCCGTCGTAGTTCTCGATGAGGCGGGGCTGGACGTTGAGGCCGGAGAAGTCCTCGTCGGGGATGGTGTCCACGTGGGCCAGGAAACCGATGCAGGGCTTGTCCTCCAGCCCCGGCGTGGCGGGGATCTTGCCGTAGACGTAGCAGTTCTCCTCATCCAGGTACACGTCGCTGACGCCCAGGGCGGTCATCTCCTCGGCCAGGAGGCGGGCTAAATCCAGCTGGCAGGCAGTGGAGGGGACGGCATCAACCCCGTCGCGGCTGGAGGTGTGGACGCGGGCGTAGCGCATCAGACGTTCATAGGCTTTCATGGTGGCACTCTCCTTTTGGGGCCCCGGCGGCGGATGGCCGTTTACAGCGGGGCAAATCTATGGTAAAATTCTACCACCATATAATAGAAATCGCAAGATGAGGATGAAAAGATGCTGATTTTCGACATGGACGGCGTGCTGACCGACAGCAACGGAATATGGAAAGAGGTGGACACCGCGTTTCTCGGCAAGCGGGGACTGCCCTACACCCGGGAATACTACGAGGGCGTGGCCCACACCGTGTTCCCCAAGGCGGCGGTGTTTACCAAGGAATACTGCCATCTGGACGAGTCCGTGGAGGAGATCATGGCGGAATGGCTGGCCATGGCCGGAGACGTGTACGGCACCGAGGTGGCGGCCAAGCCGGGGGTGCGGGAATACCTGACAGCCTGCCGGCAGCGGGGGGAGCGGATGATCGTGCTGACCTCTGCCGTGCCGGACCACTGCCGGGCGGCCCTGGGGCATCTGGATTTGCTGCCCTATTTTGAAAAGGTGTTTTTCGCCCAGGAGCTGGGGCTGGACAAGCAGGACAGCGCCATTTACCGCAAAGTGGCGGCGCTGATGGGCGAACCGTGCGGGGTCTGCACCGTGTTTGACGACTCCCTGGCGGCCTGCCGCAGCGCCAAGGCCGCGGGGATGCGGGTCATCGGCGTGTGGGACGCCTATTTCAACGACAACGAAGCGGAGATGCAGCGCGTTTGCGACAGGTACATCCGGGGATTTGGGGAATTGCTGTGATGGATGACAGAAAAGACCGGCTTTGCGCCGGTCTTTTCAGATTGTCAAAAACTGCATAGCCGTTTTTTGACAGGTCAAAAGCTGCCGATGGGGATGGAGCCGTCGTCGGTGCCCTTTTCGATATTTAATATGGTGACGTCGTAGCCCCGGCCGTCCTCCATCTCCACATGGACCCTGTCCCCCGCCTTGGCGCCTATGACGGCCCGACCCACCGGGGACTCCTTGCTGATGAGGCCCTTGAGGGCGTCCTGGCGCAGGGTGGTGACCAGCTGGATGGTGCGCTCCCGGCCCGTGTTCTCCATGCGGATGGTGACCTTGTCGTAGAGGCCGGCGGTGGAGGCGGTGGAGTGGTCCTGGATGACGTGGGCGGTTTTTATCATGCGCTGGAGGTAGCGGATGCGGCTGTCGTTCCGATTTTTCTCCTGCTTGGCGCATTTATACTCAAAATTCTCGCTGAGGTCGCCGAAGGCCCGGGCCGTCTGCACGTCCTCAATCAGCTTGGGGCGCAGCACCTGGGTGCGGTAGTCGATTTCCTCCTGCATCTTCTGGATGTCGCTTTGGGTCAGTTCATCATACATGATTCATTCCTCCATACAGTGTGAAAGGCGGTCAAGCGCCGTGGGTAAACGGGTGAGGTCGATGCCGGCGTAATTCACCACCAGCACGTGGCTGGGTGCGGCGGCGGAATCGGCGTAATAGTCGGACAAAAAGGCCAGACGCAGGCCCTGTGCCGCCGCCCGGGCGCGGAGAACATCGTCGGGCAGGGCGGTGGGCAGCGTCACCAGGAAGTGGAGGCCCGCGTCCTGCTCGGTGATGGTGGCCCGGAGGGCGTCGAAGCAGCGGATGACGGCGTCCCGCTTCTGGTGGTAGTGCTTGCGCATACGGCTCAAATGCTGCTCGTACCGGCCCTGGGAGAGAAACTGGGCCAGGGTGTACTGCTCAAAGGAGGAAACGGTGCTGGCGTAGAATCCCAGGCGGGCCCGGTACTCCGCCAGCAGGTGGGGCGGCAGCACCATGTAGCTGATGCGGATGCTGGGGGCGATGGTCTTGGAAAAGGTGTTGAGGTAGATGACACGCTGGGCGGTGTCGATGGACATCATGGTGGGGATGGGGCGGCCCACAAAGCGGAACTCGCTGTCGTAATCGTCCTCCAGAATGTACCGGCCCTCCCGCTCCCCCGCCCAGCGCAGCAGCTCCTGGCGGCGGGAGATGGGCATGACGATGCCGGTGGGATAGTGGTGACTGGGGGAGATATGGACCACGTGGGCGTCGCTGCGGCGGAGGGCGTCGGCGCTGAGGCCGCTGCCGTCCAGGGGCAGGGTGCGGAGGGCCACGCCGC
This sequence comes from Oscillospiraceae bacterium, assembly GCA_902765025.1. Taxonomy (GTDB): domain Bacteria; phylum Bacillota; class Clostridia; order Oscillospirales; family Oscillospiraceae; genus Vescimonas. Next base: position 7,871 of record CACWYC010000035.1, read on the forward strand.
TGCTTTGGTAGACGGCGGCGATTTTCCGATAGCCCGGATCCTCCACGGCGTAGACCTTATCCCGGCCCAGCAGCTGCACCAGCAGCGAATAGAGAAACTCCGTGCCCGCGCCCACGATAATCTGCTCCGGGTCCACTGAAAGGCCGCGGAACTGATAGAGCGTGGCGGCGATGGCCCGGCGCAGCTCCGCCACGCCGGTGGAGGGGGTGGGGCGCAGCAGGCCCGTGTCCTGCTCCAGAATGGTGCGGCGCATCAGCTTTGCCCAGGTGGAAAAGGGGAACTGTTCCTCCGCCGTGCTGCTGGCGGCAAAGTCCAGAAACCACTGCTTCTCCCTTTGGGGGGCCACGGCGGCGGGGGCGGCTGCAGCGCCATGGATGCGCTCCACCGGGGAGACGAAGTAGCCCTTTTTCTCCACGCCGTAGAGGTAGCCCTCGGCGATGAGCTGCTCATAGGCCGTTTTGACGGTGATGACGCTGACCTCCAAATGGTTGGCCAGCATCCGCTTGGAGGGCAGCTTTTCCCCCGGGCGCAAGGCGCCGGAGAGGATGTCGGCCTTGATGGCCCGGTAGAGCTGCTCGTAGAGGCTGCTGCCGCTGTGCTTTTGCAGGGGGTAGGTCAGCATGACTGTCCCTCCCATCTGGTATTAAGATATATGATAAAAATGGTTATTTTAATCATACCAGATAACACTATAATACAGGCAGAGTCAAAAAGCAAGGGGGAATGGTCATGGACGACCGGAAAATACGGAAAACCATATACGCGGCGGCGCTGGCGGCGCTGGTGTGCGTGGCCACCATGGTGGTACAGGTCCCCTCCCCTACCGGCGGCTACGTCAACGTGGGCGACGGCTTCGTGCTGCTGTCCGGCTGGCTGCTGGGGCCCTGGTACGGCGCGGCGGCAGCGGGTCTGGGCACGGCGCTGACCGACCTCATCATGGGCTACGCGGTGTACGCCCCGGCGTCCTTTTTCATCAAGGGCCTGACGGCGCTGCTGGCGGCCATCGTGGCGGGAAAAACGGCCCACAGCAAGGCAGGGCTCCTGCTGGGGGGCGTGCTTGGCGAGGCCTGGATGGCCCTGGGATACTTCCTCTTCACGGCGCTGCTGCTGGGCCGGGGGTCCGGGGCGCTTTTGAGCGTGCCGGGAAACCTGGTGCAGGGGCTGGTTGGCGTGGTGTTGGGCTATCTTTTGATGCGGATGATACAGAGAAGTCACGTGTTGGACGGGAAAATCGACGGATAAAATGAGGTGTTGATCATGGCAGGTACAATGATTCACACGGTAGAGGACGCGGCGCTGCTGACCCAGGTGCGGCAGCAGGCGGCGGATGCGGCGGCACAGCTGGCCCAGGCGGCACACCTGCACAAGGGGCAGATGGTGGTCATCGGGTGCAGCACCAGCGAGGTGGTGGGCCACAACGTGGGCAGCTGGTCCACGCCGGAGGTGGCCCAGGCCATCTTTGACGGCTTCCACAGCGTGTTCTCACCCTTGGGCGTATACATGGCAGCCCAGTGCTGCGAGCATTTGAACCGGGCGCTGATCGTGGAGGCGGAGGCGGTGCCGGGGGCGGAAATCGTCAACGTGAAACCCCAGCCCAAGGCGGGCAGTTCCTTTGCCACCGCAGCCTACAACAGCTTTCGCCACCCGGTGGCGGTGGAGGAAATCCGCGCCGACGCAGGGCTGGACGTGGGCGGCACCCTTATCGGCATGCACCTGAAAAAGGTGGCGGTGCCGGTGCGGCTCCGGCAGAACCACATCGGTGAGGCCATTTTGCTGGCGGCCCGGGTGCGGCCCAAGTTCATCGGCGGCGAGCGGGCCGTGTACGATGAGGTGCTGAAAGAGGGATACCCGTGGTTTGCATGAAGAGAAAAGCGGAGTCGGTTTCGACTCCGCTTTACCTTTTTTCACCGCAGGAAAAGAGGCGCGGATCGACCGCGCCTCTTTTGGGGGTTTTTGGGGAAGATTAGAAGCAGCCCTGCTCCATCATGGCCTCGGCCACCTTCTTGAAGCCTGCGATGTTGGCGCCGGCCACCAGATCGTAGCCCAGGCCGTACTCGGCGGCGGCCTCGGCGGAGACGCGGTGGATATTCTCCATCATCTTGTGGAGCTGGGCGTCCACTTCCTCGGCGGTCCACACCAGGCGCTCGGAGTTCTGGGCCATTTCCAGGGCGGACACGCCCACGCCGCCGGCGTTGACGGCCTTGGAGGGAGCCACAATCATGTGCTTCTGCTGGCGCAGGAAGTTCAGAGCGTCATTGGTGGTGGGCATATTAGCCACCTCGATATAGTACTTGACGCCGGAGACGGCGATCTTCTCGGCGGACTCCATGCGGACGTCGTTCTGCATGGCGGCGGGCATGTACACATCCACGTCCTTCACGCCCCAGCACTTGGCGCCGGGCACGAACTCGCAGCCGAACTTGTCGGCATAGGGCTGGCAGTGCATGGGATCCTTGGCGCGCATCTCCAGGATGAAGTCCAGCTTCTCCGGGGTGATGACGCCGTCGGGATCGTGAACATAGCCGTCGGGGCCGGCGAAGTAGGTGACCTTGGCGCCCAGCTGGGCGGCCTTCTTCATGATGCCCCAGCCCACGTTGCCGTAGCCGGAAATGGCGATGCGCTTGCCCTCGATGGTGTCATGCTCGTGCTTGAGCACCTCCTGGAGGTAATAAATCGCGCCGTAGCCGGTGGCCTCGGGGCGGATCAGAGAGCCGCCGTAGCTCAGGCCCTTGCCGGTGAGGACGCCGTTCTCCCACACGCCCTTGAGACGGCGGTACTGGCCGTACAGGTAGCCGATCTCGCGGCCGCCCACGCCCATGTCACCGGCGGGAACGTCGATATCCGGGCCGATATAGCGATAGAGGGCCGTCATGAAGCTCTGGCAGAAGCGCATGACCTCGGCATCGGACTTGCCGGCGGGGTCGAAGTCGGAGCCGCCCTTGGCACCGCCGATGGGCAGGCCGGTGAGGCTGTTCTTGAAGGTCTGTTCGAAGCCCAGGAACTTGATGATGCCTTCATACACGTTCTTCTGGAAGCGCAGGCCGCCCTTGTAGGGGCCGATAGCGCCGTTGAACTGGCAGCGCCAACCACGGTTGGTATGCCACTGGCCGTTGTCGTCGCACCACACCACACGGAAGGTGAACATACGCTCGGGCTCCACCATGCGGCCCAGCAGGTCTACCTTCTCATACTCGGGATGCTTTTCGATGACGGGCTCCAGAGAGGAGAACACCTCTTCCACAGTCTGCACGAATTCGGGCTCGTTGCCGTGCTTGGCCTTGACATTTTCCAGCACGCTTGCCAGATAAGCATTCATAGTAAACTGCCTCCTAAATTTAATTATTATGACAGAAATACGTTCGTTGCTTTCCATCATGCTCATGATAACACCAATTTTTCCATTCCACAAGGGACTTTATCGTAAATCTCGCCAAGGGGACGTAGAAGTTTCCCAGGGGATTTTGTGCAAAATGTTCATGGTACATTTGCCGTCCACAGGGGCCAAAATGGGGAAAATGGGCGGCAAATCATTGACAAGCGGTCATTTTTCCTTATAATAAAGGTGAGGGCGTTTGGCCCGCAGTTTACCCGCTCATCCGGGCGGAAAAGGAGTAACGACTATGACGTACACCATGAAGATTGCCGGCCTGGAGCGCCAGCTGCCCCTGTGCAAGATCAGCGACTCGCTGTATATCGGCGCGTTTATCTGCTTCGGCGACGCGGAGATCACCGAGGCCGCCGCCCGGGATATGCTGAAGCTGCTGCCCGAGGGCAGCTATGACTACCTCTTCACCGCCGAGGCCAAGAGCATCCCCCTGATTCACGAGATGGCACGCCAGTCCGGCGCCAAGAAGTATTTCATCGCCCGGAAAGGCCCCAAGGCCTACATGCCTGACCCCATCCACGTGGAGGACAAGTCCATCACCACCGCCGGCACCCAGAACCTGTACCTGGGCAGCGACGACGCTGCGCTGATCCGCGGCAAGCGCATCGTGCTGATGGACGACGTGATCTCCACCGGTGGCAGCCTGCTGGCTATGGAGGCCCTGGTGAAGATGGCCGGCGGCATCGTGGTGGATCGCATCGCTGTGCTGGCCGAGGGTGACGCCGCCATGCGCAAGGACATCAAGTTCCTGGAAAAGCTGCCCCTGTTCAATCCCGACGGAACGGTAAAGGAATAATTATGCGCATCGCCGCGGCTTTTTGCCGCGGCGATACTTTTTAGCGTAATCATACCGATTATCGAAAACGGTGAAATTCCAGTGGACAATCTCCATTAGATGTGATAATATGAGCAATTAATAAAACTAAACACAGGAGGTCAACGCTTATGTCTGTAAAAGAGAGTTATGCCGGTAAGATCAACCGCAAGCTGAATAAGAAACTGCGCATTATCGAAGTGGCTGCCGGGCGGGCCGACCCCGACCTGGTGCTGAAAAACGCCACCTACGTCAACGTGTTTTCCAACGAGCTGTGCCAAGGCGACATCGCCGTGGCGGAGGGCTTGATCGTGGGCATGGGCGCATACAGCGGCAGCCATGAGGTGGACGTGAGCGGCAAGATCGTGCTGCCCGGCTTTTTGGATGCCCACATCCATCTGGAAAGCAGCCTGGTGTCCCCTACCGAGTTTGCCAAGGCAGTGCTGCCCCACGGCACCACCACCGTCATCACCGACCCCCACGAGATTACCAACGTGATGGGCACCGACGGCATTGAGTACATGTTACAGGCCACGGAGGGGCTGCCGGTGGACGTGCGGTTTATGCTGCCCTCCTGCGTGCCCGCCACGCCCCTGGACGAGAGCGGCGCCAACCTGGACTACCGGGCCATCGACAGCTTTTACGACCACAGCCGGGTGCAGGGCCTGGCGGAGATGATGAACGCCTACGGCGTCACCCACGGCAACTCCGAGGTGGTGTCGAAAATCGTGGCGGCTCAGGCACACCACAAGAAAATCGACGGCCACGCCCCCGACCTGGCGGGCAATAACTTAAACGCCTACATTGCCGCCGGCGTGTACTCCGACCACGAGTGCTACCGGATGGAGGACGCCATCGCCAAGTTGCAGCGGGGACAGTTCATCATGATCCGGGACGGCACGGCGGCCCGGAACCTGGAGGCGCTGATGCCCCTGCTGTGCGACAAGTACGTGGAGCGGTGCATGTTCTGCACCGACGACAAACACCCCAACGACCTGTTGGAGAAGGGCCACATCGACTACATTGTGAAGAAGGCCATCTCCCTGGGGGCCGACCCCATTCTGGCCATCAAGGCCGCCTGCCACAACGCGGCCCGGTACTTCCTGCTGAACAACCGGGGCGCCATTGCGCCGGGGTATCTGGCGGACTTTGTGGTGATCGACAACTTCAACGATTTCAACATCGAGCAGGTGTACAAGAAGGGCGCGCTGATGTGCGACCACGGCGTGCTCACCGACTTCCCCGCCCCGGAGATCGACCCCTATCTGGTGGAGCGGAGCCACGACACCTTCCACCTGCGGCCCCTGGTGCCGGAGAGCTTCGACGACAGCCGCCCCCGTGGCGTCATCGGCATGGTGGACGGCGAGATCACCACCACCGACGCCGGCTACGCCGACCACATCGACGTGGCCCAGGACATTCTGAAGATCGCCGTGGTGGAGCGGCACCACAACACCAAGCACATCGGCATCGGCTACATCAAGGGCTATGGCCTGCGCAGCGGCGCGGTGGCCACCTCCATCAGCCACGACAGCCACAACATCATCGTGGTGGGCACCAACGAGGCCGACATGGCCGCAGCGGCCCAGAAGGTGGTGGATCTGAACGGCGGTATCGTGGTGGCGGACGGCGGCGAGATCGTGGCCGGCGTGCCGCTGGCGGTGGCGGGCATCATGTCCGACGAGCCCCTGGCGGTGGTGAACGAGAAGCTGGAAAAGGCCAAGGAGCAGTGCTTCAAAATGGGCGTCAGCCGGGGCATCGACCCGTTTATGACCCTCAGCTTCATGGCCCTGCCGGTGATCCCCACCCTGCGCATCACCACCCGGGGCGTGTACGACGTCAACTCCCAGCAGTATATCTGATGTGGGGTTACGGGCCGCCGGGCGCCAGCGACCCTGCCCTCGTTGCGGCAGCCGCGTTTCAAACCCTTCAGGCCATGAAACGCGGGCCGCTGCCTTGCCACAGCCTCGCTTCTTCCGCCGCTGGCGGCGCTTCGGCTGTAGGCCCCGCGAGGCACGAGTGGCTGGTGGAGCCAGTGCCCTTGGGGTAGGCGTCGACCCCTACGGTTTTGGGCGGAGCGTAGCTTTTCTCATATACATTGACGCAAAAAAAATCCCCAACCTTGCGGTCAATGTCATTAAGATAAGATGACAGGAAAGATACCTCGTACCCAAAGAAGGTGCGGGGTATTTTTTCTGAGAAAAATAGAAGAAAAAGCTTGACA
>CACWYC010000036.1 GCA_902765025.1 Oscillospiraceae bacterium
TTTGTCAAGCTTTTTCTTCTATTTTTCTCAGAAAAAAATACCCCGCACCTTCTTTGGGTACGAGGTATCTTTCCTGTCATCTTATCTTAATGACATTGGCCCAACGGCCCGCCGGTTTTTATGCGTTATTGCGGCAATGTGTCCATATATTCGCCAAACAGCAATCGCAGATAATCCTGCCGCGCATCAATGATTCTGGCCACGAACACAGTGTCATTCTCTACTTTATACAGTGCGATATGTTTGCCGCACAGAAGCAGGCGCAGCTCTGACTGGAATCCGGTAAGGGCCTCCACAGACGGTCCCTGTGCCGGAAAGCGCTCCAGCGTGCGCAGCTCCTTCAAGATGGCGGCGACGGTTCTCCCTGCGGCAGCCGGATTTTTCAGCTCCAGGGCGATATATTGTTTGATCTGCGCCAAATCTCTGGATGCCTCCGGGGAGAGAAACACCTTACTCATGGGCCGCTCCCAGCTGCGCCGACACCTGATCCAGCGTCAGCCAGCCCTCCTTCTCGGCGGAATCCCAGCCCCTCTGGGCCTCGTCCAGCAGGCGGCGCATGGCTTTCGCCTTCATAAAGGCGGCATTTTCAGGAGAGGCCAGGAAGGGCAGGCCGTTTTCATTAAGGGACTGCTGCAAAAAGATGTTGATGGCGTCGGTAAGTGTCAGGCCCTGGTTGGCATAGACAGCCTCCACCCGGCGCTTTATCTCCGGGTTGACACGCATCTGGAATGTGGCGGTTTTGGGGGCGGTCACGATGTTGATATTCTGCTCCATGTCCATCATCTCCTTGTGCCTATCATATCCCACAGGCCTCATTTTGTCAATACATTGTCATTACAAAAATGGTACAAAGTCCCGGCAGGCGATCAGAACCGCAGCAGCAGCTCCCGCTCCACCACTTCGCCACCCCGGAGATAGAGCCGGGGCACACGCTTGCTGACGGCGCACAGCAGCTCATAGGGGATGGTGCCGGCGATGGACGCCAGGTTTTCCACCGGGTTCTCCGGGCCGAAAATCTGGATTTCATCCCCCACCTGGACGTGGGGGGCGTCGGTGAGATCCACCATGCACATATCCATGCAGATGCGGCCCCGCTGGGGCACGGCGCCGTCGGCGCTCATGAGGGTGCAGCGGCTGGAAAGGCTGCGGAAGAAGCCGTCGGCATAGCCGTAGGGCAGCACGCCCATGCGGGTGGTGCGCTGGGTAGTGAACATACGGCCGTAGCTGATGGCGGTGCCGGCCTCGTAGGTCTTGATGGTGCTGACGGTGGTTTTAAGGCGCATGGCGGGACGCAGGCCCAACTCGGCGGCGCCGTCGCCGCAGCCGTACAGCAATATGCCGGGGCGCACCATATCCAGGGCCATTTCGGGGTAATGCACCACGGCGCCGGAGTTGGCACAGTGGCGGATGGCAAAGGTGTGGCCCAGCCGCTGCTCCACGGCCCGGATGACCCGGCAGAACAGGTCGTACTGCGCCCGGGTGTAGCGCTCGCAGTCCTCCCCCGGCTCGTCGGCCACGGCGAAATGGGTGAAGATGCCCTCGGCCTCCAGGCCCGGCAGGGCGCAGTCCCGGCAGATGCTGTCCACGCCGGTGTCGAAATGTGGCCCCTGGCAGAGGTAGCCCAGGCGGGACATGCCGGTGTCCACCTTGATATGCACCTTCAGCTTGCCGCCCAGGCGGACGGCCTCGGCGCTGTACTCCACCGCCTTGGCCTGGCAGGTGACGGCCTGGGTGATGTGCAGGTCCATGAGCCGACCCACCTGCTCCTTGGGGGTGTGGCCCAGAATGAGGATAGGCATGGTGATGCCGTTATTCCGCAGTTCCATGGCCTCGTCGATGGAGCTGACGGCCAGATAGTCGGCCCCCTTCTCCTGCAGCACCCGGCTGACCATGACGGAGCCGTGGCCGTAGGCGTCGGCCTTCACCACGCCCAGGAATTTCACGTTTTCCCCCATGCGGCGGCGCAGCACGTCGTAATTGTGGGCGATGGCGTCCAAATCCACCTCGGCCCATGTTCTCTTTAGTGTCGATTCCATATTATTCCTCCGTAGGTTGGCTGACCGTGCAGGAAAAGGCCAGCATTTGTACTGTTAAAAACGTCTGTCCGTCCCGGCTGCACTCGGCGTACCGGGGCACCAGGGTGTCGGCGTCAATCCAGACGGTGCAGACCACCTTGTCGCCGCTCTGCGCCGTGGTGTCCAGGACCAGGCGGTAGCAGGCCACGTCCCCCAATGTCTCCCGGCTCTCCTCCAGAAGATAGCCGCTGCCCAGGGCGTGGAGCAGGTAGGGCAGACAGTTGGCCGGGGCCACGTCCTCCAGCTCCCCCGCCGGGAGGGAGGTGCCGTCATAGGTGACGGTGAGGCCGTCGGGGGACACGGTGGCGGTGACGCCCTGCAGCTCCGCCGGGGCAAGCACCGCCGTGGTGGCGGTGTCGCCGTCCAGGGTGCAGGAGAGGGTGTAGGTGCGGCTCTCGCCGCTTAAATGGCACACCACCTCCGCCTCCATCTCCGCCGTGGCCAGGCGGCTGTACTGCTCCTGGATGGACTGGGCCTGGGTGACGCCGCTGCCGCAGCCGCAAAGGTTCCACAGCAGCAGGGGGATGATACCGATTAAATATAAACGCTTCATACTGCCTCCTTCTGGGGAGGCTGTTACTTCCCTTCCACCGCCCGGAAGGCCCCGCCGATGCGCAGCACCATGTCCGAGGGCGTCATGGCCCGCTCCGTTTGCGCCGCTGCCGCCAGATCGCCGGCAAGGCCGTGGAGATACACGGCGCAGCAGGCGGCCTCAAAGGGCGCCATACCCTGGCCCAGCAGGCTCACCACCATGCCGGCCAGTACGTCGCCGCTGCCGCCCTTGGCCATGCCGCTGTTGCCGGTGGGGTTCACCGCCAGGCGGCCGTCGGGGGCGGCGATGACGGTGCGATGGCCTTTCAGCACCAGCACGACGCCGTGGGCTTGGGCAAAGGCCGACGCGGAAGCCTCCCGTCCGCGGGACAAGTCCCCCACCCGGGCGAACTCCCCGGCATGGGGCGTCAGCACAGTGACGCGGCCCTTTCGCTTGTCTAACTCATCTATATGTCCCGCCAGGGCATTTATGCCATCGGCGTCCAGCACCAGGGGTATTTCCGCGTCCAGCAGGCGGCGGGTCAGCGCGTCCGTCTCCTGGCCCCGGCCCAGGCCGCAGCCGATGAGGGCGGCGTCGCACTGTGCCAGGCGGCGGCGAATCTCCCCTTCGGCGGCCAGGGCCAGTTTGCCGTCCGCGGCGGGCAGTGGGAAGGGCATGGCCTCGTCGGACTTCACCGCCGCCACGGGCCAGATGGGCTCCGGTACGCCTAAAAACACCAGGCCCGACCCGGTGCGCACGGCGGCACGGGAGGCGAAAATCGGGGCGCCGGTATAGCCCACGCTGCCGCACAGGCACAGCACCTTGCCGAAGTCGCCCTTGTGGCCCTCCGGGTCACGGCGGGGCAGATGCTCCGCCACATAGGCCGCCGTCAGCTCCGTCATGGCGCTCCCCTCCCCTCTTTTCGTCTTCCGCGTCATTATTTTATAGTATAACACCCCTGTCAATCGCAAAAAAGCCTTGCCATGTCGGAAAAAATATGGTATAAATAGTCTTCAGTGAAAAGCGATGAACGGGAAAATCCGCAGCGAAGGCCCCAGCAAGAGAGAGTCGGTCAGCGGCTGAAAGCCGACTTATGGGGTGGCGCGGTGTTCGCCCGGGAGCTGCCGCGAGGAAATGCGCGGCCGGGTTTGCCTCCGTTATGGGGCCAATGAGCGCGCGGCAACGCCGCGAATGTGGGTGGTACCACGGAGGTCAATGCCTTTCGTCCCATTTTGGTGGGAGGAAAGGTGTTTTTTTATCCCATACACTACCTGTTATCAATAAGGAGGAGCGATACATGAGAGACAAGCTGGACGCCCTGCTGCGGGAGGGTCTTGCCAAAATCGAGGCCGCTTCCAACGAGGCGGAATTGCAGGATGTGAAAGCCTTCCTGCTGGGCAAGCAGAGCCCCCTGACGGCGCTGATGAAGGAGCTGCCCAAGGTGGACGTGGCCCTGCGGCCGGAGATGGGCCGGATGGTCAACGAGGTGAAGAGCAAGCTGACGGCCCAGATGGATGAGCGCCGCAACGACCTGAAGATGAAGGCCAGCGAGGTGGCGGAGGACTTCGACATCACCGTGCCGGGCACCATGCCCTTAGGCGGCGGGCTGCACCCCATCACCCAGATGTGCTACGACCTGAACGACGCCTTCCGTTCCATGGGCTTCGAGATTTTTGAAGAGCCGGAGATTACCAGCGAACTGTACGGCTTCGACCGGCTGAATTTCCCGCCGGATCACCCCGCCCGGGAGAGCATGGACACCTATTGGCTGGCGGGCCACGACCAGGGCCACGGCGGCGACAGGCTGTGCCTGCGGCCCCACCTCACCGGCGGCAGCGTGCGGTATCTCCAGACCCACAAGCCCCCCTACCGCTTTGTGTACCCCGGCCGGGTGTACCGCAACGAGACCACCGACGCGCGCCACGAGCGGGCCTTCTTCCAGTATGAGGCGCTGGTGGTGGACAAGGACTTTACCTTCACCGCCGGCAAGGTGATGATTAAGAGCATCCTCTCCAAGGTGTTCGGACGGGACGTGCCTGTGCGGATGCGGGCCGGCTTCTTCCCCTTTGTGGAGCCGGGGTTTGAGATTGACATGGGCTGCCTGGTGTGCGGCGGCAAGGGGTGCAGCGTGTGCAAGCACGTGGGCTGGATTGAAATTATGCCCGGCGGCACCCCCCACCCCAACGTACTGCGTGCCGCGGGCCTGGACCCCGACGAGTACACCGGCTTCTACGTCAACATCGGCCTGGACCGACTGGTGATGATGCGCTACGGCGTGGACGACATCCGCCTGTTCCACGGAGGCGACTTGCGCTTCCTGGAGCAGTTCCGATAAAAGGAGGGCTGACAACATGAAAGTTTCTATGCAATGGCTCCGGGACTACGTGGACCTGCCTGCGGATATGGACCTGACCCGGTTGAGCTATGACCTGACCATGTCCACCGTGGAGGTGGAGGGCGCGGAAGACCTGGGCAAATCCTTCGACAATATGGTCATCGGCGTGGTGGAGAAGATCGAGCCCCATCCCAACGCCGACAAGCTGCGCGTCTGCAAGACCGACATCGGCGGCGAGATCAAGGACATCGTCTGCGGCGGCACCAACCTGTACGAGGGCATGAAGGTGGCGGTGGCCAAGCCCGGCGCCTTCTGCCGCTGGCACGGCGAGGGCGAGCCGGTGGAGATCAAGGAGACCAAGCTGCGGGGCGTGCCCAGCTTCGGCATGATCTGCGCCTCCTCGGAAATCGGCCTTTTTGACCTGTTCCCCTTTACCGACGAGGGCACCGTGGTGGACCTGTCCGCCTTTGACGCCCCCGCCGGAACACCCATTGCCGACGCCCTGTACCTGAACGACATCATTCTGGAAATCGACAACAAGTCCATGACCAACCGGCCCGACCTGTGGGGCCACTACGGCATCGCCCGGGAGCTGGCGGCCCTGTACGAGCTGCCGCTGAAGCCCTTTACCCCCTTTGACCGCGCCACCGTCACCGGTGAGGCCGTCACGGCGGTGGTGGAGGACACGGAGCGCTGCCCCCGATGCATGTGCGCTCAAATCGAGGGCCTGGGCGTAAAGCCCGCCCCCTTCTGGATGCAAAGCCGCATCTGGCGGGTGGGCATGCGGCCCATCAACGCGCTGGTGGACGTGACCAACTACGTGATGCTGGCCACCGGCCAGCCCTCCCACGCCTACGACTGCGACCGCATCCACGGCCCCATCACCGTGCGCCGGGCCAGGGACGGTGAAACGCTGACACTGCTCAACGACAAGGCCCTGGCCCTTACCTCTGACGACCTGGTGATCGCCGACGCCGAGGGCCCGGTGGGCCTGGCGGGCATCATGGGCGGCGCCAAGGACAGCATTCTGCCCTCCACCCACAGCGTGAAGCTGGAGATCGCCAACTTTGCCGCCAAGGGCATCCGCCGCACGGCGCTGAAGTACGACAACCGCACCGAGGCCTCCTCCCGGTATGAGAAGGGCATCGACCCGGAGCGGTGCCAGCAGGCGCTGGATCTGTCCATGCAGCTCTTCCGGGAGCTGTATCCCGACATGCAGGTGACGGCCCTGGTGGACATCTACCCCAAGGCCCTGGAGCCCGCCCAGATTGACGTGTCCCTCACGTGGCTGGAGCGGCGGCTGGGCAAGCGCATCCCCAATGAGGACATCCGCCGGAAAATGGAGCTGATGGGCTATACCATCACCTTTGACGGCGACAATATGCACGTGGTCTGCCCCACCTGGCGCTCCACCGGCGACGTGTCCATCAAGGCGGACATCATGGAGGAAGTGGCCCGGATGTACGGCTACGAGAACTTCGAGCCCACCCCCATCACCACCTCCTTTACCGGCGCCATCAACCAGCTGGAGGTGGACATCGACCGGAAAATTCGGGAATACCTGGCCTTCCGCTGCGGGATGCAGGAGATCTTCTCCTATCCCTGGATGGAGGAGCAGTACGTGAACGCCGTGCTGCAATCCACCGACGGCATTCTGACCCTGGCCACGCCCCCCTCCCCTGCCGAGCGGTTCGTCCGCTCCTCCCTGCTGCCCAACCTGTGCAAGGCGGTGGTGAAGAACGAGCGGTACTACACCGACTTTGCCATCTTTGAGGGCACCCAGATTTTCAAGGACGAGGGCTACACCAGCCCCTATGACCCCGCCGAAAAGCTGCCGCTGCAGCGCAAGAACATCGCCGGCGCCTTTGCCTCCGCCGCCAAGGACGTGACCCCCCTGTTCCGCAAGGCCAAGGGCGTTATTGAGATGATGCCCCGTTACACCCACATGGAGGGCTTTACCCTGTGCCAGAAGGAAAAGCCGGTGTGGGCCGACAACGTGGTATGGCTCAACATCTGCCTGGGCGATGCCATCATCGGCAACCTGGCGCTGCTGAGCAAGAAGGCCTCCATGGGCTGCGGCATCAAGAACCTGAACGTGATGCTCTTTGAGCTGGACGTGGACGCCCTGAAGCCCTTCCGCTCCCGCACCAACACCTTCACCCACCTGCCCGAGTACCCCTTGACCGACTACGATATCTCCGTGCTGTGCGACGGCGCGGTGAAGTGCGTGGACATGGTGCAGACCATCATGGCCAGCCACAACCCGCTGCTGCGGGGCGTGGCCTTCGTGGACGAGTACCGTGGCAAGCAGATCCCCGCGGGGAAGAAATCGGTGACGCTGCGGCTCACCATCGGCTCCGGCGAAAAGACCCTGACCTCCGAGGAAATCGAGCAGTGCGCCGCTGCCGCCATCAAAAAGCTGGTGAAGCGGTTCGCCGTGGAGCTGCGCAGCCGCTGATTGGTGTAATTGCAAAAAGATTTCTCTTTACAGCCGCATCTTTTTGGCGTATACTGTAAAACATATAGGAGGGGTGGTGCTGTAATGGACGATTTTACCCGTAAGTTCAACGTGGCGGAGGACCGGGACGAGCAGGTGCGCCATGTGCTTTCCAATGTGTACGACGCCCTGCGGGAAAAGGGCTACGACCCCGTGAACCAGATTGTGGGCTATATCCTGTCGGAGGACCCCACCTATATCACCAACCACAACGGCGCCCGCTCCCTGATCTGCAAAATCGACCGGGACGAGCTGCTGCAGGTGCTGGTGAAGCACTATCTGGATATCTGACACCCTTATTATGCGGACTGCCCTGGGGCAGTCCGCATTTTTTCTGTCCCCGCCCCGTCATTGTCCCGCAAGCGGCAAAAGCTCTGGTGATATTGGCGATATGTCACCATGAGCCGGCATAGGATATCGTCACTATGCCCCTTGACTTTGCCGACCATTTGCGCTATAAGTGTATTAGCGCAATTAGCACAGTTTTGTCTCCCGGAGACGGGAACGCTTTTCGCTGCGGGTGCGTCTAACAAGGCAGCGAAACGCAAATTGAGAAAAGAGGTAACGCGACATGAAAAAAACAGCACTTCTCCTGGTGTTGGCCCTTTGCCTGAGTCTGCTGGCGGGCTGCGGCGGCAGCGCGGAAGGCGAGGCGTCGGTGCAGAGCGTCAGCATGATCTGCGGCATGGGCTCTGTGGGTCTGGCCGAGCGGTTTGCCGGCGTGGTCACCGCCCAGGGCGAGACGGAGATCAAGGCCGACAGCAACAGCAAGGTGGCCTCCGTGAAGGTCAGCGTAGGCGACGAGGTGACGGAGGGCCAGCCTCTGTTCACCTACGACACCGCCCAGGCCAGCATGGACCTGGAGCGGGCGCGGCTGGACCTGGAGCGGATGAAGAACGCCCTGGCCGACAAGGAAAAGGAGAAGGCCAGCTATGAGGAGACGGCCAACTCCCTCTCCGGTGAGGAGCTGAAAACCTACCAGCTGATGATCCGGGAGGCCAACGCCGACATCGTGGAGCAGAAGTACAACATCTCCTCCAAAAACATGGAGATCGAGCGCCTGGCGGCGGCGCTGAAAAACGTCACCGTCAACTCCCCCGTGTCCGGCGTGGTGAAGGCCATCAATGAGAACGGCTCCTACGACGAGATGGGCAACCCCAAGCCCTTTATGACCATTGTGGAGACCGGCGGCTATCGGGTGAAGGGCTACGTCAACGAGAACAACGCCTCCGCCCTGCAGATGGGCATGGACGTGCTGCTGCGCAGCCGGGTCAGCGACGCGGTGTGGCACGGCACCATCAACGAGGTGGACTGGAACAACCCCGCCCAGGGCAACGGCAACTATTACGGCGGCAGCGACGACACCACCCAGTCCAGCAAGTACCCCTTCTACGTCACCCTCACCGACAGCGAGGGTCTGCTGCTGGGCCAGCACGTATTCATTGAGCCGGACTACGGCCAGGACGCCGTGGCCGACGCCAACACCATCCACCTGCCCTCCTGGTACATCGTGGACGCGGACAGCAATCCCTTCGTGTGGGCTCAGGACAGCCGGGGCAGGCTGGAGAAGCGCAGCGTGACCCTGGGCGAATATGACGAGATGATGGACACCTACGTGGTGGAAAAGGGCCTGACCCCCGAGGACTACATCGCCTTCCCCGACGAGAGCCTTGCCGTCGGCATGACCTGCGTCACCTATGACGAGGGCAACTTCGATGGCGGCGACATGACGGGCTTTGACGAGGGCATGATGGAAGGCGGCATGATAGCGGAGGGCGACATGGCCACGGCCGACGGCGCCTTCTACGGCGACAACGCGGCGGACTTCGGCGGCGAGGTGCCGATGGACGGCGCTGAGGTCATGCCCGAGGAGGCCATTGCGGGAGGCGACAACACATGATCCTGGAAATGCACGATATCTGCAAGGATTACCCCATGGGCAAAACGGTGACCCGCGTGCTGAAAAACGTGAATCTCACCGTCAACGAGGGGGACTACCTTGCCATCATGGGCCCCTCCGGCAGCGGAAAGACCACGTTGATGAACATTATCGGCTGCCTGGACGTGCCCACCAGCGGCAGCTACTCCCTGGGCGGGCGGGACATCACCGCCTGCTCCGCCAAGGAGCTGGCAACAGTGCGGAACAAGGAGATCGGCTTTGTGTTCCAGAGCTTCCACCTGCTGCCCAAGCTGACGGCCCTGGAAAATGTGGCCCTGCCCCTGCTGTACGGCGGCATGAAAAAGGCCCAGCGGCTGGAGCTGGCCCGGCAGGCGCTGGAAACGGTGGGTCTTGCCGACCGCATCGACCACCGGCCCGACCAGCTCTCCGGCGGACAGTGCCAGCGGGTGGCCATCGCCAGAGCCATTGTGGGCAAGCCGAAGCTGCTGCTTGCCGACGAGCCTACCGGCGCCCTGGACAGCGCCAGCGGCGCCCAGGTGATGGAACTGTTTCAGCGGCTCCACGAGGACAGCGGCGCCACCATTATCATGATCACCCATGACGCAGGCATCGCCCGCCATGCCCAGATGACCCGTACCATCCGGGACGGCATCCTGTCGGGAGGTGTGGAAGTATGAGCAAGACTGTGAAAAAAGTGATCCTCGGCGTGGTGATCGCCGCGGCGGTGGTGGCAGCGGTGTGGGGCATTCTCACCGTGCTGCGTACCGCCCGCCGCAAGCCGGTGAACGTGTATCCCGTCACCAGCTTTATGACCACCAACGAGTGGGGCAGCAGCTCCCAGAGCAGCGGCACCGTCACCACCGACAAGCTGCAGAAAATCTACCTGTCTGAGAGCCAGACCGTGTCCCAGGTGTACGTCACCGAGGGCCAGACGGTGAAAAAGGGCGACAAGCTGCTGAGCTACGACACCACCCTTACCAGCCTTGAGCTGGAGCGGGCCAAGATCGAACTGGAGCGCCAGGAGAACTACGTGGAAAGCCTGAAGGCCCAGCTCAAGCGGCTGGAGGACTTCAAGCACAAGGCCCTGTGGGAGGCCCGGAAGGCCTTTTTGGAGGAGGAGCTCCAGGAGGCGGAGGCCCTGGCCCGTGAGGCCGCCGGCTCCGACACCGCCACGCCCCTGCCCGACGTGAGCCTCATTACCGGACAGGACGGCACCAAGGCCCATCCCTACTACATGCCGGAAGCCGATTTTACCCCGGACCGGATGGAGCAGCTCCGCACCGATCACGGTGAGGGCGACATCTACGTGGTGCTGTATTACCACGACGCCGAGGAGGGCGACGTTGTCTCCCAGGGCGTGGTGCTGCTGAAGGACAATGTCATCACCTTCTTCGATCCCCCCTTTGAGGTGCCCACCGCCAGCGACACCGCCTCGGCAGACGCCAAGGTGAAGCAGCTTCGGTGGCAGGTGGCGGAGGCCCAGGCCGTTCTGGACGACCCCACCATCCCCAAGGATCTACTGGATTATTATGTGAAAAAGGACGCCCAGGAAAAAATCATCGACCAGGCCCAGGTGAGCCTGAAGATCGCCCAGATGGACTTCCAGCGCAAGAGCAGCGAGGTGGCAGACGCCTCGGTGTACAGCGAGATGGACGGCGTGGTGAAAGCGGTCCGGGACCCCAAGGAGGCCTACCAGAACGGTGAGGCCGTGGTGGAGGTGTCCGGCGGCGGCGGATATTACGTCAGCGGCGTCGTCAGCGAGCTGGATCTGGAGAACATGAAGATCGGCGACACGGTGCAGATCAGCTCCTGGATGACCGGCGTGAGCTGCGAGGGCACCATCGTGTCCGTGGAGGACTATCCCGCCAGCCAGTCCGGCTGGAGCAACGGCAACCAGAACGTGTCCTATTATCCCTTCAAGGCCTTTGTGTCCGAGGACGCCAATCTGCAGCCCAACGACTACGTGGACATCTCTTACCGCAGCGGCGGCAGCAATAACGCCTGGTATCTGGAGAACATGTTCATCCGGGTGGACAACGGCAAGAGCTACGTGTACGTCCGTGGCGAAAACGGGCTGCTGGAAAAGCGGGACGTGGTCACCGGCGCCGATTTGTGGGGCAGCTACACGGAGATTCGGGGCGGACTGACCCAGGATGACTACGTGGCCTTCCCTTACGGCCAGGACGTGGTGGAGGGGGCCAAGACCCAGGAGGCCACCCCCGACCAGCTCTATAACTATTAAGGAGGCGACAACATGCTGGAAAACGTATCTCTGGCCCTCCAGGGCGTGTGGAGCCACAAGCTCCGCTCCTTCCTGACCATGCTGGGCATCATCATCGGCATTGCCGCCATCATCACCATCGTGTCCACCATCAAGGGCACCAACGAGCAGATCAAGCAAAACCTCATCGGCCAGGGCACTAACGTGGTCACCGTGCAGCTGACACAGGACGGCTACGAGTACGACATGAGCTGGTCCGCCCCGCCCCAGGGGGTGACGCCCCTCACCGAGGAGCGCCGGGCCGAGCTGGAGAAGCTGGACGGCGTGGAGGAGGTCTCCCTGTACTATCAGCGCCAGTGGAGCGACAACGTCTACTACGGCAACACCGGCTATTCCGGCTCCGTTTTCGGCGTGGACAGCCACTATTTCTCCGTCAACGACTACACCGTGAACTACGGACGGGGCTTCGTGCCCTCCGACTTCACCCAGCGCCGGAAGGTGGCGCTGGTGGACAGCAGCACCGCCCGCAGCCTCTTTACCGGCGAGAACCCGGTGGGGCGCACCATTGAGATGCAGGGCGAGCCCTTCACCGTGGTGGGCGTGGTGTCCAAAAACAGCGGCAGCGGCCCGGTGATCAACTCCCTGCAGGACTACTGGATGTATGCCGGCAGCAGTTCCAACAGCATCTTCATCCCCGGGGAGACCTGGAGCGTGATCTACCGCTACGACGAGCCCCAGAAGGTGGCCGTCCGGGCCAAGAGCACCGACGCCATGACCTACGCCGGCGACAACGTGGCCAAGGCCATTAACGAGACCAACGTCACCTCCGACAAGGTAAAGTACCAGGCCGACGACCTGCTGAAGCAGGCCTCCGACCTGCAGAACCTGACCTCCAGCGCCAACAGCCAGCTCATCTGGATCGCCGCCATCTCTCTGGTGGTGGGCGGCATCGGCGTGATGAACATCATGCTGGTGTCGGTGACGGAGCGCACAAGGGAAATCGGCCTGAAAATCGCCATCGGCGCCCAGCAGAGCCGCATCCGCTGGCAGTTCCTGACGGAGGCGGCGGTGCTGACCTCCCTGGGCGGTCTCCTGGGCGTGGGCTGCGGCATCGGCCTTGCCTACATGCTCTCCCACGTCATGGGCACGCCGGTGGCCATATCCGGCAGCGCGTGCCTGATTGCGGTGGTGTTCTCCATGGTCATCGGCATCGTGTTCGGCCTGGCCCCCGCCGTGAAGGCCAGCAAGCTGAATCCCATTGAGGCCCTGCGCCACGAATAATTCTACACACCCCCTTTGAGAATGAGAAAGCACCCTGCCTGTGATATGCTCCCTCTATGAGAGACAGTGAAAGAAAAAACTGTCATCATAGAGGGAGTATTCATATGCCTAACCGTCAAAAAATATCAATAGAGGAAAA
>CACWYC010000037.1 GCA_902765025.1 Oscillospiraceae bacterium
TGTCAAGCTTTTTCTTCTATTTTTCTCAGAAAAAATACCCCGCACCTTCTTTGGGTACGAGGTATCTTTCCTGTCATCTTATCTTAATGACATTGACCGAAAGGTTGCTCTTTTTCTTGGCGCAGCGATGTGTTCCGCCGGGCGGAACACATCTCCTCACGTTGCGGCAGAGCCGCAATACCTCGCTGTTTGCAAAGCAAACAACATCTCTTGCGCCACCGGCGCAAACATCACTATTGCACTGCCTTCGCATTTTGCGTACAATGAGAGAGAAATAGCCTGGCAAATCGAGCTTTGCGGAGGAATAAAGATGGATGATTTTAGCCTTAATGAGATGCTGGAAATGCAGAGAACGCTGCAAGAACAATACAAAGATAAATGGAAGCCCATCAATCCCGAGCGCGGTAAAGATCAACTGTTGTGGATGATTGGAGAGATCGGCGAAGTGATTGATATCATCAAGAAGCACGGCGGAGAGGCAGCCAGTCAGGATAAGGAATTGCGAGCGCAGCTCGTTGAAGAGATGGCGGATGTGCTTATGTACTACAATGATGTATTACTTTGCTACGGAATATCAGCGGAAGAACTGAAACAATCTTACATCAGCAAATTTGAGAAAAACATGAAGCGTTGGTAACGTCCTGTTCGCCAAGCTCCTTAAAGGCATACTTCTACACGATCCAATACAAAAAAAGCACCCTTTCGCGTGCTTTTTTGCTATTTTACACCTCGGCAGCCGCCATTTCTCACACGTCGTTCCGGCACAGATCCGCCAGGCGCTCCCACTCCACGGCTACGTAGCTCTCGCCGCCCCGCACGCTGATATTTTGGCAAATCATATCCTGTCCTCTCCCTTCAGTTCCCCGGCGATGCGGCGGTAGCACACCAGCGCCGCCGCCATGGAGATGGCGTCCACCATGGGCTGCACCAGCATGCAGCCATACAGGGGCCACACACGGTCCATTATGAATAAAAACGGAATATCCAATACGCCCTTGCGCAGCAGCGAGCACACCAGCGATTCCCGCACCCGGCCCACGGCCTGGAAGGAGATAATCAGCGGGTTGCACACCGACATCATGGGCATGGCAATCACCATCAGCCGCAAAAAGGCGGCGCCGTATTGCCGGGTCAACGGGTCGCCGATGAACAGCGATACGAAAAACGGCGCGAACAGCTCATAGGCCGCCACGCACAGCAGGGAGAAGCCCACCGCGATTCTAACGCCGTAGCCCAGGGCATCCTTAAATCGCCTGTGCTGTCCGGCGGCATAGGTGTAGGAAAGCAGCGGCAGCAGCCCGGCGGACACCCCCAGGGCGTAGTACAGCGGCACCATGTCCAGCTTTTTCACAATGCCCAGGGCCGCCAGGGCCGCGGCGTCGTACCGGCTGACGAAGTGCATCTGGGCCGACACCGCCACCGCCGTCAGCAGGTATTGCACCGCCGAGGGGAAGCCCACCGCCAGCACGGATTTGAGATGGATAAGGCCGCGGCGGCAATGGGCCGGGTGCAGGTCAATAATCCCCTGGCCCCGCCGCACCGTCACATACACCAGGAAGAACAGGAACACTGCCCAGTTGGCAATGGCGGTGGCCATGCCCGCGCCCACGGCGCCCTTGCCCCAAAACCGGGGCAGGGTGAAGAGGGGGTCCAGCACAATGTTCAGCACCCCTCCGGCGGAGAGGCCGAAGGAGGCCACGTTGGCCCCGCCCTCGGCCCGGATGAGGTTGGCCATCATGGCGCTCATAATGGCCGCCGGGCCGCCGATGACCATCACCCACACCGCGTAGCCGTAGGCGCTGTCCCAGATGTCCGGGGTGGCGCCGCACAGCCGCAGAATGGGCCCGGCCAGGGCGTAGTACCCGCCGCACAGCGCCACGGAAGACGCCAGCGCGCCGTAAAAGGCCACCGCCGCCGTGTCCCGGGCGGAGGCGCTGTCCTGCCGGCCCAGAAAGCGGCCCATGGCGCTGCCGCCGCCTACGCCGAACAGGTTGGCGATGGCGGTGATGAGGATCAGCGATGAGGCCGCCGCCGTCATGCCGGCAGTCTGCCGGGGGTCGTTGAGCCGGCCCACGAAATAGGTGTCCGCCAGGTTGTAAATCAGCATGATGACCTGACTGGCAATGGCGGGCAGAATCTGTTTCAGCACCGCCCGCTTCACCGGCAGCTTTTCAAAATTCGCAATGCGCTCGGCTTGTGTCACGAGATGGAAACCCTCTTTATCGTCAAAATCAAAGCGGCACCCAGTCCCCACGGGCCGGGTGCCGATAAAAATGCGTCAGGAGATTTTGGCCGACAGCACGCCCGTCAGCCCGGCGGCAGCCACTCTGGCCCGGATAGCGGCCACGTCGGTGGTGTACAGCCCCAGCTCCTTCATGCGGATAAAATAGACGGAGCCGGAGAAGGTGTACTTCTTCCTCATGCCCTCCTCGGTGTCCATGGCCCGGTTCACGTAGGCGATGGCGTCGCCCACCGCCAGGGTGTCCGGCAGCACCAGGGTGTCCCTGCCCAGGGCGTAGCGCACGGCGTTGTGACCCGCCAGGGCGCCGGTGGCGATGGCCTCGGTGTGGCCCACCAGCAAGCCCGCCTTCTCGCCGCCGCAGAACACGTTGTCCAGCCCCTTCACCTTCAAATCGTCGGTGCGGGGGGCCAGGGCCATATAGCGCATGGAGTTGCCCTTGCCGCCGGCATAGGGGTCCTCATACCGGGCGTTTTCAAAGCCGGGGATCTGGTGCAGCATGGCCAGGGGATAGTAGGGGGTCATCAGCTTGGCGTGGCCCGTGTCCAGCAGGATGATGTTCTCGGCGTACTCCTTCAATGCGTACTGCTGGCAGGCCTTGGTGGCCAGCACGCCCTCGCCCTTGCGCAGATGCTCCGGAATGGGGATCACCGCCACGCCGGTTTCGTCCAGCATCGCCACAATCTCCCCGGAAAGGGACTCCTTAAACAGCTTGCACGAGCCGCTCATGGCGCCGATGGAGCCGTCGGCCTTGCGGCCCATCTTCTCCTCGATGCCCGCCTGGCCCACCAGGGACACCCGCCCGCCGAAGGAGGGGCACCGCAGCACGCACATGGCGCAGCCGTTGCCGTACTTAGCGCAGTTGTTCATGGGCCCGGCGGAGCCGGTGCAGTCCAGAAACATGTCGCCGGTGATCTCTGTGTCGTCGGTGAGAATGACGGACGTGATCCGATTGCCCTCTTTCCTCACGTCCTTCATCCGGGCCTGGAGACGCACCTCAACGCCCTTGCTCTCCACCAGCGAGCGGATGGCGGGCTCGATGGCGGCGATGTCGTAGAGGCTGGCGTGCTTGTGGCCGGGGAAGTCGATGTTGGTGTGGCGGCAGTGGCGGTCAATGGTCTCAAAAATCTCATTGGCCCCCAGGGCCATCATCTCCTCCGTGGCGGTGAAGCGTCCGTTGTTGCGCATAATACCGCCCACCAGGCCGGTGCCCAGCAGCATGTCGGTGCGCTCCAGCAGCACCACTTCCTCCGCCCCGGCGTTCTTTGCGGCGATGGCAGCGCTGGAACCGGACCAGCCGCCGCCCACAATCACAACCTTCATGGTGACAACCCCTCTCAAAATATGGAATAATCCATTGTACTATTTCAAATCATGGAATAATCCATTGTACTATTATAGTATGGCCCGGGCCGCCGCCTGTCAATAACAGCCTCCCACACGGTGGCAGGGCGGCAGACATCATCCCTTGCGTTTTTGCCGGACCGTGGTAATGTCGGGACAATTGTGGTTTGCCGCCTGGGTCAGGCGGGTACACTTTGCGTAAACTGTAAAAGGAGAGTGGGTATGGCAAAGGTAAAAGATGTACTGCATGCCCTGGACGACCTGACCGGCGGCAGATGTGTCAAGGACCCGTCCGACTGGTCCTCCGGCAAGAACCGCTTCGTGGTCACCAAGACCTCCAACATCCCCGGCAAGAGCTGCACGGAGATCCCCGGCCTGGTGTGGGGCGACCCGGAGATGGAGGTCAGGAAGATTGCCGTCTGCATGACCGTCACCGAGAGCGTCATCGAGCTGGCCGCCGCCACCGGCGTCAACGCCATCATCTCCCACCATCCGCGCCTACGGCCAATCCATCGCCGACCAGTATCTGCCCCGCTGCCATCCTCATATAAAAAGGAGCGATGCACCCATGGAAACCATTAAAATCGCCATTTTGGGCTACGGCAATCTGGGCCGGGGCGTGGAGTGCGCCATCGCCCAGAACCCCGACATGACCCTGGTGGGCGTGTTCACCCGCCGGGACCCCGCCTCCGTGTCCATCCGCACCCCCGGCGTGCCCGTGCTGCCGGCGGCGGAGCTGGAAAAGGGGCTGGATATCGACGTGCTGGTGCTCTGCGGCGGCAGCGCCACCGACCTGCCCGCCCAGACCCCCCATTACGCCGCCCTCTATAACGTCATCGACAGCTTTGATAACCACTCCCACATCCCCCAGCACTTCGCGGCGGTAGACGCCGCCGCCAAGGCCGCCGGCAAGGTGGCCACCATCTCCACCGGCTGGGACCCGGGCCTGTTCTCTCTGATGCGCTGCGTGGCCACCAGCTCCCTGCCCCAGGGCGAGAATTACACCTTCTGGGGCAAGGGCGTGTCCCAGGGCCACTCCGACGCCATCCGCCGCATTCCCGGCGTGGTGGACGCCCGGCAGTACACCATCCCCGTGGAGCGGGCGCTGGCCCTGGTGCGCAGCGGCGTCAACCCCACCCTTACCACCCGGGAGAAGCACACGCGTGAATGCTTCGTGGTGGCGGAGGAGGGGGCCGACCTGGCCGCCATCGAGCGGGAGATTGTCACCATGCCCGCCTACTTCGCGGACTACGACACCACCGTTCACTTCATCTCCCTGGAAGAGCTGCGCCGTGACCACAGCGGCATCCCCCACGGCGGCTTCGTCATCCGCTCCGGCAAAACCGGGGCCCACGGGGAGAACACGGAGCTGATGGAGTTCCGGCTGCAGCTGGACTCCAACCCGGAGTTCACTGCCAGCGTCATCGCCTCCTATGCCCGGGCCACCTACCGCATGGCCCAAAAGGGCGAGACGGGCTGCAAGACCATCCTGGATATCCCCGTGGCCTACGCCTCTCCCTTAAGCGGCGAGGCGCTGCGCAAGTCCCTGCTGTAATCACCATCCAAAACACCGGGCCGCGGTCGCACCGCCGCCCGGTGTTTTCTCGTCCCTCTTGCCACGGCCGTCCCCGCTGTGGTACACTGGGAAAAACCAAAAAGGAGGCCCGCCATGAAGCTGTTCCAAAAGCGCCGTCCCGCCATCGACTACGACCCCGCCCTGTGGGAGCCTGCCGTCCGCACCAGCATCTGCACCGGCGAGGCGGTGGTGGGCTTCGTAGAGCGCGCCACCGGGAAATTCCGGGAGCTGGAGCTGGCCCGCACAGCGGCGGACATCGACGCTTTCTGCCGCAAAGTCGGCACCGACCCCCAAACGCTGAAGCATATCTATTGACGGAAAAATGAGGAGACCATTATGACAAAAGAGGAAGTCATCGCCTACGCCGTGGAGCGATTCAGCGCCCAGCCGGAGTATCTCTGGGCCCGGTTTCCCGACGCCTTCGTGCTGCGCCACACCGGCAACCGCAAGTGGTTTGCCGTGTCCATGGCGGTGAAGCGTGCCGCCCTGGGCCTCCCCGGCGAGGGGGAGGTGTGGGTGCTGGACGTGAAGTGCGGCCCGCTGCTGGGCGGCGGCTTCCGTGACACCCCCGGCGTCATCCCCGCCTACCACATGAACAAAACCCACTGGCTGGGTGTGCTGCTGGACGGCACCGCCGGGGAGGACACCGTCAAAACCCTGCTGGAAATCAGCTATGACCTCACCGACCAAAAGCCCCGCCGAAAGGAGCCAAACCATGACTGACACCCTCCACACCGTGGCCGTCAACGGCGTCACCCTCCATTACGCCGTGGCAGGGCAGGGGAGACCTGTCATCCTCGTCCACGGCAACGGCGAGAGCCACGCCATGTTCCACCGGGAGATGGCCCAGCTCGCCGCCGCCGGCTACCGGGTCTACGCCCCCGACAGCCGGGGTCACGGCGCCAACGAACCCCTTGGCGAGTACCACTACGCCGATATGGCGGAGGATATGTACCACTTCATCCGGGCTCTGGGGCTGGAAAAGCCCTGCTTTTACGGCTTCAGCGACGGCGGCATCGTGGGTCTTCTCCTGGCCCTTCGCCACCCGGATGCCCTGTCCGCCCTGGCCGTCAGCGGCGCCAACCTGACCCCGGAGGGGGTGCAGCCCGACTTCCTGGCGGAGATCCGCGCCGAGAACGACCGCTGCCCCAACCCCCTGGTGACGCTGATGCTCACCGAGCCCCACATCGACCCGAAAGCCCTCCGCCGCATCACCGTGCCCACCCTGGTCACCGCCGGGGAGCACGACCTCATCCAGGAGCAGGAGACCCGCCGCATCGCCGCCCATATCCCCGGCGCCCGGCTGGTCATCGTCCCCGGCCACGACCACGGCAGCTACATCGACGGCAGCGACGTCATGGGAAGGCTGCTGCTGGACTTCCTGTCCACCCTGCCCCTTGACAAGTAACATATAATAAGATATATGACAAGTAGGCAGGTGATACCGTGCAGATAACCAGTAAATTTACCATCGCCGTGCATATCCTCACGGCCATCGATTATTTTAAAGACAGTGCCGTCACCAGCGGCTTTCTGGCTGCCAGCGTGGGGGCCAATGCGGTGATCGTCCGGGGCGTCATGGGGGAGCTGAAGGCCGCCGGGCTGATTGCCGTCAGCCGGGGCCGCACCGGCATCGCTCTGGCCCGGCCCCTGTCCGATATGACGCTCTACGACGTGTACACCGCCGTGGGCGCCGCCGAGGACAGCCTCTTCCGCTTCCACGACAGCCCCAACCCCCAGTGCCCCGTGGGCCGCAACATCCACGCCGCACTGGATGGCCGTCTCGCCGCCGCGGAGCAGGCCATGGCATCGTCGCTGCGCGCCATGACCGTGGCGGACGTGGCCGCCGACATTCAGAACCGACAGGGGAGGGAAGCCCAATGAACCAAAGCGAACGCCGTCTATTCTTGATTCAGTCGCTGCTGCAAGAGCAGCCCGGCTATCGGGAAATCGCCGTACCCCGTGACACGGAGGAGCAAAAGCGGCTTCTCCGCTCGCTGATGAACGTCCGGGAGGCCGCCCCCGTCAGCGCCGATTTTCTGGCCGTCCAGGACGACTATCTCCACGCCGCCATCGCCGAAAAGGGCGTCACCGACCTTGCCGACCTTGCCCCCATCCGGGACGGTTTGTACCTCTGGCAGGGGGACATCACCACCCTGCGGTGCGACGCCATTGTCAACGCCGCCAACGCCGGCATGACCGGCTGCTACCGCCCCTGCCACAACTGCATCGACAACTGCATCCACACCTATGCCGGCGTCCAGCTCCGCAACGACTGCGCCGCCCTCATGGCCCAACAGGGCCACCCGGAGCCCACCGGCCGGGCCAAAATCACCCCGGCCTACAACCTGCCCTGCCGCTACGTTGTCCACACCGTGGGCCCCATCGTGGAGGGCCGCCTGACCCAGCGCCACTGCGACTTGCTGGCCGCCTCCTACCGCGCCTGCCTTGCCGCCGCGGCGGAAAAGGGCTGCCAAAGCATCGCCTTTTGCTGCATCTCCACCGGCGTCTTCGGCTTCCCCAAGCGGGAGGCGGCGGAGATCGCCGTGGCGACAGTGGAATCGTGGAAGCGGGAGACCGCCAGTCCCATGCAGGTCATCTTCAACGTGTTCCAAAATGAGGATTTGTCCATCTATCAATCCATCCTCACCAAATAAAAAAGGGAGCGCCGCCGCGCTCCCTTTCACATTATAAAATCTCGTCCAGTATTTCCCCAATGTCCCCATCCAGGCAGATGGACTGGTTTTCAATCTCCCGGGGGCACACCGCGTCGCCGTAGTTGAGGCAGGCGTACACCGCGTCCCCATTCTCCGCCGTCATGGCCCAGAAGGGGTACTTGACGATGACCGGGGTGTTGCTGCCCACGCCCAGCTCCAAAAACACCACCTTTTTACCTGCAAACCGCTGCAAAAAGTGGGCGTACCGTTGGGCTGCCGCCTGCCATCCCGCGTCCTCCACAAACGTATCGTCCACCCGCAGGTTGGTGGTGGCCCTGGACCCGTCGGGGCACCGGGGGATCAGCTCTGTGGGCAGCCGCAGGGAGAGGCACCGATCCTTGGGTACCTGAAAGACCCCCTTTTCATCCGGCAAAAACCGCTGGGCCGCCATGGCCTGGCGCACCCAGTCCTCGTTGTCGTAGGTACGCTTCACCCGCCCGTCCGTGCTCTGGAACAGGCCGTAGTCCCCCTGGGTGTAGAAAAGCCGCTCCTTGTCAAACCCCGCCTTCTGGAACTGGTGGTCCACGTTGGTGGTGATGACGAAGTATTCCTTCTCCCGCACCAGGTCCAGCAGCCGGTCATACACCGGCTTGGGGGCGGGCACGTAGCGGTTGAAATAGATGTTTCTGGCCCACCAGGCCCACTTCGTCTCCTCATCAGGGAAGGGATAGAAGCCACCGGAATACATATCCCGGATGCCGAATTTCTGGTGAAAATCGAAGAAATACCGCTCAAACCGCTCTCCATTATACACAAAACCCGCGGAGGTGGAGAGCCCCGCCCCCGCGCCGATGACCACGGCGTCCGCCTCGGCAATGGCCTGCCGCAGCCGCGCCAGCCGCTCCTCCCGGCTGCCCCTGCCCCGGGTCAACCCACTGAAGCGATCCAGCGCCGCCACGCCCTTTTGAATGGCGTCTGCGTAGCCGTTTTTCTCCTGTCTGAAAATGCCCATAGCATACCCTTCTCTCATGCCGCCCCCGGCGGCGGGATTATCTTGTAATAATATTTATTACAACTTAAAGATACCACAGCCAAAGCCATCTGTCAATAGGAAAAAGGGACGTTTTTCCATGGAAATCATTACATTTGACGGCCCAACTCCCGCCGTGGTATGATACATCCGTCCTCGAGAGACGAAATCTTGACAGGAGGTGCCATTATGTGCAATTTCAACTTTAACTGCAACTCCCTGTGGGCCATGCTGTGCCGCATGTTCGGCTTCGGCTGCTGATAAAGAGAGACGCCCAACCCACCCGCCCCGCCGCCTCGCCGCGGCGGGGTTTTCCTCTGTTGCGCCGGGGCGTCGAATGTGATAGAGTAGAGAAAAAGGAGGGATGACCATGGACTATACCGCCATTCCCACCGGGGGCATCGGCCACCTGGCGGAGCTGGAGGGCAGCGGCGGCTGGTACTGGGGCAGCGACTTCGCCCAGGGCGACCTGTACGAGGCGGAGGAGCTGTACCGGGACGGCCACCCCATCCGGTGTAACCGCCTTATCTTCGTCCACGCCCGGGAGGCCAAGGTCCACGAGCCCCTGCCGCCCCGGGAGGGCTGCTACTTCGGCCCGCCCCTCTACGACGGCGGCACGCTGGTGATGCTCCGGGCGGATTTCCCCGCCGGGGCGCTGGAATTGCTGCGCTACGACCCGGCCACGTCGGAAGTCACCCCCATCGTCACCCTGCCCCGCTCCGCCGTAAAGGACTGCTACAATCTCATGCCCTCCGGCTGGCCCCTGATGCTGACCCGCCAGGCGGAGAACACCTTTCAGATTCTCTGGCCCCTGCGGGCGGAGTTCCCCATGGGCCACACGGAGACCTTCTATTTCCGCCGGGGGGACGAGCTGGTGTTCAGCCGCTGGTTTGAGGACCCGGACTACCGGGAGGAGACGGTGGTGCGCCGCTTCCCCGACGGCGCGGTGCTGTCCGTCCACCGGGCGGCATCCAAGCTGCTGCCGGACGGGCGGCTGTGGCTGCTGGAGGAGTGAGGGTTGTCGAAAGGCGGCGCATGTGGTATAATGGCCCCATCCTACGAAAGCGAGGCGATGCACCGTGCAGATCGGTGATCTTTTCAAGGTAAAGCAGGCGTGGAACACCTTCCGCAATAACCACCCCCAGTTCCCCGCCTTTCTCAACGACGTCAACCGCAAGGGCCTGGCCCCCGGCACCGACATCACCATTTCCGTCACCTTCCCCGACGGGGAGAAAAAGGAGGCCGGCCTCCACGTCAAGCCGGAGGACGTGCAGCTGCTGCAAATGCTGCAATCCATGTAAATACCAAAACAGCGCCGCCCATCCGGGCGGCGCTGCTGTCATAAATAATAATAAGTAGGGGCGGGGCAGAGCCTCGCCCCTACAAACCTTTTCTCATCGGGGGGCGAGACAGCCTGCGTAGGGCGGGACCTATGTGTCCCGCCATTCGTCACCTGTCCCCATATTCCGCCATGATCCGCGCCAAAATCGTCTCGTCCGCCGGGCAGAAGGCGTACTCGTCTATCTCCCCCGGCGTAATCCACGCCATGGCCTCGTGCTCCAGCAGCCGGGGCGTGCCGCCGGCGATGGCGGCGTGGAACAGCGTCAGATGCACGGTGATGTCCGGGTATTGGTGCACCACGTCCATGAATACCTCCCTCACCGCCAACCGGATGTCCAATTCCTCCCGGCACTCCCGGATGAGGGCCTGCTCCTTCGTCTCCCCCGGCTCCACCTTGCCGCCTACGAACTCCCACAGGTGCCCCCGGGCCTTGTGCCCCGGCCGCTGGCAGATGAGAAACCGATTGTCCTCCCAGATCAGCGCCGCCACCACTTCAACCATTTGCGCCACGCTCCTTTCCTTTTCCTCATCATACCACGTTTTTCCCCATAAAAAAAGATGCCCCGCAGGGCATCTTTTTATCGCGATATTTTGGCGCGGCGCATCAGTCGCCGATGGCGATGGTGGTCTTCTTGGGCAGGGCCTTGGGGTCCTTCTTGGGCAGCGTCAGCCGCAGTACGCCGTTTTCAAACCGGGCGCTTACATCCTCGGCGGTGAGCTGCTCGCCCACGTAGAAGCTGCGCTGCATGGCCCCGGCGTACCGCTCCTGACGGATGACCTTGCCGGCGTCGTCGGTCTTGGTGTTGTCCAGGCCCTTGGCGGCCTTCACGGTCAGGTAGCCGTTTTCCAGATCCAGGGTGATTTCGTCCTTGGTGAAGCCGGGCAGGTCCATGTCCAGCTCAAAGCGGTCGCCGTGCTCCCGCACGTCGGTCTTCATCATGTGGTCGGCTCTCTTGCCGTACAGCTTGCGGTCCACGTCCCGCAGCTCGGGGAAACCGGGGAAGCCAAACCAATCGTCAAACAGATTCTCACCAAAAATACTCGGCAACATACTTCATTCCTC
Source organism: Oscillospiraceae bacterium (assembly GCA_902765025.1). Lineage (GTDB taxonomy): Bacteria > Bacillota > Clostridia > Oscillospirales > Oscillospiraceae > Vescimonas. The sequence goes on from CACWYC010000037.1 coordinate 11,251, forward strand.
CTTAAAAGTCTATCGCGTGTTGTTACCTGAGCAGGGGGTGCGCACGCTGATCGTCAGCGTCCGTTCCTTTTGTTCAACACGTAGTATACCACGATTATTAGCACTGTCAAGGGGAGAGTGCTAATTTTCCGGTGAACAGAATGTAAACAATTTTAAGCGAAAATATGAAGTCAATTTCTGGAAAAGGAAAAGGGCTTGCGCCGGGGCGCGGAAAGGAGTATGGTATAGAAAAATATCACCGCAAGGAGGGCCATCCCATGCAATACCGCACCGACCGCTACGGCAACCCCATCTCCCAGCTGGGCTTCGGCTGTATGCGCTTTGCCAAAAAGGGCGCCGCCATCGACTATGAAAAGGCCCAGCGCCAGGTGCTGCTGGCCATGGAGCGGGGCGTGAACTATTTTGACACCGCCTACATCTACCCCGGCAGCGAGGAGTGTTTGGGCCGCATTTTGGCGGAAAATAACGTCCGGGACAAGGTGAACATCGCCACCAAGCTGCCCCAGTATGTCATGCGCAGCCAGAAGGCCATCGACAAGACCTTCCGGGAGGAGCTGCAGCGCCTCCGCACCGACCATATCGACTACTATCTTATGCACATGTTCACCGATTATTCCCAGTGGGAAAACCTGAAAGCCCTGGGCATCGAGGACTGGATCGCCGCCCGCAAGGCCGAGGGCAGCGTCCGGCAGATCGGCTTTTCCTACCACGGCGGCACCGACGCCTTCTTGCAGATTCTGAACGCTTACGACTGGGACTTCTGCCAGATTCAGTATAATTATCTGGACGAGCACTCCCAGGCGGGCCGGGCTGGACTGGAGGCCGCCCAGGCCAAGGGCATCCCGGTCATCATCATGGAGCCCCTCCGGGGCGGCAAGCTGGTGCGATTGAGCCAGGAGGCCCGGCAGACACTGGCGGACAGCGGCACCGGCTATTCCGCCGCCGAACTGGGCCTGCGGTGGCTGTGGGACCAGAGCGGCGTCACCTGCGTCCTCTCCGGCATGAACAGCGAGGAAATGGTGGAGGAGAACTGCCGCATCGCGGACGCCGCCCATCCCGGCTGCCTGACGGAGGCGGACCGCGCTCTGGTGGGCCGCATCCGGGCCATCTTGAGGGCGGGGGAGAAGGTGGGCTGCACCGGCTGCCGCTACTGCATGCCCTGCCCCCAGGGGGTGGATATCCCCGCCATCTTCCACTACTATAATCTCATGTACCTGGAGAATAAGACGGCGGCCCGGTTTGAGTTTGCCCGCAACGTGGGCATCCGCCGGGGCAACAGCTTTGCCACCGCCTGCGTGGGCTGCGGCAAATGCGAGAGCCACTGCCCCCAGCACCTGCCCATCCGGGACCTGCTGCGCCAGGCCGACCGCGACCTGCGCCCCGCCCCCTACCGCCTGGGCATCGACATCGCCCGGAAGGTGATGAACAGATAAAACTCTCAAGAAACGGCGAAGCCGTTTCTTGAGAAAGCTTGCAGCCCACTCCATGCACTCGCTTCGCTCTCACACTGCGTGGTCTGAGAAGTAAAATTTCCGACGTACGCCAGCGACACCCCGCGAAGAATGAGCGGATGGTGGAGCCAGTGCCCTTGGGGTAGCCCCGTAGCCGCCGCCCGCAGGCGGCGGAACTCCCGAGCGGAGGGCCGCACCTTCCCCCCAATTAAACAGGCGGC
>CACWYC010000038.1 GCA_902765025.1 Oscillospiraceae bacterium
ATGCCATTTTTCATGAAAATGAGCACACCGTTTCCGATGTGCTCATTTCTTCAGGTTTCCCGTCCTCCGCCAATGCCACTATCTTAATGACATTGCCCGTGGGGGGACGGAGTCGTTTGTAATTCCGGGGAGAGGGCCGTCAGACGATGTGCTTTACCGGCTCTTTCAAATCCTTGGCGATTTTGGCGGCATAGCGGTCCTCCTCGCTGAACACGCAGCCGCAGTATTTTTGCATGTAGAAGCCCAGCTCCCGGGCCTGGGCCTGGCCGTCCCGAAAGCCCGGGCGGAAGTCCCGATACAGGAACTTGACGCCGTACCGCTGCCCCATGCGGCCCGCCACGTCGGCAATGGCCTCGTGCTGCTGGTAGGGGCTCACCAGCAACGTGGTGGTAAAGCTGTCAAAGCCGTTTTCGGCGGCGAACCGGGCCGTCTGCTCCATGCGCATGGTGTAGCACTCTACGCAGCGGTGCTCGATGTCCTCCGCCACCGCCCGGCAGAATTTCCGCAGGCCGTAGTCCTCCTGCACAATCAGCTCCATGCCGATGGACGGGGCATAGCCCATCAGCGTGTCCCGCCGGGCCTTATACTCCATATAGGGGTGGATGTTGGGGTTGAACCAAAAGCTCACCGGCTCGATGCCCTCACTCCGCAGCTGCTGAATGCAGCTCACCGAGCAGGGGGCGCAGCAGGTGTGCATCAACGTTTTTTCCATAGCTTCTCCTTTACGGCCCGCAGCAGCGCCTTTGGCGTCATGGCATCCCGGGGCTCCCCGGCGGCCAGGTATTTGATCCGCACCTGCTGGAAGGGGGCTTGCTGCAGCGCGGCGAAGAACGATTCCCGATAGGGTGACGGCTCCCGGGGCTGGCGCAGGGCCACGTTGCCCGCCACGGCCTCGTCCAGCGTCCGGGCCACCTTTTTCAGGGCCAGCGTGTCCACCACGTGGGCGCCTTTGACGCTGTTGATCAGCAGCATGGTCACGCCCTGCCTCTGCTCGTCCAGCTCCCGGGGCAGCCCCCGGAAGGTGCCCAGGGTCAGGTCGCCGGGCCGGTTGGCGCTGGCATAGGGGCAGGTGTGGCAGGCGCTGCGCAGAAACAGCCTCCGCCTCAGCCCCCGGCCGAATTCCGTCTTGGCCAGGGGCGCGTCATAGGTTTTGCCCCCGGCAAAGGTGACAAAGAACCGATGGCCCGCCCCCTCCGGCAGCTTGCGGCTGAATTCCACCGCCACAGGCGGCTTCTGCTTGATGTAGGCCATGGACTTCACCAGCCGCTGCCACACGCCGGGGCTGGCCACGCCGCCGCACAGGAAGTCGCAGGTCAGCAGGTTTTCCGGGTAGTCCCCCAGGAAGCGGTACAGCCCGTCCACCTGGCAGGGCGTACCGGCAAACAGCACCCGCCGCCCCTGGTCCAGGTACATCCGCACCTGCTGGAAGCTGTCGCCTACGTCGCTCTGCACCGGCTTGGCCCCCAGCAGCGGCGGCAGGTCGGCAGTGTTCTTTACCGCCACGTGCCGCACGGTGAGATGGCTGTCCATAGCCGCGCCGAACACTACGCCGCCGTCCTCCAGCACCTGGGTGGCCAGCGTGGCAAACACGCCGCCGTTGGTGGAGCGGCGCCTCAGCCCATCGTCCTCCGCCCAGGCGGCAAATACCGCCGGGGCGCTGCGCTCCTCCCGGTGCTTCAAAGCGGGACAGATGTGGGCACAGTGGCCGCACTGGATGCAGCCCTCGCCCACCACCGGCGAGAGGAAGCCCTCGTCATCCGCCGTCATGTGGATGGCGCCCTTGGGACAGCCGTTGGCGCAGGCGCCGCAGCCCGTGCAGCGGTCTGCCGCCACCAGCAGCGGCGCTTGTGTGTCAGCCATGGTGCCCACCTCCCTCTGTCTTATCCCCATTATTCTACCACCCGCCGCCGCCCTTGGCAAGATGGGAGAAATCCGCCTTTTCCCGGTCAATGTCCGCTTTTTCGGACAGATCTCGTGGCATAATGGGTACCATCAAAGGAAACACAACACCGTTTGCCATATAGGAGGAATCATCATGGATAAGTTTTTTGATTATCTGGAGCCGGATCTGCCCCTGACCACCATCCGCGAACTGCTGCGCTACATCATCCGCCTGGTGGGCGCCATCGGCGGCGACACCCCGGTGGAGGGCAAGATGGGCAGCCTGGGCTTCTGCGCCAGCCGCAGCGGCGAGGATGTGCGGGTCCACTGGGTACAGGTGGGCCGCCAACGCATCCCGGTGGACGCCACCGTGTAAGACCGGCGCAAATCTGCGCTGCAAAAAAGCCGCCCTGTGGGGCGGCTTCTTCTTTTTTGCATCAATCCTGGTAGCTAACCGCTCTGTCAAACAGCGCCTCCACGTCCTTGTCCGGCGCCGGTGTGGCCAGCGACACTGTTACCGCTGCCAGCAGTCCGGCGGCAAAGCCGGGGATAATCTCGTAGATGCCGGTAGAGGCCAGGAAGGCCAGCCACAGGCCGTCCACCACCGCGCCCACCACGATGCCAGCCACGGCGCCCTGGAAGTTGAACCGCTTCCAGAACAGGCTCAGCAGAATGGCCGGGCCGAAGGCGGCGCCGAACATACCCCAGGCGTTGGACACCAGATCCATGATGGAGCCCGCCCCCGGATGGGAGGCAATCAGCACCGCCGCCACCGAGATGGCCAGCACCACCAGCCGACCCATCCACAGCATTTCCCTGTTGCCCGCCTTGCCCCGGCGGATGATGGGCTGATACACGTCGCTGGCAAAGGCGCTGGCGGAGGCCAGCAGCTGGCTGTCGGCGGTGGACATGGAGGCCGCCAGAATGGCGGAAAGCAGTATGCCGGACAGCACGCCGGGGAACAGCATCCGCACCATCTGGATGAACACGGTGGAGTGGTCGTGGATGTCACCCAGCAGCACGTGGCCGATGCAGCCCGCCGCCACGGAGAATACCACAATCAGCACGTTCCAGGTGATGCCGATTTTGGCGGATTTTTTCAGGGATTTCTGGGACTCCAGGGACATAAACCGCACGATGATGTGGGGCATGCCGAAGTACCCCAGGCCCCAGCCCAACCCGGACACCACCTCCCGCCAGTCGGCAAACAGGTTCCAGTAGCTCTGGGGCAGGGCGTAGGAGCCCACGGCCGCGCCGTGGCCGCTGCGGATGACGAACAGGGCGAAGATGGGGGCGATCAGCAGCGCCGCCAGCATCAGCATCCCCTGGAAGAAGTCGGTCCAGCACACGGCGCTGAAGCCGCCCAGGAAGGTGTAGGCCACGATGATGGCCGCGGCCACGTACATGGCGGCGGCGGGGTCCACCCCCAGCACCGTGTGGAACAGCGTGCCGCAGGCCTTCATGCTGGAGGCGGCGTAAATGGTGTAGGCAAAGAGGAAAATCAGCGCGCAAATCACCTGCAGCGCCTTGGACTTGCTTAAAAAGCGGTTGGTCAAATACTGGGGCAGGGTGATGGAGTCCCCCGCCACAATGGTGAACCGCCGCAGCCGGGGCGCCTCCACCAGCCAGCTCACCGCGTAGCCGATGGCCAGGCCGATGGCAATCCACGCCTGGCCGATGCCGGCGGCGTAGATGGAGGCCGGCAGCCCCATCAGCACCCAGGCGCTCATGTCGGAGGCACCGGCGCTGAGGGCGGACACCCAGGGCCCCATGCTGCGGCCCCCCAGGAAGTAGTCCTTCTCGCCGCCGCCCCGGGACCGCAGGAAGAAAAAGACACCGATGCCCAGCATAAACGCCAGGTAAATCACGAATACCACAATTTCTGCACTTTTCATATCTCGCTCCGTTTCCGGCGGAACCCGTTGTCCGCCCCGGTTTTCATCACGGAGGTGAGTATACCATACTTTACACTGTACGTAAATACAGAACGTCGTATAGACCAAGGTCTATACGACGTTGCCGCTTATATTATAAAAATAGCGTATTTAAGCCAAAAATAAACTGTACGAATTGCTGTGCAAAATCATAGCCGAAAAATAAAATTTATCTTTTTTCAGCTCTCCGGCAGATAGCCCCGCAAAAAGGCGGGCATCATCCGCCCGGCGTACCGGGCCAAGGCGTACTCTCCGCCGGAGAGGCACCAGTCGTACATCAGCGCCCGCTCGAACATGGCGTAGTCGTTGACAATCTCGTTGGCGGTGATGTCGGTGCGCAGCTCGTGGCGCTCCTGGCCCTGCCGCACGATCTGCTGCACCATCTTGAAGTAGGTGCGGTTGCGGTCCAACAGGTGCTTTTCGCCCCGGGTGGTGAGCTGGGTGGAGAAGAGCCGGGCCAGCAGCTCCACCGACACCTGGTTGTCGATCATGGCAAACAGCTCCTGGTTGATGTAAATCAGCTTGTCCACGGCGTTCCCCTCCGGGTCCATCTCCCGCCGCAATTCCTCATATTTTTCATCAAAAATCATGGAAAGAGACCCCAACAGGGCATCTTTTCCCTCAAAATAGTGATAAAAAGACCCCTTGGACGTGCCGGACTCAAAGATGATGTCCTCCACGGTGGTGTTGTCGTAGCCCTGCTCGTAAAACAGCTTCCACGCGGCGGACACGATTTTGCCCTTGGTGTTGCGCTGTGAGGATTTGCGCGGCATAATGCTCCCTCCTTATCGGTGCAGTCGCTTGAGAATCCGGCGGGCAGGCCCGGCAATCAGCTCCCGCTCGTAGCGGTTCATGCCGAACAGCCACATGGAGCCGCCGTACACCGCCACCACTGCCGCCGCCGGCAGGATCATGTCAAAATAGGTCTGGGGATGGACGAATACCGCCAGCGCGACAGACACCGCCGCCGGCAGCACTGTGGCGGGGAACAGGTGGAAGATGTGGCGCCAGAAGGCGGGGATGTTCAGCCCGATGCGGTGGTGGTAGTACCAGTTCATCAGCAGCACATTGCCCACGAAGGTGGCCAGCGTTGTGCCAATGGCGGCGCCGAAGCCCTGCCACCGGATGCACAGCGGAATGGAGATGACGGCGTTGGACAGCGCCACCGCCAGATACACCACCGAGCGGAATTTGTGCTTGTTCATGGCCCGCTGTATCTCGATGCCCACGGTCTGGATGTTGGTCCACAGCGTGGCGAAGAACAGCAGCAGCGTGGTCCAGTAGTCGATGGCCTTTTCAGGTCCGCCGCCCCACAGCACCACGAACCGCTGCCCGATGGCCACAAAGCCCCAGAAGATGCCCGCCAGCAGGATGAATTGCAGCCGCCCCACCCGGGTGAACAGGGCGTCCAGCTTCCGCATGGGGGCCCCGGCGGTCACCAGCCGGTGTACCCGGGGGGTCATCACGTTGGAGATGGCGTTGGAAAAGGCCAGGTAGAAGGTGTTGAGCTGCGCCGCCACGGCGTACACCGCCACCGCCACCGAGCCGTGGAGCCACGTCAGCAGCAGCCGGTCGATGCTCCAGTTGAAGTTGTCCACCACGATGCCCAGAAATACGTAGAACGTGAAGCCCACCATTTCCCGCAGCAGGGCAAAGTCGTACCGCCGGAAGGAGAAGGGCATCCGCAGCCGTGTCAGGCAGAAGGTGATGTTCACAATGCCGCTGACGATGGTGAAAACCAGCGATACAATGGTCAGCGTTACGCTGCGGTAGCCGATAATCAGCAGCGGAATCATGATCAGGGGATTCAGCACCTGCTTGCCCATGCCCACGATTTTCTGGAACAAATACTGCTCGTTAATGGTGACGTGGCTCTCAAACACGCTGATGGGGAAGGTCAGCGCCGCGTTCAGGGATAGGATCCGCAGCAGCCGCTCCGCCAGGGCGATCTCCTCCGCCGACAGCTTGGTGCCGAAGATGGCGTCGCAGTAGCTCAACCCCCAGCCGATGGCCAGCACCAGCGCCCCCAGCACCAGATAGGTGGTGAGGAACATGCCGTTGAGCATGGCCATGCCCTTCTTGTCCTTTGCCGTCTTATACCGGGAGTAGTACCGCACGTAGGCGCTGCCCAGGCCGAAGCTGAGCAGGTTTAAGTAGCTGATAATGGGCAGCACCGCCTGGTACACGCCGAACTCGCTGTCCCCCAGCCGCTGGATCATAATGGGGGTGTACACCAGTGAAATCAAGGTGCTCAGCCCCATGGACACATAGGACAGCAGGGCCCCTGCCTTGATCTGATTCACCTTCACGGCGTCACCTCCCGTCAGATGCAAATGCGCCGGACAAAGGCGTTCGCCTCTGTCCGCAATTTCCAAAACTATACCATTTTACCACACATTTCTACCGCTGGGAAGTGTTTTCTTCCTCCTCCGCCCAGAATTGCCGGGCAAACAGCACCATAAACGGCAGCAGCACCATGCCGCCCACTCCGGCGGCGCGAAAGCCCACGTACATGGCCGCCAGTGCCGCCAGGGGCGGCAGGTCCGCCTGGTGGGCCATTACCTTGGGGGTCAGAATGCTGCGCACCACCGTCACCACCACATACAGCGCCGCCAGGCCCAGCCCCTTGGGGAAGTCGCCCAGCGCGGCGCACACCACCGCCCAGGGCAGCAGCACCGTCCCTGTGCCCAGCACCGGCAGGGCGTCCACCACCGCAATCACCGCCGCCAGCAGCAGGGCGTACCGCTGCCCCAGTAGCCAGAAGCCCGCCGCCAGCTCCCCGAAGGTCACCGCAAACAAGATGCCCTGGGCCCGCAGCCACTGGCCGAAAGCGGTAAAGGCGGTGTGCCGCAGCCGCCGCACCGTGGCGTGGTACCGCGCCGGCACCGTCCGCCGGGCAAAGGCGCAAAGCTGGGGGTAAGTCGCCACGGTGAAATACAGCGCCAGCACCGTGGTGCCCACAAAGAGGAACGCCCGGGGCGTGGCTGCCACCAGCCCCGTCACCCACCGGCCCAGGGCCGTCCCCAGCTCCGCCGCCGCCGCGCCCAGCCGCTGGCCCAGCTCCGCCGCCGCCTGCTGTGCCCACTGCCGCACCCCCTCGGGGCAGGCGGCGCAAAAGGCGTCGATGCGGGCAAATACCGCCTCCGTCACCTGGGGCAGCACCCCCAGCGCCTCCCCCAGAAAGGAGGCGGCCCCTGTGGCCTCCTGCCAAAGCCGCCGCCCCAGGACTACCGCCAGCGCCGTCACCAGCCCCGCCACCGCCAGCGTGAATACCGCCGCCACAAAGCCCCGCTGCAAATGGAGCTTGCGGCAGCACCAGGCGATGCCCGGCTCCGCCATCGTGGCCGCCCCCAGCGCCAGCAAAAAGGGCAGCGTCCACGCCGCCGCGTACCGCACCGCCCCGTACCCCAGCAGTCCCACGGCGGCAGCGCAGCCCACCGTCAGCAAAAACCGGCCCATCCTCTCTGTGTCCCCGGGGCCCTGCGGAAAAAAGTGTTGCATCGTGTCCTCCTCTGTGATAATATTGTATGGACAATTGTATGCCTATTACGGACGATACCCATGAAAGGAACTGCCGTATGGATAAGAAACAGTATTATATCGTCTCCGGCGATGCGCTGCCGGAGGTGTTCGTCAAGGTGGCGGAGGCCAAGCGGATGCTGCAGGTGGGGGAGGCCCGCACCGTGGGCGACGCCGCCCGCCAGGTGGGCATCAGCCGCAGCGCCTTCTATAAATATAAGGATTCGGTGCAGCCCTTCCAGAATATGCGCACGGGCCACATCATCACCTTTTACGCCCTTTTGAAGGACAATCCCGGCGTCCTCAGCGACTACCTTGCTATCTTCGCCGAATCCGGCGCGAATATACTCACCATCAACCAGACCATCCCCACCAACGGCTGTGCCGGCGTCACCGTCAGCGCCGAAACGGGGGAGATGACCGTGTCCATGGACGCCATGGTGAGCCGGTTCAACAGCGCCGCCGGCGTGCTGAAATTCGAGATTCTGGCGGGATAAATGGTTTCCCGCGGTTGGACAACACATATATAAAACACATATATAACATGAAGGAGGGGCTTCCATGAAGACATTGTTCCGAGGCGGCACGGTAGTGACCGGTCACGGCACCCGCCGGGCCGACGTGCTGGTGGACGGCGAGACCGTTGCGGCGGTGGGCCGTGGCCTTTCGGCGGAGGGCGCCCGGGTGGTGGACTGCGCCGGCAAGCTGCTGCTGCCCGGCTTCATCGACGCCCATACCCATTTCGACCTGGACGTGTGCAACACCACCACCGCCGACGACTTCGCCTCCGGCAGCCGCTCCGCCCTTCGCGGCGGCACCACCACCGTGGTGGATTTCGCCTGCCCCAACAAGGGGGAGACGCTGCACCAGGGCCTCCGGCTGTGGCACGAGAAGGCCGACGGCAAGTGCGCCTGCGACTACGGCTTCCACATGACCATCGACGACTGGAATCCCACCATAGAGGCGGAAATCGACGATATGTATGACGAGGGCATCACCAGCTTCAAGATGTATATGACCTATCCCGCCATGATGATCGGCGACGAGGCCATCTACCACGCCCTCCGCAAGCTGCGGGAAAAGGGGGGCATCAGCGGCTTCCACTGTGAGAACAGCGGCGTCATCGACGCCCTGGTTTCCGAGCGCAAGGCCGCCGGCGACAACGGCGTCTGGTGCCATCCCCGTGTCCGGCCCGACTATCTGGAGGCCGAGGCGGTGGGCCGCTTAATGCGCATCGCCCAGGCGGCGGACGTGTCCGTCATCGTGGTGCATACCACCAATGCCCAGGCCCTGGCGGAGATTCGCGCCGCCCGCCGCAGAGGGCAGAAGGTCTACGTGGAGACCTGCCCCCAGTACCTGTGCCTGGACGACAGCGTTTATGATAAGGAAGACTGGCTGGAGAGCGCCAAGTACGTCTGCTCGCCCCCCATCCGCAAAAAGGCGGACCAGGACGCCCTGTGGCGCGCCCTCCGCACCGGCGAGGTGCAGACCATCTCCACCGACCACTGCTCCTTCACCACGCAGCAGAAGCTGGCGGGCCGTGACGACTTCACTGCCATCCCCGGCGGCATCCCCGGCGTGGAGACCCGGGGCGAGCTGATTTATACCTACGGCGTGGCGGCGGGCCGTATGACGCTGCCCGGCATGGTTCGGGCCCTCAGCGAGAATCCCGCCAGGCTCTACGGCATGTTCCCCCGCAAGGGTGTCATCGCCCCCGGCGCCGACGCCGATATCGTGGTGTATGACCCCGCCGCCCACCACGTCCTCCACGCCGCCGACATGGTGAGCCGCTGCGATTACAGCCCCTACGAGGGCGTGGCCACCAAGGGCAGCATCGCCCAGGTCTGGCTCCGGGGCACCCTGGCGGTGGATCACGGCGCGTTGCAGCCCACCCGGGGCCAATATATCCGCAGAGGCAAATGCGCCCTGTAAGGCAAGGAGACTTTTACTATGGATAAGACCATCGGATACGTATTGTGCTGCCAGAGCCCGGCGCTGTTTCTGCTGACGCTGGTGCTGCTTTTCGCGTCGCTGCTGCGCCGCAGGCGCCATAAGTTCATCGCCGCCATCGACGTGATCCTGGCGGTGGCTTCCGCCATCCTGGGCGTGGCGCTGTACTTCATCGGCATGCGCTATGAGCATTTCACCATCGACGACTTCTACCGGATTCGCACCGTGGGCTGGGTGGGCTTTGGCGTGGTGGCGGTGGTGTCCGCCGTCACGGGTTTGAAGGCGTTTATGAAGATGGCGGACGAGCGCCGCACCCAGAAGGCCGCCATCCGTGCCGAAAACGCCCGCATCAACCAGGAGCGCATGGCCGCCGAGGCGGAGGCCCGTGCCGCCGCCCAGGCCGCCAAGGAGGCGGAAAAGGCGGAGCAGGAGGCGGAAAAGGCCGCCCCGGCGCCCCAGACCCCTGTCTCTGCCGACCCCACCCCCGCTCCCGCCCCGGCGGAGGAGTAAGGCTATACAGCCCCGGATGGGTATTTATTCACCAATTTGGCGGAAATTTATGAAATCAGGCGGCAAATTTTGTGAATAATTATCGTTGACGAATGGCCCTGTCATAGGGTATCATTTCCCCAATGGAGCGGTAGGCTCCATGAGATTACCGGAAAGGAGCAGCCTGTATGCGTATCCGCCGTCAGAATAGCATGATGATGGGTATGATGATGTGCATGGCCACCATGCGCATGATGATGCGCGCCCAAAACGCAGGCTTGTCTCACATCGTATCCGAGTAATCGCCGCAGCAATGCAGCCGGACATGGATGGCAGTCAAGCCCTCCGTGTCCGTTTTTTTGTGTCGAGGAGAGAAACATGATTCAGTTAGAGCATCTTGGCAAAACCTATCGCGCCGCCTCCGGCGAGGTAGAGGCCCTGCGGGACATCAACCTCACCATCCGTGACGGCGAGATTTTCGGCGTCATCGGCCTTTCCGGCGCCGGCAAGTCCACCCTGGTGCGGTGCATCAACCTGTTGGAGCGGCCCACCGAGGGCAAGGTTATCATCGATGGCCGGGACATCACCACCCTGCCCCAGAAGGAGCTGCTGGCCCTGCGCCGCAACATCGGCATGATTTTCCAGGGCTTCCACCTGTTGGAGCAGCGCACCGTGCTGGGCAACGTGTCCTTCCCCCTGGAGATCAGCGGCACGCCCCGGGCCAAGGCGTTGGACCGGTGCCGGGAGCTGCTGCAGCTGGTGGGCCTTTCCGACAAGGAGAACGTCTATCCCTCCCAGCTCTCCGGCGGCCAGAAGCAGCGCGTGGCCATCGCCCGCGCCCTGGCCACCAACCCCCGGTATCTGCTGTGCGACGAGGCCACCTCCGCCCTGGACCCCAACACCACCCGGGCCATCCTGGAGCTGTTGAAGCAGATTAACCAGGATTTGGGCGTCACCATCGTCATCATCACCCATGAGATGAAGGTCATCGACCGCATCTGTGACCGTGTGGCCGTCATCGACCATAGCCAGATTGCCGAGGAGGGCCGGGTGGCCGACGTGTTCGCCGACCCCCGCAGCCAGATTGCCCGTGAGCTGATTCTGCCCCAGGAGCGCAAGGCCCTGGAGACCACCGGCGGCCGCCGGCTGCGCCTGATCTTCGGCGGCGCCGACTCCCGCCAGCCCATCATCTCCCGGCTGAGTCTGGAGTGCCAGGCCCCGGTGAACATCCTCTTCGCCGACACCCGGGAGTACGAGGGCACCGTGTTCGGCCACATGATCGTGGAGCTGCCCAACGAAGAGAGGGACGCCGAGCGCATCATCGCCTGGCTCAACACCAACAATGTCCAGTGGGAGGAGGAGAAGGCCAATGTCTGAGATGTTTTTCAAGCTGTGGGCCAACGGCCTCATCCAAAAGGGCATCTGGGAGACGGTGTACATGACCGCCCTCTCCACCGCCTTCGCCTACGTGCTGGGCCTGCCTCTGGGCGTGGTGCTCCATGTCACCGACCGCAGCGGCATCGCCCCGGTGGGCTGGATCAATAAGATACTGGGCTTTGTGGTCAATTTCTTCCGCTCCATCCCCTGTATCATTCTGATGGTGGCCATGATTCCCGTGGCCCGGTTCATCCTGGGTGTCAGCCTGGGCAACGGCGCCGTCATCGTCACCCTGGTCATCGCCGCGGCGCCTTACGTGGCCCGCATGGTGGAGTCCTCCCTCCGTGAGGTGGACAGCGGCGTTATCGAGGCCGCCCAGTCCATGGGCTGCACCAACTGGCAGATTATCAGCCGCGTGCTGCTGCCGGAGGCCCGCCCCTCCCTCATCCAGGGCGCCACCATCTCCACCGTCACCATCCTGGGCTACACCGCCCTGGCCGCCACCCTGGGCGGCACCGGCCTGGGCCAGATTGCCATCATCTACGGCCACCAGCGCAGCAACAGCGACATCATCTGGCTGTGCGTGGTGCTGATGGTGGTCATCGTCCAGCTCATCCAGATTCTGGGCACCTACCTGGTGCGCAAGCTGGATAAGCGGGCCCGGTAAATCCGTCAACTCATCGGAGGCGCCTCCGATTGGCTGAATAAAAACGAGATCCCTATATTTTTCATAAAAGGAGAAACGCAACATGAAGAAGATCATCGTCACCCTGCTGGCGCTGGCCCTGGTGCTGTCTCTGGCAGCCTGCGGCAGCAGCAACAACGCCGGCACCGATGCCCAGACCCCCGCCGCTGACACCACCATCACCGTGGGCGCCAGCTCCACCCCCCATGCCGAGATTCTCGAGCAGGTCACCGAGGCCCTGGCCGCCGAGGGCTACACCCTGAAAGTGGTCATCTATGACGACTATGTCCTGCCCAACCAGGCCCTGTCCGACGGCTCTCTGGATGCCAACTACTTCCAGCACGTCCCCTATCTGAACAGCTACAACGCCTCCAACGGCACCAATCTGGTGTCCGCCGCCATGATCCACTATGAGCCCTTCGGCCTGTATGGCAACGGCGTGTCCGCCGTGGCTGACATTGCTGACGGCGCCACCATTCTGATTCCCGCCGACGACTCCAACGAGACCCGCGCCCTGCTGCTGCTGCAGCAGGAGGGCCTCATCACCCTGCCCGAGGGCGCCAACGCCACCGACGGCGTCACCACCCTGGACATCGTGGACAACCACGGCTATGACATCCAGGCCATTCAGGCCGACACCGTGCCCGTCCAGCTGGCCAACAGCGCTGAGGGCACCGTGGCCGTCATCAACGGCAACTATGCCATCCAGGCCGGTCTGAAGGTGGCCGACGCTCTGGCCGTGGAGGATGCCTCCGGCAACGCCGCCCAGACCTACGCCAACATCATCGCCGTCCGCGCCGGTGAGGAGAACAGCGCCAAGACCCAGGCCCTGGTGAAGGCCCTCCAGACCGAGTCCGTCAAGCAGTACATCGCCGAGAGCTACGACGGCGCCGTGGTCGCCATCTTCTAATCCCATCGCAGCATAACGAACCGCCCCCGCATCTGACCATCGTCAGACGCGGGGGCGTGAGCCTGTCAAAAAACGGCTATGCCGTTTTTTGACAATGGGATTGCAGTCTACTGCGCGCGCGAATAGTACGCCTCCGGCGCACTATTCGCACACTTCGCATGTCGTCACTTTTTTCGGATTTCATGGGTTCGCGCCTGCGGGCGCGAAATCTGCGATGCTTTTTTTGACAATCTGAGGGGGGAGGACGCTGTCCTCCCCCTGTTCGTTATTTGGTTATCCTCTTTCCAGCAGCTTCTCTCCGGCCCGGAAAATATCCCCCGCGCCAACGGTGAGGATCAGGTCTCCCGGCTGGGCAATCCGCGCCAGAGCGTCCGTCACCTGGTCCAGGGTGGAGCAGTACACGCTGCCGGGGATTTGGGCGCATAAATCCTTGGAGGAGATGCCCAGCTCGTTGGTCTCCCGGGCGGCGTAAATCTCCGCCACTATGGCCACCTCCACGGTTTGCAGCACTTCCACAAACCGGTCGAACAGCGCCGCCGTCCGGGTGTAGGTGTGGGGCTGGAACGCGCAGATAATCCGCCGGTGGGGCACCGAGGCCGCCGCCTGCAGCAGCGCCGAGAGCTCATCCGGGTGGTGGGCGTAGTCGTCGTACACCGCCGCCCCGTGGTACTCACCCTTGTATTCAAACCGCCGCCCGGCGCCGTGGAAGGCCGCCAGGCCATCGCCCACCGCCTTGCCGTCCACGCCCAAAAGGTACATGGCCGCCGCCACCGCCAGGGCGTTGCTCACGTTGTGCTTGCCCGGCACGTGGAGGGCGATGTGGGCGTATGCCTTGCCCCGCACCACCGCGTCAAACTCGCCGCATCCGTCGTGGAAGGCCACATTCTCCGCCCAGCAGTCGCCCCGGCCCTGCTTCACGCTGAAGCCGAACAGATTCTTCTGGCACCCCGCCAGGGCGTCCACTGCCCCCTCGTCGTCCAGGTTGTACACCACGTAGCCGTCCTCCGGCGTCCGCTCGGCGAACTGCCGGAAGCTGTGCTTGATGTCGTCCAGGTCCTTGAAAAAGTCCAGGTGGTCCGCCGCCACGTTCAGCACCACCGCCACCGTGGGGAAGAAGCTGAGGAAGGAGTTGCGGTATTCGCAGCTCTCCGCCACGATTACGTCGCCCTGTCCCACCCGGTAGCCCTTGCCCAGCAGGTCAAGGGTGCCGCCGATCATCACCGTGGGGTCCCGCCGGGCCTCCATCAGCACATAGGTGGCCATAGAGGTGGTGGTGGTCTTGCCATGGGTGCCGGAGATGCACAGGCTGTGACGGTATTCCCGCATCAGCGCGCCCCAGGCCTCCGCCCGCTCGTACACGGGGATGCCCCGGGCAATGGCGCCGGCGATCTCCGGGTTGTTGTCCCGGATGGCGGCGGAACGAATCACCAGGTCGCAGTCCTGCAAATTGTCGGCGTTGTGGCCGATGGCCACGTCGATGCCCACGCTGCGCAGATGGCGCACCGTGTCGCTGTCGGCCATATCGCTGCCGTGTACCGTCAGCCCCCGGCCCTGCAGCACCTCCGCCAGCGCGCACATGCTCACGCCGCCGATGCCCGCCAGATGGGCCCGCGTCCCGGCCTTCAAATATGTCTCAATGGGTAATGTATGGTGGGGCATAATAACCTCCTGTCAGGCGAAGCCGCCCATCTTGCCATTTTAATTATTCCATATTATAATACCGTGTAATGAAAAGTGCAACCGTGAACCCTGTCTTATTCTGCCCCGGGAGGTGAAAAACATGACGCCCCTGCCCCCAACGCTGCTGACGCTGCTTCGCACCTTGGAAAGCGCCGGCCATTCCGCCTACGCCGTCGGCGGCTGCGTCCGGGATCTGCTGTGCCACGCCGCCCCCCAGGATTACGACGTCACCACCTCCGCCCTGCCGGAGGAGACGCTGCGCCTGTTCCCCGGCGCAGTGGCCACCGGTCTGCGCCACGGCACCGTCACCGTCCGGGTAGACGGCGACGATTATGAGGTCACCACCTTCCGCACCGAGGGCCATTATGCCGACCACCGCCACCCCGACGCCGTCCGCTTCGCCGCCACCGTGGAGGAGGATTTGGCCCGCCGTGACTTCACCGTCAACGCCATGGCCCTCTCTGCCGACGGCCGCCTCATCGACCCCTTTGGCGGCCGTGAAGACCTGGAAAAGGGCATTCTCCGCTGTGTGGGCGACGCCGACACCCGCTTTTCCGAGGACGCCCTGCGCATCATGCGCTGCCTTCGCTTCGCCGCCCGCCTGGGCTTCACCATAGCGGAGGACACGGAGGAGGCCATGCGCCGCCGCCGTGAGGACCTGCGCTTCATCGCCCCGGAGCGTCTGCATCAGGAGATGACGGGCCTGCTGCTGGGTGACCACGCCTGCGCCGTGCTGCTGCGCTACCCGGACATCCCTGCTGTGTTCCTGCCGGAAATCCTGCCCTGCGTGGGCTTTCCCCAACGCATTCCCCGCCACCGCTACGACGTCTGGGGCCACATCGCCTACGCCGTGGCCGCCGCCCCGAAAACGGAGGTGCTGCGCTGGACCATGCTGCTCCACGACCTGGGCAAGCCCCCCTGCTGCACGGAGGATGATGACGGCAGAACCCATTTTTACGGCCACATGGAGGTCTCCGCCGCCATCGCCCGGCAGCGTCTGACAGCGCTGCGCTTCGACAAAGCCTCCCTGGAGCGCATCGTGGCCCTGGTGGCCGTCCATGATAAGGCGTTTCCCGTGACGGAGAGCGGCGTGTGCCGCCTGCTCCACGCCATGGGCCCGGAAGCCGCGAAGCAGCTTATCGCCGTCAAGCGTGCCGACGCCGCCGCCAAGGTCCCCGACCCCCAGCGTGTGCAGGAGCTGGACGAGGCGGAGGGGCTCCTGGAAACCGTGCTGGGTTCGGGCCGCCCCTGGCAGGTCAGTCACCTTGCCGTCAACGGCACCGACCTCACCGCCCTGGGCCTCCAAGGCCCCGCTGTGGGCGAAACCCTCCGCACCCTGCTGGACAGGGTAATGGACGGCGCCCTCCCCAACGAAAAAGCCGCCCTCCTGGCCGCCGCCCAACGCATGAAATGCGCTGCATTTTCGTAGGGGCCGACGCCCCCGGCGGCCCGCAGCAGCGGTAACGACCACCGGAAAGGGTGGTTGAATGGTAAACAGAAACAAAAAACCGCGCCACGCCTTCCCCTGCGGGGGGAAGGTGGCACGGCCCATAGGCCGTGACGGATGAGGGGGCGATCCCGCAGAGACCTTCGGCAGGATGCCATATCTCCGCCACGGCGGCAACGGCAACCGTCAAACGCCAGTGGCGTAACACGAGGTATCGTTATCCACCGTAGGGGCGGGGCTCTGCTCCGCCCTTTTCTCGTCAATCCCCCGGGCATGGGCGGAGCAGAGCACCGCCCCTACACCGCAACACGGCTATCACCCAGCCGATAATACGCCTAATCTGATACCGCGCAAAGGCGGCACACATAGCCGCCGCCCAACGCATGAAATGCGCTGCATTTTCGTAGGGGCGGACGACTCTGTCCGCCCCCTCCCGCCCCACGATTTTCTATCTCTTTTCCACAATTTATTATTGCAATCCTCACGCAATAGATGTATAATATGACCAACAATCCAAGATTGGTAGCTGTAAGGAAGTGCTTCGCGCACGGGCTGCAACTATCACTCGGCTGTGGCTTGAGTGTTTCAGACCCCTCGGGGTTTGGAACATTTTTGTTTTAGCGGAGGGATAGCCCATTGGAAATCACACTTTACAGGAGGGATTTGTTATGACACTGGTCACCAACGGACGCCTCATCACCCGCGATGAGGCCGGCAAAGGCTATTACGAGCATGGCGCTGTGGCATTTGAGGGCCGCCACATCACCGAGGTAGGGGAGGAGAGCGTGCTCCGCCAAAAGTACCCCGACGCTGAGATCATCGACGCCCGGGGCGGCGTGATTATGCCCGCCTTCATCAACGCCCATACCCACATCTACTCCGCGCTGGCCCGGGGCTTGAGCATCGTGGGCAACAACCCCACCAATTTCTACGAGGTGCTGGACGGCACCTGGTGGGCCATGGACCGCAAGCTGACCCTGGAGGGCAGCCGTGCCAGCGCCGACGCCCTGTATATCGACTGCATCAAGCAGGGCGTCACCACCATCTTCGACCATCACGCCGCCTACGCCGAGATTCCCGGCTCCCTGTTCCAGATTGGAGAGAGCGCCAAGAAGTTCGGCATCCGCTCCTGCCTGTGCTACGAGGTCTCCGACCGTGACGGCGAGGAGAAGTGCCTCCAGGCCATCCAGGAGAACGCCGACTGGATTACCCACTGCGAAAAGGAAAAGGACCCCATGCTCTCGGCCATGTTCGGCGGCCACGCCCTCTTCACCCTGTCCGACAAGACCTTTGACCGCATGGTGGCCGCCAACAACGGCCGCACCGGCTACCACATCCACGTCTCCGAGGGCATGAACGACGTGTACGACAGCCTCCAGAACTACGGCCGCCGCCCGGTGCAGCGCCTCCATGACCACGGCATCCTGGGGGACAAGACCATCCTGGGCCACTGCATCCACGTCAACCCCGCCGAGATCGAGCTCATCCGGGAGACCCACACCATGGTGGTCAACAACCCCGAGTCCAATATGTCCAACGCCGTGGGCGTGTGCCCCGTGCTGCCCCTGAGCCGGGAGGGCATCCTTCTGGGCCTGGGCACCGATGCCTGGACCAACGACATGATTGAGTCCCTCAAGGCCGCCCTGTGCGTCCAGCGGCTCAACGCGTGCCTGCCCAACGTGGCCTGGGGCGAGGTCACCGGCATGCTGTTCCGGGGCAACGCCAAAATCGGCGCCAAATACTTCCCCGACCAGCTGGGCGTGCTGAAAAAGGGCGCCGCGGCGGACATCATCGTCATGGACTACAAGCCCTACACCCCCTTCTCCGACGAGAACATCGACGGCCACATCCTCTTCGGTATGACCGGCAAGCTGTGCCGCACCACCATCGCCGCCGGCCGTGTGCTGATGCAGGATCGCGAGCTCATCGGCATCGATGAGGAGGCCGAAAACGCCCACATTCTGGAAGCTGCCAAGAAGCTGTGGGGCGCGCTGAACCACCGTCAGTATTGATGGCCCGGCGCCCCGAGAAAGGAGAGTCGTTATGTCTGAGAAAATGTATCCCATTCCGTTCCGCTCCCTGATGCACTGGGTGGTGGCCGAATACGCCCACGACGGCGCCATGTTCGGCGTCCATAAGTGCTACCGGGCCTCCGGCAAGTCCCTGCCCATCTTCGGCGAGCGCATCGAGACCCCCTTCGGCCCTGCCGCCGGCCCCAACAGCCAGCTGGCCCAGAACATCATCGCCGCCTACTTTGCCGGCGCCCGCTTCTTCGAGGTGAAAACCGTCCAGAAGATGGACGGCGCCGATCTGGCCGCCTGCGTACCCCGTCCCTGCATTCTGGCCATGGACGAGGGCTATAACCAGGAGTGGTCCACCGAGCTGACCGTCCCCCAGGCCATGGAGGAGTACATCAAGGCGTGGTGCGCCCTGAAGGTCATCGCCAAGGTCTACGGCCTGGGCGACCCCGACGGCTTCGTGTTCAATATGTCCGTGGGCTACGACCTGGAGGGCATCAAGGGCGACAAGGTCAACACCTACATCGAGGGCATGAAGGACGCCCGCCGCACCGCCGTCTGGGGCGAGTGCCTCACCGTGCTGAAAGAGCTGTTCCCCCAGGAGGCGGGCTACATCGACGCCATCAGCCCCCATGTCAGCCGCAGTGTCACCGTCTCCACCCTCCACGGATGTCCCCCCGATGAGATTGAGCGCATCGCCTCCTATCTCATCACCGAAAAGCATCTCCATACCTTTGTCAAGTGCAACCCCACCATCCTGGGCTACGAGACCGCCCGCCGCACCCTGGACAGCATGGGGTATGACTACATCGTCTTCGACGAGCATCATTTCAAGGAGGACTTGCAGTGGGCCGACGCCGTGCCCATGTTTGAGCGCCTCCAGGCTCTGGCGAACGAGCACGGTCTGGAATTCGGTCTCAAGCTCAGCAACACCTTCCCCGTGGACACCACCCGGGGTGAGCTGCCCGGCAACGAGATGTATATGTCCGGCCGCAGTCTCTTCCCCCTGACCATCGAGATGTGCCATCGCATCTCCCGCCAGTTCCGGGGCAAAATGCGGATTTCCTTCGCCGGCGGCGCCGAGTATTTCAACTGCGACAAGCTGTTTGCCGCCGGCATCTGGCCCATCACCGTGGCCACCACCATCCTAAAGCCCGGCGGCTACAACCGCCTGCTGCAAATGGTGGAAAAGGTGGAGCCCCTGCCCTACCGCCCCTTCGACCACACCGACACCGAGGCCATCTGTGCCCTGTCCTCCGCCAGCCACACGGATTATCACCACGTCAAGCCCATCAAGCCCCTGCCCTCCCGCAAGAGCGAGAAGAAGGTGCCCTGGGTGGATTGCTTCGGCGCTCCCTGCCGTGGCGGCTGCCCCATCGAGCAGGACATCCCCCAGTATCTGGAGCTGGTGCGCCGGGGCCTCTACGGCCCCGCCCTGCGCCTCATCATGGAGAAGAACCCCCTGCCCTTTACCACCGGCACCATCTGCGCCCACCGCTGTCAGAATAAGTGCTCCCGCAACTTCTATGAGGAGTCCGTCCATATCTGGGACGCCAAGCTGGTGGCCGCCCAAAACGGCTATCAGGCCATGCTGGCGGACATTCGTCCCACCGAAAAGGCCCCGGGCAAAAAGGCCGCCATCATCGGCGGCGGCCCCACCGGCATTGCCGCGGCGTCCTTCCTGGCCCGCGAGGGTGTGGCGGTCACCATTTTCGAGCGTGAGAATTGCCTGGGCGGCGTGCCCCGCCATGTGATTCCCGCCTTCCGCATCGCCAACGAGACCATCGAGAAGGACATCGCCATGATGGAGAAGTGGGGCGTGGAGGTGAAGTGCGGTGCCCCGGCCCCCTCCGTGGCGGAGCTGAAGGCCCAGGGCTATACCCATATCCTCTTTGCCACCGGCGCCTGGAAGCCCGGCAAGCTGGACATCCCCGGCGACGTGGCCGGTGCCATCCAATGGATGAAGGGCGTCAAGGCCGGCTTCATCAGCGTCAGCGGCAACGTGGCCGTCATCGGCGCCGGCAACACCGCCATGGACGCCGCCCGCCTGGCCAAGCGCAGCGGCGCGGAACACGTCACCATCGTCTACCGCCGCACCAAGAAGTATATGCCCGCCGACGAGCATGAGCTGGCCCTGGCCATAGCCGACGGCGTGGCCTTCGCCGAGCTGGCGGCCCCCGTGCAGCAGGCGGACGGCCTGCTGAAATGCGAGAAGATGCGCCTGGGCGAGCCCGACGCCGACCGCCGCCGCAGCCCCGTGGGCACCGGCGAGTTCTTCACCATCCCCTGCGACCTGGTGGTTTCCGCCGTAGGCGAGCAGGTGGACGACGCCCTCATGGCCGCCAACGGCATCGAGCTGGACCGCAAGGGCCGCCCCGGCTTCCGCACCAACGTGGCCGGCGTCTACGCCGCCGGCGACGCCATGCGAGGCCCCGCCACCGTGGTGGAGGGCATCGCCGACGCCGCCGCCTTCGCCGCCGAAGTCCTGGGCCACCCCCACACCTATGACATTCCCGCCGAAGCCTATCCCGCCGCTGCCGACGTGGTGGCCAAGAAGGGCATCCTGGCCATGTCCGGCTGCGCCGCTTGCGAGGGCGAGCGCTGCCTCCAGTGTGCCACCGTCTGCGAGAACTGCGTGGACTCCTGCCCCAACCGGGCCAACGTGTCCATCCTCACCCCCGACGGCCGCCGCCAGATCATCCACATCGACAAGATGTGCAACGAGTGCGGCAACTGCACCCAGTTCTGCCCCTACGACAGCGAGCCCTGCCACGATAAATTCACCCTCTTCCAGACCGCCGAGGACATGGCCGACAGCCACAATGCCGGCGTCCTCTTCCTGGATGACAGCCGCGTCCGGGTCCGCACCTTCGGCGAGCCCAGGGAGTATGACCTCCGGGGAAACACCGACCTGCCCGCCGACCTGGAGACCATCATCCTCACCATCCGTGACAAATACGGCTATCTCTACCGCTGACGCCCCGACAGGAGCCTGCTGATCCCCCAAAACCCGCCCCGCCGTTCCAACGGCGGGGCGTTTTGAGCCTGTCAAAAAACGGCTATGCCGTTTTTTGACAATGGGATTGCAGTCTACTGCGCGCGCGAATAGTACGCCTCCGGCGCACTATTCGCACACTTCTTGACAATCTGTCGCCCTGCCGGCTTTCCGGCGGGGCGTTTTGTTGCTTTTAGCAGAATACAGGCTGCGATTTGCACAATCCGACAGGCGATTTTTCGTCTGTTTCGCCCGTCTGTTTTTGTTGAAGCCGGCCCCACTTTATGGTAAAATGATTTAGATTACGAAATTGAGAGGGCGGTGACACAATGTATTTGGAAGTGGTCAAGGACATCCAGGCCCTTGAGGCGCAGATTGAGCAGGACAAGGCCCAGGCCCGCACACGGGGCCAGGAGGCCGTCAACGAAGCCCAGCGCCAGGGCCGTGCCCTGCTGGCCGAGAAACGTAACGCCATCCGTGAGGCGGACAATGCCGCCATGGTCAGCTGCCAGGCCCAGGCCGACCGGCGCCGCAGCGAGCTGCTGTCCGGCACGGAGCAGGAGATTGCATCCCTGCGCTCCCAGGCGGAGCAGCACATGGATGACGCCGTAGCCCGCATTATGGAAAAGGTGGTGGGGCGCTGAGATGGCCATTGTCAAAATGAAGCATCTCCGGCTCGTCGCCTTGGAGCATGACCGGGATGCGCTGCTGCGTCGGCTGCAAAAGCTGGGCTGTGTCCAGCTCCAGGAGCCCCCGGCGGACGAGAGTTTATGGCAGGACATGCTCCACCGGGAGGAGGCCGCCTCCGCCCAGGCCCGTGCCCAGCTTCGGGTGCTGGAAACGGCGCTGGACACCCTGAACCGTGTGGCCCCGGCGAAAACGGGACTGCTGACGCCCCGACCCATGGTAGGGGAGAAGGCGTTCCTGGATGAGTCCACCGTAAAGGATGACCTGGCGGCAGCGGAGGAGATTAACGCCCACGCCGCCGAAATATCCCACCTGCGCACTCGGGCCACCCGAGCGCGCAGCGATGTGGCGGCCCTTGCCCCCTGGCAGAGTCTGGACCTGCCCATGGACCTGACCCATACCCGCACCGTGGACGTCATCACCGGCACCGTGCCGGGGCCCGTGGACTTCACCGACCTCCAGCGGCAGCTGGGGGAGACGGCGGAGGCGGCGGAGCTGTATTTGCTGTCCCAGAGCAGCGAGCAGAAATGCCTGCTTTTGCTGTGCCACCACGGCGACCTGGACGCCGCCATGGAGACGCTGCGCAGCCGGGGTTTCGTGGGCGGACAGTTAAAGCAATACCAGGGCACCGTGGCGGAGAACGTCTCCGCCCTGCAAGCCCAGCTCCAAGAGGTGCAGGATGCTCTGGACCGGGAGCAGCAGGCCCTTCAAGCCCTGGCGGACAAGCGTGACGCCCTGCGCCTCACCTGCGACCGGCTCACCACGGCCCTTGACCGGGAGGACAACGCCCGCCGCCTGCTGGGGGATGACCGCATCGTCTGCCTCCAGGGCTGGCTGCCGGAGAAGGACGTACCCCGCCTTACGGCGCTGTTGGACACCTTCGACTGCGCCTACGACTATGCCGACCCCACGCCGGAGGAGTATCCCGACGTGCCGGTGCAGCTCAAGGGCAACGCCTTCACCCGCTCCATGAACTGCATCACCGAGCAGTATTCCCTCCCCGCCTACAACGGCGTGGACCCCAACCCCGTCATGGCCCCCTTCTTCATCCTGTTCTTCGGCATGATGATGGCGGACATGGCCTACGGTCTGCTGATGATTGGCGGCTCGCTGCTGTTTTTGAAGAAAAAGCGGCCCGCCGACCCCAGCTTCATGGAGATGATTTTCTGGTGCGGCATCAGCACGGTGATTTTCGGCGCACTGACCGGCGGCTTCTTCGGTGACTTCATCCCCCAGCTTTGCCGCATCATCAACCCCGCCAGTACCTTTACGCTGCCGGCCCTTTTCACGCCGCTGGACGACACCATGTCCGTCATGATCGGCTCGCTGGTGCTGGGCGTCATCCAGATCATCACCGGCATGACCGTCAGCGTGGTGAAAAAGACCAAGGACGGCCACTTTGCCGACGCCCTCTGGAACGAGATCACCTGGTGGGTGATTTTAGCGGGCGCGGCGCTGGCCGTGCTGAAGATCGGCACGGTGGGCGGCGTCCCGGTGGCGCTGTGTGTCGGCGTCCTCATGCTGCTCTACGGCGCTACCCGCAACGCCAAGGGCTTCGGTAAGGTGACGGCCCTGGTGGCGGCGGTGTATAACGGCGTTACGGGCTTTTTCAGCGACATTCTCTCTTATGTAAGACTGATGGCGCTGATGCTCTCCGGCGCGGTGCTGGCCCAGGTGTTCAATATGCTGGGCGCGACCACCGGGAATATCGTCGCCTTCATCATCATTTCCCTGGTGGGCAACGCGCTGAATTTGGCGCTGAACCTACTGGGCTGCTACGTCCACGATATGCGATTGCAGTTTCTGGAGTTTTTCGGCCGCTTCTACGAGGACGGCGGCAATGCATTTCAACCCCTGCGTGTACAAGCCAAGAATGTTGAAATTATAAAGGAGGACAAATAACATGGCTGCGTTTTTTGAAACTTTCGGAGGAATGGGTCTGGCCATTCTGGGTGCCGCGCTGACGGTGGGTCTGTGCTGCATCGGCTCTGCCCGAGGCACCGGGCTGGTAGGTGAGGCCGCCGCCGGCTTGACCAGTGAGGATCCCGATAAGTCCACCAAATGCCTGATTTTGCAGGTGCTTCCCGGCACCCAGGGCCTGTACGGCTTCGTGGCGCTGTTCATCGTGCTCAGCCGCGCCGGCGTACTGAACGGCACCGCCGCACAGCTCACCCCTGCCCAGGGTCTTGCCTTCTTTGCCGCCTGCCTGCCCATCGCGCTGGGCGGCTGGCTCAGCGCCAAGTTCCAGGGCCGCGTGGCTGCCGCCTCCGTGAACATCGTGGCCAAGCACCCCGAGGCGTCCACCAAGGGTCTGATTTTCTGCGGCATCGTGGAGTTCTACGCCATTTTGTCCCTGGTGGCCACCATCATCATTTCCATGAACATCCTCCGGTAAGCGGGTGAGCATGATGAACGGACTGGAAAAAATCAACCAGCGCATCCGGCAGGACGGCAGCGACGAGATCGCCGCCATCCAGGCGGAGGCCGAGGGCCGCGTCCGCAGCATCCGGGCCGATTTCCGTGCCCAGATCGTCCAGATGGAGGCCGAGGCCGCGGAGCGCCGCGCCCGGACTGTGGCGGAGCGCCTGGAGCGCCTGGGCGGCAGCGCCGAGATGGAGCGCCGCCAACTGCTCCTTGCTGCCAAGCAGGGCTGCATCGATGAGGCTTTCGCTCGTGCCGCCCAGGCCCTGCGTGACCTGCCCCGGCAGGACTATGTGGCGCTGCTGGCCCGCCTTGCGGCGGAAAACGGCAGCGGCGACGAGGAGCTGGTGCTGTCCGCCGCCGACCGGGACGCCGTAGGCCCCGCCGTGGTGGATGCCGCCAACGCCTTGAAGCCCGGTGCCGCCTTCACCCTCTCTTCCGAGAGCCGTGACCTGGGCGGCGGTCTGGTGCTGAAACGGGGCCTTGTGGAGGTCAACTGCACCTTCGATACCCGCCTGCGCCAGCTTCGCCAGGAAATGGCCACCGACGTGGCCCAAATTCTGTTTGCCTGAAAGGGGGCCTCCCTTTGACCAAACGTAAGCATCCCAAGGATACCGATTATCTCTTTCTCTCCGCCCGCCTGCGGGGCATGGAGCGCCGCATGATGGACCGCTCCCGCATGGAGCGCCTTTTGCAGGCCCCCACCATGGCCGAGTGCGGCCAGGTGCTGCAGGAGCTGGGCTATCCCCCCTTCGACCCCGCCAGCCCCACCGCCCTCAACGAGGCGTTGGCACGGCAGCGCGCCGAACTGTTCGACGATCTGCGCCGCCAGATGCCGGACGCCGCCGTGCTGGACGTGTTCCGTCTGCCCTATGATTACCACAATCTGAAAACGCTGGTAAAGAGCCGGGGCAGCGATGTGAAGGCCCTGCTGGTGGACGCCGGGCGCATCAGCGCCGACGCGCTCCTTTCCCATTACCAGCAGTCCGGCAAGTGGGACTTCCTGCCCCCCGCCATGGCCCAGGCCGCAGCGGAGGCGGAGCGTGTCCTGGCCGAGACAGGCGACCCCCAGCGCAGCGACTTTGTGCTGGATAAAGCGTATTTCGCCGAGCTCTCCCAGGTGGCCAAGGACAGCGGCAGTCCCTTCGTCCAGTCCTACGTCCGCACCCTCATCGACGCTGCCAACCTCCGCACTCTGGTCCGCACCCAGCGTATGCACAGCGCAGGCTCCTTCCTGCAGCAGGTGCTGTTCGACGGCGGCGAGGTCGGGGTGGAGAAGCTTCTTGCCGGCGCCGGACAGGGCGTGGCGGAGCTCTACCGCGCCACCGCCCTCCGGGAGGTGGCCGTGCTTGGGCAGGAGGCCGCCGAGGGCGGCAGCCTCACCGCCTTTGAAAAGGCGTGTGACAACGCGGTTTTCGCCGCCATGGCCCGGTCCCGCACCGTTCCCTTCGGCATCGAGGTGCCCATGGGCTACATCGCCGCCCGGGAGTGGGAGCTGACCAACCTGCGCATCATCCTCTCCGGCCGCCAGGCCGGTCTGAGCGCCGATGCCATCCGAGAAAGGCTGCGTGATAGCTATGTATAAGATTGCCGTTTTGGGTGACCGCGACAGCGTCCTGGCCTTCAAGGCCCTGGGGCTGGACGTGTTCTTTGCGGAGACGGAGGCGGAGGCCAAAGCCACCCTCCACCGTCTTGCCCAGCAGGAATACGCCGTCATCTACGTCACCGAGCAGCTCTCCGGCCAGCTCCAGAGCGAAATCGCCAAGTACAAGGAGATGGCCGTCCCCGCCATCATCCTCATCCCCGGCAAAACCGGCTCTCTGGGCCTGGCGGACGCCGCGCTGCACAGCGCCGTCGAGCGGGCTGTGGGCGCCGATATTTCCTGAAAGGAGTCCAAACATGGGTAAGATTATCAAAGTCTCCGGCCCGCTGGTGGTCGCCGAGGGCATGGCGGATGCCAACATGGCAGACGTGGTGCGTGTGGGCCCCCAGCGTTTGATCGGAGAAATTCTGAATATGACCGGCGAGCGCGCCTCTATCCAGGTCTACGAGGAGACCTCCGGCCTGGGCCCCGGCGCCGACGTGGAGACCACCGGCGCCCCCCTCAGCGTGGAGCTGGGCCCCGGTCTCATC
The DNA here is from genome assembly GCA_902765025.1 of Oscillospiraceae bacterium. Taxonomy (GTDB): domain Bacteria; phylum Bacillota; class Clostridia; order Oscillospirales; family Oscillospiraceae; genus Vescimonas. The sequence goes on from CACWYC010000038.1 coordinate 26,127, forward strand.
GAGAACATCTACGACGGCATCCAGCGCCCCCTGGAGGAGATTGTCAAGCGGGTGGGCGCCAATATCACCCGCGGCATCGAGGTGCCGCCTCTGCCCCGTGACAAAAAATGGAGCTGGATGCCTGTGGCCCAGGTGGGCGACAGCGTCATCGGCGGCGACGTGCTGGGTACCGTCCCGGAGACCGCCTCCGTCCTCCATAAGATCATGGTGCCCAACGGCGTCACCGGCACGGTGGAGTGGCTGGCCGAGGCCGGCGAGTACACCATCCAGGACACCGTGGCCCGCGTCCGCACCCCCAAGGGGGAGGTCCGGGAGCTGACCATGGTGCAGAAGTGGCCCGTCCGCGTGGGCCGTCCCTACCAGAAGAAGTTCCCGCCCGAGACGCCCCTCCAGTCCGGCCAGCGTGTCATCGACACCATGTTCCCCATCGCCAAGGGCGGCACCGCCGCCGTCCCCGGCCCCTTCGGCTCCGGTAAGACGGTGGTGCAGCATCAGCTGGCCAAGTGGTCGGACGTGGACATCGTGGTCTACATCGGCTGCGGCGAGCGTGGCAATGAGATGACCGACGTGCTTCGGGAGTTCCCGGAGCTCACCGACCCCCGCACCGGCGAGACGCTGATGAAGCGCACCGTTCTCATCGCCAACACCTCCGATATGCCTGTGGCCGCCCGTGAGGCCAGCGTCTATACCGGCATCACCATCGCCGAGTACTTCCGCGACATGGGCTACCACGTGGCCGTCATCGCCGACTCCACCTCCCGCTGGGCCGAGGCCCTCCGCGAGATGTCCGGCCGTCTGGAGGAGATGCCCGGCGAGGAGGGCTACCCCGCCTACCTGGCCTCCCGCCTGGCCCAGTTCTATGAGCGCGCCGGCATCGTCCAGTGCATGGGCAGCGAGGGCCGCACCGGCTCCCTCACCGCCGTAGGCGCCGTGTCGCCTCCCGGCGGCGACCTGAGCGAGCCCGTGTCCCAGGGCACCATGCGCATCGTCAAGGTGTTCTGGTCGTTGGACGCCTCTCTGGCCTACCGCCGCCACTTCCCGGCCATCAACTGGCTGAATTCCTACTCCCTGTATCTCGACTCCATGCGCCCCTGGTTCGACGAGCACCTGGGCGCCGACTTCATGGTGAATCGCGGCCGCGCCATGCACCTTTTGCAGGAGGAAAACGAGCTGAATGAAATCGTTCAGCTGGTGGGCAAAGACTCCCTTTCCCCCAACGACCAGCTGACGCTGGAAATCGCCCGTATGCTCCGGGAGGACTTTCTGCAGCAAAACGCCTTCATGGACGTGGACAGCTATTCCAGCTTTGACCGGCAGAAGCGGCTGATGGCCCTCATCCTCCACTATGAGGATCTGTGCCGCGGCGCCATTGCCAAGAACGTGGCCCTCACCGATTTGTTCACCATCCCCGGCCGTGAAAAGCTGGGCTGGGCCAAGTACACCGAGGAGGGCCAATACGCCGCCGAGTATGACGCCATCGCCCAAGAGATGGCGGACGAGATTGACGAGCTGATCCGAAAGGCAGGTGAAGACAGATGATGAAGGAATATCGCACCATTCACGAGGTCTCCGGCCCGCTGATGGTGGTGGAGCAGGTCTCCGGCGTCACGTATGATGAATTGGCGGAAATCGAGCTCACCGACGGCACCATCCGTCTTTGCAAGGTGCTGGAGGTCAACGGCGACCGTGCCGTGGTGCAGCTGTTCGACAGCTCCGCCGGCATCAACCTCCGGGACAGCAAGATTCGCTTCCTGGGCCACCCGCTGCAAATGGGCGTCTCCGGTGATATGCTGGGCCGCGTGTTCAACGGCATGGGCCAGCCCATCGACGGCGGCCCCGCCCTGCTGGCGGAGAAGTATATGGACATCAACGGCCTGCCCATGAACCCCGCCGCCCGTGACTACCCCAATGAGTTCATCCAGACCGGCGTGTCCACCATCGACGGCCTGAACACCCTGGTTCGCGGCCAGAAGCTGCCCATCTTCTCCGGCTCCGGCCTGCCTCACGCCAACCTGGCCGCCCAGATTGCCCGCCAGGCCAAGGTGCTGGACGATTCCTCCAGCTTCGCCGTGGTGTTCGCCGCCATCGGTATCACCTTCGAGGAATCGGAGTTCTTCGTCCGGGAGTTCAAGCGCACCGGCGCCATTGACCGCACCGTGCTGTTCACCAACCTGGCCAACGACCCCGCCGTGGAGCGCATCGCCACCCCCCGCATGGCCCTCACCGCCGCCGAATACCTGGCCTTTGAGAAGGACATGCAGGTGCTGGTCATCCTCACCGACATCACCAACTACGCCGAGGCCCTCCGCGAGGTGTCCGCGGCCAAGAAGGAAGTCCCCGGCCGTCGGGGCTACCCCGGCTATCTGTACACCGACCTGGCCTCTATGTATGAGCGGGCGGGCCGCAAGCTGGGCTGCAAGGGCTCCATCACCATGATTCCCATCCTCACCATGCCCGAGGACGACAAGACCCATCCCATCCCCGACCTGACCGGCTACATCACCGAGGGCCAGATTATTCTGAGCCGCGACCTGTACCGCAAGAACATCCTGCCCCCGGTGGACGTGCTGCCCTCCCTGAGCCGTTTGAAGGATAAGGGCGTGGGTGCCGGCAAGACCCGCGAGGACCATGCCCCCACCATGAACCAGCTCTTTGCCGCCTACGCCTCCGGCAAGGAGGCCAAGGAGCTGATGACCATCCTGGGCGAGGCGGCGTTAAGCCCCACCGATTTGATCTACGCCAAGTTTGCCGACGAGTTTGAAAAGCGCTACGTCAGCCAGGGCTTCGATGAAAACCGCACCATTGAGCAGACGCTGAATCTGGGCTGGGAGCTGTTGAGCATGCTGCCCCGCTCCGAGTTGAAGCGCATCAAGCCCGAGATGCTGGACAAGTATCTGCCCAAGAAAGATTGAGGTGAGCCATGGCCGGTAAAACCGTCAATCCCACCCGCATGGAGCTGACCCGCCTCAAGGGCCGCCTCCGCACCGCCACCCGCGGCCACAAGCTGCTGAAGGACAAGCGGGACGAGATGATGAAGCAGTTTCTGGACATCGTCCGCCGCAACCGCGCCCTTCGCGCCAAGGTGGAGGAGGGGCTCCAGCGGGCCAACGCCGCCTTCACGGTGGCCTCCGCCGTCATGGGCCCGGAGATGCTGGAGCAGGCGCTGCTGTACCCCAAGGCCGGCGTGGAGCTGGACGTGGGCTACCGCAACATCATGTCGGTGAACGTGCCTGTCTACCAGTTCCGCACCACCGGCAGCCAGGATTTGTACCCCTACGGCTTCGCCCAGACCAGCGGCGAGCTGGATGACGCCCTGGACGCCATGAACCAGGTGTTTCATGACATGCTGGAGCTGGCGGAGGTGGAGAAGTCCATGCAGCTGCTGGCCCAGGAGATTGAAAAGACCCGCCGCCGGGTCAACGCCCTGGAGTACGTGGTCATCCCCCAGACCCAGCAGAACATCCGCTACATCTCCATGAAGCTGGATGAAAACGAGCGCGGCAACACCACCCGCCTCATGAAGGTGAAGGACATGGTGCTGCAAGAGGCCCACGACTACAAGCGGTAACACAATACAAAAAAGCTGCCATCGGCTTTGCCGATGGCAGCTTTTTTGTATATACCCTCATTTCCGCCGCTTGATAATATCCGACACGTCCTGCAGCGAGATAAACGCCTTGCTGTCAATGCCCTGCACAATCCGCCGCAGCTTGTTGATCTGGAAATGGTTGACGATGAAGTAAAGAATCTGCTTTTCCTGCCGGGAGTAGCCCCCTATGGCGTCCACAATGGTGCCGCTGGCCTTGAATTCCTCCGCCAGCGCGTCGGAAATCTCCTGGGCCTTGGTGGTGACGATCATGGCGCACTTGGAGCGGTCAAAGCCCTCGGTGATAAAGTCCACCGTCTTGGAGCCCACAAAGTAGGTGACAATGGAGTACAGCGGCAAAATCCAGCTGTTGATGACAATGCCGCACACAATGTACAGCGCTGTGTTGAACGTCATCACGAACGTCCCCAGCGAGATGCCCAGGCTTTTGGCGAACAGCACCGACAGCACGTCAATGCCGTCAATGGCGCCGCCGTGGCGGATGGTGAGCCCGCTGCCCACGCCGGAGATAACGCCGCCGAAGATGGCGCACAGCAGCAAATCCGACCCCGCCAGCGGCGAGATAAAGGACACGTCCACCGGCAGCACGTTCATGATCAGATAGGACGCCAGGGAGTACACCGCCACCGTGTAGATGGAGTACACCGTAAACGCCAGCCCCTGCCGCCGCAGCCCCACCAGGAAAAGGGGAAAGTTGAAAACCAGCAGAAACAGCGGCAGCGACCAGCTTGCCGGCGTCACCTGGTCCAGCAGCATGGAAAGGCCCGACATGCCGCTGTCGTACAGCTTCACCGGGAACAGGAACATGGTCACGCCAAAGGCGTTGATGCACCCCGCCAGCGTCAAGAAGAGAAAGTTCATGGGTTTCAGCTCCCGCAGCTCCTTGTGGAGATTCTGCCGCAGCTCCAAGAGCGGTTGTTTCATCTCATTCCGCCTCCTTGTATTGCACCTGCACCCGCCGGAGATAGTGGGCGAAGTCCTGCCGCACCGCCTCCGGGCCTATGATTTCCGCCCTCTCTCCGAATTGGAACACCCAGCCGTACAGCGTGGGGCTGATGTCCACCGTGGCCGTCACCATCACCCGGTCCCCATCGGGCCGGACGTGGCAGTCGGTGCCGAATCGGTCCAGGGCCGCGTTCAGCAGCCCCTTGTCCAGTCCCAGCGTCACCGTGGCCGTCTCGCCGCTGAACATATCCACCATGCTCTTGGCGTACTGCCCCAGGTCAAAGCCCGCCGGCAGGGGAGCGCGGTTCGCCTCCTCCACTTGCAAGCCCTCCATCCGGTCCAGCCGGTAGTTGCGGTATTTTCCCTCTCTGCTGTCGTAGGCCACCAGATAGTAGTGCTTCTCCACGCACAGCGCCACCGGGTCGATGACGTATCGCTGGCCTTCTCGGCGGTATACCCGGGTGCCGTCCGCGCCCCAGTCAAAATACCGGAAGGAGATTTTCTTGTTCTCGTTGATGGCGGTGTTAATGCCGTCCACGGCGTAATAGAGCTGCTCGTTCAGCGTCCTGGGCCGCGACATCACGTACACCTGCCGCCGCATGGCCCTGGCCTGGTGGCGGCTGGCCAGTTTTTCCAGCTTGGCAATCAGCTCCATGCTCTTGCGCTGGGTCAGAAAAGGGGAGGCCTGCACCACGTCCACCAGCATCTTCAGCTCCGGCAGCTGGAAATCCCGCTCCCCCAGATAGTAGCCGAACTGTTTGGTCTTCACCCTCTGGATGTCCATGCCGTAGTCCTCCAGCAGGGCTATATCGTCGTAAATGGACTTCCGCTCGGCGGTAATGTCCCACCGCGCCAGCTCGTCCATGATATCCTGCATGGTGGCCGGATGCTGCTCGTCCGTCTCCCGGCGCAGATAGTCCGCCAGATACAGCAGCTTCAATTTCTTGCTGGCCATATTCCACCCCTCCTTGCGCTCGTTTTCCCCATTATACCAGATATGCCAATGACTGTACAGCATAAAAGTCCGATTTTTGGGACATATAACGGGTTTATAACGGAAAATTAATGGGAAAAATCTATTGACCGAGGAAATCTAATGTGCTATATTAGATAACAGAAAGCGAAACACAAGTAGCTGGCAAAACAGGGAAGGAGTGCTGCACCATGCAAAAGGGCATCATCTACGGCGATTCGCTGCTGAAAGCCACCGTGCCGGAGGCGGACGGCAAGTATAAGTTCCATCTGGGCGAGGTGATGGCGCGCTACGGCGATGCCGCCGCCATGGTCACCAACCGGGCCAAGTTCGGCGCCACGGTGGAAAAGGGCATGGCCCTGGTGCAGCATGACTTGACCCGGGGCACCGACGCGGCCTGGGCCCTCATCGGTTACGGCGGCAACGACAGCGATTACGCCTGGCCCGCCATCGCCGCCGACCCCGCCGCCCAACACCTGCCCCGCACGTCCCTGGCCCGGTTCTCCCAGGTGCTGGCGGACACCGTGGCCCTCCTGCGGGAAAAGGGCGTCCAGCCGGTGCTGATGACGCTGCCGCCCATCGACGCCCAGCGGTATTTTGACTTCTTCTCCGCCTCCCTGGACCGCGATGCCCTCCTTACCTGGCTGGGGGAGGTGGGTGTCATCTACCGCACCCAGGAGATGTACTCCGACGCCATCGCCGCCTTCGCCCGCCGGGAGGACGTGAAGCTCATCGACGTCCGCCGCCTCTTCCTGCCGGACCACCACCTGCGTGATCTCATCGCCGCCGACGGCATCCATCTCACCCTCCCCGGCTACCACCGTATGATGGACGCCCTCTTCACCGGCGTGGCCGCCCTGTAAATCCACCCACCATAATAAAAGCCCGGAGCCTTGCGGCTCCGGGTTTCGCTATGGTGCGCCCGGCGAGCGCACGTTCTACAGGGTGAAAGTCCCGAGACCGCCCGGCAGCGGGAAGGTCATAGCCAAAGCCAAGGGTGTCCGTCGTGAGGC
>CACWYC010000039.1 GCA_902765025.1 Oscillospiraceae bacterium
CGAGTCTCTGCACTTATGCGGTTGAACCGCCGTGTACCGAACGGTACGCACGGTGGTGTGAGAGGTCAGGGCTTATTCAGCCCCTCCTACTCGATTAAAGGTAAATCACTTGCTATACCATTAACATAAAGGGAAGAAACGAGTTTTTTGCCTGTAAATCAAATTTACTTGCGGCCCATGGCGAAGGCTGCGGCGGCGTTGGCATTGGTGCAGAAGGTGTCGGCCTCCAGGGCTACGTCGGCGCCGTGGCCGATACGTTGCAGCATCTGCCACCACTCGCTGCGGGCAATGGCCCAGCCGGGGGCGTCCTGCTCGTAGGGAGCCATGTAGGCGGTAAAAAAGGCCCAGACGTCATCGCTGTCCGTAGGCTTGACGGCATAGTGGCCGGTGAGGGAGAGGAGGGACTGATAGGCGCTGTCGCTGCGCAGCAGATGGTGGGCCACCGCCAGGGCGGCTTCCGCCCTATCGTCATCCTGGGCCACCACGCCCATGGCCCACACCTCGCCGGGCAGCACGGCGTGCTCCTGGTCGGTGGGATAGAACATGGGGAAGGCGGTGAAGTTCTCCACCTCACTTTGGGCGCTGTCCCAGCAGAAGGTCATGGCCAACTGCTGCTGGCGGAAGAGCACGTTTTCATCGTCGCCGGTGACGGCGTCGTCAAAGGCCATGCCGTTCATTTTTTGCAGCAGGGACAGGGCGTCTACGGTGGGCTGCTCATTGAGAATATAGTGTGTGTGGGCCTCGTCGGTGACGCTGCCGCCGTAGAGATTGGTCACCAGGGCCCGGGTGCCCTCGTCCTCATTCTGGCCGCCGCAGTACACTTTGGCGGCTTGGGGGATGGTGGGGGAGGAGGACAGCACCTTCATGGCGTTGATGAAGCCCTCGGTGGTCCAGGTGTGATTCTCCTGGTCGATATACTGCACGGCGCCGGAGGCCCGGAACACATCCAGATTGACGGCCATGGCGGTGACCTCCATGGCGATGGGGGCGGCGAACACCACGCCGTCGTCGGTGCAGGCGTCCCGGACGGGCGCGTAGGCGTCCTGCATCAGGTCGGAGACGTCAACAGTACCGGCGCCGTTGCGCCGGGCGTGCTGGAGCTGGCTGACGGTGCCCAGCAGCAGATCGGGGCCCAACCCCGCCTCGATGGCAGCGCTGAGGGAGGCCTGGTCGGTGTCGTCCACCATCTTCCACTCCACGGTGACGTGGCTCCACTCCTGGCCCAGACCGGTCAGCAGCTTTTTCCCGGCGGATTCCGACCAATCGCCCTCGTGATAGACCCAGAAGCGCAGGGTGATGGGCTGGGGCGGGGCGGGCTCCTCGTCCTCCGGCGCGGCGGCGCCGCAGCCCGCAAGGGCCAACAGGGCAAGGGCCAACAGGGCAAGGGCCAGCAGCAGGGCAAGCATACCTTTTATTTTCATGGCGTTATCCTCCCAAAATCAGTGAAGTGAGGGCAGCGCGGCAGCGGCCACAGCCTGTCCGGTGCGGCGGGCCGCCTCGTCAGGCAATATGAGGGACAGGGGCAGACGGGGATATTCCTCCGCCAGCACGCGGCGGCAGCTTTGCAGCAGGGCTTCGCCCCCTGCGCCCGACACCACCCGGCCTTGCAGCAGCACGTGGCGGCAGCCGTACAGCCGGTGGTACAGGGGCAGGGTGTGGCCCAGGCACTGGCCGATGGTGGCAAACACCGTCAGGGCGTTTTTATCCCCGGCCTCCGCCGTGGCCTGGATGGCTTTGAGCTGCTGGCCCAGGGGCAGTGTTGCGTCCCATGAAAGGCCCGCCCGGCGGGCCAGACGAATGACGCCGTCCTGAGAGAAGTAGGACACGCCGCAGCCCCGGTCGCCGGACCAGGGGTCCACAGGGGCGGCGGGGTTGTCGTCCACCGGGAGAAAGGCCAGCTCGTTGAGCCAGCCGGTGAGGCCGCGGCGCTCCGTCACGAAGCCGCCTGCCTGGCTGGTGCCCATGGCGATGCCCAGCAGGGAGGGGCGGCCCAGGGTCATGGCCCCGGACAGGGCGCTGACGTCGCCGTCATTCTCCACCCGGCAGGGGATGGGGCCGAACAAATCCCGGACCACCCGCAGGTATAAGTCCCGTGTTTCGGTGGGGTCGGGCACGGCGGAGAAGATACTGGAGCGCATGACCCGGCCACCCACGCATACGCCGGCGGTGGAGATGCCCACCGCGTCCACCCGGGGCAGATGCTCCGCCGCCGACAGCAGCGCCCGGCGCACCTCCCGGTAGTGATAGGCGGGGTCTGCGTGGGTTTTTGGCTCCCAGAGCACCTCCTCGGTGTACACCGTGCGGCCGTCCTGCACCGCCGCGGCCTTACGGTCGGTGCCGCCGGCGTCAAAACCGATGCGGCAGCCGTCACCATGGGTATCGCAGGGGATTTCACGGGTGGCACTCTCGGGAATGTCTTTTGTATAGAGGACTGTAAAGGGGGTTTCATATACACCGGTGAAGAAGGTGTAGTCAAAGGTGCCGGGGCCGAATTGACGGCCCAGGAGGGAGGCGGCAGCGGCGTTGTCGCACAAGAGGGTATCGCCGCCCTTTTGCCACAGCAGCGTTTTCACCGTGCGGCGGAGGAAGTGGGCGTCGGCCTCACCGCCATCGCCCCGGATACGCAGGGAGAGGCGTTCCACGCCGCCCCGGCCCAGCAGGGCCAGGGTGACGGGCTTGTCCGCCCCGGCCAAATACGCCCTGTCCCACGATTCCGCCGGCACGAACTCCGGCGCCAGCGCCGGGGCGGAGCAGGGGACGGGGGTGATGCCGTACAGCGTCATGCAATCTCCCTCCCATCAAGTCATTTCAATACTGCAATATACCATATTCCGGGGCTTATGTCACGAAAAAAGTGGAATGACGGTATATTTCCCTCCCATCGGCGCAACATAGGCGGGAAAGGGAGGGATTTTGGGTGTACGACGAAACGGAGGAGCCCCGGGAAGGCGGGGAGCTGCGGCAGATCGTAGAGATGGGGTCGTCGGTGGTGACCAACCGCCACGGCACCGTCCACTGCCTCACCATCATCGGCCAGATCGAGGGCCACATGGTGCTGCCGAACAATACAAAGACCACAAAGTATGAGCATGTGCTGCCCCTGCTGGCCTCGGTGGAGGAGAGCGACGAGGTGGACGGCCTTTTACTGCTGCTGAACACCGTTGGCGGCGACATTGAAGCGGGCCTTGGCATCGCGGAGCTGGTGGCTGGCATGACGAAGCCCACTGCCACGCTGGTGCTGGGAGGCGGCCACTCCATCGGCGTGCCGCTGGCGGTGTGCGGCAAGCGGACGTTCATCGTGCCCAGCGCTTCCATGACCATCCACCCGGTGCGGATGGGGGGCACGGTCATCAACGCCCCGGCCACCTACCGCTATTTCGAGCGGATGCAGGAGCGAATTGTGGACTTTGTGGCGCGAAACAGCCGTATCAGCGGCGAAAAGTTCCGGGAATTGATGCTGTCGGTGGGGGACATGGCCAACGACGTGGGCAGCGTCATCTACGGCAAGGAGGCGGTGGCCCTGGGCCTCATCGACCGCATCGGCTCCCTGGGGGACGCATTGGACAGCCTGTACCGCATGATGGAGGAAAAGTAGGCGCGACGCTCGCCTACTTTTTTCTTGAAAAATCAACCGAGTGTTGCTATACTACAATGGATTTAGTATGCAACGACAATTGAGGTGAAATGCGTGTATATCAAGGCCTTGGAAATCCAGGGATTTAAGTCCTTCCCGGAGAAAACCGTGCTCAACTTCGGCGAGGACATCACCGCCATCGTGGGCCCCAACGGCTCCGGCAAGTCTAACATCTCCGACGCCATCCGCTGGGTCATGGGCGAGCAGAACAGCCGTCAGCTCCGTGGCGCCAAGATGGAGGACGTCATCTTCGGCGGCACCGAGAAGCGCAACCAGATGGGCTTTGCCCAGGTGACGCTGGTCATCGACAATACCGAGCACATCTTCCCCACCCGGGACGAGACGGAGGTGGCGGTGACCCGGCGGTACTACCGCAGCGGTGAGAGCGAGTATTACATCAACAAGCAGTCCTGCCGGCTCAAGGACGTGAACGAGCTGTTTATGGACACCGGCATGGGCCGGGAGGGTTATTCCATCATCGGCCAGGGCAAAATCGATGAGATCCTGTCCGTCAAGTCCGGCGAGCGCCGGGAGGTGTTCGAGGAGGCCGCCGGCATCTCCAAGTTCCGCCACCGCAAGGAGGAGGCGGAGCGCAAGCTGGAGCGCACGGAGGAAAACCTGGTGCGCATCAACGACAAAATCGCCGAGCTGGAGCTGCAGGTGGAGCCGCTGCGAAAGCAGTCGGAGGTGGCCAAGCGGTATCTGGTGCTGCGGGACGAGCTGCGGGTGCTGGAAATCAGCGTGTGGCTGGAAAACCTGCAAGCACTGAAAACCGCCAAAATCCAACTGGAAAAAGACGTGGAGACCGCCCGGCAGGACAAGGAAAACGCCGAGCGGGCCCTGAATGACACCTACGCCCAGGCCGAGGCCCTGGGCGAGCAGGTGCGGCAGAAGGACGTGGAGGCAGAATCGCTGCGGGGCCGGGCCTCCGACTTTGACGGGCGCATCGCCCAGGAGGAGAGCGCCATCGCCGTGCTGGAAACGGCGGTGCAGCACAACCGGGAGAACATCGACCGCATCCGCGCCGAGATGGCGGACACCGTGCACCGGGCCGGGGACATGGAGGCCCAGATCGGGGAGATGCAGCAGCGCATCGCCGCCATCGATGAGGAAAGCGCCGCGTTGGAGAGCGAAATCGACAGGCTGCTGGCCGAGGCGCGGAACATGACCGACAGCGCCGCCGGCGCCGCCAAGACGGCGGAAAACCTGCGGGCGGAGGAGGCCATCGCCCTGGCGGAGGCCGCCGATAAGCGCTCCGCCCTCAGCGCCCTGCGCTCCGGCATCCACGAGGTGGGCGAGCGGATGACCACCGTGGCACACGACCTGGCCGAAGCCCGGGAGAAGCTGACCGCTGCCGAGGGAGAGGCCAAGGAGAACCGCAAGCTGCTGAACGCGGCCAAGGAGGACGCCGACGCCGCCGGGAATATCATCAACGGCCACAGCCTGCGGATGGAGAGCCGCCGCAAAAAGGCGGAGGAGGCTGCGGCGGAGAAAATGCAGCTCACCATGGACGTGAACGCCCTCACCGACCGCATCCACCTGCTGACGGAGATGGAGAAGGAGTACGAGGGCTTCTCCAAGGCGGTGAAGGTATGCATGCAGGCGGCAGGTCGCGGCCTGCGGGGCATCCACGGCCCGGTGGCCAATCTGATGCGCACCGACAGCCGCTACACCGTGGCCCTGGAAATCGCATTGGGCGCAGGACTTCAGAACATCGTGGTGGACGCCGAGGAGGACGCCAAGGCCGCCATCCAATATTTGAAGCAGCGGGACGGTGGCCGCGCTACCTTCCTGCCCATGAGCGCCGTCCGTGGCGATGTGCTGCGGGAGAACGTGTCCGGCGAGATGGGCTTCGTGGGCATTGCCTCGGAGCTGGTGGAATACGATCAACAATACGACGGTATTTTCAAGAATCTGCTGGGCCGCACGGTGGTGGTGGAGGACATGGACTGCGGCATCGCCATGGCCCGGAAGTTCCGCCAGGCTTTCCGCATTGTGACGTTGGACGGCCAGGTGCTGAACCGGGGCGGCTCCATGACCGGCGGCAGCGTCAGCCGCAGCGCCGGTGTGTTGAGCCGGGCCAACGAGCTGCGGACATTAAATAATAAGCTCTCCGCCATGAAGGAGAAGCTGACCCAGGCCGCGGAGCGCTCAGAGCAGACCCAGCGGGAGTTGGACAAGGCCAACTATGAGCTGGAGGTGGCCAAGGAGCAGCAGCGCCACGCCGAGGACCAGATGCTGATGCTCCAGGGCAAGCAGGACCACTATGATATCCTCATCGATACCCTGCGCCTGAGCTGCCGGGATATGGAGGCCGAGCAGGAGAATATGCGCCGCCGCGTGGGTGACGACGAAAGCCGCATTGCCGACACGGAGAAGGCGGCCCAGGCCGCCGAGGAGCGGGCAAACCAGCTCCACCAACAGGCCCAGGAGGCCGCAGTGGGCCAGAGCCAGGCACTGGAGGAGACCAACGCCCTCAGCGAAAGGCTGGCCCAGGCCAAGACACGCCAGGCCGCTTTGCAGGCCGAGCGGCAGGAGAAGCTGGGAAGCATCGACCGCACAGAGGCCCTCCGCAGCCAGCTGAAAAACGACACCTCCGACCGGGAGGCATTGATTGCCGACTTCGAGGGCAAAATCGCCCAGGCAGAGGCGGATATGGCCGGCCACCGCGCCGCCATCGAGGCATTGCAGGGGGACAGCGGCGCTCTGCGGCAGCAGATGGAGGAGCTGACCCGACAGAAGCTGGCATTGGAGGCCGAGAGGGACGCCAAGACCAGGGAGAGCCGGTCCTGCAACGACACCCTTTTGGCCACGTCACAGGAGCTGAGCCGCATGGAGCAGAAGCTGGAGACCAACGCCTTGCAGGAGAGCCAGATTCTGGACAAGCTGTGGGAGAACTACGAGCTGAGCCACTCCGACGCCATGGAGCAGCGCATCGAGCTGGAGAGCATCCCCAAGGCCACCCGCCGCATTGCGGAGCTGAACCGGGAGATCAAGGGCCTGGGCACCCCCAACATCGGCGCCATCGAGGAGTACGAGCGGGTCAACACCCGGTACACCTACCTCAGCGAGCAGCGCACCGACGTGGAGAAGGCCAAGGAGGAGTTGGGCGGCGTCATCGACGAGATCACCCGCCAGATGACGGAGATTTTTGCCCAGCAGTTCAAGCTGCTCAACGAGAGCTTCCAGGAGACGTTTTTGGAGCTGTTCGGCGGCGGCAAGGCCCGGCTGGAGCTGGAGGACGAGAACGACATCCTCAACTGCGGCATCGAAATCAAGGTGCAGCCCCCCGGAAAGCAGCTCAAGACCATCACGCTGCTCTCCGGCGGCGAGAAGGCCTTCGTGGCCATCGCCCTGTATTTCTCCATTTTGAAGGTACATCCCACGCCGTTCTGCGTCATGGACGAGATTGAGGCGGCGCTGGACGAGTCCAACGTGGTGCGCTACGCCCGGTACATGCGCCGCATCGCCGGGAAGACCCAGTTCATCGTCATCACCCACCGCCGGGGCACCATGGAGGAGGCCGACGTGCTCTACGGCGTAACCATGCAGGAGCGGGGCGTCAGCCGGATTCTCACCATCAACATGAACGATATGGCCAAGGAACTGAACATTAAATAAGGAGTATTCCATGGGATTTTTTGACAAGCTGAAAAAAACCTGGCAGGACAACATCCTGTGGGAGAAGATGGACGACGCCTTTTATGAGGATCTCACCGACGCCCTCATTATGGCGGACGTGGGCGCGGAGCTGTCCGACGACGTGGTGCGCCAGCTCCAAAATGTGGCCTACGTGAAGCGGCTGCGGACGGAGGAGGACATCAAGGGCGCGCTGCGCCAGGCCCTGACCCAGCGGCTTGCGGTGGGCCCCACGGCGCTGAACCTGTCTACCCGGCCCAGCGTGGTGTTGTTCATCGGCGTCAACGGCGTGGGCAAGACCACCTCCATCGGCAAGATCGCCCACGTGCTCAAGCAGCAGGGCAAAAAGGTGCTGCTGTGCGCCGGCGACACCTTCCGGGCCGCGGCGGCGGACCAGCTGGAAATCTGGGCCCAGCGGGCGGGCGTGGACATTGTGCGGCAGCACGAGGGGGCCGACCCCGGCGCCGTGCTGTTTGACGCGTTGCAGTCCGCCAAGGCCAAGAACGTGGACGTGGTGCTGGTGGACACCGCCGGACGGCTCCACAATAAGCAGAATCTGATGAACGAGCTGGCCAAAATGCGGAAGATCATCGACCGGGAGTGCCCCGATGCCGCCAAGGAGACGCTGCTGGTGCTGGACGCCACCACCGGCCAAAACGGCCTTATCCAGGCCCGGCAGTTCAAGGAGACGGCGGGCCTTACCGGCATCGTCCTCACCAAGCTGGACGGCACCGCCAAGGGCGGCATTGTGTTCGCCATCGCCCAGGAACTGGGCGTACCGGTGAAGTTTGCCGGCATGGGCGAGGGCATTGACGATTTGCAGCCCTTTGACGCCAAGGCGTTTACGGAGGCGATGGTATGAGAGCAGACGGACGGAACTGGGACGAGGGCCGCAAGGTCAGCGTCACCACAGGCTTTACCAAATTTGCCGAGGGCAGCGTGCTCATTCGCTGCGGCGACACGGTGGTGCTGTGCAACGCCTCTGTGGAGGACAGGACGCCGCCCCACGTGAAGCCCGGCTGGGGCTGGGTGACGGCGGAGTATTCCATGCTGCCCCGGGCCAACCGGGAGCGCAGCCGCCGGGACGTGGACAAGCTGAAGCTGTCCTCCCGCAGCGCGGAGATTCAGCGGCTCATCGGCCGCAGCCTCCGGGCGGCGGTGGACCGGGAGGCGCTGGGAGAGCGCACCGTTACCATTGACTGCGACGTGCTCCAGGGCGACGGCGGCACCCGCACGGCCAGCGTCACCGGCGGCTTTATCGCCCTGGCTCTGGCGGTGGGCAAGCTGCGGCAGCAGGGACTGTTGGAGCGGAACCCTATTATCCACTACGTGGCGGGCATCAGCGCCGGTATCGTGGACGACCGGGCCATGCTGGACTTACAGTACAGCGAGGACAGCCGGGCCCAGGTGGATTTGAACTGCGTGATGAACGAGCGGGGCGAAATCATTGAGCTCCAGGGCACCGGCGAGGGCCGGGGCTTCACCGTGGCGGAGCAGCAGACCCTTTTGCAGCTGTGCGCCAAGGGCAACGCCGACTTAATCGCCATGGAAAAAGAGATTTTGGGCGATATTTTATAAGGGAGGATGGAAGATATGAAATTTGTATTGGCCTCCCACAACCGGGGCAAGCTCCAGGAGATGCAGGCCATCTTGTCCCACCTGGGGGTGGAGGTGGTGCTGCAAAGCGACCTGGGGCTCAATCTGGAGCCGGAGGAGAACGGCACTACCTTTATGGAAAACGCCGCCATTAAGGCCCGGGCGGTGGCCCAGGCCAGCGGCCTGCCCGCCATCGCTGACGACAGCGGCCTTTGTGTGGACTGGCTGAACGGCGCCCCCGGCATCTACTCCGCCCGCTACGGCGGCGTGGGCAGCGACCAGGCCCGGTATCAGCTTCTGCTGCAAAATCTGCGGGGCGCCACCAACCGCGCCGCCCATTTCCACACCGCCGTGGTGTGCTGCTTCCCCGACGGGCGGCAGCTCACCGCCGAGGGAGACTGCTACGGCACCATCGCCTTTGCCCCCATGGGGGAGGGCGGCTTTGGATATGACCCGGTGTTCTTTGTGCCCGAGCTGCGCAAGACCTTTGCCCAGCTGACGGCGGAGGAGAAGAACGCCATTTCCCACCGGGGCAACGCCCTGCGGAAATTCGCACAGGTATTACAGGAAGATATGGAGAAAAACGGCTATGGAACTGACAAGTAAGCAGCGGGCCCAGCTCCGGGGCATCGCCGCCGGGGAGGACACCATCCTCATCGTGGGCAAGGACGGCGTAACGGAGAACGTGATTCAGGAGGCGGACAACGCTCTGGAGGCCCGGGAGCTGATCAAGGGCCGGGTGCTGGAAAACAGCCTGCTCACCGCCCGGGAGGCGGCGGAGGCCATCGCTCCCGCCACCCGCAGCGAGGTGGTGCAGGTCATCGGCAGCAAATTCGTGCTGTACCGCCAGCAGCCCCGAAAGGACAAGCGAAAAATCACGCTGGTGAAGGCAGCGAAACCCCTATGAAAATCGGCATTTACGGCGGCACCTTCAACCCCGTCCACAACGGCCACATTACGGCGGCCCGGGCGGCGGTGAAGACCCTGGGGCTGGACAAGCTGCTGCTGCTCCCCGCCAACGTGCCGCCCCACAAGACGCTGCCCCACGGCAGCGCGTCGCCGGAGCAGCGCCTGGAAATGGCGGAGCTGGCGGCGGGGGCGGTGGGCAAGCTGGCCCAGGCCGACGGCATCGAGCTGCAGCGCACCGGCAAGAGCTACACCAGCGACAGCCTGCGGCTGCTGCGGCAGCAGTACCCGGAGGATGAGCTGTGGCTGCTGATGGGCAGCGATATGTTCCTGTCCCTCCACCAGTGGCACGAGCCGGAGGTCATCTGCGCCCTGGCCAACATCGGCGCCTTCCACCGCATGGACGGTGACGCGGACGAGGGCTTTGCCGCCCAGAAGCAGCTGTTGGAGCAGCAGTTCGGGGCGCGAGTTGCCATCATTGATAACGAGGAGATTATCCCCATCAGCTCCACCCAGGTCCGTGAGGCTCTGGCGAAAGGGGAGGGGGAGAAGCTGGTGCCCACGGCGGTGTGGGGCTATATCCGGCGGTGCCACCTGTACGGCACCCAATTGGACTTGACCTGCCTGACGCCGGACGAGCTGCGGCCTATCGCCATGAGCTACTTAAAGCCCAAGCGGATGCCCCACGTGCTGGGCACGGAGCAGGAGGCAGTTCGCCTCACGCAGCGCTACGGCGGCGACGAGCAGGAGGCCCGGATTGCGGCGCTGCTCCACGACTGCACCAAAAAGCTGGACATGGCGGAGCAGCTGGCGCTGTGCGCAGAATACGGCCTGACCCTGGACGACCTGGAGCAGCGGGCGCTGAAGCTGCTCCACGCCCGCACCGGCGCGGAGATTGCCCGGCGCACCTTCGCCGTCAGCGACGCCGTTTACAGCGCCATCCGCTGGCACACCACCGGCCACGCCAACATGACCCGGCTGGAAAAAATCCTGTATCTGGCGGACTACATCGAGCCCACCCGGGACTTTGACGGCGTGGACGCGCTGCGCAAAGTGGTCTACGAGGATTTGGACCGGGGCCTGCTGATGGGCCTCACCATGACCATTGCGGAGATGGAGAGCGAGGGCCGTCCGGTACACCACCACACTATGGATGCCAAAAACTACCTGATTGAGAAGGGAGTCACACTATGAAGACACCGAAGGAACTGGCACTGATGGCCGCCAAGGCCCTCAGCGACAAGAAGGGCAAGGAGATCCAGGTGCTGGAAATCAGCGATCTCACCACCCTGGCGGACTATTTCGTCATCTGCACCGGCAGCAGCAACACCCAGATTAACGCCCTGGTGGACAGCGTGGAAAAGGCGCTGACCGAGCAGGCCGGGGAGGAGCCCCTGCACCGGGAGGGCTACCGGGGCGGCACCTGGGTGCTGCTGGACTACGGCTGCATCGCCGTCCATGTGTTCAACGGCGAGGCCCGCAGCTTCTACGACTTGGAGCGCCTGTGGCGCGACGGCAAGAACGTGGATCTGACCGGCGTCATCGACGAGGCCGACATCCGCAAGCTGACGGTTTTGGAGTAAAAAATCGGCATAGCAAAAGGCCCGGGCATAGTCCCGGGCCTTTTTTCATATCCTATCACCGGTGATGGATATGAAAAAACGAGGAAGCTGGAAAACATACCTGTTCTGGATTGCGCTGACGCTGGCGGTGGGCGGCCTGTCCGCCCTGCTGACAAGGGAGGGCACGGAGGCCTATGCCACCACCATGGTGAAGCCGCCCCTGTCGCCGCCGGGCATTGTGTTCCCCATCGTGTGGACCCTTCTCTACGTGCTGATGGGGATTTCCATGGCCCGGGTGCGGCTGGCCCGGCCCCATCCGCTGCAAGAACGGGGCACGCTGCTGTACGTGGTGCAGCTGGCCTTCAACTTCTGCTGGAGCATCTATTTTTTCAACCTGGCGGCCTACGGCTTCGCCCTGGCGTGGCTGGCCGTCATGTGGGGACTGATTCTGGCCATGGTGCTGACCTTCCGGCAGGTGGATAAACCGGCGGCATATCTGCAAATCCCGTATTTAGTATGGGTGGCCTTTGCGGGCTATCTCAACGCCGGGGTGTGGCTGCTGAACGGGTAAACAGAAAAGGGACGGAGCGCATTTTGCAGCGCCCGTCCCTTTTGCCGTGGTGCGCCCGGCGAGCGCACGTTCTAAAGGGTGAAAGTCCCGAGACCGCCCGGCAGCGGGAAGGTCATAGCCAAAGCCAAGGGTGTCCGTCGTGAGAC
>CACWYC010000040.1 GCA_902765025.1 Oscillospiraceae bacterium
GACAGCTCCATCCACGGCCCCAGCCTCCGCCGGGACACTACGCTGAAGCTGGATTACCTGGTGGCCCCGCCCCAGATGGCCCGCTATATGGAGGTCAGCACGCAGATTTACGAGATTTACCTCAAATATGTGGCCCCCTCGGACATCCACGTTTATTCCATCGACGAGGTGTTCATGGACGTCACCGATTATCTGAAAACCAGCGGCAAAACGCCCCACGACTTCGCCATGGAAATCGTCCGCCACGTCCTCCGGGAGACGGGCATCACCGCCACCGTGGGCATCGGCACCAATCTGTATCTGGCCAAGGTGGCCATGGACATTGTGGCCAAGCACATCCGCCCGGACCGTGACGGCGTCCGGGTGGCGTCGCTGGACGAGATGCGTTACCGCAAGCTCCTGTGGAGCCACCGGCCCTTGACGGATTTCTGGCGGGTGGGCCCCGGCTACCAGCGCAAGCTGGAGCAAAACGGCCTTTTTACCATGGGTGACATCGCCCGCTGCTCCCTGGGCGGGGCGGACGACAGGTGTAATGAGGAATTACTTTACAAGCTGTTTGGCGTTAACGCCGAGCTGCTCATCGACCACGCCTGGGGCGTGGAGCCCTGCACCATCGCCGACATTAAAGCCTACCGCCCGGAGAACCACAGCATCGGCGCCGGGCAGGTGCTGCAGCGGCCTTATGACTTTGCCGGCGGTAGGCTCATTGTCCGGGAGATGACCGACCTGCTGGCCCTGGATCTGGTGGATCAGCACCTGCTCACCGACCAACTCGTTCTCACCGTGAGCTACGACCGGGAGAGCCTGGCCACGCCGGAGCAGCGCAAGGCGTACCAGGGGGAGATTACGACGGACTACTACGGCCGCGCCGTGCCCCGCCACGCCCACGGCAGCGCCAACCTGGGGGCCATGACCTCCTCCACCCGCATCATCACCGACGCCATGATGGCCCTCTATGACCGCATCGTGGACCCCGCCCTCCTGGTGCGCCGGGTCAACGTGGTGGCCGCCCACGTAGCCACCGAGTCGGAGGTGGCAGCCCGAGGCCCGGCCATGGAGCAGCTGGATCTGTTCACCGACCCCGCCACCCAGGCGGAGCAGCAGCGCCGGGAGGAGGAGCGGCAGAAAAAAGAACGCCGATTGCAGGAAACGGTGCTGCAAATGAAGCGAAAATACGGTAAAAACGCCGTCTTAAAGGGCATGAATTTAGAAGAAGGCGCCATGACCATAGAGCGCAACCGCCAGATCGGCGGCCATAAGGCGTAGGGGAGGGGAGCGCTATGCAGGACCAGTTCGACCACCGCTATGACGACATCATCCAGTTAGACCGCCCCGTTTCCTCCCGCCACGCCCCCATGTCCCGGCTGAACCGGGCAGCTCAGTTTTCCCCCTTCGCCGCTCTGACGGGCTACGACGACGCCATCGCGGAGACGGAGCGCCTCACCACGCCCCGCATCGAGCTGGACGACAGCCAGCGCTCCATCCTCAGTGATAAACTCGCCCGCCTCCGCCGGGGCGATGCGGTTTCCATCACCTATTTCGTCTATGACGAGTATAAATCCGGCGGCGCCTACGTCACCGCCACCGGCCCCGTGAAAACCATCGACCCCGTCACCCACACCGTCACCATGCAGTCCGGCGCTGTCATTCCTATGGAGGACATCCTCACCGTCGAAACGCAGTGACCATATCATAAAGGACACCGACTGTTCCGGCCGGTGTCCTTTTATCCTGTGAAATCATTACCTTTTATGTATCCCGTGGAGCCAGGCGAAGGCGATACCGCCTGCGGCGTTGCCCGCTGTGATCACCAGCAGACAGACCACCGCCCGCAGGCTCCAGGCCCCGGCCATGGAGAAGTAGAACATATCCGCCACGCAGTGCTCCGTGCCGCAGAGGATGAACACCATCACCCCCAGCACCAGCGCCATGTACTTGCCCAGAGGGTGGGGGTTGCTCTTGTAGCCCTCCACCGCGATGTAGATGAAGATGTTGCACAGTATCCCCAGGAAAAACAGGCTCACCAGGCTGTCGCCCAACTTCACGGCGCACAGCGCCGCCGCCCGCTCCTGCACCGCCGGGCCCACTCGCGTCAGAGAAGCCGCGCCCGCCACCAGGCCGGTGCCCACCAGATTCCCCAGCCAGATCAGGGGGATGCTGAGAGCATAGCTTTTATCGTTTTGCAGCACGTAGCAGACCTTCCCCGTAAAGAGGTGGAACCCCATAGTACACACGCAGAACAGCCCGATGGCGAACAAAAACGCCCCCATTACCCGGTTTTCCACCGAGAGGAACACCAGCCCGCCAAAGCCGATGCTCAAGCCCGCCAGCACGGCGGAGAGAAAAATGCGTCCGCTTTTCATGTCATTCTCCCTTCATCTCATCTGCAATCTGTTTCGCCAAAGCCGCCGCCCGGGGCCCAAATTCCGCCACAATCGCCGCTGTTCGCTCTTTCAGCGCCCGGGCTTCATCATCCTCCGACAGCGTCCGGGTGTTCACCCACACGTTGATGGCGGCGCACTCCATGGCCGCCCCCGCCAATGCCGCGGCGCAGCCCACGTCGGACAGCAGCAGCGGGCTGCATTTGCCTCGCAGCTCTTCCAGCAGCACCACCATGTCCCGGCACCGCTCCACCATGGCGTAGGGCGCCGCCGCCGCGTCCAGCGTGGCCTGCCGCAGCCGCTCCCGGTAATACGGCAAACTCCTGTCCATGGCGTACACCTGGGCCAACGGCGCAAAGCCCGCCGCGTCGGCGTCCATCAGCCCCAGTAAATCCACCCGCAGCACATCGCACGCCACAATGATCTGCCGATGATCTTCTTCAAAGGGTAAAAACTTCTTTTTCCCCGCCGTCAGACGGGTGGCCATGGCCCCCAGTGAAGCCGCTAATGCGCCGCAAAGGGCCGCGGCACCGCCACCCCCCGGGGTAGGGGAGGCCGAGGCCAGCTGCGCCGCCAGCGCCTCCACCGTCATCTTTTCAAAGGGTTCCGCCATGTCAAGCCTCTCCTTTCTCCAAAAGCGGGAACACCGTCCGCACCCGGCCCGCCAGATACAGCGACCCGAAGGCCACCACCGGCCCCGGCTCTGCCGCCGACCGCGTCACGCCATCCTCGATGGTGTCGCAGCTCTCCGCCGCAAGGCCTATCTCACGGGCCATCGCCGCCAGCTCCGCCCCGGTCAGCGCCCGTGGGCTGTCCGGCGTCACGCAAATCATTTTCTCCGCGTATGGGGCAATCAGCCCCAATATCTGCCGGTAGTCCTTGTCCCGCAGCACTCCCAGCAAAAAAGTCACCTTCTGACCCGGCAGGTAGTCCGCCAGGTTGCGAGCCAACGCCTGGGCGCACTGGGGATTGTGCCCGCCGTCCAGGATATACAACGGCTTCCGCCGCAGGATTTCAAACCGGGCCGGCCACTGCACCTGCCGCAGCCCCTGCTGCACCGCCCGCTCGGGGAGGCACCAGCCCTTCTCCCGCAGCACCTGCACCGTTTCCAGCACCACGGCGGCGTTACGCAGCTGATGGGCCCCCAGCAGCGGCAAATCGTAGGTCCTGCCGTCCCAGATAAACTGCTGTCCGTCCAGCGACCGGCTGACGCCCACCGCGTCCCCCTCCCGGGAAAGCCGCATCTTCGCCCCTCGCTCCCGGCAGATGGTCTGCAGCACCGCCATGGCCTCGTGGTCGCACTCATAGCACACCGCCACGCCGCCGCTCTTGATGATGCCGCCCTTGGCCGCGGCAATCTCCGCCAAAGTGCTGCCCAGGTATTCCGTATGCTCCAGCCCCAGGTTGGTGATGACGGCCACCTCCGGGCAGGGTATCACGTTGGTGGAGTCCAGCGCCCCGCCCATGCCTACCTCCAGCACCACGATGTCGCACCGCTGCTCCAAAAAGTACAGCATGGCGATGGCGGTCACCAGCTCAAACTGGCTGGGGTGATCCTCCATACCGTCCGCCACGGCCCGCACCCGCTCCGTCAGCGCCGCCAGATCGTCGTCGCCGATGTTCTCGCCGCTGACCTGCATCCGCTCGCCGAACTGCTGAATATACGGCGAGATATACAGCCCCGTCCGATACCCGGCGCAGCGCAGGATCCGCTCCAGCATGGCGCAGGTCGAACCCTTGCCGTTGCTGCCCGCCACGTGGATAAACCGCAGCTTCTCCTGTGGGTCCCCCAGGGCGTGGAGCAGCGCCTGGGTCCTGCCCAGCCCCAGCCGGGTGGTGCTCCAGGTGTAGTGCTCGATATACGCAATGGCCTCTTTTCCCGTCATTGTGCCACCTTCTCTCCGTACCGTTTCACCAGCCGCGCCACGGCGTGGATCACCGGGATCTGCACCGCCGTCAAAAGGGCGCTTTGGGCCGCGCGAATGGGAAACAGTGTCCCAAACGGCGACTTATACAGCACAGAAATCCAATAGGTATTCAAAAATAAGCCCAAAATGAATTGGTTGATGACCACCGCCGCGGCGATGCGAAGCCAATCCTGCTCCCGCCGCAAAAACAGCCCCAGCACCGCGGCCATGAGGAACGCCGTCAGCGTAAAGCCGGGGAAATAGGGCCCGATAGGGAAGAGGACGGCACCCAGAAAGTCCGCCAGCGCCGCCGTGATCCCCGCCGCCAGCGGTCCATACAGCATGGCCGCCACAGCGATGGGCACGAAGCTGAATCCGATTTTCACGTTCCACACGCTAAAGGATAAAAACCGTGACAGTACGATTTCCAGCGCCGTTAAAAGTGCCAGATTGGTGATGGACTTCGCTGTAAAACGAAACTTTTCCATAGAAAAATGCTCCTTTCGTGACCTATGCCACAAAAGGAGCCGTTCTCCCCCGGTGGCAGCGGATGCGGGCAAGCACCGCGCAGCTTCCGCCGCTTCGTCCGGAGGCAACATCCCATCCGCCGGCACTTAACGCGCTTGCCCTATTCTGACAACGAAATAATATTGATTAGACAGCTTTTTCGGCGGCATCTATGACGTGGCGGCACAGCACCGCCGTGGTCACCGCCCCCACGCCGCCGGGAACGGGGGTGATAGCGTCCACGATGGGCGCCGCAGCATCAAAGTCCACGTCGCCCACCATCCGGCCCTTGGCCTGGCTGTAATGGATGCCCACGTCCACCACCGTCTGCCCGACCCGGAAGCACTCCGCCCCCAAAGCCTCGGCCTTGCCCAAAGCGGCGATGACGATATCCGCCTCCCGCACAATGGCCGGCAAATCCACCGTATGGGAGTGGCAAACGGTGACGGTGGCGTTTTCCCGCAGCAGCAGCATGGCGGCGGGCCGCCCGATGACGGCGCTGCGCCCCACCACCACGGCCCGCTTGCCGTCCATAGGGACGCCGTAGTGGTGCAGCAGCGTCAAGCAGGCCTCCGCGGTGCAGGGCGCGCCGCCCCGTCCCTCGTACACTGCCGCCATGGCCCCCGGCGTGACGCCGTCCGCGTCCTTCCGGGGCGTAAGCGCGGCGCATACCGCCGCCTCGTCCACGCCCCGGGGCAGGGGCCGCATGATAAGGCAGCTATGGACAGCGTCATCCTCGTTGATGACCCGAATGGCGCGCAAAACCGCCTCCGTTTCCGCGTCCTCCGGCAGTATCACCTGTCGAACGGCAATGCCGATGGCGTTGCACCGCTTCATGGCGGCCCGCTCATAGGCCAGGTCGTCGTCCCTGCCCCCCAGCCGCACAATGGCCAGGCAGGGCGCCACACCCTTATCCCGCAGGGCGCCCGCCCGACGTGTCAATTCCTCTGTCAGCGCCGCCGCCACCGGCGCGCCCTTCAATATCTCTGCCATGGCTCAAAACAACCCCGTAATGCGTCCGTTTTCGTCCACGTCGATTTTCTCTGCCGCCGGCACCCTGGGCAGCCCCGGCATGGTCATAATGTCGCCGGTCAGCGCCACAATAAAGCCGGCGCCGGCGCATACCTTCAGGTTCCGCACCGTCACCGTAAAGCCCCGGGGCGCACCCAGCAGGGAGGGGTCATCGGAAAAGCTGTACTGTGTCTTCGCCATGCAGATGGGCAGACCGCCGAAGCCCAGTGCCTCCAACTGCTTTACCTGTTTCACCGCCTCGCCCACAAGGGCCACGTCGTCCGCCCGGTACACGTTCCGGCAGATTTGCCGCAGCTTGTCCGCAATGGGGGCGTTCACGTCGTAGCTCTGACGGAAATCACCCGGCACCTCGCACAGCCGCACCACCTCCCGGGCCAACGCCTCACCGCCTGCGCCGCCCCTGGCCCAGACCTGGGACAGGGCCACGTTGACCCCCAGCGCCCGGCATTTTTCCTCCACCAGCGCCAGTTCCGCCGCCGTGTCGGTGGGGAAAGCGTTGATGGCCACCACGCAGGGCAGGCCGAACACGTTCTTGATGTTGTCCACGTGCTGCAACAGGTTGGGCAGACCCCGCTCCAGCGCCGCCAGATTTTCCTGTCCCAGCAGGTCTTTTGCCACGCCGCCGTGGTATTTCAGCGCCCGCACCGTGGCCACAATCACCACCGCCGAGGGCGTCAGCCCCGCCATGGGGCACTTGATGTCCAAAAACTTCTCCGCCCCCAGGTCGGCGGCGAAGCCCGCCTCCGTCACCACGTAGTCCCCCAGCCGCAGTGCCATGTCGGTGGCGGCCACGGAGTTGCACCCGTGGGCGATGTTGGCGAAGGGTCCGCCGTGGATGAAGGCCGGCGTGCCCTCCAGCGTCTGCACCAGATTGGGTTTCATGGCGTCCTTCAAAAGGGCGGTCATGGCCCCCTCCGCCTTCAAATCGTGGGCGGTAACAGGCTTTCCCTCGTAGGTGTAGCCCACGATAATCCGCCCCAGCCGGGCCTTCAAATCCATTAAATCACTGGCCAGGCACAGCACCGCCATCACCTCGCTGGCCACGGTGATGTCAAAGCCGTCCTCCCGGGGCACGCCCTGCATCCGTCCGCCCAGCCCGTCCACGATGTGGCGCAGCTGCCGGTCGTTCATGTCCACGGCCCGCTTCCAGGTGATGGCCTTGGGGTCAATGCCCAGGGCGTTGCCCTGCTGAATGTGGTTGTCCAGCATAGCCGCCAGCAGGTTGTTGGCCGCGCCGATGGCGTGAAAATCTCCGGTGAAGTGCAGGTTGATGTCCTCCATGGGCACCACCTGGGCATAGCCGCCGCCGGCCGCACCCCCCTTGATGCCGAATACCGGCCCCAGGGACGGCTCCCGCAGCGCCGCCACCGCGTTCTTGCCCATGCGCCGCAGGGCGTCCGTCAGCCCCACGCTGGTGGTGGTCTTGCCCTCACCGGCGGGGGTGGGGGTGATGGCCGTCACCAGAATCAGTTTGCCGTCCCTGGGCAGCGCCCGCATAGCCCGGGGGTCGATTTTGGCCTTGTAGCGTCCGTATTGCTCCACCGCCTCTTCGGGAATGTGCAGCTCCGCCGCCACGTCGCAGATGGGCCGCATGGCAGCCGCCTGGGCGATTTCGATGTCGGTCAAGTATGCCATCCGTGTCTCCTCCTCCCGGCGCCATGCCGCCATAGGTGCGCGCCGTCCGATTATTTTTTATAGTATACCGCGTCCCAATCCATAAGTAAATAAAGATACGTCATTTTTTGCGCCCATTTTTCACGAAATTTCCACTGCGAATGGCGATATATGGCGCCCAAACCCATTGCATCCCACCATCTGTTGTGGTACAGTAGGGAGGAAAACAAGAGGGGCGACCATCGCCCCAACCATAAAGGAGGAATCCCCCATGCCCTGCACCACTGTTCTGGTGGGTAAATCCGCCAGCAATGACCGCTCCACCATGATTGCCCGCACCGACGACGGCTCCTTCGACGTGAAGAAGCTGGTGGTGGTCAACCCCAAGGACCAGAAGCGGAAGTATAAAAGCGTCATTTCCCACGTGGAGATCGACCTGCCCGACAACCCCATGCGCTATACCGCCTGTCCCAGCGTGGACCCCAAGCAGGGCGTCTGGGCTGCCACCGGCATCAACGCCGCCGGCGTGGGCATGACCGCCACCGAGACCATTACCTCCAACCCCCGCGTTCTCTCCGCCGACCCCCTCGTTACCTTAAAGCCCGCCAAAAAGCGGGGCGAAAAGGAGATTCCCGGCGGTATCGGGGAGGAGGACATTGTGGTGCTGGTGCTGCCCTATATTCGCACTGCCCGTGAGGGCGTGGAGCGCCTTGCTGCCCTGCTGGAGCAATACGGCACCTACGAGTCCAACGGCATCGCCTTCAACGATGAAAACGAGGTCTGGTGGCTGGAGACCATCGGCGGCCACCACTGGATGGCCCGCCGGGTGCCGGATGAGGCGGTGGTCATCGCGCCCAATCAGTTCGCCATGGACGGCTTCGACTTCGACGACGCCTTCGGCGCCAAGCGCGCCCATCTATGCTCCGCCGATCTGCGGGAGTTCATCTCCGATAATGATCTGGATTGCAACCAGAATGGCAAGTGCAATCCCCGCGACATTTTCGGCTCCCACCGGGATTCCGACCACATCTACAACACGCCCCGGGCCTGGTTCATGGGCCGCTATCTCACACCCTATTCCCACCGCTGGGACGGCCCCAATGCCGAGTTCACCCCCGAGAGCGACAATATCCCCTGGGCCCTGGTGCCGGACCGCAAGGTGGCGGTGGAGGACGTGAAATACATGGTCTCCGGCCACTACCAGGGCACCGAGTATAACCCCTATTCCTCCCATGACACCGGCAAGCGCGGCATGTACCGCTCCATCGGCATCAACCGCACCGGCGTCACCTCCATCTGCCAGATTCGTGACAATATGCCCGCCGAGATCCGTGGCGTGGAGTGGATTACCTTCTGCTCCACCGCTTTCAATGCCGCCCTGCCCGTCTATACCTGCGTAGACAGTTTCCCGGCCTATTTGAGCCGCGTCACCCTGGACGCCTCCACCGAGAATCTCTATTGGAACGCCCGGATGATCGCCGCCCTGGCGGATCACAACTACGCCACCTCCATCCAGAATATCGAGCGGTATCAGAATGCCGTTGCCACGGAGGGCCGCCGCATCCTGCGGGAGTATGACGCCAAAATGCTGACAACCGGCGACTATTCCCTGGCCGCCAAGGCCAATGATGAGCTGTGCGCCATGGCAAAGGAGAAGACCACCGACACCCTCAATAAGGTACTCCAGGACGCCAGCGTCCACATGAAAAACGGCTATAACCGGGCGGACAACTGACACCCTACTCTCACGAAAGGCGATTTTGAACCTATGATTCGCAATATCCTGTTCGATATGGGCGGCGTTCTGCTGCGCTTCGAGCCCCAGACATTCATCGCCCGCCTGGGCGTCACCGGGGAGGACGCCGCCGAGCTGGAGCGCCAGGTGTTCCACACGGTGGAGTGGGTGCAGATGGATAAGGGCACCCTCACCGAGGACGAGGCCCTGTCCTCCATGTGCCGCCGTCTGCCCCCGCGCCTCCACGGCGCCGCCTCGGAGCTGGTGCATCACTGGGATGAGCCCCGCCTCCCCATGCCCGGCGCCACGGAGCTGGTTCGGGAGCTGTCCGACAAGGGCTACTCCCTGTATCTCCTCTCCAACGCCGCCTTGCGCCACCACGTCTACTGGCCCAAGCTGCCCATGGCCCCATACTTCGGCGACCGCCTCATGGTGTCGGCGGACTGGCATCTTCTTAAGCCGGACCCCGCCTTTTTCCAAAAGGCCCTTACCATGTTTGACCTCAAGCCGGAGGAGTGCCTCTTCATCGACGACTCCACCCCCAACGTCCTCTCCGCCATGGAGCAGGGGATAGCGGGCGTGGTGTTCCACGGCGATATGGCCATCTTGCGCCGGGACTTGCAGGAAAGGGGCATCCTGTGATGGGGATACGCCGCTACCGGGGCAGGGGAGTGCCCTCGCCCCGGGCGCTTCCGCTGACACTGGCCACCGTGCTGGCGCTGGCCATTATGGCCGCAATCTTCTGGTTTTCCGCCCAGCCCGCCACGGAGTCCGCCCATTTAAGCGCCTCCGTTGCCCGCCGCATCTTCCTCTTTTTCCATCCTGCCCTGGCGGCATATAGCGATGAACAGTGGCAAGCGTTATTACTTGCCACCGGGCTCTACATCAGGAAAGCCGCTCATTTTACTGAGTTCTTCGCGCTGGGCGTGTCCCTGCGTCTGTGGTTTGCCGCCCTGGGCAAGCCCCGCCGGGCCCTGCTGCCCGCCTGGCTCCTGGCTACCCTCTACGCCGCCACGGACGAACTTCACCAGATGTTCGTAGACGGCCGGGGGCCGGCGCTGCTGGACGTAGGAATTGACAGCCTTGGCGCCCTCTGCGGCGCCGCCCTGGTGGCCTTATGTATCGTCCATCGCCGCAAAAGATAACAAAACACCCGCCGCAGTCGTATCAACCGACCCCGACGGGTGTTCTTTTGTCACGTCACACGCCCAGCAGCACCACCGCAACCGTCAGCACCGCCAGGAACAACACATTGATAAGGGTAAACACAGCCAGATACCGTCCCGTCCGAGCCCCCTTCGCCTTGCCGTACAGCTTCAGGCTGATGAGGCTGGCAAGGCTGGCAATGGGCGTACCCAGTCCGCCCACATTGACCCCCAGCACCAGGGGCCGCACCTTATCCGTAAAGCCGGACAGCAGCAGCGCCGCCGGCACGTTGCTGATGACCTGGCTGCTGAGCAGCGCCACGGGGTATTCATGGCCCGTCATCAGCCGCCGCAGCGTCGCAGCCACCGCGTCAATCCGCCCCAGGTTGCCGGAGAAGATGAAGAAGGCGCAAAAGGTGAGCAGCAGCATAAAGTCGGCCTCCAGCAGCGCCTTACGATCAAAGACAGCCAGTGTTGCCGCCACGATGCCCAGCATCCCCCACCAGGGCAGCACGCGTATCACCACCAGCAGACATACGATAAACAGAGCGCCGTTGACCCACAGCTTCCGCCTGTCCACCACCGGCACCTGACCCAGCGCCAACACGGGCTTTTCCCGGCTCACAGGCAGACACGCCGCCGCCAGCAGCACCAGAGAAAGCCCCCAGACAGGTGCCGTTATGGCGAAGAAATCGCCAAACGCCATGTCGTACCGTGAGTAGAGATACAGGTTTTGCGGGTTGCCCACCGGCGTCAGCATGCTGCCCAGGTTGGCGGCCACCGTCTGCAGCACCACAATGTAGATCAAGTCCCGCTGTCGCCCGCAAAGCGTCAGCACCGTCACCGCAAAGGGTACAAAGGTCAACAGCGCCACGTCGTTGGTGATCAGCATGGCGCTGAAAAAGCTCAGCCCCACCAGCACCATGGCCAGCCCCCGCACCGTTCCGGCCCTGCCGCACAGCGCGTGGGCCATGCGGTCAAAGAGCCCTGCTTGCCGCAGCCCCGCTACCACCACCATCAGACAGTACAACAGCGCCAGCGTCCGCAGGTCAAAATAGCTCCAGTATGCCCCGTCAGGCGGCACAAAGCAGCAGCTCACCGCCGCGCACACCGCCGCCGCCACCAGCACCGGCTCCCGCTTTATGAACGAAACTATGTATCTCACGGAATCATCGCCCCCATATCGTTTCCCCAGTATACGCCCAGCCGCCGCCTCTTGCAACCGTAAAGCCGTAAAAAAGCGCCGCCCCGAAGCTCTCGGAGCGGCGCTATGTGGTGCGCCCGGCGAGCGCACGTTCTAACGGGTGAAAGTCCCGAGACCGCCCGGCAGCGGGAAGGTCATAGCCAAAGCCAAGGGTGTCCGTCGTGAGG
>CACWYC010000041.1 GCA_902765025.1 Oscillospiraceae bacterium
GCGGGCTGAGTATTTCAAGCAGCCTGCTGGCCGCCTATTGTGGCCCGGACTGGCCGGGAATTATGACCCTGCTGGCCGGGGAAAACGGCTATATGCAGGATGGCACGGTCAGCGCCAGGGAGAAGTCCGCCGACGCAGGCAGCGCAGGGCCGTGGACGTTTCTCTATTGGAAGAACGACAGGGGGAAATACCAGGTGTTTGACTTTGCGGATTATGGGACGCGGCTTCGGTTTGAGGCATTTTGCGCCGCGCTTGCCCAGACGGAGCGCTGAACGCCGGGACACGGCGCAGGGGAGGACGATATGAAAGACGTTAAGCTGCACAGCGTACATTACAGCCCCGGCTACGGCGATATGCTGGGCCAATACCACGGCAGTACCCTCCGCAAAGGGGCGGACGGCGCATGGATCATGGTCTGCACTGACCGGGAGCGCCACGATATGCCCAAGGTCACCGCCACCTATGCCGTCTCCCACCAGGCGGTGGCGCAGCTGACGGCGTTTATGGCGGAGAAGAAGATTTTCTCCCTGGAAAACCGCCTGAAAAGCAACCGGTTTGTGACAGATTACCACCCCTGGAGCTGGAGCGTGGACTATGACGCCACCGCCTTCGGCAAAACGGAGCGGAAGTATTGCTGCATCGAAGAAAAAAAGCATTATTCGGCCCGGGATTACAAAATCCTCAACGAACTGCGGGAGCGGTTTGAAGCCCTGCGGGGCGAGAAGATTGCGGAAACCACCGAGGAATAAGGGGCTTTGGGGACGGGCAGACGCAGCCGCCGCTGCCCTCGCCGCGCCTTGACCCTTCGGCTGCCATGTGATACACTGTACCCACTTCCACACAAAAAGGAGACCACTCCATGAAATACGGTGAATCCGCGTTTGATATTCTCTACCTGCTGTTCGCCATCGTGGCGGGCTGCGTGATGCTGGTCAAGGCCCGCAACCGCACCGAGCGGCTGATGGGGCTGGCGGCGCTGATTCTGGGCTGCGGCGACGCCTTCCACCTGGTGCCCCGGGTGCTGAACTACTTCATCGACGGTGACTTCACCGCGGCCCTGGGCCTGGGCAAGCTGGTGACCTCCCTGACCATGACCGTGTTCTACGTGCTGCTGTACGCCATCTGGCGGGGCTATTACCGGGAGGCCAAAAGCCGGGGCCTTTCCACTCTCATTCTGCTGCTGACGGTCTGCCGCTTTGCCCTGTGCGCCCTGCCCCAGAACGGCTGGCTGCAAAACAGCAGCGACATGACATGGGGCATCGTCCGCAACGTGCCCTTCGTGATATTGGGGGGCCTGGTCTGCCTGCTGTACTGCCGCAACCGCCGCCTGGCGCCCCGGTTCGCCCCGGTGTGGCTTTACATCCTGCTGTCCTTCCTGTTCTACATCCCCGTAGCGGTGGCCGCCGGCATTCTGCCCATCCTGGGAATGCTGATGCTGCCCAAGACCATCTGTTACATTCTGCTGATCGTCACCTTCCTCCAGGCGGTGCTGAAAGACCCCGCCCGGGCAGAGTGAACCACGCAAAAAAAGCACGCCCATGGGCGTGCTTTTTTCATTGCTTCGGAAACCACCGGCTCTGCCGGTGGAGGTGTCCCGCAAAAAAGCTTTAGCTTCAAGCATCGAGCGCAGCGAGCGAATAGGGAGGAATCTTCCGATTCCTTCAAACGCGAAGTAGAAGAAGCATCGCCCGTTTACGGGCTGCGGGGCGGGTAATGCGGCTGGCAAATTATTCGTAGCATCTTAAGATGCGTGCCAGTAAAAGGCCCTTATAGGGCCTAATCAAGCCACCGGCTTAGCCGGTGGTCATGACTTATGCGTCGTCGTGCCGCAGATAAATCTCCGGCAACAGAATGGGCGTCTCCTCTGTTTCATCTTTGCCCTGCCAGTACACGACAAACCGTACGGCGGCGCGATGGACGTGATACCCCTTCCGAATGAGCCCGGCAAGGCGGGCCTGGCACGATTGCGACAGCCGCGCCACACAGTGTTTCAGCGTCCCATCGGCATAGAGGGCGTTGTCCCGGTAGAAAAGGGGGTCTCCGCTTTGCATGGCCAGAATCCGATTACCGCGGGACTTGAAATAATCCAGAAAGACGTCCCTGTGGGACAACTGCAGCAATATTTCCTCGGGCTCGCGGTAGTCCGTTCTGTCGTTGT
Source organism: Oscillospiraceae bacterium (assembly GCA_902765025.1). GTDB lineage: Bacteria > Bacillota > Clostridia > Oscillospirales > Oscillospiraceae > Vescimonas. The sequence goes on from CACWYC010000041.1 coordinate 2,159, forward strand.
AGCGCACAGCGGCAGGGATGGGCAGGTCGTCAAAGTAATCGCTGTCGGTGTGAATGTGAAGGGTGTCCCGCGCCCGGGTCATCCCCACGTAGACGGCTCGCTTAGCTGCGTCTGTGGCAAAGCTATACCCCGCCAGCAGCAGGTAAACATGGTCAAACTCCCTGCCCTTGGCCTTGTGGATCGTGGATACCAGCACCGTGTGTTGGTCTGCGGTGATAAAATCCTCGATATTGGATTCTCTGAGAAATTCCTCCAGGTCAGAGCGATACTTCTTCTCGTTGACGGCGGCAAAGGTTTCCAGGATGCGGCGGCACAGGGGGAGGCAGCCGCTGCGGGAGAAGGCGTCCTCCATCCGCGCCGCAGCGCGGTGCCAGAGATCGTCGTCAATGATGGGGGAGAGGGCGGCATCACCGATTTGCGCCAGGAAAAACCGCAGCTCCGCCAGATGCGTTAAGTCAAAGCCGTCGTTGGACTGAATGAGCTTCGCGGGTATTTCCCGCATGGTCAGCAATCCCATCACGCGCAGCGCCTCGTCGTTGGTGGCGGTGAGCACGCAACGCGTTCCCGCGTCCTGCCGGAAAGCCAGCTGCGTCACCAGCGGCACCTCCAGGTTCCGGGAGCCGTATTTTGCGATGGTCACCTGCCCCTCGGCTTCGCGCACGGCGGCAATAGGCTGCGATTTTATGCGGTGGCGTATGGTGTTGGCAAACGCATTGGCGGTCTCCACGATGGCCTTGCCGCTGCGGTAGTTGTCCAGCAGCGCGTATTGTGTGGCGCCGTAGGCGGTAATCAGCGTGCGCAGGTGCTGGGAGTCAGAGCCCCGGAATTCATAGATATTCTGGTCGTCGTCACCCACGGCGATGACCCGCATATCCTCGTTTTGCCGCATCAGGGCTTCCACCAGCGCAAACTCGCTGCTGTCCATGTCCTGTGCTTCATCAATCACCAGCACCGTTTTCGTGATGCGCTCCGTTTCCACCTCGCCCCGGCGAATCAGATCCGCCGCCTGCTGCACCACGTTGGCGGCGTCCTCCAGATTCCCGATTTTTCCCATGAGGTCGAAGGAGTAGGAGTGAAACGTCTTGATGTCCACGAAGTGAGCGGCGTTACCAATCAAATCCATCAGCCGCCGCTTAAACTCCGTGGCGGCAGCGCGGGAGAACGTCAGCATCAGCAACTGCTCGTGCTTCACGTCCTCCAGCATCAGCAGCGAGGCCAGCTTGTGCACCAGAAGCTTCGTTTTTCCGCTGCCCGGCCCGGCGGCAACCACGATGTGACGGGAGCTGTCGTCGTCCATAATGCCGCGCTGGGCGTCAGACAGGGAGGCAATCAGCTTTTCGTATTTCTCCGGGGTGATGTTGCGGTTGATTTCACCCATCCGCGTTCCCTTGAAATACTTCCGCAGGAAAAGATGGTAATCCATCTGAAAATAATCGCTGACGAATTGCAGCGCATCCTCGTAGTCCCGCACCATCAGATGGGCATATTCGCCCACGATGTGGATTTGCTGCATCCGCTGGCGGTAAAACTGCTCCAGCTGCTTGTAGTCCTCCTGCTTATACTTGATGTGGTTATCCGTCACCAGCCGTTTAAGCTGCATGGAGTTATAGGACACCAAAAAGCCGCCGTCAATGGACAGCGCCTGGATTTTCGACAGATAGAGCAGCGCCTTTTGCATCTCTTCGGAGGTGGCGGCAGGGGAGGCGCCGCTTTTGTTGAAGGCGTTTTCCACCTCCATGATGGAGAAGCCCACCACATTTTTTTCGCCGCTATCCTGACCGCCCGGTGCAAAAGAGGCGGATTTTTCAAAGAGATAGTTGACAATAAATCCTGACAGCGCCGCACGCCGCTGGAATTGCGCCCGCTGCTGGGCCGCATCCGCCACCCGCTCCAGATACACCCGCTCGTCGTCCGGGTTGTGGCTCTTGGCCAGATAGCCGCACAGCGTCCAGTAAAATACGATGGTCTTGATGTCCTTTACCGTGGCGGTTTTGACGCCCTGGCGAATCGCCCGGTCATTCAGCTCCCGGTAATTGATTCTCTCGCCATTGGGCAGGTTGTCGATGAGAAAGTCCTCCAGGCGGATAAACCTCCGCAGCAGCATGGCGGAGCGATTTTGCGTATCGTTGCGGCGGATGTGTACGGTGAGATCCATGTGGTCGGCCAGGATGCCGTCCTCGCGCATCAGCATGATGGCGTCCACCACGTCCTGCTTGGGGATGCCGGTTCTGTCCGCCAGATAATCCACCCGGGATTCGGCGGTGTCCGACGTGGTGGCGTGGGTGCTGCGCCGCGAGATGAGATATTTCACCACCTGCTTGGCCACGTTGCGCTGCTGCGGCGAAAACCGGCGGGAGCTGTCGATACGCTCGGCGGCCTCCGCCATATTGGAGACCAGTATGCTGTCAGCATATATATGGGGCACATTCTGCCCGCGCACCAGATACCCGGCGTTTTCCAGAGCGGATACGGCAGTGGTTACCCGCGTCTCCACGTCGCTGACGGTGTCGTCCCATCCTGCCTGCCGGGCCAATTCCAGCGCCGAACAGCTCAGAATGCCGTCATGCCTGGCCAGGTCCTTCACCGAGCGCCACACCTGCTGTATCTCGCTGATGCTGAGCTTCGTCTGGTTCAGCAGAATAAAATGCTTGTCCAAATCCCCATCGTTAAACAGGACGTAGCAGTCGGCGTCAAGGGAGGTGTCGCGCCCTGCGCGGCCGGACTCCTGCACGTAGTTTTCCAGCGAATCGGAGATATTGTAGTGTATGACGAGTCCCACGTCCTTTTTATCCACGCCCATGCCGAAGGCCGACGTCGCCACGATAATCTGGGTATCGCCCCGGATAAAATCATTCTGGATCCGGATTTTTTCCGTGCTGTCCATTTTGCCGTTGTAAGGCTGGGCGGAGAACCCGTCCGCCTGCAGTCTCCGGGCCAGGTCATAGGTGTGCTTGACCCGGGAGACGTAGACGATGGTGGGGCAGTTTTTGGCCTGAATCAGATTGCGGGTCTCCGCGTATTTTTCAGCGTCGTTTTCTTTAAACAGCACGGCGTAATGCAGGTTGCGGCGGGTGGCCCGGGTGGTGAAGAGCTGCAGCTCCAGCCCCAGCTTTTGCCGGAAATACGCCTGAATATCGCTGATGACCTTCTGCTTTGCCGTGGCGGTAAAGCAGGACACGGGGATATCGTGGTTCAGATTCTTCTGCTTTTGCAGCATCCGGATGAAGTCGCCGATATACAGATAGTCCACCCGGAAATCCTGCCCCCAGGCGGAGAAACAATGGGCCTCATCAATGACAAAGCGCACCACGTTTCTCGACAGCAGCAGATTTTCAATGGTGGCTGAGCGCAGAGACTCGGGGGAGATGTAGAGAAGGGAGGCGGTGCCGTTGGCCACGCGGTCAATGGCCGCCTTGCGCTCGATGGGATCCAGCAGCCCATTGATGGTGACGGCGTCCACGATGCCCCGCTGCTCCAGGTTGTCCACCTGATCCTTCATCAGCGACTGCAGCGGCGAGATGACCACGGTAAGCCCCCGGGAGGTCTCTCCGGCCATGAGTGCGGGCAGCTGAAATGTAATGGATTTGCCGCCGCCGGTAGGGAACACCGCCAGCAGCGACTTCCCGTCCACCGCCGCCTGGGCCGCCTGCTCCTGCAGCGGCTCGCCGTCATAGGTGCGAAAGCCGTCATAGCCGAAATATTCCTTCAGCCGCGTGCGTACATTCAGCCGCTGCTTGCAGTACGGACAGCCCTGGGAGCACGGCGTGGCTCGCAGCAGCTTCATCACGTTGTCCATCCGCGGATAGTGACGCATCACCCACGGCGGCGTGATGGAATGCTTGTCGTCGGCATAGATCAGCGCCAGGGTGTAGGCCAGCTCCACAGGCGTCTTGCGCGCCAGCAGCGCCAGATCGGCGTTGGCGCAGATGCGGCCGGCCCAGGCACGGCGGATTTCCCCCACAATATCACCGCCGGGATTTCTGCGCAGATAGGTGAAAAAGCCGGAAAACTCCGGCGTTTTCCCCAGCAGGCCGCAGTAGACGTTCTGCAGGGCGGGAGGCAGCGCCTCAAAGGCGTTCAGCTCGTCATAAAACAGCTCCGCGGCCTTGATGGCGTCGTTGAGAGGGTTGTTCAGCTCGTCCACCTGCAGCTTGTCGTTTTTCAGCAGCTTATGATAGGGCTTCGTGGGAAACAGCAGCGGGGACAGGCACAGCGTATCAATGGGGATATAGCCGGGGCAGGCGTCCTGTATCAGATTGCCCACATATTTGAGGTCGTGAGCCAGAATGTTGTGCCCGCAGAAGAAGCGGCTGCCCCGGATGAATGTGGCAAAAGCGGGCAGGCTCTTGGTGTGGAGCCGGACGCCACTGCTGCGGATGGCGCCGATATCCAGCACCTTACCGGTTTCACCGTGGATTTCCGTGTCAAAGAACATCACATCCGCTTTCACGCCAAAGCCCCCTTTTATGCCGTCTGTTTTCCATAATTATAAAAGGAGCGGCGGGAGATTACAAGACGCATTTCGCTCCGGAATACCCTATCTACCCTTTACGCCCCCGTGAAAATACGCTATAATCCCCATAGTGAAGAATCCATTACGCCAAATGGGTGATTGTATGATACTCCTCCGCTACGGCAACACCAATACCTTTTACTTCCCCACCGAAACCGGCGGCCTGCTGCTGGACACCGACTGGGCCGGTACGCTGCCGGCGTTCTTCCGGGCGTTGAAGCAGAGCGGCCTGACGCTGGACGCCATTTCCCACCTGCTGCTGACCCACTGCCACGGCGACCACATGGGCCTGGCGGGGGAACTGCAGCGCCGGGGCGTGACGCTGCTGGTGACGCAGGAGCAGCTGCCCCACCTCCATGACCCCGACCCCATCTTCGCCCGTGACAGCCGCCTTGCTTACGTCCCGGCGGACGAGACGGCGGCGGAGGTCATCCCCTGGGCCGACAGCCGGGCCCGCCTCGCCGCCCTGGGCATCGCCGGGGAGCTGATCCCCACCCCCAGCCACAGCGCCGACAGCCTCTCCCTGGTGCTGGATGACGGCGACTGCTTCGTGGGTGACCTGGAGCCGCTATCCTACCTGGCGGCCTACGAGGACAATCCCGCCCTGGCCGCCGACTGGCAGCGTATTCTCGCCCGCCATCCCCGCACCGTCTACCACGCCCACGCCAACGCCAAAACGCTGTAAGGAGGCACCTATGGAAAAGCAAAAAATCTACATCGCCGCGCCCCTGTTCTCTGAGGGCGAGCGGGCCTTCAACCTGCGCATCGACGAAATTCTCCGCCAATGCGGCCACGAGACCTTCCTGCCCCAGCGGGACGGCGGCTGCGTGGCGGATTTGCCGGACACCATTGACGGCCTGCCCAAGCGGAACTATTTATTCAAGCTGGACTGCGCCCACATGGACTGGTGCGACACGGTGCTGTTCCTGTTTGACGGCCGGGTGCCCGACGAGGGGGCCTGCTTCGAGCTGGGCTACTGCTACGCCAAAGGCAAGCGCTGCATCGGCTACAAAACCGACGTGCGCAGCTTTATCGACGGCTTCGACAACGTGATGCTCCACGGCGCGCCGGAGATTGTGCTGCGCAATGAGGACGAGCTCCGGGCCTTCTTCGGCTGAAGAGAGAAAGGAAGGATTACCATGGATAAAAAAGAGATGAAGGAATCCCCGGAAAAGCGGGAGAAAAACGAGGATAAAAAGGGCGGCTCCGGCCTGGCGCTGGGCCTGGCGCTGGGCATGGCCATTGGCGCCGCCATCGGAGCCGCCACCGACAACATTGGCCTATGGCTGCCGGTGGGCATGTGCCTGGGCATGAGCTTTGGCCTGCTGTTTCGCAGCGGCGAGGACGAGGAGGAAGAAAACGATTCGGAGGACGAAGTCAAGTCCGACGCTGCCCCGGAGGACAAGGTGGAATGACCGCCTTTTATCACCTCCCCGGTCTCTTTGAATTCTACGACCTCTACCGGGCCTTTCTGCCCCTGTACCGGCAGCACCGGGCGTGGTTTTACCCCTGGTGCGACATCGGCTCCCTCTACGGCGCCCCCGCCGACTGCCTGTGGGGCGGCGGCCGGGTGGGCGATGGGGAGAGTCGGCCCCAAGAGGTGGCGGCGCTGCTGGGGGAATACGGCGTCTCCGCCCGGCTCACCTTCAGCAACTCCCTGCTGCGGGAGGAGCATCTCCATGACCCCCGGTGCAACGCCCTGTGCGAGGCGTTTGCCGGGAGCGGCGTGGCCACCGGCGTCATCCTCACCTCGGACGTGCTGCTGTCCTATCTCCGGGAGCGATACCCCGCCTTTTACTTCGTCTCCTCCACCACCAAGGTGCTGACGGACTTCGCCCAATTGGAAGAAGAACTGCGCCGGGAGGACTTCCGCTTCGTGGTGCCGGATTTCCGGCTGAATAAGGATTTTGCCCACTTAAACGCCCTCCCCGATGCCCTGAAGCAAAAGGTGGAATTTCTCTGCAATGAGTGCTGCCACCCGGAGTGTACCCGGCGCCGGGCCTGCTACGAAGCCGTCAGCCGCCAAAGCCTGGGGGAGAACGCCGCCCACACCTGCCCCTGGGCAGGGGAGGGGGGCTACCGCTTCTCCGCCGCCATGGAGCGCCCCACCTTCATCGGCATCCGGGACATCCAGAACGTGTACCTGCCCGCGGGCTTCCGCCACTTCAAAATCGAGGGCCGCAGCTTGGGCAGCGCGGTGGTGCTGGAATTCCTGCTGTACTACCTGACCCGCCCGGAATACCACCTGAAAGTCCGGGAGGCAATCTATCTGGACAGTTCACTGGATCTGTTCTAAGCAAAATCTGCCACTGCCGTTTCTATCGTAGGGGCGCTTCAAGAAGCGCCCGCGACCCGGCACCGACCACCGCCAAGGCCGGATGAATGGTACACGGCGACAATCCTCACCGTAGGGGCCGACGCCCCCGGCGGCCCGTAGCTAAGGCATTGACCACCGCTCGGGCCGGGTGGGTGGTAAACGGAAACCGTCGTAGGGCGCGACGACCTCGGCGCGCCGTACCCGGTGGTGGGTCTGATAAATGATGCGTTGGTCGCGCATGGGAACGATTTTTTACGTAGGGCGGGACCTGCGTGTCCCGCCATTCTGATTCCACAGAATAATTCCGCCCCCATTACCTGCCATAAAAAAGGGAACTGCCGATTCATCCCGGCAGTTCCCTTCAATCATCATAATCCTATTTTCACAACCGCCCCTGCAGCCGTTTTAATAAAAACTGGGCCGTCAGCCCGGTGAACAATCCCGTCACGATGCCGCTGAGCAGCAGCACCGGGATGTACACCGCCACCGCCCAGGAGCGGTACACCGCCAGGCATACCGCCATCTGCCCCAGGTTGTGGCACATGGCCCCCAGGATGCCGCACACCCATAGCTGCTGCTCCGTCAGGATTTTCCGCAGCGCCGCCATAGCCGCCCAGCACAGCAGCCCTCCCGCCAGGGAGAACCACAGCGCCATCACCGACCCGGCAAACACGCTGCCCAGCACCACCCGCGTCAGCAGCACCAGCAGCGTATCCTTGGGCCCGAAGCGGAACATGGCGTACACCGTCACAATGTTGGCAAGCCCCAGCTTCACCCCCGGAATGGGCACCGGGGCGGGGATCTGGGCCTCCACCACGAAGAGTATCAGGGCCACCGCCGTCAGCAGGGCCAGCTTTGTCAAGCGTTTCGCGTCCATAGCGTCACCGTGTGGCCCCGTCGGCGGCGGCGCCGCTGCGCAGGGAAATCACCAGCCCGTGGGGCATGCACACGATGGGCATGGCCTGGTCGCTGAGCCATCCCTGCTGCACGCAGATGCCGTCGGGGCAGTCCGCCTCCACCACGCAGATGCGGCCCGGCTCCACTAAAATGGTGTTGTGGCCCCCCTCGGTCTCCACGTCGATGATATAGCTCTCCTTCACCCGGGTCAGGTCGATGACGTGCTGCACCTGCCCGGCGTAATAGACCTCCACCACCGTGTCGTTCTCCCGGCGGTACAGAAAATAGAGGGACGCCGCCGCCAGCACCAACGCCAAAAGGGCAATGATTTTGGCCCACGTTTTATTCTGCACGGCGCCATCCCTCCTTCGCATAAAAAATAATAATGAAAAATCAATCCTCTTTGGGGAAAATCCCGTTGGCCTGGCAGAACTCCCGGAACAATGCCGCCCCCAGCGTCACCGTTTCCAGACACCGGGTGCCGTCGTCCTGAAAGTATTCCGCCTTCAGCGCGGCGCAGTTGGTGTCGCCCAGGGCGGTAGAGAAGGCGTCCACATAGTCGGCGCACAGCTCCCGGAAGCCCTCGGTGGCGTGGGCCCGGCCCTCCACCGTCAGCCGCCCCAGGGCGGCCATAGCGCCGCACAGCGCCCCGCAGGTGATGCCGCAGCCGCACCCGCCGCCGAAGCCGCTGACCAGCGTGTAGTCCTCCTCCCGCAGCCCCAGGCGGTATACGTCGTTCAAATACCGCAGCGTGGCTTCGGCGCAGTTGCCGTCGTCCGTCAGGTAGTATTTCCGCAGCGCCTCTTCCATGGGCTCCGCCTCCTTTATGGTACAGGTACACCCATTATACCCGCTGCCGCCGCCGCTGGCAAGATGCGCCGTCAATTTATGCGAAATGGACGCATATTGACAAGGCAAAATGCGTACGCTATAATGAACGCAACAGGAGGTGAATCCCATGATCAACACCAATGCCACCAACTTCCGCCGGAACATTTACGGCATGCTGGAGCAGACCATCAAGTATAATGAGCCGGTGAACGTCAGCACCAAGGACGGCAACGCCGTGGTGATGAGCGAGGAGGAATACAACAGCATCATGGAAACGCTGTACCTCTCCTCCATGCCCGCTACCCGGCAGGAGATCGTCGAGGGCCTCCGGACAGACGTGGAGGACTGCCTCGGGGAAGACCGGGTGCAGTGGTAATGTACACCATCGTCTATACGAAAAACGCCGCTGCCGCCATCCCCAAGCTAAAGGCCGCCAAGCTGGACGCCAAGGCCCGGGCGCTGATCGACCTGCTGCGCCAGGATCCCTACCGCAATCCGCCGCCCTTCCAGCATCTCCGGGGCGACCTGCAGGGGGCGCTTTCCCGCCGTATCAACGTGAAGCACCGCCTGGTGTACCAGGTGCTGGAGCAGGAGAAAACGGTGAAAATTCTGAGCCTGTGGACACATTATGAGTTTTAGCGAAATGAATTTCATCGGGTCTGTTGCAAAATGCGGTTTTTAGCCCGAATCGCAAGAGTTAATCGTCTAAAAAGTTATGGGGAGCTGCCTGATTTGCAGTTCCCCATAACTTTTACATTTTTTGCAACAGGCCCTTTTTATGCACTTTTCATGCGCGCAGCGCCATTCATTCTCTCACAAACCACACCGGCAGCCCCTCCCACGGGCAGGGTATGGTGACGGTCTCCCCGCCGGGATACGTCTCTCCCTGGCCCCGCAGCCGCCAGCGCTCCGCCGTGGTGGGCAGCGTGACGGTGACGCTGTCCGCCCCCTGGTCGAACACCGGGCAGGCCAGGATATCGTCGCCGCAGAAGAAGCAGTCGCTGTCGCAGTCGTACCCCGGCTGCCGCAGGAACACAGGGTAAATCAGCGGGTCATGGCTGCGGCGGCTGCGCTCCATCTGGCGGTGGAGGTAGGGCGCAAGAGCCTCCCGCAGGGCGAAAATCTGCCGCACCGCCGCCATTTTCTCCGGGTACAGCCAGGGCATGGTGGACGGCTCCCCCGGCTTCCAGGAGTGGAGCACGAACCGGGGCAGGAACACGCCGTATTGCAGCCACCGGAAGAACAGCTCCTCATCCGGCTTCGGCCCGGCGAAGCCGCCGATGTCCGGCCCGAAGAAATAGAAGCCCGACAGGGACATGGTCATGGCCTGGTAGTGGTTGTACCGCAGCTCCCGGAAGGCGGTGTAGTTGTCCCCCGTCCAGGTGGTGGCCACCCGGGGCGTGCCCGCTATGCCGCACCGTGACACGTTGCAGGGCTCGTCGACGCCTGCCTCACAGCAGGCCTCCCGGCTGGCCCGGGCCATGAGATAGGCGAAAAGGGGCCGTATCCGCTTGGCGGGCAGGGGGCGGCCGAACCCGCAGGCCATCACGTCCTCGTCCCACACGTCGTACTCGTTGTTGTCGTTCCAGATGTGGCGGTAGCCCCGGTCGATCAATTCTGTCCGCACCTGCTCCTTCCAGAAGTCGTAGGCCGCCGGGTTGGTGAAATCCAGATAGCTGGCCATGCCGCCCCAGAAGGGGAAGAGGGCGGGCCGCCCGTCGCCGTAATGGAGGAAAAGCCCCTCCGCCGCCATCTGGTCATATAATGGATGATCCGTCAAAAAGGCGGGCTTCACGTTGGGCAAAATCTCCATGCCATGCTGCCGGAAATGGGCCGCCAGCCCCTCCGGGGAGGGGATCTTCTCCCGGTTCCAGTGGAACACGCACCGCTTGTCGCCGATCTGGGTGTAGCCGCTGGAGAGATAGAAGCCCCGGGCGGTGACGCCCTCCTTTTCGCACCGGGCCACAAAGCCCCGCAGCCGTGCGTCGGCGTCGGGGGCGTCGGTGTACTCCATGGTGCTGCCGCAGTAGGAAAAGGCCCACTCCGGCACCGCCGCCATCTCGCCGCACAATGCGGAAAACCGCCGTACGATTTCCGCCGTGGTGCCCAGGATGAGGTAGAGCACCATGTTCTCCTCCTCGTACCCCACGGTCTTAAAGGGCTGGAAATAGTTGTCGTGCTCCCGGCCCAGGTCCACCCGTCCGTTGCTGTACGTGTCATAGTAGGCGCCGTAGCTGCCGCCGCCGTTTTCGCAGATAAAAAAGGGCACCTGCTTATACAGCGGGTCGCTGCTCTCGGCCCGGAAGCCCATGGCGTCGCCGCAGCCCAGGGCGAAGCTGTCCCCGGCCTTGTTCACCCGTCCGCACTTGTCCCCCAGGCCGAAGATGCGCTCCCCCGCCTCCCGGCGGGTGTAGTGCAGGGTACCCCGGCCCAGCTCGCCCTCAAAGTTATAGGCAAGTCCGTCCCGATCCTGGTATAAAATGCCCCTCTCCGTCCGCCCGGTAATGCGGAAGTTCCGTTTCTCCACGGTGAAATCCACCCCGTCCAGGGTAAAGGACAGGGCGCTGTCCGTCTCCGTCACGGCGGGGGCGGCAAGGGTAAAGCCCGACCTGGACAGCTTGTCCCGCCCCTCCCGGGGGCAGTCCGCCGTGCCGGGACACACGCTCCAGGTGGGCACCGGGGGAACGTCCCGCCGCAGCAGCGCAACGCGGAGAATGTGGTCAAAAAAGTCCAATCGCATGGTCACGCCGTCGCAGCCGTATTCCCGGCAGTGGGGCGTGGCGGATAACAGGGTAAAATCGTGCTGAAATTTCATGCCTTCGGCTCTCCTTTGGTGAGGAAATGGCGGGTCATTTGCAGGTAGTCGGGCCGCCCCATGGCGGTGCCTTCGGGGGCGATGCGCAGCGCGCATTTTCCCCGCCCCGCCTTGTCCCATTGGGGGAGTCCCTCCCCGTTGGGGTCGCCGGTGCGGGCGAAGTTGGCGAGGTAGTCCGCCATCTGCCCCGCCGCCTGGTAGTCCCGCCCGCCGTAGGGCCGCCAGCAGCGATCCAGCGTTTCAAACACGTAGTAGAGGTCGGCGGAGTGGAAGGCACCGTTGTCGTCCCCCGGGGCGGGAATGTCAAAATAGTATAGATACCCGCCCATCCGCCGGGCGAAGCGGCTGCCGATGTGGGCCATAATGGGGGCGTACATATCCCCGGCAGTGCAGCCCACCATGTAGTCCAGGGGCAGGGGATGGGCCATCAGCCTGTCCACCGTGTCCGGCAGCAGCGCCCCGTCCACCACCGGCATATTGTGGTAGGTGTTGTCCTTGCGCCGCTGCTTCATGGCCTCCACCGCGTCAAACAGGGCGTCCAAAGGCGCCTGCCGCAGCTCGTCCAGGGTTTCGCAGCCCGCCAGGGCCATGAACTCCTGCCAGTAGCCGTGGGTGTCCTCCGCCCGCCGGGGCAGGGCGAAGCGGGGGAACAGCCCCGCCCCGCTCATCATCACGGCCCGGCGGAACAGACCCCGGTTATTCTCGTTCAGGCACATATACTGCACCGAGATGGCCCCGGCGCTCTGGCCCATAATGGTGATATTGTCGCCGTCGCCGCCGAAGTCGGCGATGTGGCTTCGCACCCAGCGGATGGCCGTCAACTGGTCGTCCAGGCCGAAGTTGCCGTCCCGGCCGTATTTTGCCTGTATCTCCCGGTGGGTCAGGTAGCCCAGCACCCCCACCCGGTAGTTGGCGAACACGGTGACGATGCCCCGCGCCGCCAGCGCCCCGCCGTCAAAGGGGGCTTCGCAGTTCATCCCCGAGTCGAACCCGCCCCCGTGGAAGAACACCACCACCGGGCAGGCGGCGGCGCCATGGGGCGTGTAAATGTTCAGGTTGAGGCAGTCCTCGTCGTAGGTAAACTGGAGCCCCTCCCGGAATTCCTTTTTGAAAAACCGCCGGGTGGGATGCTCCAGATGCTCGTGCCACGCCCGGTTCTGGGGGCAGCTGGGGCCGAACCGGGTGGCGTCCAGCTCGCCCTCCCAGCGCTCCACCGCCTTCGCGTAGCCGAACCGCTCCGCCCGGGCGTAGGGCACGCCCAGAAAGGCCCGGCATTCCTGCCGCCGCAGCCCCCGCGCGTCGCCGCACCCGGTGTGCAGCAAAATGGTGTCCTCCATACCCGATTCCCGCCTTTCCGGGCCCCAACGGCCCGCTTTTTCCCCATTATAGCCCCATTCCGTCCCCGCCGCAACCCCGACCACTGACATGATAACCGCCGCCATCGCCGCCCGATAGCGACACCCATCCCGCCCGGCTGCACGGCAAACGGTAACAACCCTCCGTAGGGCGGGACCTACGTGTCCCGCCACACCCGGCAGAGGGCTGCGGAAAGACATCGCTGGTTGCGAAGGGCGCGATTTTGTCCGTAGGGGCCGCCGCCCCCGGCGGCCCGCCTTGCCCTCCGCTAACCACCCCGCCGAATGAACGCCACAACGCAACGACAATTCCCCCGTAGGGCGGGACCTATGTGTCCCGCCACGCCCGGCAGCAGGGCAGCGGAAACGCACCGCCGGTCGCGGCGAGCACGCTTTTCTTCGTAGGGGCGGGGCTCTGCTCCGCCCTTTTCCGCCCACAACCGGGGCATCGGGCGGAGCAGAGCCCCGCCCCTACAA
>CACWYC010000042.1 GCA_902765025.1 Oscillospiraceae bacterium
GGAGAAGGCCATGTTGTCATACACGGTCATATGGGGGTACAGGGCATAGTTCTGGAACACCATGGCAATATCACGATCCTTGGGGGCCACGTCGTTCATCACCTTGCCGTCGATGACCAGCTCGCCGCCGGAGATCTCCTCCAGGCCCGCCACCATGCGCAGGGTGGTGGACTTTCCGCAGCCGGAGGGGCCGACCAGCACGATGAACTCCTTGTCCGCGATATCCAGGTTGAACTCCTGCACGGCCACCACGCCTTCGTCGGTGATCTGCAGGTTTACCTTCTTCTTCTCGGGTTCATCGTCCTTTTTCTTCTTGGATTTCTTTTGCTCGCCGCTGACGAAGGGGTACACTTTCTTGATGTTTTTCAGCTGAACAGATGCCATAATTTCGACTCCGGACACACGGCCTCCGCCAAATGTGCCCTCACAGCCCACTTGCGTGGCGCTGCTTTTACGACAGGTCTCCACACTGCCGCAGCCCGAGCCGGGGCGTTTTCATCCTCCTTTTTTCACAGCGTGTCCGGCCAGAAAGTGGAGTGGTCGGGGCCGTGGAAATTACGATTCAGTGATTCGCCAAAATTGCCTGCACCTGCTCCGGCTCCGGCATGGAGCGGATGGCGCCCTTTTTGGTGGTGACCAGGTATGCCGCTGCGTTGGCGAAGCGCAGCATGGCAGTCAACTGCTGCTGGGTGAGGCCCTCGATGCCGTTCTCCAGCGCAAAATGCAGCACCGAGGCGCAGAAGGTATCACCGGCGCCGGTGGTCTCAATGGTGCCGCCCAGGCGGAAGCTGGGCACGAACACATGGCTGTCGCCGTAGAAGCTGTAACTGCCGTCGGCACCGGCGGTGACGTTCAGCACCCGGATGTTGGGATAATCCTTTTGCAGCATGGCGGCCCCGACTTCAAAATCGGTCTGGCCGGTCATGAATTCCAGCTCATTATCGGCGATTTTCAGAATATCGCAGTGGGCAAGGCCCCAGGCAATCTGCTCCTTGGCCTCCTCCAGGCTCTCCCACAGGGGCGGGCGCAGGTTGGGGTCAAAGGAGATCAGCGCGCCGGATTCCTTGGCAACTGCCACCGCCTTTTTCGTAGCCTCCCGGACCTCGGGATGGGTCATGGACAGGGTGCCGAAGTGGAAGATGCGGGTGCTTTGCAGGGCCTCCAAGGGCAGCTCGTCGCTGCGCAGCATCATATCCGCGCCGGGGTTGCGGTAGAAGGAGAAGTCGCGGTCGCCGCCGGGGTAGGTCTTGACGAAAGCCAGGGTGGTATGTACGTCACTGTCTTCCATCAGGTAGTCCATGCAGATGCCGGCGTCCGCGGCAGCGTCCCGGAGCTGGCGGCCGAACATATCCTTGCCCACCTTGCCCACAAAGGCCACTTCTTTGCCCAGCTTGGCCAGCATGGCCAGCACGTTGCAGGGTGCGCCGCCGGGGTTGGCCTCCATGAGGGGGTTCCCCTGCTCGCTCTTGCCGTTTTCGGTAAAATCAATCAGCAGCTCGCCCAGGGCGATGACGTCAAATGTCTTTGCCATGAATCAATTCATCTCCAACTCGTATTTCTCCACATCCATGAGCACGCTGCCGTCGGAAGAGAAGCTGATGGCGTTGGCCTCCAGCGGCGTATACAGCACGAAGGAGGCAGCCTGCTCACCGTCGTTGACGAACAGCTCCAGGCTGTAACGGTCCATAATGACCCGCATTTTCAGCACGCCATTCTTCATCCAGACAGGGAACTCCCGGACGTTGACGATGTCGTGAGGGAAACCACTGTGGGTGCGGTCCACCTTAATGGTGCTGGTGTCGGGGCGGAAGCGAATCAGGGTAAAGTGCTCGCCGTCCCTGGCCACATACAGGCGGAACCACTTAAACATGCTGGCCTCATTGCCCGGCCGGATGGTAACGGTCATATCCAGATACCGGCCGTTGATGCCCCGGAGACTGGTCTCGCCGTTAATCAGCACATAATGGTAATCAATCTTAATGCCCCTGTACTGTTCCAGCTCCCGCACGGGGTTCTGGCACAGCCGGCCATTGCGGATGGTCAGCTCACGAGGCAGCGTCATCTGGCCCATGAACCGCAGGGAGGACAGCTTGCAGGAGGAGGTTTCCCAGTTCTGCATCCACCCAATCATAACCCGTCTGCCGTCTTCTGTCAACAGCGTCTGGGGGGCGTAGAAGTCCAGGCCGTAGTCGATGGCCTGCACGTTCTCACGCATCAGATGATGGGTGTCGGGATTCATCTGGCCGATGAGGCACACGTTGGCGTTGCCGGGGTGGAACTCCAGGCCGATGGCGGTCATCTCCTGGGGGGAAACCAGCAGCACGTCCTTCTCATCCAGTCGGAACAGGTCGGGGCATTCCCACATGCTGCCATATTGGTTATGGCAGGCGGACACCACGCTGACGAACTCCCAGTGCATGGCGTCGGGGCTTCGGTAGAGCAGGATGTTGCCGCTGGTGTCGGCGCAGCGATTGCCGATGACGGCGTAGTACATATCCCCTTCCCGCCAGATCTTGGGATCGCGGAAGTCCTGGGTGCTGCCGCCCTCGGGCAGCAGGTCGCCCTGGATGACGGGGTTACAGCTCACCTTCTCATAGTCCACGCCGTCGCCGATGGCGATGCACTGGGTCTGGAAGGCTTCGATCATACCGTTGCGGCGGCGGACGTTACGCACGCCGGTGTACATCAAAAGATGCTTGCCGTCGGGGGTCTCCACGGCGCTGCCGGAGAAGCAGCCGTCCCGGTCATACTCGGTGTCCGGCGCCATGGCAGCGGGAAGACGCTCCCAGTGCAGGAAATCGCGGGTCTTCACGTGCCCCCAGTGCATGGGGCCCCACTTGGTGTCGTAGGGGTAATACTGGAAGAACAGGTGATATTCGCCCTTATAGGGGGCGAAGCCGTTGGGATCGTTGATCCAGCCGATACCGCCGGTGAGATGGAACTTGGGCTGCTCTGCCTGCACATAGGGCAGATACTTTTTTTCAAAATCCCTTACTTTTTGCAGAGCCTTACTGGTCATTTCATTTCCTCCTGTTGGGGTTTGGGCAAAGAGAAGGGTTCCGCCGCGGGAGCCCTTCTCTTCGCCCGCCTGGGTTGCCCCAGGCGGGGAAGATTACCGCTTCTTATCACAAAGAGGCGGACAAGGTACAGCCATTAGCCGGCCATGTAGGCGTCGAAGTACTTCTGGAAGATGGACAGGTACTGGTCCACGTTGTAAGCGGCCAGGTCGCTCTGCAGCTTCTCCCAGTCGGCGTCGGTGACACCGTTCATGATGCCGTTGGCGCGGAAGGTGTTGATGCACTTGTAGATATCCGCGTTCAGGTTGGAGATGGTCTTGGTATCATCGGTGCTCATGAACACGTTGGGGAACACGTACTTGGTGTGCATATCGGGGGTGTAGATGTCCTTGATCCAGTCCAGACGATACTGAGCGTCGTCGGGGCAGGTGACGTACACGCCGTAGTAGCTATCCAGGATAGCCAGGGGGCCGCCCACGCACTCCGCCTCGCGGACTTCCACGGGAGAGTGGTCGCCCAGGTTGGCGTGCTGCAGCATGGGCTCGCCGTTGGCGTTGGTGCCCATCACGAAGATATCAAAGCCGTCATCCTCGCCGTAGGTACCCCAGTTGTTCTGGGGGCTCTGCAGAGGAGCGTACATCTGATCCAGCCAGGCGCAAACCAGAGCGGGATTCTTGGCGTTGGCAGTCACCACGCAGCGGCCGCGATCGAAGCCGGAGGTGTAGGAACCGTTGCAGGGGGTCAGGTTGCGGACGTCAGCCTCCAGCATGGGCAGAGGAGCCCAGGGAGCGGTGCCGTCGATGATCTCGTTCATGGTCAGGCCAACGATGTTGGCCACGTCCCAGCTGAAGCAGACGCCGTAGCGACCGGACTTGCCCTTGGCCACGTAGGTGCTCCACTCCTGGGTGAAGGCCTCGGGATCGAACAGGCCCTCGGTGTACAGCTTGTGCAGCCACTCCACGCCCTTGCGGTAACCCTCGGCGGAAGCGGAGCAGATGACCTTGCCCTCGTCGGTGACGACGATGTGGCGGCCGTCATCGGGATCGCCGTAGCCCTCGCCGAAGCCGTTGGTCAGCACGCGGCAGTCCTCGTTGCCGGAGCCCACGATGCAGGCCAGGGGGATGATGTCGCCTTCGATGTTGAACTCAGCCTTCAGCTTATCGGCGTTGTCGCGGAAAGCGATCAGCACCTGCTCGAACTCGTCAACGGTCTTGGGCATCTCCAGGCCCAGGAAGTTCAGCCAGCCCACGTTGATGAAGGGCATGTTGCCGATGGTCTGGATGGCGGTCTTCTCATAGCCCAGCTGCTCGATCCAGGGCAGCGCCCAGATGTGGCCGTTCTCGTCGGTGCACATGGTGCGATACTCGGGAGCCTGCTCGAACACCTTGCACAGGTTGGGCATGTACTTGTCGATGTAGTCCTCGACGTTGATGATGACGCCCTGCTTGGCATACTTCAGCAGGTCGGGATCACTGAAGCCGGCGGAGAACACGAACTCGGGGAGCGTCTTGATGTTGGACATCTCCAGGGCAATCTTGTCGCCCCACTGGTCGCTCTGGATGGCCTTCCAGGTCACATGGACGTTGGTCTGCTCCTCCAGACGCTTGAAGATGGTGCGGTTGTTGGGCTCGGACTCGGTGCCCGCGGGATAATTGATCAGGCCGCTGATCTGAGCGGTCTCCGCCAAGGGGAACTGCAGGGAATCAGCGTCCACCTCCAGACCGGCTTCGCCGCCGGTAGGACCGGTACTGCCGCCGCAGCCGGCCAGCAGCACCATGGTCATGGCCAGAGCCAGGACAACGGCAAGAATCTTGCGCATTTTGCTCATACTTTTTTCTCCTTTATCCTTTTTAAACAGGTTTTGCCTGTGAAGGCCGCATCAGCCCTTGACAGCGCCGGCCATAATGCCGTTGTCAAAGTACTTCTGGAAGAAGGGGTACATAATCATCAGAGGCAGGGAGGAAATGATGATGGTGGCGTACTTCAGCAGCTCGGCCAGCTGAGCGCGCTCAGCGGTGGACTGCATATCGGACACCATGCCGGGCTCCGGCTGGCTCTGAATCAGGATAGCCCGCAGCACCAGCTGCAGGGGCTGCTTGGAGGCGCTGTTGAGGTAAATCATGGCGTCAAAGTAGCTGTTCCACATACCCACGAACTGCCACATGGAAATGGTGGCGATGATGGGAGTGCAGACGGGCAGCAGGATCTTGAAGAAGTAGATCATTTCGGTGGCGCCGTCGATCTCAGCGGCCTCCTGCAGGTCGCGGGGGATGCCCATGTAGTAGGTGCGGGCGATGATCATGTTCCACACGCTGAAGGCAGGGGGAATGAGGATGGCCCAGATGGTATCCAGCATGCCCAGGTTGCTGATCAGCAAGTAGGTGGGGATCAGGCCGCCGCCGAAGAACATGGTGATAACGAAAATAGTGTTGAAGAACCCACGGCCCTTGAAGTCCGCACGGGACATGGGGTAAGCCGCCAGCAGCGTCACCACCACGGAGATGATGGTGAACAGCACGGAGTAAATCAGCGCGTTGCGGAAGCCCACCCAGATCTGGGCGTTGCTCATCACGCGCTCATAGGCCGTCAGCGTCCACTTGGAGAAGTCGAAGGTGAGGCCGCTGTTCTGCAGCGTTACGGGGTCAATAAAGGAAGCCAGGATGATGTACACCATCGGCAGGATGATGGCCACGATGAACAGGCCCAGGATGATATAGCCGATGATCAGAATGGTCTTATCCACTGCGGGATACTTGGCGAATTCGCTCTTCTTTTTCACGCTCATCTTGTGCCCTCCTTAAATGCCCTTACCATCGTTCATCTTCTTGACGATGGCATTCATGGAGATCAGCAGGACAACGTTAATGACCGTGTTGAACAGGCCCACGGCGGTAGAGAAGCCGTAGTCGCCGTCCAGAAGACCTTTTTTATACACGTAGGTGGAGATGATCTCGGAGGTGTTGAGGTTCAGGTCCGTCTGCAGTGCGTAGGCCTTCTCAAAGCCGATGGACATGATGTTACCAACGGACATAATGAACTGAATCAGCACAGTGTCCTTGATGGCGGGCCACTCCACGGCCTTGATCTGCTGAATGATGTTGGCGCCGTCGATGACAGCCGCTTCCTTCAGCTCCTTGCTGGCGTTGGACAGTGCGGCGGTGTAGATGATGGACGCCCAGCCTGCACCCTGCCAGATACCGGAGGCGATGTAGATGGTACGGAAAGCAGAGGGCATGGTCATGAAGTTGGTGCTGGTGCCCAGCAGGGAGTTGATCATGCCGGTGGGGGAAAGCAGGATGCGGACAATACCGCACAGCACGATCACGGAGATGAAGTTGGGCATGTACAGCACCAGCTGGATCTTCTGCTTGATGCTGGAGCTGAGAATACGGTTGAGCAGGAAGGCCAGCAGGATAGGTGCCGGGAAGCCCCACAGCAATCCGTAAACGCTCAGCTTCAGCGTGTTGACCAGGTAACGCATGAAGTCGGGAGAGGACAGGAAACGAGTAAAGTTTTCGAATCCGATCCACTCGCTGCCAAAGATGCCGCGGATGGGGTTGTACTCGGTGAACGCGATCATGATGCCGCCCATGGGGAAGTAACGGAAAATAATGGTCAGCACGAAGGCAGGCAGCATAAAGATCAGATACAACTGCCAATGCTGCTGCAGATACACCAGGGTGTTATGCAGCTTGCTGCTTCCGACTCCATTCCCAACGTTCGGCGTCGGGGCTTTTTTCATGGAACTCCTCCTTTTTCCCGTCCTTCATGTGTAATGCCCCTCCGAGATTGTGCATTTGCACACTACTGCACGGTTTTTTACAAATTGATTTTAGCATCACGCTCCTTTAGTGTCAACAGATTTTTTACATTTGCACAATATATACAGATGGCATACGCCCAATTTGTCAGATGTTACAAAGAGCACTTTTCTGAAAGTTTACAATTGCACATTTTATTCCCCGGAATCGTTTGACATCTGTATCAATTCTATGATACTATATATGTAATATTGAGAATAACAGGTGAAAGCCATGAAAAAAGTGACGATTCAGGACATTGCAGACGCTCTGGGCGTGTCCCGCAATACCGTGTCCAAAGCCATCAACAATACGGAGGGTCTGGCGGATGCCACCCGGGAGCGGATTTTGCAGAAGGCGGTGGAGATGGGCTACAAGCAGTTCTCCTACGTCCGGGCCTTTGCCCAGCCGGGGGACCCCTTGGCCGCCACCGGCTTTCAGGGGGAAATCGCGCTGCTGACCACCGTGTTTCTGGCCCAGTCCCACTTCGCCTCGCTGATGCTGGACCGGCTGCAGCGGGAGCTTTCTCTGCTGGGCTATACCCTCAACACCCACCGCGTCAGCCCCGATGACCTGCGCAACGGTACGCTGCCCATCACCTTTGTCCCCGAGCGCACCAGCGCCGTGCTGTGCATCGAGGTATTTGACAAAGCTTATGCCGACATGATCTGCGACCTGGGCCTCCCCACGCTGTTTGTGGACGGGCCGGTGAAGCATTTTGGCGGCACGCTGCGGGCCGACCAGCTCTATATGGACAATACCTCGGAAATCGCCCGCTTCATCCACCAGATGTTGGAAAAGGGCGTGCGGCGCATCGGCTTTCTGGGGGACTACAACCACTGTCAGTCCTTCTTTGAGCGGTATTACACCTTCCGGGGCACCCTGCTGATGGCGGGCGTGCCGGTGGACGAGCGGTATATCATCCGCAACACCCAGCCTGAGTCGCTGGCCCAGGCGCTGGGTAAACTGGACACGCTGCCGGAGCTGTTCATCTGCGCCAACGACTTTGCCGCCTTCGACGCCCTTCAGGCGCTGAAACAGCTGGGCAAATCGGTGCCGGAGGACGTGATGCTGTGCGGCTTCGACGACTGCGCCGAGTCCCGCAGCAGCCAGCCGCCCCTGACCACCGTACACATCCACACCCAGGTGATGGCCTTTTCCGCCGTGATGCTGCTGATCTCCCGCATCAAGGAGCCGTCCCTGGACTGTCGCATCGTCCACACCCAAACCGATCTCATTGAGCGGGAGTCCACCTGTGGTTCCGAGGAGGCGCTATGAAATTCTTTGCCTATGACAGCAAGTTCAGCCAGATTTTAATGAAAATATGCTACTGCTGCTATTTAAATCTGCTGTGGTTCGTCTGCTCTATCCCCATTTTTACCATGGGCGCCGCCACTACCGCGCTGTACTATGTGTGCCTGAAGATTGTCCGGGGTGAGGAGGGCAACGTAACTGCCGCCTTCTTCCGTGCTTTCCGGGAGAATTTCAAGCAGTCCACCGTGCTGTGGCTGATCATGCTGGCAGTGGGGCTGTTTCTGGGCACCGACATCTACGTGCTCTACCACCTGCGCCTCACCACCACCGGCACCGTGGCCATCCTGTGGACGCTGGTGATGGCCCTGGTCATCGCCGCCGCGGTGGTATACGTGGTGGTGCTGGAGTTTCTCTTCCCCCTGGTGGCCAGTGTGGAGAACACCAACCGCAATATGCTGAAAAACGCCTTCCTGGTGGGCACCCACTATCTGTTTGCCACCATTTTGGTGTTCGCCGTTCATTTCGCCATGTTCTTCGCCGTGGTGGCCATTTTCACGCCGCTGATTCTCTTCGGCGAGGGAATGTGCGCCATGGTCAGTGCCTGGATCATGAACCGGGTACTGATTGCCGTATCCGGGACGCCGGAGGAGGACGAGGAATGAAGCTTTCGCCCGAAGAAAAAGCCGCCCGCAAGGCGGCTTTTCGCGCTATGAGCCCCGCCGCCAAGGCGGACCACATCTTCACCTATTATAAATGGCCCATCATTCTGGGTCTTATTGCGCTGCTGATCGTGGGCATCGCGCTGCACCGCAGGCTGACGGAGCGGCAGCCGGTGCTGTACACGGCGCTGGTGAACGTGGCCGTTGGCAGCGATCTGCAGACGGAGCTGACCGACGGCTTTCTCACCGCCTCAGACTATGACGCCGCCCGGGTCCAGGTCTATCTCTACGCCGACCTGTACCTGTCACAGGACGCCGACACGGTAAACCAGCAGTACGCCTACGCCTCCAAGATGAAGGTGATGGGTGCCATTGAGGCGCGGAAATTGGATGTAGTTTTTATGAACCGGGAGGGCTACGACCTGCTGTCCTCCAATGGCTATCTGATGGATTTATCGGGCCTGCTGGCGGAAAACCACGGTTTGGCGGATAACAGCGGCTTGGCAGTCTTGGCCGTCCCCTACCTTACGGAAAATCAGGTGGTGCTGTCGGACAATCTCATTGAGTACCAGCTCAACGAGGCGGAGAGCCATGTGGTAGAGACGGAAACGGTGTCCAATGGCCTGCTGCTGACGGAGCTGCCGGTAATGCAGCGGGCGGGCATCACCGAGCCGGTGTATCTGGGGGTCATCGCCAACAGCCAGCGGACAGACGCCGCAGCCGCCTATATGCAGTATCTGCTGGAGACGCCATAACTTGTGCTACCACTCCCCTGTCCCGCCAGCTTTGCGCGCAAATATGCATTTTTATATAAAAAAGGGTTGTCAAACGGCATTTCCTCCGCTATAATAGCGACAGCGATTTGGAAATGCACCATTAGCTCAGTTGGTAGAATGCAAGTCGATGCCTATGCACCATTAGCTCAGTTGGTAGAGCACCTGACTCTTAATCAGGGTGTCCAGGGTTCGAGTCCCTGATGGTGTACCAATGTCAGTTCATGCACGGATGTGCATTTCATCTATTCCCAGCGCACCATTTCTCTGTTTCCTCCAATCAGCCTTCGCCGTTGGCTCGGCTTTTTGGTCAGGGACGGTCGCTATGAAACCTGCCACCGGCAGCTTTCATGACGCGCCCACTGATGGTGTACCATAACGGCCCGTTGGTCAAGTGGTTAAGACAGAGGCCTCTCACGCCTTTAACATCGGTTCGAATCCGGTACGGGTCACCAAAAAATCCTCCACGCACGTGGGGGATTTTTCCATAGCATACATTATTACAATATGAGGTGTTCACATGGACGTAAGAGCTTTACTGGATGTGCTGCACATCGCAGAGCGGTTGAAGGATGAAATCCGCCATTGCACTACCTCCAAAGGGCGACCGGAAAGCGTAGCGGAGCATAGCTGGCGCATTGCGCTGATGGCCTTCTTTATGCGGGACGAGTTCCCGGAGCTGGACATGGACAAGGTCATTCGCATGTGCCTGATTCACGATCTGGGCGAGTGCTTTACCGGCGACATCCCCTCTTTCCTGAAGACGAAAGCAGACGAGCAAAAGGAGGACGACACCCTGGCCCAGTGGGTGGCCTCCCTGCCCGCACCCTACTGCCACGATATGGCGGCGCTCTACGCTGAGATGAACGCCCTGGAGACGCCGGAGGCCAAGCTGTACAAGGCGCTGGATAAACTGGAGGCCGTCATTCAGCACAACGAATCCCCCATCGAAACCTGGGAACCCCATGAATACCAGCTCAACGTGGATTATGCCTGGGGCAACGTAGCCCACTCGCCGTATCTCACCGAGCTGCGCCAGGCCATCAAGGAAGACACGCTGGCAAAGATTGCAGCGGCAGAAGATAAAGACCAATGAAAGAAGAAACCCGGATGCTCTTGTGAACATCCGGGTTCTATTTTTTGACGCTACATATCGGAGAGAAATGAATTTGGCAGGACACATAGGTCCCGCCCTACGAGTTGGGTTCCATCCCGAGGCGTGAGGGCGGAGCAGAGCCCCGCCCCTACGAAATATAAAAGAAACCCGGACACTCTTTCGAGTATCCGGGTTCTTTGTGTTGGCGCTACCTATCTTTCCGGGCCCGTCGGCCTGCCAAGTATTGTCGGCAGGAGCGGGCTTAACTGACCTGTCACGGGATGAGGTTCATCCCGAACCACCACCTAAATGGGGCGGACAGAGTCGTCCGCCCCTACAATGTGGCGCGGAACG
>CACWYC010000043.1 GCA_902765025.1 Oscillospiraceae bacterium
TTTGTCAAGCTTTTTCTTCTATTTTTCTCAGAAAAAATACCCCGCACCTTCTTTGGGTACGAGGTATCTTTCCTGTCATCTTATCTTAATGACATTGGGCAACACGCCTCGCAGTTTTATTATCGCAATCGCTCAGCCCACGATGTCGTTATTGTCAAAGGGGTCGCCGCACTCGGGGCAGAACCGGGGCGGCTGCTGGCCCTGGGGCACCGTCCAGCCGCACTTGTCGCAGCGGTACTGCACCGCGCCGGCAGGCTTGCGGGCGCCGCACTGGGGGCAGAACTTGCCCTGGTTGACGCTGCCGCAGGCGCAGGTCCAGCCCTGGGCGGGGGCGGCGGGGGCGCTCTGCTGCTGGCCCATCTGGTAGAGGGCGGCGGCGTTGAAGCCACCGGCCTGACCGGCCATATTCATGCCCATGAAGGCCGCGGCGGCACCGCCGGGGTTGGCGGCGGCGTTCTTCATGGCGTCGCCCTGGGCGCCCACTAGGTGGGCGGCGGCACGGGCGGGGTCCATAAAGGCGGCGTTGCGCTGCATCTCCTTGAGCATGGCCTCGTCCTCGGGGTTGGCGGTGACGGAGTTGACGCCCACCTGCACCACCTCGATGCCCCGGAAATCACGCCACTTGGCGCTGAGGGCCTCACGCATGGCGGCGGCCAGCTCCTCGGTGCGGCCGGGCAGGGCGCTGTAACGGATGCCCTGCTCGCTGATGCGGGCAAAGGCGGGCTGCAGGGCGGTCAAAAACTCGCTCTTGAGCTGGCTGTCCAGCGCCTCGCGGGTATACTCGCCGGACACGTTGCCGCACACGTTGGTATAGAACAGCATGGGGTTGGTGATGCGGTAGCTGTACTCGCCAAAGCACCGCACGGACACGTCGATGTCGATGCCGGCACGCTGGTCCACCACCCGGAAGGGGATGGGGTTGGGGGTGCCGTACTTGTTGCCGGGCAGCTCCTTGGTGTTGAAGTAGTAGATGCGCTGGTCCTTGGGGGCCACGCCGCCGAAGGTGAAGCGCTTGCACATCTGCTGGAACATGGCGGTGAGACCCTCGCCCAGGGGGCCGTTGAAGATGGAGGGCTCGGTGGAGGCGTCAAAGACGAACTCGCCGGGCTCGGCGCACAGTTCCACCACCTGGCCCTGCTCCACGATCATCATGCACTGGCCGTCGGCCACGGCGATGACGGAGCCGGAGGAGATGATGTTGTCGCTGCCGTGGCGGCCCCGCTTTACGCCCTTGGTGGCCAGCACGTCGGCGCTCAGGGCCTCGCAATAAAAGTATTCCTTCCACTGGTCGCCCAGCACGCCGGTGGCGCTTTGCACTGCCGCTTTAATCAGTCCCATAATGATTCTCCTTTCAATATGTAAAAATCAATGTATCTGTGGGTGTATCAGAATTTGCCGCCTCCGCCGCCGAAGCTGCGTCCGCCGGAGGAGGAGAAGCCGCCCCCTCCGCCGCCGCTCTTGGAGCTGCTCTCCCGGCGGGTGCGGGTGACGGTGCTGTGGAGGTAGAAGTCCCGGTGGCGCCGCAGGTCGAAGCTGCCGGGCACCAGGTATTCCTCCGCGTCGGCGGCCTGGCGCACCGTCTTCATCTTGTGGCGCTCTATGCCCACGGTGATGCCGCCCACCAGCAAAAAGGCGATGACCGCCATGACGCCGGGGATGGAATAATCATAGACCTTTTTGCCGGACATGACGGCGGCGGTGTCGTCCAGATACTGCAGCACGCCCTCTCCGTAGGCGTCCTCTTCCCCCTCCGCGCCCCGCACCAGCCAGGGCCGCAGCCGGGCGTTGAGCCGCTCGTTGGCCTGGGAGGTATACAAGTCCCTATACCTGCCGCAGGTGGCGGTGAACCAGCCCCGGTCCATGGGGTCCATGCAGATGAGCAGCACGCCGCCGGAGAAATCGTCCCCCACGCCGTAGCCGCAGAACTGATAGAAGTCCGCCGCCAGCATGTTGTGCTCCATGCCGTAGGCGCTGGGGGAGGTGTATACCACGAAGTCCATGTTATACGCCTCACGCAAGGCGGCGATTTTCACCGCCATGGCCGCCTCCTGGCCGTCGGTAAAGAGGTCGGCGTCGTCCACCACCCGGGGCGTGGAGGCCGCGGTGTGGAAGTCCACGAAGGAGGCCACGTCGTCGGGGTACCAGTCGGGCAGCGCCACCGTGTCATATTCCTCCGCCACACGGCGTCCGGCCACGTAGTCATACACCTGATCCACGAATTCGGTGAGGGAGCCGGCGATGGGGGCGTCGCTGTTGATATAGTCCAAAATCAGGTCGCTGACGGCGTCGCTCTGGCCGGGAGTCAGCAGCTCGCCGTCCCCTTCATAGGAGGTGACCGCCAGCAGACCCTGATACATATCCACCGTCAGCATCACGCAGCGGCCGGTATCGCCCCAGCCGTAGCCGCCCCGGGCATAGAGCGCATCGGCGTAGTCGGAGGGATAGTCGATGCCGTCGGGCATCAGGGTCATGAGAAAGATGCCGACGTCCACGCCCTCTTCCTCCGAGCGGGCCAGAATGTAGTCGTTCAGCTCGGCCGCCTCGGAGTCCTCTAGCCAGTCCAGCTCATCCACCACACGGGGCAGAGAGGTGTCCATGGCGGCCCAGGCGGGGACGGTCAGCAGCGCCGCCAGCGTCAGGCACAGGAAAATGGTAAAAAACCGTTTCATTGCCGCCACCTCCTTATTGCAGCAGCATTCCCAGCAGGAATGCCACAGCCGCGCCGACGGCGCCGCTGCCCAGGAACCAGGCAAGGCTGCGGCCCTTGCTGATGGGCAGGTTGCCCACCACCTTGCCCGTCTGGCCGTTCACCGCCAGACGGTAGATTTTGCCCTGGTATTCGTAGTTGAGTAGATACACCGGCAGCAGCACATAGCGCACGTCGGCGTCGGTGATGTGCATGCCGTTGGCCCGGATCGTCACGCTGCTGTACCCGATGGCGGTGCGCCGCAGCACGTCCACGGCGCTGTTGAGCATCCGCCTGTCGGCCCGGGGCAGCTCCGCGTCGGGACTGCTGTCAAACCGGTCGGCCAGGTAGCCGGAGAGATAGGCATCGTTGAAGTCCACCAGGTCGGCGTAGTCAAAGGGCTCCAGGGAGTCCATCAGATCGTCAGGCATCTTCACGCTGGCATCCACCGGCACCCGGCTGAAGGACATCTCCCCCTCCCGCTCCAGAAGATAGTAGGAGGTCTCGGTGCAGTCGTAATCCCCCTCCCGGTAGTGGCGGATGCGGGTGCCCTGCATCACCATGTTGCCGTCCATCCGGCAGTCGAACAGCCAGAAGGGCACGTAGATGCCCTGCACCTCCTTCAGCTTCCGCTGGGACAGAAAGGTCTTGGGCAAAAGGTGCTTGCCGCGGTAGAATTTGTTCACCACGGCGGGCAGCTCCTTCCGGGTGATGCGGAAGGGAATCACCGCGTTGGGCCGCAATCCGCCGCTGACCTGGTCGGTAAGCACCACGTTGTTGTCGCAATAAGGGCAGCGGGTGGCGGCGGTGGTGGCGTCCACCTCAATCTGGGCGCCGCAGGACACGCACTGGTAGGTGCGGGTGCCCTCCATGGTGGCGGTGTCCTCCTGGTGGAGATGGTCACCCCACTGGAAGGACTGGGTGTCGTGTTCCAGCGTCTCCAGCGTGGAGATGTCAAAGGCGTTGCCGCAGCTTTGACAGGTGACGTCGCCGGTGGCGGCGTCGAAGCCGATGGGGGCGCCGCAGGCAGGACATTTATACTGCTTGGCGCTGTTCATCCGCATTCCTCCTTTCCGCCGCAGGCGGCAGATGGTATCGTTACCATTTTATTATATAAGCTCGGCAGGAAAATGTCGATAGGGGCGGGAGTTTCCCCGCCCCTATTTTTATGATTCTCTCTTATTTTGCCTGCTTTTCCTGCTCCCGCCGGGCAATGTCGTTGGTGTCCATGGTCTTGCCGAAGACGAAAAACCGGTCATACAGGAATTCCAGTACGAAATTGCACACCATGTTCAGAATGGTGACTAAATATTCGTTCCAGCCGCAGCTCTCCGCCAGGTAGTTACCAAGCCAGGTGCTGACGGGGGTGAACACGGCGTAGAAGATAAGCACCTTCAGCATGGCGATGGGCACGTTGTTGGCGCTCTTGAAGGTGTAGCGGCGGTTGAGGGTGAAGTTCCACACCACGCTCAGCACCAGGGCGATGAGATAGCAGGGCCAGTAGGGCCAGTGCATCAGCTCGTTGAGCAGGGCGAAGACGCCCATTTCGATCAGCCCGGCGGAGATGGAGAAAAACAGGAATTTCACCGAGCGCAGCAGTTCTTTTTTCTTGTCACTCATGTAAAAAACGTCCTTTATCTAATATGTTTACGGCTGGCGCACCGTGTCGTCGCCTACGAAGAACAGCGCCAGGGCCCCGGGGCCCACGTGGGAGCCGGTGACGGGCTCGTACATGACGGTGAGCACCTCTTTGGGCGGGTGGTTCTGCTGCAAGAGGGCCGCCAGCTCCGCCGCGCCCTCCGGGTTCTGGGCGTGGGCGATGCACACCGTCTGCTGCTCGGCGTGCAGCACATGCTGGTCGTACCGCTGGGCCAGGGCGGCGATGGCCTTCTTCATGCCACGGCACTTCTCCACGGCGATGATCTGGCCGTTTTCGTTGCCCATCAGCACCGGCTTGATGTTCAGCACCGTGCCCACAAAGGCGGAGGCGTTGGAAAGGCGGCCCGTGCGCCGCAGGTGCATCAAATCGTCCACGGTGAACACCTGGCACACGTTCTCGCTGTACTTGCGCAGGTAGAAGGCGGCCTCCTGGGCCTCCATGCCCATGTCCCGCATCCGGGCGGCCTGCATCACCACCAGCCCCTCGCCCAGTGAGGCGGCCTTGGTGTCCACGGTGCAGATCTGCCGCTCCGGGAAGTCCTCACGCAGCTCCTCCGCCGCCATGACGACGGACTGGTAGGCGCCGCTGATGCCGGAGGACATGCCCACGTACACGATGTCCTGCCCCTGCTGCAAGCGGGGGGTAAAGGCGTCGATGAACCGCTGGGGATTGATCTGGGAGGTGGTGACCTTCAGCCCGTGGCGGATGGCGCCGTAAAACTTCTCGCCGTTGAAGGCGTCGATGTCCAGGCAGGTGTGCTCCTGCTCGTCGTAGAAATAGGTAAAGGGGATGATGGCGATGTCCTGCCGCAGCAGATAGTCTGTGGGCAGGTTGGCAGAGGTGTCGGTGATGAGGCAAAACGCCATATTGCACTCCTCCTTGCTCCGGCGATGGCCGGGTTCAATCTAATGTCGCATATTATATTAGACCATTTTTGCAATCATGTCAATGGCGGTGCGGGCCATTCTGATAAGAGTATACCAAACAACGGCGCCCAGGTAAAATAAATTATTTGTAAACGATGGGCCTATTTTCGGATAAGGCGAAAAGCGGGACAGAAACTGGACAGAAATTGCTGATATTTTTCAAAAATAACTATTGACAACGAGGGGCAAAACTGCTATATTGGTTAAGCTCGATTTCGACAAAAGCGATACGGCCAAGTAGTTCAGTTGGTTAGAACGCCAGCCTGTCACGCTGGAGGTCGTGGGTTCGAGCCCCATCTTGGTCGCCATATGCTGCTGTAGCTCAGTCGGTAGAGCGCATCCTTGGTAAGGATGAGGTCGGCGGTTCGAATCCGCCCAGCAGCTCCATTAAAAAAACCCTGGAATCATCACGGTTCCGGGGTTTTCTCATGCCCAAAATATGGAAGCCCTCACCATACCCTTTTCCGAAAAACTCACATAAAAACTCACATCGCCCCTAAATAGGCGGCGTTTTTTTGTATGCCGAAAGGCGCTGCCACCACAGCCTTTTCCCGGCCCTCTGCGCTGCTCCTCTACCGCTTTCGCCCTATCTCCGGCGGGCGGGAGCAGGGTATCGCAAAGGCCCATTCCCGGCGTTTTAAGGGCCTCTGGAAATGGGAACCCATTGTACACACAAAACATACTCTTTTTTACATCACAACGCCGCCGAAACCCGCTTGCCGCCTTTGTTTCCTCCCCTCCACCACATCACGGACTTTTGCGTAACTGTTTGCCCCCTCCGGCCCTTGCTTTGCCGCCGCCGTCAAAAAGAAATAATCATAGAAAAAGGAGGGGCGAATCCACCCCTCCCTTCTTTATCGCTTTTCGCGTACTTCCTTCACCGCGAACAAAACCCGGATTGCCTCCAGCCTGTCCGCAGCGCTGGCCCGGTCATCGTCACGGATAGCCCGGCAAATCGTCAGCGCCGTGGGAATGTCAGCCTGTTCCACCTCCCGGAACCGCCGCCGTTCTTCTGCTGTCACTTTCTTCACCTCCCCCATGGTAGATATGTAAATATGTCACCCGAATTGTGACAAGGATTCCCTTTGATTCTTCTCACTGGTTGTCACAATGCGGGTTAGTGCTTTCCTCCGTGTGGCGGCGAGATTAACCCGCATTGTGACAACATTTCCCGCGAGGGTTAACCCGCAATGTGTTAGCCAAAACGACTATTTCCGTTCTTCCGTTCTCCATCTCTGCGAAAACTCGTATATGTTTGGTTCCCTGGTCGTTTTTCCGCTGTTGCTGATGATGAAGCCCGCCTCCACCAGCGCTTTTACTTGCCGAACGAGGCAGTTAGGAGGAATCCCATACTTCCGGGCCGTGTGGCGGGGAAAGATAAAGCTCCTCTGCCCCTTCGCCTCCAGCACCATGCACAGATATGTGTATCTCGTTGCCGGGGAAAGGGCTTGAAACACCGCCGACAGAAATACAGACCGCCCGGCCTGGAGGAATCCGCTTCTCTCTACGCAATCCGTTTCCGCGCTGCACCAAAAAGGCAGCGGCTTATTCCCTCTCCGCCTCCCCTTTGCCACCAAGATCACCACCTTCAAGGGCAAGCTGCCCTTCCATCCTCTCTATGGTTTCTTTGATGGCGGACAGTGTGACATGGTAGGAGCGGACGCGATGGTTCAGCAAGCGGAGATAATTCCGCATTTCTGCCCCGGTTGTTGCCACGAAATAGCCTCCGCTGCTGTTGGCGGCTATGGGAGCGCCGTTCTTCCGGGCCATTTCAATCTGCCGTGTGACCTGGCGGAGCGGCAAACCGCTGATTTGGGCCAATTCAAGGCCCGTCAGCGCGTTTTCTTCACCCCTGGGGATAATCTGCTCTATGGTCATACTTTCGCCTCCTCACTCATGTTATTAAGCCGCTGCAACAGGGCCGGGAGATTGATCAGATAGGTTCTTCCCGCCCGGATATGGGGAACAGAACCATCCCGACACCCCCGCCGGAGGAAGTACGCCGAAAGGCCGGTAACCTCCGCCGCCGCCTTGATATGAAGGAAAACCTTCTTGTTCACCGTAAAAACCTCCTCGTTCATCGTGCCGCCTCCTTCTCCTTGCCCCTCTCACGCCCACAGGACAGGGACATTTCCTCCAGTGCCTTTTCCAGCAGCTTCACATTCACAAGGAACCGTGTTCCGGCATAAATACCCGGACACTCCCCCCGCTTTACCATGCGCCGCAGCATCTTCTCCGATACAATGCCCAGCTTTGCCGTTTCCCGAATGGTTAGAAAGTCATTCATTTCTTATCTCCTCTCTTTGCGTTTTGATGGTTGACTTCTCTTCCCTATCATGGTATTATCTTATCGTAAATGATAAGAATACTCAATATAAACGATAATAATTTAAGTGTTAAGGAGGGGCCTTTGATGGGGAGGAAGTCTGTACTAATTAGCGCGAATTCGGGAAAAAACATAAAGGCGCTCTTAAAGGCGCACGGAAAGAGCCAGGAATGGCTTGCAGAGCAGCTCGACCTATCTCCGGTGACCGTTTCTCGATTTTTGACCGGGAACAGGATGACAAGAGACAGGGCTGAAATGATTGCCAGCCTGTTCCCCGGAACCCGAATCGAGTTTATTATGGGGTATGATGAATACCTAACGGAATTTGATTTTGTGAGGGCAAAAGCAAAACAGATTTATAAAAAGAGGACTGCTCCAGCCGATGCATTTTATCTGCTTGCAAAGGCACAAGGATTCGAGTTTGAGCGAATACCAGATGATGAACGCACACCAGATGATACAAGGGAAAACCGTGTTATCTATTATTCAAATCCCATTACTAAAATAAGCAACGAGGCATTAGACCGCATTATAAGTAACACTTCGGAATATGCCCTTTTTCTTCTTTTACAGGAAACCAATATTTCCTGGCGTGAGTGGAAGGAAATCGAAGGCGTAGTGAATCCACTGTCGAGGGAGGACTAAATCATGGCAAGCGCAACACTAAAGACCACCAGTAAGGGCCAGCGGTTCTATGAAATCAGATACCACGCCAAAGACGCTAAAACCTTCGCCACACGCTGGTATGTTCCCGCCGGATGGAGCGATAAGGCCATTCAGCGGGAGCTGGCGAGAGTAAGCGCAGAGTTTGAGCGGCAATGCAAGGCCGGAGATGTTCAGACCAGGAAAGACCGCATTGAAGCGGAGGAGGCCGCGAAGCGGGAGGAGGCAAAAATTCTCACCTTGCGCCAGTACTGCGAGAAGGTATTCATGCCGCAAATCACCATCACCGCCACGGAGAACACCCGCAGCAACTTCCAGCGCTGCCTCGATCTCCGCATTCTCCCCGCCCTGGGGGATTTCAAAATGCCGAAGATCACCCCGGCGCAGATAAAGGCCCTTCTTCTCTCCATCCAGAGCGAGGGAAAGAGCCACGCCACCGTTATCAAGTACTACACCATTCTGAATCTGATTTTCAAAGACGCATTCATGGCCGATATGATACCGCAGAACCCCATGTACAAGGTGGAACGCCCCAAAGCCTCCAAAACCACCGCAAAGAGCGAAAAAACAGAGGCATTCACCGAGGCGGAGCTGGCCCATATCGAGGATTGCCTGGCCCATGAGCCGTTGAAATGGCAAGCCATGATTCGCTTGATGATTGACACCGGGATTCGCCGTGGCGAGGCTTGCGGCCTCAAATGGCAGTATGTAGACTTTGAGCAAAACTGCATCACCGTGGCAGGGAACCTCCAGTACACGAAGGATAAGGGCATCTACCTGGACACGCCGAAGAACGGCAAATGCAGAACCATTTTTGTTGACCACGCCGTGATGGGCCTCCTCCGGCAGTTGCGCCTGGAGCAGAGCCGCCGGGCAATCTCGCAGTTTGTTTTCACGCAAGACGATTCCCCCCTTCCCATGCACCCCCAAAGCCCGGCAAGATACTTGCAGAAATTCGGCAAAAAGAATGCAATAGACCATCTGCACCCCCACAAGCTGCGCCACAGCTATGCCAGTGTAGCCCTCACCAATGGGGCCGACCTGGTTTCCGTGTCGGAAAACCTGGGCCACAGTGACAGCGCCGTTACGCTGCGAATGTACGCCCACGCCAACGAGGAAAGCCGCAAGAGGGCATCTGCCACCATGCGGGAGGCCATTCAGAGGGCCAGGGCCAACGGTTGATGATCGGCGGAGAATGCCGAATATAACAAAATGCGTGGCCCGATAAAGAGCAGGGGGCAGCTTCACAGCGGCCCCCTTCTTCTCCATTCCATGAAATAATCCGGCGGGACACCACACCCGCCGGATTTCTGTATCATATCGCCCCCGGAAAAACTCACATAAAAACTCACATCGCCACCAAAAAACTCACATTTTCAAGCCGCCAACGCTGGCAACAAATGACAACACCAAAAATCCGCAAACCGTTGGTACAAAAGGGATTGCGGTCTATAAGAAGCAACAAGTAAATACAAGTAAAAACACCTACCCGGATAGTTGGTAAGGATGAGGTCGGCGGTTCGAATCCGCCCAGCAGCTCCATTCAAAAACCCTGGAATCATCACGGTTCCGGGGTTTTCTCATGCCCAAAATATGGAAGCTCCCGCCCAATGTCATTAAGATAGTGGCATTGGCGGAGGACGGGAAACCTGAAGAAATGGGCCTGTTGCAAAATAGGAATTTCAAAAAACAATTCAATGTAAAAGTTATGGGGAACTGCAAATCAGGCAGCTCCCCATAACTTTTTAGACGATTAAC
>CACWYC010000044.1 GCA_902765025.1 Oscillospiraceae bacterium
GATGCTTTCCATGACAGCGCGGTGAGCGGACTAAAACAGGAGAGAGATGAGGAACTCAATTCCATCAAGGGCTCCGTTTCCTTCCGCCTGGGCCGCGCCGTCACCTGGCTGCCCCGCAAGGTAATGGGCGGCATCCGATGCCTCCGGGAGCACGACCTGGGCTATACCCTCCGCCGCTGCCTCTACCATCTGGGACTGTGGAAGGATGAGGAATGACACCTGCAAGGGGGTGCGCCGCGCCCGGCCTGCCATCCACGCCCCTACTCCTTCACCACATCAGGAGATTTCACTATGTTACAGACATTCAAAACCCACCATTTCCTCTTTGAGGAGCTGGTGAAGCGGGACTTCAAAAAGAAATACAAGCGCACCGTGCTGGGCATGGCCTGGAGCGTGCTGTCGCCGCTGCTGTCGCTGCTGGTGATGCGATTGGTGTTCACCCAGTTCTTCGGCGGCAATACGCCCCACTACACCACCTTCCTCTTCTGCGGCAACCTGGTGTTCGCCTTTTTCAGCGACTCCACCAACCAGGGCATGACCTCGCTGATGGACAACGCCTCCATCTTCACCAAGGTGAACGTGCCCAAGTACCTGTTCCTGCTGGCCAAGAACGCCCAGTGCCTCATCAACTTCGGCCTGACGCTGGTGGTGTTCCTGCTGTTCTGCGTGCTGGATCACGTCGCCTTTACCTGGCGGTTTTTCCTGCTGCTGTACCCCATCACCTGCCTGGTGCTGCTGAACCTGGGCATCGGGCTGGTGCTGTCGGCGCTGTTCGTATTTTTCCGGGATATGCAGTATCTCTGGAGCGTGTTCACCCAGCTCTTGATGTACGCCTCCGCCATCTTCTATTCCGTGGACAACTTCAGCCCCCAGATCCAGCGCGTTTTCCTGGCCAATCCCGTCTATCTCATCATCAAGTATTTCCGGGTGATTACCATAGAGGGCCTCACGCTCTCCTGGCACTATCACCTGCTGATGGCGGCGGAGGCCCTGGCGGTGCTGGCCCTGGGCTGCTGGATGTACAAGAAGTACAACCACCAGTTCCTGTACTATGTGTGAGGTGGCGTGATGGCAATTCTGGAAGTAAACAACGTATCCATCCGGTACATCACCGGCGATTTCAAGGACATCGGCCTCAAGGAATTCGTCATGCGCAAGCTCACCGGCAACTACCATGTCACCGAGTTCTGGGCGGATAAGGACGTCACCTTCTCCCTGGAGCGGGGGGAGATGCTGGGCATCATCGGCTCCAACGGCGCCGGTAAATCCACGCTGCTGAAAGCCGTCTCCGGCATCATGGTGCCCACCGAGGGGACCATCCGCCGCCAGGGCAGCATCGCCGCCCTGCTGGAGCTGGCCAGCGGCTTCGACGGCGAGCTGACCGTCCGGGAGAACGCCTATCTCCGGGGCGCCATGCTGGGCTACACCCGCCGCTTCATGGACGAGAAATACGATGAAATCATCGCCTTTGCCGAGCTGAAGGACTTTGAGGACCGCCCCTTCAAGCAGCTCTCCTCCGGCATGAAATCCCGCCTGGCCTTTTCCATCGCCTGCCTTGTCAAGCCCGACATCCTCATTCTGGACGAGGTGCTGTCGGTGGGTGACGGCGCCTTCCGCAAAAAGAGCGAGAGCAAGATGCACGAGATTATCAACGGCGGCGCCACCACCATCCTGGTGTCCCACTCCCTGGAGCAGGTGCGCCAGCTTTGCGGCAAGGTACTGTGGCTCCACAAGGGCCGCCAGGTGGTCTGCGGCACCGACGTGGAGGGCATCTGCGACCGTTACCAGCAGTTCCTGGACGGCACGCTGACCATCGAAACAGCGGAGGATTGAGCGTATGTATGACTATCTCATCGTGGGCGCAGGGCTCTACGGCGCCGTGTTCGCCCGGCAGGCGAAAGAGCGGGGCAAATCCGTTCTTGTCATCGACAAGCGGCCCCATATCGCCGGCAATGTCTACACAGAGCGGGTGGCAGGCATCCATGTCCACCGCTACGGCGCCCACATTTTCCACACCAATGACCAGGCGGTATGGAATTATGTAAACCGATTTGCGGACTTCAACCGCTTTACCAATTCCCCGGTGGCCAATTATAAAGGAGAGCTTTACTCCCTGCCGTTCAATATGTACACCTTCAACCGCATGTGGGGCGTCACCACCCCGGCCCAGGCCGCCGCGGAGATTGACCGCCAGCGCCGGGAGAGCGGCATCACCCAGCCCCGCAACTTAGAGGAGCAGGCCATCTCCCTGGTGGGCCGGGACATCTACGAAAAGCTGGTCAAGGGCTATACGGAGAAGCAGTGGGGCCGCCCCTGCACGGAGCTGCCCGCCTTCATCATCCGCCGCCTGCCGGTGCGCCTGACGTTTGACAACAACTATTTCAACGCCCTCTACCAGGGCATCCCCCAGGGGGGTTACACCCGATTGGTGGAGCGGATGCTGGAGGGGGTGGAGGTGCGCCTGGGAGTGGACTATCTGCAAGACCGCCCCGCCCTGGACGCCCTGGCCAAAACCACCGTCTACACCGGCCCCATCGACGCCTTTTACGGCTACCGCTTCGGGCCGCTGGAATACCGCTCCGTCCGGTTTGAAACGGAGCTGCTGGATATGCCCAACTTCCAGGGCAACGCCGCCGTGAATTATACCGACCGGGACACCCCCTGGACCCGGATCATAGAGCATAAATGGTTCCAGTTCGGCAAGGACGACGATGGCAACGACCTGCCCCAAACCGTCATCTCCCGGGAGTATTCCTCCGAGTGGAAGGTGGGCGACGAGCCCTACTACCCGGTGAACGACGAGAAAAACGCCGCCCTCTACGCCCAATATAAAGCCCTGGCCGACGGGGAAACACGCACCGTCTTCGGCGGCCGCCTGGGGGAGTATAAGTATTACGACATGGACCAGGTCATAGCCGCCGCCCTGAAAAAGGCGGAGGAACTAATGGGCTGAAACGGTGCTGACCGCCGCAAACGGAACCGATAACTCCGTAGGGGCCGCCGCCTACCCCAAGGGCACTTGTTCCGGCAGCCGCTCGTACCTCGCGGGCCGTCACTGGCGCTCGGCGGCCCGCGCCAAGCGGCCCGCGCCCCGGCGGGTATCGCCAACCGCGAACGGCGCGCCGAGTCGTCGCGCCCTACGCAGGGGCGGGGCGTTTCTTCGTAGGGCGGGACGACCCCGGCCCGCCGTGCCCACGCATCGAATGTGCTGAAAGGCACCGTTGGTTGCAAACGGCACCGATAACTCCGTAGGGGCGGACGACCCTGTCCGCCCCAGCCCATTTTCGATTATGTAAAAAACGCCTTTTGTCTACCGACAAAAGGCGTTTTTTGCTGTGTAAGAGCGCGTAAAAGTGTACCAAAGCATATAAAGAACGCCTAAAAGTACACCAAGGAATCAAAAAGCTAAGTTTTGAATAAGAAGTCCCAATAGCGTTTGATCGGCTTCAAACTCAAATGTTAAGGAATACAATGAGAAGGTTGCTCCAAGTCGTCCTTCAACGTGTAATCTGCCGTTTTTCATCTCAAAATCAACATAGCCGTCGGTATCTGCACAATTATCATCCAATCTGAACGAGCCATTCAGCTCACGAAAGGTATTCTTCATTGCATCGAGAATCTCATCAAAGAAATGATCAAAAAGAGTGAAGGTATCACAACCTTTGTATTTCTCGTTCTCATAAGCTACACCAAATGTGATACACGGCTTGCCGCTTATGTATTTGTACTGGCTGTCGGCTGAAACAGCAAACAAACAAAGCTTGTCTGTTCCGTTATCCCACAACGAAGCAATGTCGTTTTTAATCGTCAACTAAATCACCTCTATTACATTATTGTAACATAATCTATTAATTTTAAGAAGAAACCTCTCTTGCCGGTGGTAGACAAAAGAGGTTTCTTTGCTGGTGGAGATGAGGGGAGTCGAACCCCTGTCCGAAAGCACTTCCTCAGGATTTTCTCCGGGCGCAGTTAAGATTTAAACATTCCCTCCCCGCAACGGCACTTAACAGACGTTACGGTTCAGTAGAGTCATAATGCGTGGGCGGGTCAACTCTTTCCCGCCGCACGGACGCCGCATAAACGACGCCTTCCCCGGCCTGCGGCCTCTCCGGTTCAGACGGTCGCTGACTTAGGCAGCGACGGCAACGGTATTATCGTTGTTCTTTAATTTATAAATTGCCCGTTTTAAGGTGGCCAGGCGCCACCGCCCGCTTATCCTGGCTCCGCACCCCCGTCGAAACCGTTACATCCCCGTATTTCAATGGGGGCCCGCCCCGCCCGGCGCACCGGGCAGGGGAGGGGCCGTTTTTATTGTTATCCGTGGTAGGGATCCGGCAGCTTCTCCGGCGCCGGGTACTCCACGCCCTTGGTGTCCACCCGTACCTTGGCCATCACCTGGGGCTTCTTGGGCTTGTTGGTCATCATGTTCCGGGGGACGGACACAATCTCGTCCACCACGTCCATGCCGTCCATGACCATGCCGAAGGCCGCATAGTCGCCGTCCAGATGGGGGGCGTCCTTGTGCATGATGAAGAACTGGCTGCCGGCGCTGTCGGGTGCCATGGCCCGGGCCATGCTCAGCACGCCACGGGTGTGGCGCAGGTCGTTGGGGAAGCCGTTGCTGGCGAACTCGCCCCGGATGCAGTAGCCGGGGCCGCCCATGCCGGTGCCATCGGGGCAGCCGCCCTGGATCATAAAGCCGTAGATGCACCGGTGGAAGATCAGCCCGTCATAAAAGCCGCTGTTGGCCAGGGCGATGAAGTTCCGCACGCTTTGGGGGGCGATGTCGGGGTACAGCTCAATGGTGATGGTCTTGCCGGTGTCCATCTCAATGGTGGCAATGGGATCGTTGGTCATATCAATACCGTTCCTTTCTGGCTCTGTCCATCTCCCGCTTGGCGTCCCGCTCGGCGATGGCCTGGCGCTTGTCGTAATTCTTTTTGCCCTTGCAAAGGCCCAGCTCCACCTTCACCCGGCTGTTTTTGAAGTACACCGACAGGGGAATCAGCGCGTAGCCGTCCTGCTTTTGCAGGTCGTGGAGCTTGCGGATTTCCCGCTTGTGCATCAAAAGCCGCTTGGGCCGGTCCGGGTCGCGGTTGAAGATGTTGCCGTGCTCGTAGGGGGAGATGTGCATATTATAGACGTACAGCTCCCCGTCCTTGGCGTTGGCGAAGCTGTCCTTCAGGTTCAGCGTGCCCTGACGGATGGACTTGACCTCCGTGCCGAACAGCTCAATGCCGGCCTCGTAGCGCTCCTCCACAAAGTAGTCGTGGCGGGCCTTGCGGTTCTGGGCCGCGATTTTGATGCCGGACTTCTCCATGGCGGATGCGCCTCCTTTCCCGGTCGTGCCCGTATAGCATACCATATTTTCCCCGCCGCTGCAAGAAACAAAACGGTAACAATCTGTGAATATTGCGCGCCCGCCGAAACTATGGTACAATAGGGCCGTTATTCCAGCGAAAAAAGGAGATTTTGCACCATGGATTTGACCGAAACCTTTGTCGGCCGACAGGATATTTTTGACGGCCGTATCGTAAAGCTCCACGTGGACACCGTCACGCTGCCCGACGGCAACACCGCCCTGCGGGAGATTATCGACCACCCCGGCGGCGTGGGCATCCTGGCCATCGATGACGAGGACCGGGTGTTCATGGTGCAGCAGTACCGCTACGCTTTTGCCCAGGCCATGTGGGAGATTCCCGCCGGCAAGCGGGAGGCGGGGGAGGAGCCCCTGGTCACCGCCAAGCGGGAGCTGCAAGAGGAGGTGGGCGTCACGGCGGAGCGGTGGCTGCCCATGGGCGAGCTGATCCCCTCCCCGGGCTGCTACGCCGAGCGGCTGTACCTCTTCATGGCCCGGGGGCTGACGATGGGGGACACCCATCCCGACGATGACGAGTTCCTCACCGTGTCCCGGGTGCCCTTCACGGAGCTGTCCCAGGCCTGCCTCTCCGGGGAGATACAGGATGCCAAAACGGTGGTGGCGGTGCTGAAGGCCAAGGCCATGCTGGGCCGCTGACTGCCGATCCTCTGCGAAAGCGGTTGCTTTTCCCAACGGGATATGCTATAATGTTATTATAAATGTGGAATTGTGCCCCATTCGACAAAGTGAGGGAACGAATATGAAAGAAAAAATGCAGAGATTCATCAAGGCCTTTCAGATGCGCGGCCCCATCCGCCGCCGCACGCTGACGGCCTGCGGCGTGATGGCCGCGGTGCTGGTGGTGGCGCTGGTGGCTGCCCTGGGCGGCTGCGGCAAAAAAACCGAGCCGGAGGTGGAGACGCCTGTCAATGACGAGCCCATCTTCATCACCCCTGAGGAAGTGGAGCCGGTAGAGGTCATCCTGCCCGAGGGCGCCCAGGAGATCATGGACAAATACGCCGACGTGTACGCCTGGCTGGAGATTCCCGGCACCTCCGCCGTGCTGGGCACCCCCGCCGACGTCAGCTATCCCATTGCCCAGCACCCCACCGACCGTGACTACTACCTCAACCGCGACCTGGACGGCAACACCTCCAAGACCGGCACGTTGTTCACCGAGGCGTACGTGGAGGGCATCCGGGCCAACGGCACCGACCTGAACGATCCCGTCACCATCATCTACGGTCACAACATGGCCAACCGCACCATGTTCGGCGGCCTGCAGACCTACCTCAAGCAGCTCAAGTTCGGCGACGACCAGGTGGTGTACGTCTACCAGGAGGGCCGCCGGCTGACCTACCGCATCGTGGGCGGGGCCCAGTATTCCCTGGACCATATCCTGTATTATCACGATTTTACCAACCCCGCCGTGTTCAACGATTTCTTTGCCCAGCTCTGGAAGGAGACCGACGCCTCCACCAACGTGGATAAGGACAATATCCCCGTGGCCGGCGACCGGGTGCTGATCCTCTCCGTGTGCAAGAACGGCGACGACAACCACCGCTACCTGGTGGTGTGCAAGCTGGTGGAGGACACCGACGAGATCAACGCCGCCAACATTGCCGCCGCCCAGGAGGCCGCCGAGGAGGCCATGCTGAAGGCCCTCCAGGAGCGGGCCAACCAGGGCTGATTCTGTCAAAAAACGGCTATGCCGTTTTTTGACAATAGGATTGCAGTCTACTGCGCGCACGAATAGTACGCCTTTGGCGCACTATTCGCACACTTCGTAGCCTGAGAAGTGAAAAAAGTGACGCGCATGTCGTCACTTTTTTCGGATTTCAATGGTTCGCGCCTGCGGGCGCGACGAAATCTGCGATGCTATTTTGACAATCTGAGCCCCTCTCCCCAAAACGGGAGAGGGGCTTTTGCTGCCCAATTTTCTCCAGCCGTCCGGCCTTGACGGCAAAATGTGTTTATTGTATAATACTATACTGATTTAATATGCGGAGGTATGGCTTTATGTGGGTAGCGGACGGTTGGCAGGATTATGAGCTGCTGGATTGCGGCGGCGGCGAGAAGCTGGAGCGGTGGGGCCGGCAGATTTTGGTGCGCCCCGACCCCCAGGCCATCTGGGAGTCTGACCACCAGCACAAGGGCTGGCGCACCGCCGACGCCCGTTACAGCCGCTCGGCCTCCGGCGGCGGCCACTGGGACAAGAACCACCTGCCCGAGAGCTGGCCCATCCGCTATAAGGACCTGACCTTCCAGGTCAAGCCCATGAACTTCAAGCACACCGGCCTCTTCCCCGAGCAGGCCGCCAACTGGGACTTCGCCATGGAGGCCATCCGCCGGGCGGATCGGCCCATCCGGGTGCTGAATCTGTTCGCCTACACCGGCGGCGCCACCGTGGCCTGCGCCAAGGCGGGGGCCAGCGTCTGCCATGTGGACGCGGCCAAGGGCATGGTGGCCTGGGCCAAGGAGAACGCCAAGTGCTCCGGCCTCCAGGAGGCCCCCATCCGCTGGATTGTGGACGACTGCGCCAAGTTTGTGGAGCGGGAGATTCGCCGGGGCAAGACCTACGACGCCATCATCATGGACCCCCCCAGCTACGGCCGGGGGCCTGGCGGCGAGGTGTGGAAGCTGGAGGAAAACCTCTATCCCTTCGTCCGCCTGGTGAGCCAGGTGCTGTCGGACAAGCCCCTGTTCGTTATTCTCAACAGCTACACCACCGGCCTCGCCCCCAGCGTGCTTGGCTATATTCTGCAAATGCTGGTGGGCCGCCGCTTCGGCGGCAAGGTGACGTGGGACGAGCTGGGCCTGCCCTGCACAGAGTCCGGCATGGCCCTGCCCTGCGGCGCCACCGGCCGCTGGATGGCGGAATGATGACCGTTTTTCTGCGGGATATGTCCGCCGGCATGGCGCTGGCGCTGGCGGTGTGGGCCTGCCTGTGGCCCCTGCGAAAACGCCGCCTCCGCCGCCTGGGCCTTGTGAGCCGTCCCCGGCGGGAGCTGGCGCTGGCCGCCTTTGTGTTGTACTGCGGCGGCATGGCCATGCTGACGCTGACGCCCCGGGATTTCCACCCCTACGATGCCCTGGCCCACGGCTATCCGGGCCCCTTCTTCCGCATCGGCACACTGAACCTGGCGCTGCTGCGGTCGTTGCGGTACAGCAAGGCCATCTTCCTTGCCAACGTGGTGATGTTCCTGCCCTTTGGCTGGATGCGGGGCATGCTGTGGCGCCGCAGCCGGTGGTACACCGTGGCCGCCCTGGCCTGCGCCATCACCGCTGCCATTGAGCTCTTCCAACTGCTGGTGGGCCGGGCCTTCG
This sequence comes from Oscillospiraceae bacterium, assembly GCA_902765025.1. Lineage (GTDB taxonomy): Bacteria > Bacillota > Clostridia > Oscillospirales > Oscillospiraceae > Vescimonas. Next base: position 8,687 of record CACWYC010000044.1, read on the forward strand.
ACGTGGACGACCTGCTGCTCAACGCCGTGGGTACGTTTTTGGGCTGGCTTTTGTGGCTTTTACTGAAAAAACCTTCTCTTTATTGTGAGGATTGTCAATGATTCAATGCAAGGACGTGACCTTCACCTATCCCGCCCAGGAGGGCCGGGAGGCCCAGACTGCCCTGAGGGGCGTGAATCTCACCATTGAAAAAGGCAGCTTTGTGGCCGTTCTGGGCCATAACGGCTCCGGCAAATCCACCCTTGCCAAGCACATGAACGCGGTGCTTCTGCCCTCGGGCGGCACCGTGACCGTGGACGGCATGGACACCCGGGACGAGGCGCTGCTGCTGGAGACCCGCCGCCGGGTGGGCATGGTGTTCCAGAACCCGGACAACCAGATCGTGGCCAACGTGGTGGAGGAGGATGTGGCCTTCGCCCCGGAGAATCTGGGCGTGCCCACGGCGGAGATTCGCCGCCGGGTGGACGACGCCCTCCGGGCCGTGGGCATGGAGGACTTCGCCCGTCACGCCCCCCATCTCCTCTCCGGCGGACAGAAGCAGCGCGTGGCCATCGCCGGCATCATCGCCATGGCCCCGGAGGTCATCGTGCTGGACGAGGCCACCGCCATGCTGGACCCGGTGGGCCGCCGGGAGGTGCTGGCCACCATCCACAAGCTCCACCGGGAGCAGGGCATCACCGTGGTGCTCATCACCCACCACATGGACGAGGCCCTGGAGGCGGACCGGGTGGTGGTGATGGACAGCGGCGCCATCGCCATGGATGGCACGCCCCGGGAGATCTTCGCCCAGGTGGAACGGCTTCACAGCCTGGGCCTGGCCGCGCCGGACACGGCGGAGCTGCTGCACCTGCTGCGCAGCGAAGGGGCCAACCTGCCCCAGGGCGCCCTGACCGCCGCCGAATGTGCCGACGCCATTGCCAACTGGCTGGGGAAGTGAGGAAAGTACCATCGTGAATCCGATTTTAGAGATACAGCAGCTTACCCATACCTACAGCGCCGGTACGCCCTTTCAGCGCACGGCGGTGGAGGGGGTGGATTTGTCCGTCATGCCCGGCGAATGCGTGGGCATCATCGGCCATACCGGCAGCGGCAAATCCACGCTGATTCAGCATTTCAACGGTCTTTTGAAGCCCACCTCCGGCCATGTGCTGGTGGACGGCAAGGACATCTGGGCCAAGGGCAGCGACATCCGCGCTGTCCGCTTCCGGGTGGGGCTGGTGTTCCAGTACCCGGAGTACCAGCTCTTTGAGGAGACGGTGGCGCAGGATATCGCCTTCGGGCCGAAAAATATGGGCCTCTCCGCCCAGGAGGTGGCCCGCCGCGTCGGTGATGCCGCCGCCGTGGTGGGGCTGGATGAATCGCTTTTATCCCAGTCCCCCTTTGCCCTGTCCGGCGGCCAGAAGCGCCGGGCCGCCATCGCCGGCGTTATGGCCATGGAGCCGGACGTGCTGGTGCTGGACGAGCCCTCCGCCGGTCTGGACCCCCGGGGCCGGCAGGAGATGATGGCCATGCTGCGCCGCTACCGGCAACAGCGCGGCGCCACCGTCATTTTGGTGAGCCACTCCATGGAGGAGATTGCCGCCAACGTGGACAGGGTCATCGTCATGAATCAATCCAAGGTCTTTATGGACGGCGCGCCCCGGGAGGTCTTCTCCCGTGTGGCGGAGCTGGAAGCGGTGGGGCTGGACGTGCCCCAGAGCGCCCGCATCGCCGCCCTGCTCCGTGACCGGGGCCTGGCCGTAGGCGAGGATGTCTACACCGTGGACGCCCTGGCCCGCCGCCTGCTGGCGCTGAAAGGGGGCGACGGGGTATGCTGAAGGATATCACCCTGGGCCAGTTTTTCCCCGGCGACACCTTTTTGCACCGGCTGGACCCCCGCATCAAGCTGGTGTGCGTGGTGCTGTACATCGTGGCCCTGTTCAACGCCGCCAGCCCCCTGACCTACGGCATCATGTTCCTGGCCCTGGCCGCGGCGGTGATTCTCTCCGGCGTGCCGCTGCGGTCCCTGACCCGTGGCCTGAAGGCGGTGTATATCATCGTGCTGTTCACCGCCGTCATGAATCTCTTTTTCACCCCCGGCACCGCCGTGGGCGTCACCTGGCTGGGCCGTCACATTACGGCGGAGGGCATCCGCGCCGCCGTGGCTATGGTGCTGCGCATCGTCATGCTGATCACCGGCACCTTCCTTCTGACCTACACCACCAGCCCCATCAGCCTCACCGACGCTCTGGAGAGCCTGCTGCGGCCCCTGAAAAAGCTGGGTTTCCCCGTCCATGAGCTGGCCATGATGATGTCCATCGCCCTGCGGTTTATCCCCACCCTCATCGAGGAGACGGACAAGATTATCTCCGCCCAGAAGGCCCGGGGCGCCGACTTTGAAAGCGGCTCTCTGGTGCGAAGGGCCAAGGCCCTGGTGCCCATTCTGGTGCCGCTGTTCATCAGCGCCTTCCGCCGGGCCGACGAGCTGGCCACCGCCATGGAGTGCCGCTGCTACCACGGCGGCCAGGGCCGCACGGCCCTCCACGTGCTGCGCTGCCGCGCCGCGGACTGGGCTGTGCTGCTCCTGTGCGCCCTGCTGCCTGCGGCGGTGATTACCCTGAAAATCCTGGGTCTGTGACCCCCCAAAAAAGGAGGCGGAAGCCTTGCGCAACATAGCGCTGATTTTGATGTATAACGGCACCGCCTACCACGGCTGGCAGGTGCAAAAGACGGAGGTCTCCGTGGCCGCCACGCTGGAGCGGGGCCTTTCCATGGTGTGCGGCGAGCCCATCCGGGTCACCGGCTGCGGCCGCACCGACGCCGGCGTCCACGCCGAATACTACGTGGCCAATTTCCACACCGCCTCCCCCATCCCGGTGGACCGCCTGCCCTTTGCCGTCAACACCCACATCCCCGAGGATATCGTGGTAAAGGCGGCTTATGAGGTGGCCGACGACTTCAACGCCATCGGCTCCTGCCTGAAAAAGGAGTACACCTATCGCATCTATAACTCCCGCATCAAGAATCCGTTTTATGTAAACCGCGCCTATTTTTACCCCAAGCATCTGGACGAGGCTGTGATGGACGCCGCGGCCCGGGCCTTTGAGGGCACCCACGATTTCGCCGCCGTGCGCAGCGTGGGCACCAACGTCCGCAGCACCGTCCGCACCATTTACTATTGCAACGTCCGCCGCAACGGCGAGCTGCTGGAGCTGAAGGTATGCGCCAACGGTTTTTTGTATAACATGGTACGGGCCATCACCGGCACGGTGCTGTACGCCGCCGAGGGCAAGCTGGCGCCGGAGGATATTCCCGTCATTCTGGACTCCGGCAACCGGACCCTGGCCGGCCCCACCGCCCCTCCCGGCGGACTGTATCTGACCCACGTGTGGTATGAGGATGAACGGCTCAATGGATAACAACACCAACAACTGGAAAGAGTTTACCCTGGGCAACCCCCAGGAGGAGCAGCCCAAGCGGGTGCAGAAGCGCCGCCGCAGCCCCTGGCTCACCCTGGCCCTGCTGGCCCTGGGGGCGGCCCTCATCGTCACCGGCGTGCTGCTGTGGGACCAGAGCGCCTTTGACGGCCTGCGCCGCAACGTGGTGTATCTCACCGCCAAGAAGGACGATAACGGCTGCGCCCGGCTGTATCACTACGCCGTGGACGTGTCCAGCACCTACGCCGCCCTGGACGGCAGCCTGGTGAACCTCAGCCGCAACCAGCTTTTGCTCATCAACGAGAGCGGCTACACCGTGGAGAACCGGGCCATCCGCTTCACCGATCCCGTCCTGGTGCGGGGCAGCAAGCGGGCCGTGGCCTACGATGTAGGCGGCAAAAGCCTCTATGTGCTGGGCAAAAAAGGCGTGGTGTGGGAGCTGTCCGGCGAGGACGCCATCCTCTGCGCCACCATCAATGAGCAGAATTACGTCACCGTGGTCAGCGGCAAAAGCGGCTATAAGGCCAGCGTGTCCGTCTATGACGGTGACGGCAACACCGTCTTTCAGTACAACTCCGCCGACCGCTTCGTGGTCTGCGCCGCCCTCAGCCGGGACAGCCGCTATCTCATGGCGGTGACGCTGGGCCGGCAGGACGATGGCTACGCCAGCTGCGCCGTCATCTACCGTGTCAACCAGGAGCAGCCCCTGGCCGATGCCCCCATCTGCGACGGCATGGTGTACGACGCCGGCTGGGTGGATGGCCGCTTCTGCGCCGTGGGGGAGGAGGGGCTCTATTTTGTGGACACCTCCGGCACCGTGACCGCCACCTACAACTACGGCGGCTGGGTGCTGCGCCGCTGCGCCCTGTCGGAAAACGGCTTTGCCGCCCTGCTGCTGAGCCGCTATGCCACCGGCAGCCAGTACCGCCTGCTGACCATCAGCAGCGCCGGCGACGAGCTGGGCGTGGTGGACGTGGACCGGGAGATTACCGACCTGTCCACCGCCGGGCGCTATACCGGCCTCCTGTGCGCCGACTCTCTGGAGATTTACGATAAAACCCTGGCCCCGGTAGGCCACCTGGACGATGTCAGCGACGTCCGGGCCGTGCTGATGCGCAGCGACGGCTCCGCCGTCCTGGCCGGCACCACCTCCGCCAGCCTGTACCTGCCCTAATGGGGCCAAAAGGAGAACGAAATGTCTGTTATTACCGAGTATCCCTACATCATCGATATTATTCTGGTGCTGGTGCTGGTGGTCAGTTGGATCATCGGCGCCCACCGGGGCTTTCTCAAGAGCCTGATGAGCATCGCCGTGCTGGGGGTGTCGCTGGCCGGCGCCTCCTGGAGCGCCGCCCATCTGACGCAGCCGGTGGTGGACTGGCTGAAGCCCACCGTGCTCCAGCGGGTCATCGACCAGTTCCTGCCCCAGGGCGGCAGCCTCTCCGGCGTCACCATGCGGAATGTGCCCAGCAGCGCCCTCAGCAGCAAGCTCCAGGACATGCTGGACACCGCCCAGGTCACGGCCCAGACCGCCGTCACCGACGCCGTCACCTCCGTGCTGACCCAGGTGGTCCACGCCTGCGTGTTCGTGGTGGCGTTCCTGGTGCTGCTGGCGGTGCTGTGGCTCATCACCCGCCCCCTGGAGGCCGCCTCCAAGCTCCCTGCCATCCACAGTATCGACGCCGTGGGCGGCGGCATCCTGGGATTGCTGCTGGGCGTGCTGCTGGTGTTCATTCTCACCTGGCTGTGCCGCCGCTTCGGCTGGCTCACCGCCGACCTTGTCTCCCAGACCTACATCACCCGATATTTCACCGGCAGCGGCTTTATGGAGCTGATTACCGCCCTGCGATGACCCCTATTCCAACGATACGGAGGAACCCGATATGAAGCCTACCCTTTGCTCCAAATGCAGAAAAAACGTGGCCGTGGTGTTCATCACTCGCATGAATGAGAAAAACGAGATGGTCAACGAGGGCCTGTGTCTCCAGTGCGCCGCCAAGCTGAACCTGCCCCAGGTCCAGGAGATGATCCAGCGCATGGGCATCACCCCCGAGGACCTGGACAACATCAGCAATGAGATGCTCCAGGCCTTCGGCGGCGCCGAGGAGGCAGACGACCTGCCCGATGGCAACGATGCCGACGACGAGGAATCCGGCAAGACCGCCACCTTCCCGTTTCTGAACCGCTTTTTCAACAATAGCGGCAGCCCCGCCCCACAACAGGGCGAGGGCAACGGCGCGGGCCCCCAGCGCACCGCCCCCAAAACGGAGAAAAAGCACAAGTTCCTGGACAGCTACTGCATCAATTTGAGCCAGCGGGCCCGCCAGGGCAAGCTGGACGCCGTCATCGGCCGGGCCGAAGAGATTGAGCGGGTGGTGCAGATTTTGAACCGCCGCCAGAAGAACAACCCCTGCCTCATCGGTGAGCCCGGCGTGGGCAAAACCGCCATTGCCGAGGGCCTGGCCCAGCGCATCGCCGCCGGGGACGTGCCTTTCAAGCTTCGCACCAAGGAGGTCTATCTGCTGGATTTGACGGCTCTCGTGGCCGGCACCCAGTTCCGCGGCCAGTTCGAGAGCCGTATGAAGGGCCTCATTGAGGAGATTCGCAAGGCGGGCAACGTGATTCTGGTCATCGACGAGGTGCATAATATCGTAGGCGCCGGCGACGCCGAGGGCAGCATGAACGCCGCCAACATCCTGAAGCCCGCCCTCAGCCGGGGCGAGATTCAGGTCATCGGCGCCACCACCTTCAACGAGTACCGCAAGCACATCGAGAAGGACACCGCCCTGGAGCGCCGTTTCCAGCCCGTCACCGTCAACGAGCCCAACATAGAGGATACGTTAAAGATTCTCCAGGGCATTGCCCACTACTATGAGCAGTTCCACGGCGTGTCCATCCCCCAGGGTGTGCTGCGCCAGGCGGTGCTGCTCAGCGAGCGGTATATCACCGACCGCTTCCTGCCCGACAAGGCCATCGACCTCATCGACGAGGCCTGCTCCGATATGAACCTCCACGACGCCGACATCAACCGCCGCATGGAGCTGGAAAAGCAGTTGGAGACCATCACCACCGAGCGGGAAACCCTTATGTCCCAGCAGCCCGAGCCGGGCCATGAGCTTACCGAACGGGAGCTTGACGAGCGCTATGCCCGCATTGCCCAGCTCCGCTCCCATGAAATGCGCATCCGGGACGAGCTGGACGCCATCCGGGCCAAGGGCACGCCCCAGCTCACCATGGACCATATCGCCCGTGTCATCGAGATGTGGACGAAGATTCCCGCCAGCAAGATAAAGGAAGAGGAGTTCAAGCGCCTGGCAGAGCTGGAGGACCGGCTGAAAAAGCACATCGTGGGCCAGGACCAGGCCGTCTCCGCCGTGGCCGCCGCCATCCGCCGCAACCGGGTGGGCATCAGCCCCAAGCATAAGCCTGTCAGCTTCATCTTCGTGGGCTCCACCGGCGTGGGCAAGACGGAGCTGGTAAAGCAGCTGGCCGACGATCTGTTCAATGCCCCCGAGAGCCTCATCCGCCTGGATATGTCCGAATTTATGGAGAAGCACTCCGTCTCCCGCATCGTGGGCAGCCCTCCGGGCTACGTGGGCTACGACGAGGCCGGCCAGCTGACGGAGAAAATCCGCCGCAAGCCCTATTCCGTGGTGCTCTTCGACGAGATTGAGAAGGCCCATCCTGACGTGCTGAATGTGCTGCTGCAAATTCTGGACGACGGCCAGATTACCGACGCCCACGGCCGCAAGGTGAACTTTGAGAACACCGTCATCGTCATGACCTCCAACGCCGGCTCTGGCAAGAGCGTGGGCGCCGTGGGCTTCGGCCGCACCGCCGACGAGCAGGAGAAGGACAAGGTGGTCAAGGCCCTCCAGGACTTCCTGCGCCCGGAGTTTATCAACCGGGTGGACGAGATTGTGTATTTCAACCGGCTCACCGAGGAGAATTTCCGGGCCATCGCCGGCATCATGCTGTCCGAGCTGGCGGATTCCCTGATGGAGAAGGGCTTCCATTTCCAATATGACGATGCCCTGCTGGACTATCTGGTGGAAAAGTCCTATTCCGCCGCCTACGGCGCCCGCAATCTCCGTCGCTGCATCCAGAAGGAGATCGAGGACCCCATGGCCACCAAGATCATCCAGGCCTACGAAAACCCCATCACCCAGATTAAAGCCACCGCCGAGAACGGCCAGGTGGTGCTGTATACCTTATAATATAAAGGCCGAAAGGAGAGAATGCGCCAATGCTGTTTCGCAAGAATGTCGAGCCCCGCTGCGCCTACTGCGAAAAGGGCTGCCCCGTCAGCGACACCCAGGTGGCCTGTGTCAAGAAGGGCGTCATGGCCGTGGAGGACCACTGTGGCGCTTTCCGCTATGACCCCCTCAAGCGCGTGCCGCCCCGCCCCGTGGAGCTGGACACCGAGAAGTTCTCCCCGGAGGACTTTCAGCTGTAATCACCTCTTTTTGCTATAACGATGCCCCGGTAATCGCCGCCGGTTCTTGCTGATTGGAGAAGAATCCACAAAGACAGGTGTATGTATTAGCTCTTCTTTTGGCAGGAATAACAAAAGCGAAAAATATGGCAAAATTCGTGGAAAAAGCTGTTGACAAACGGCCCGCTCAATGCTAATATAACACCTGTTCCGCGGTTGCGGGATGTGTACCTTGTAAATTAAACAATGAACGAACGAAAAGCACCAGAAAAGTACAGAAATGTACTTCA
>CACWYC010000045.1 GCA_902765025.1 Oscillospiraceae bacterium
GCCTCACGACGGACACCCTTGGCTTTGGCTATGACCTTCCCGCTGCCGGGCGGTCTCGGGACTTTCACCCTTTAGAACGTGCGCTCGCCGGGCGCACCACAGAGAAATCCCCTCACCTGCGGTGAGGGGATTCTTTTATTCTGCTTTTTCGCTTTCGTCGGTGGGATTTTCCGTTTCGGCGGCGGCTGCCTTCTCGCTCTCGGCGGCGGATTGGGCCGCCTTGCGGTGGACGTACAGCTCGCTCTTATCGTGGGGATGCAGCTTCAGGTGGTACAGCAGCATAAAGGCCGACACCAGGATCATCACTGCGCTCAGCGCCTGGCTGACGCGGATGGGCTGGCCGAAGAGCTGCCAGCCGAAGAGATACAGGCTGTCGGTGCGCAGGCCCTCGATCCAGACCCGGCCCAGGCCGTACCACAGGAAATAGAACCAGGTGTTCTCGCCGTCGAAATGGCGGGCCCTGGACACCACCGCCAGCAGGAGAACGAGGCCCACCACGTTCCAAAGGCTTTCATACAGGAAGGTGGGGTGGACGCACACCGCCTCGCCGGTGGTGGTGATCAGCTCCATGCGCCAGGGCAGGGTGGTCTCGGCGCCGAAGGCCTCACGATTCATAAAATTGCCCCAGCGGCCCACCGCCTGGCCGATGAACAGGCCGATAACCACCACGTCCATCATGGCGAAGAAGGCATAGCCCTTCCGACGGGCCATGACCAAAATGGTGATGACCGCGGCGATGACGCCGCCGTAGATGGCCAGGCCCCCGTCCCAGATGGCGATTATCTCGCCCCAGTTGAGGCTGCCGTCGCTGTTACGGTACAAATCCAGGTAAAAGATGACGTAATAGATACGGGCGCCGATGACGCCTATGGGCAGGCCCCACAGCACGGTGTCCAGCAGGTCGTCCTCGGTGATGCCGTATTTTTCCTTTTGCCTCATACACACCAGCACCGCCAGCAAAGCGCCCAGGGCGATGAGGATGCCGTACCAGTAGATGCCGTGGCCCACGTTCAGCGCCTTGGACGAAGCGGTGAAGGTCCAGTCCCCCAAAAGGCCGGGGAAACGGATGGGGCTGTCTGTCATAATGCGCATAGATTAACCTTCCTTTGCGGTGATAATGGACATGGCCAGCTTTTCCCGGGTCAGATTGTCGGCAAGGAAACGAAGGATGTCCTCTGTGGTGATGCTGTCGTAAATCTCGGGGAAGCGGTTGGGGTCAAAGCCGTGGAAGCAGCCCTCCACGAAGCCGATGGCGATGTTCTCGAAGCTGTTGAGGCTGCGGATGGTGTCCCCCAGGTTGGCGTTGCGGATGCGGAGATAATAGCTCTCATCCAGCCCTTCCCGCTGCAGCCGCGCCACCTCCGCCAGCACCGCCTCCGCCACCGCGTGGGGGTCGGCGCTGTCGCCGCCGAAGGTGACGCAGGCCGCGCCGGGCAGTATCTCGTAGTCGTAGCCGAAGGTGCCGTTGATGAGGCCCTGGGCATACAGCCGGGCATACAGGGGGCTGGACTCGCCCAGCAGAATGTCGCAGGCCAGATCGCCGATGATGTCCAGGCGATACCGCTCCTCGCCGTCGCCCAGGGGCGGGCATTTACAGCCTGCCAGGAAATTGGTCATGGATACCTCCATGGCCATAGCGGTCTCCTTTTGGGCGGGCAGCAAATCCTCCTCGGCGCCGTAGTCCCGGGGGACGGGCTTGCCCTTCTCGCTGCCCAGGACCTCATCGGCCAGGGCCAGCACCTCTTCGCCGTCCACGTCGCCCACCACCACAAGGCACATATTGGCGGGAGTGTAAAACGCCTTATGGCAGCGGTAGAGGGTCTTGGCGGTGATTTTGCGGATGCTGTCCACGCTGCCGGCCACCGGGGTTTTGGCGGGGCTGTTGTGGTACAGGCACTGCATCAGATTGTGGTACACCTGCCACTCCGGGTTATCCTCGATCATGCGGATTTCCTGGGCAATAATGCCCCGCTCCTTGGCCACGCTCTCGTCGGTGAAATAGGGCACCGACACGAAGGACAGCAGCAGCCGCAGGTTGTCCGTAAAATGGTGGGTGCAGTCGAAATAGTAGCAGGTCATGTCGTTGGCGGTGAAGGCGTTGGGCTCGGCGCCGTTCTTCGCCAGCTCCTGGAGGGCGTTGCCGTCCTCGGTATCGAACATTTTATGCTCCAGATAGTGGGCGATGCCGGCAGGGGTGTCCACCCACCTGCCCCGGGACTGGAAACGCATATCCATACCGCCGTAGCGGGTGGCGAACATGGCGTATTTGCGCTGATAGTCCTTTTTCTCCACGATGATGACGGGGAGACCGTTGGGCAGCGTCTCCCGGCGCACCCGCTCGCCGATGCGGGGATATTCGGTCAGCATGGGGTCTCCTCCTTCCCTTTCAGGAAATAGACGGTGTCCAGATGAGCGGCACAGGCCGCCGCCATGATGCGCTCACGGGTGACGGATTGCAGGGCGGCGAGCAGCTCCTCCGGCGTCTCATCCAGGCCCAGGGCATTCTGGCCCAGGCAGTAGTTTTCCATAGCGCCCTGGGAGTCGCTCAGGGCCGTCAGGGCGGATTCCATGGCGGCCCGGGCGCTTTCCAGCTCCCAGGGCTCCCATTGGCCCTGGCGCACCAGGTCAAGCTGGTGGAGGATCTCCGCCAGGGCCCTGTCGTAATCCTTGACCTCGATGCCGCTGGACACAGTCATGATCCGCTTGGACCGGGCAAAGCCGGAAGAGGCGTAGTAACACAGGGATAGCTGCTCCCGGACGGTCATGAACAGCTTTGCGTTGCTGCTGCCGCCAAAGAGCAGGTTGGCCATAATCATGGCGGGAATGTCGTCGGTTTCGCAGCGCCAGCCCATGGACAGCTTGCCCTGGGTGACGTCCATTTCCTCCACCACGTACCGGGGCTCCTCTGGGGCGCGGCGCAGCACAATGGGCTCCGGCCGGGCCACCCTTCCCCGGGGCAGAGACGCCAGGGCGGACAGCAGCGCCGTCTCCACCCGGCTCTCGTCGGCGCTGCCGCAGTAGAATATCTCCACCGGGGCGGTGGTGAGCAGCTGCTGGTAATGGCGGTACAGCTTCTGGTGGTTGATGCGGCTTACGGTGTCCTCATCGCCCAGACGCAGCACGCCGTAGGGCTCATCGGCGCACATCTCCTGCATCAGTCGCACGTCCGCCCACTCCCGCTTGTCGTTTTTCAGCGACCGGATGGCGTCCAGCAGGTTTTGCCGCTCGCTGTCCACATACGCAGGCATAAAGCGGCCGTTGCGGGTGACGGGGTCCAGCAGCAGCTCGCCCAGCAGCTCCGTCACCGGCTCCAGCAGCTTTTCCCGGCCGGGGGCAAAGGCGTCGTCAATGCACTGGGCCACGAAGCCCACGCATTGCCGCTCCCCTTTCTTGCGGACGGTGTAGTCGATGGTGGCGCCGTAGAGGGCGTCCAGGGCGGCGCTGAGGCTCTCCATATCCGGATGGCGCATGGTGCCCCGGCGCAGCACCGCAGGCACCAGAGCGTTGAACCCCGCCGTCTCCCGGCGCAGGTCGGTGATGAGCTGCACGCTGAGCAGGCACGTTTTGAACTTGCGCTGGTGCAGGTACGTGAGATACACGTCCTGCATAATCTCCTTGCGGGTAAAGCGCATGATACCCCTCCCTTTCGGGTGCATAATACACAATAATAATATTATAAACCATTTTCTCCCGGATGAAAAGCACCAATTCCCCCGCAGTTGACAAATGGGAAAAACCATTTATAATCGTATCTGGATTTCCGGGCATTGCGCCCGGTGCATGAGGTGAAATATGGAAAAAATCAAAGCGTTTTTGCAGCGGAAGAACATCGTGTTCTCCGCAAAGCGTTACTTTATCGACGCCATGAGCGCCATGGCGCAAGGGCTGTTCTGCACGCTGCTGGTGGGCACCATTCTCAACACGCTGGGCCAGCAGTTCCACATCGGTTTTTTGAACGCCGTCATCGTCACCCTGGGCAAGGGGGACGGCGCGGTGCACTACACCATCGGCGGCCTGTGCTCGGCCATGGTGGGCCCGGCCATGGCAGTGGCCATCGGCTCGGCGCTGCAAGCGCCACCCATGGTGCTGTTCTCCCTCATCGGCGTGGGCTTTGCCACCAACTATATGGGCGGGGCCGGCGGCCCCTTGGCGGTGTTCTTCGTGGCCATTATCGCCGCAGAGATCGGCAAGGCCGTCAGCAAGGAGACGAAAATCGACATTCTGGTGACGCCCATCGTCACCACGCTCTCGGGCATCGGCGTGGCGGCCCTCATTGCCGCCCCCATCGGCGCCGCAGCCGCCGCCGTGGGCCGGTTCATCATGTGGGCCACGGAGCTGCAGCCCTTCTTCATGGGCATTCTGGTGTCCGTAGTGGTGGGCGTGGCGCTGACGCTGCCCATCTCCTCCGCCGCCATCTGCGCCGCTCTGGGGCTGACGGGTCTGGCCGGCGGCGCCGCCGTGGCGGGCTGCTGCGCCCAGATGGTGGGCTTCGCCGTTATGTCCTTCCGGGAAAACCGGTGGGGCGGCCTGGTGGCCCAGGGTATCGGCACCAGCATGCTGCAGATGCCCAACATTGTGAAGAATGTGCGGGTGTGGATTCCCCCCACCCTCTGCGCCGCCATCACAGGCCCCATCGCCACGTGCCTGTTCCATCTGGAGATGAACGGCGCGGCGGTGTCCAGCGGCATGGGCACCTGCGGCCTTGTGGGCCAGATCGGCGTGTACACCGGCTGGGTGGCCGACGTGGCCTCCGGGGCCAAGGCCGCCATCACCGCCACAGACTGGCTGGGGCTGGTTCTGATTTCCTTCGTGCTGCCCGCTGTGATTACGCCGCTGCTCGCCCTGCCCCTGCGGAAGCTGGGTTGGATTAAAGACGGCGATCTGGATTTGAAGCTGTAAGCTGTTTATTATGTGAAAAGACGCTCTGAGGGAGACACTTCGTAAGGAAGTGTCTCCTTTTGCTTCAAAAGTCAGAGGATTGACTGCGCCGGTCAGCAATAGTATAATGACCGAAACAAATCGCAATTTGTGGAGGTAACTATGGACTACAGAAAAATCAACCCTTCCGAGGTGGATGCTCTCTGGGATCTTCAAAAACAATATAAGGCAGAAATTGGAGAAGATGAACCTAGTGACGACGGGAAAGAACGTTTAGCTGATGCAATCGACAAAGGTAAGATTTCCTTCTATGGAGTTTGGAAGGACAACACTCTGATTGGTTGCTGCTCTATTACAGTCGGTTTTTCGACTTTTGATTATCATTCGAGTGGTGTATTTGAAGATTTCTATATTTGTCCTGAGCATCGCCATAAAGGCATAGCGCGTCAATTGGTCGAGTTTGCCTATCATGAAAGCGGTGTAAGTTCTTTAACTGTCGGTTGTGCAGATTGTGATGTTAAGATGTATCAGTCGCTGGGGTTTGCTATTTCCCTTGGAAATCTATTGGCGTTTGAATGACAAATTCCTGTTTGTCGGGCAGGTCTTTTGCTGTCCGCAGTCATAACGAGCATCGGATTTGACCCACAGAATCCATATCAGGCAGATAAAACCGGCGTGACCGATGGCGGCCGCGCCGGTTTCATGTCCTTTTGCTTCCTCAAGGCAGCTTCCCTACGGAGTACGCCCCAAGGGCATCTTTTTTACCGCTGTTCTTCCTTTTTCTTCTGCTCCCGTTCCATCTTCTCCCCCACCTTTTTCATCAGGCGGAGGCAGAGGGTGGAGGACAGTGTCAGCAGGGCCACTGCCAATGCGATTTGCCGTCTTCCCATGGTGTACCTCCTTATTTCTCCCAGCCGTAGAAACGGTCTAATACGTCATAAATCGGTGCAAAGGTGTCGCTGCCCATGGCCTGGGTGCCGTCCAGCACCATCACGTGGGCGCCGCTGCTGCTCTGCTCCCACCGGGGCAGGCCGGGGCCGTTGGGGTCGCCGGTAGCGGCGAAGTTGGCGAAATAGCTGCTGAACACATCCGCAAGGCGGCGGTCATCCTCGTCGTACAGCCGGGAGCCTGCGGGGATATTGCCGTAGCAGTAGACCTCCTCGCCGCTGTGCCAGGGGCCCAGGCGGCCATTGGCGCGGGTGAAGTAGTACTGATATACGGGCATATCCAGCGCCGCGCCCTGGCGGGACCAACAGTGGTGGCCGTAGGTGAAGAACACGGCGGAGTAGATGTCCGCCCAGTTCTGCCGGGCCTCCTCATTGGTGGCGGCGGGATACAGGGCCAGCACCTCATCGGCATAGTCCCCGAAATAGGCCCGGACCTTGCTCTCGTAGTTGGACAGCTTGGCGTTGTCGAACAGGATGAAGGGGGCGCTCTCCTGGGAGTTGAAGCCGTGGAGAATGGCCTCCTCGTTGTGGATGCCCTTGGCGTAGGACGCATAGGGGGACTCCGTCAGCACCGCGCCGTCGATGGTGATATGGTGGTTGGTGTCGGCGGCGGCCACCAGAGTCTTGGCGTCCACCTTACGCAGCTCGTCCAGATTGGCGGCGCCGAACCGGGCCAGGGTGGCCCGCCCGGTGTCTATGGCCTGGTCAAGGGGGCGGTAGGAATGGGTGGGCATAGGGGAGGTGACGGTGCTGCTCTCGCCGATGGCCCGGCGGAACAGACCCTTGGCCATGGGCGAGGTGCACAAGGCCGTCACGCAGGCACTGCCCGCCGACTCGCCCGCCAACGTCACGTTGTCCGGGTCACCGCCGAAGGCGGCAATGTTCTCCTGCACCCATTGGAGGGCCTTGATCTGATCCAACAGGCCGTAGTTGCCGGTGGTGCCGTCCTGGGCCAAAGCCTCCTCCGATGCCAGGAAGCCAAACACACCCAGGCGATAGCCCATGTTCACCACGATAACGCCCTTGCGGGCCAGGCCGTTGCCGCTGTAATCGCTGTACCAGGGCTGGCCGGTTTGCAACGAGCCGCCGTGGATATACACCAGCACCGGCAGCTTCTCCTGCTGCCCTGCCGGCTTCCAGATGTTGAGGTAGAGGGCGTCCTCGTCCACCGGGTCACGGAAGTTGTCCTTGGTGGTGATTTGATAGTCGTGATAGCCGATAATCTGGGCCAGAGAGCTGTAAATGGCGGAGTTCTGGGGCTGCATGGCCATGGGAGCGAAGTGATCTGCCGCCAACACGCCCTCCCAGGGTGTCACGTCCTGGGGCGGACGCCACCGCAGCTCGCCCACCGGGGGCGCGGCGTAGGGGATGCCGGCGTAGACCTCCACCGCGCCGTCGGGGGTGACCACACCGGTAAGCTGGCCGTCGGACACGGTTACGATGCCGGTGACGGCGGTGCTGCCCTCCACCGCCGCATGGCGCCGCACCGGCCCCACCGTGAAGACCACGATGGCCGCCAGCACCGCCGCTGCGCCGACAAAGGCAAGCAGGCGCC
This sequence comes from Oscillospiraceae bacterium, assembly GCA_902765025.1. Lineage (GTDB taxonomy): Bacteria > Bacillota > Clostridia > Oscillospirales > Oscillospiraceae > Vescimonas. The sequence goes on from CACWYC010000045.1 coordinate 7,381, forward strand.
AGCCTAAGCCACGGCCCGCCAGCACGCCGACCCGCACCCAGGCGTACACCGCCAGGGCGGCCGCCGCCAGCACCCAGCCCAGCACCATGTTTTTATTCAGCTCCAGCACGGCGAAGCTGATGATTGCCACAAGGGCCAGAAAGATATAGAATCCCACACCGGTTCCTTTCCGCGTCATAAAGCACGCTCCTTTTCTCATTTGCTCTTGGCCCCATTGTACCCGCTGGTGGCAACCTTGTCAATGCGGCCACTTTTTTCTTGCCATTGGCGGTGCATTGTGGCATAATACTCTTTACTGTAAACAGGAAAGAAGGATTATTATGGCAGAACACACTTCCCCCGACGTGGCGGAGGCCCAGGGCTCCCGGGACAGCGTCATCGTCCGCACCAGTGTCATCGGTATCGTCGCCAACGTGTTTCTGGCGGGCTTCAAGGCGGCCATCGGCCTGCTATCCCACTCCATCGCCGTCACGCTGGACGCGGTGAACAATTTAAGCGACGCCCTCTCCTCCGTCATCACCATTGTGGGCACCAAGCTGGCGGGCAAGCAGCCCGACCGCAAGCATCCCCTGGGCTACGGGCGCATTGAGTACCTCAGCGCCATGGTGGTGGCGGCCATCGTGCTGTACGCCGGCGTCACGTCGCTGGTGGAGTCGGTGAAGAAGATCATCCACCCCGAGACGGCGGACTACTCCACCGTGTCCCTCATCATCATCGCCTCGGCGGTGGCGGTGAAGCTGCTGCTGGGACGCTATGTGAAGAGCGTGGGCAAGAAGGTGAACTCCGGGTCGCTGGTGGCCTCCGGGTCCGATGCCCTATTCGACGCCATTCTATCCGGCTCCGTGCTGCTGAGCGCCATCATCTATCTGGTGTGGGGTCTGAGTCTGGAGGCCTGGGTGGGCGCGGTGATTGCCGTGTTCATCATACGCTCCGGCTTTGAGATGCTCAGCGACACGCTGGACGACATTCTGGGCAAGCGGATTGAGTCGGACGTGACCAACGCCATCAAGGCCACCATTTGCCAGGAGCCCCAGGTCACCGGGGCCTACGACCTCATTCTCCACAGCTACGGCCCGGAGGATCTCATCGGCTCCGTCCACGTGGAGGTGCCCGACACCCTCACCGCCGACGAGCTGGACGCCATGGAGCGCCGCATTGTGCAGCGGGTGTTCCTGGCTCACGGCGTGGTGCTCACCGGCATCAGCATCTATGCCACCAACACCAAGGACGCGGAGATCGCCGCCATGCGCAAGCGCGTGACGGAGCTGGTCACGGCCCATCCCGGCGTGCTGCAAATCCACGGCTTCTATGTGGACAAGAAAAACAAACTGATGCAGCTGGACGTGATTCTGGACTTCAGCTTGCAGGATCGGCAGCAGACCTTCGACGCCATCCGCGCCGAAGTCTCCGCCGCCTATCCCGACTATCATATCACCATGACCATGGATATTGACATCTGATTGTATTTAGAATGTGGTAAAAAGAAATCCCCCGGCATCGCCGGGGGATTTCTTGAGCCTGTCAAAAAACGGCTATGCCGTTTTTTGACAATGGGATTGCAGTCTACTACGCGCACGAATAGTACGCCTCCGGCGCACTATTCGCACACTTCGTAGCCTGAGAAGTGAAAAAAGTGACGCGCATGTCGTCACTTTTTTCGGATTTCAT
>CACWYC010000046.1 GCA_902765025.1 Oscillospiraceae bacterium
GCCTCACGACGGACACCCTTGGCTTTGGCTATGACCTTCCCGCTGCCGGGCGGTCTCGGGACTTTCACCCTGTAGAACGTGCGCTCGCCGGGCGCACCACGGCAAAAGGCTGTAAACCGATAACGGTTTACAGCCTTTTTATGATGCGGGATCGGGTCAAATCACGGGGTTGGTCAGCGTGCCGATACCGTCCGCCTCACACTTGACGGTGTCGCCGGGGTGCAGGAACACCGGGGGCGTCATGCCCATGCCCACACCGGCAGGGGTGCCCATGGAGATGATGGTGCCAGCCTGGAGGGTCATCCCGGCGGACAGCTCGGTGATCACGTCCTCGATGTCGAAAATCCACTGGCGGGTGTTGCCGTCCTGGCGCTTTTCACCGTTGACGAAGCAGCGGATGCCGATTTCCGGCGGGTAGGAAAACTCGTCGGCGGTGACGATGCAGGGGCCCATGGGGGTGAAGGTGTCCAGGCTCTTGCCGAAGAAATACTGCTTGTGGCCCGTCTGCACCTCACGGGCGGAGACGTCGTTGATGATGGTATAGCCGAAAATGTAGTCCTTTACCGCTTCCCTTTTCACATGGTGGGCGTCCCGGCCGATGATAACGGCGATCTCCGCCTCATAGTCCAGCTGCTGCGTCACGTCGGGATGGCTGTCGATGGCGCCGCCGTCGGGGACGGCCAGATCCACCCGCTTGCCGAAGTAGACGGCCTGGTTTTCCCGGATGAGCGTGGGGTGGAACCGGGCGGCCTCCTTGGTGTGGTCGGCGAAGTTCATACCCAGGCAGATGATATCGTGGGCGGGCCGGGGAATGGGGGCCAGGAGCTGCACCTCCGTAAAGGGGATGCGCTCGGTGCCCAAATCCGTGGGGACACCGGCGCGGATCAGGTCTTCCATGGAGGCGAACTGCCGCAGAGGGATGACGCTCTCCCCCGCCAGTACGCCCACCAGCTCTTTATTGTTGTGGGTAAAGGTGATGAGTTTCATGGTGTGACCTCCCTGCTTACAATTCCCGCGTCATCCAGTAGGGCATTTCCGGAATTTCATCACGCCCCAGCGGTATTTTTACATCCGTGCGTTCCGGCCCATACAGCTTTCTGTGCCAGTCCATAATCTGCCATATCGAGTAATCCTCCGCTCCAAACAGAAGGGCTTGCCAGCGCATCCCGCAAGTGGCCATTTCATAGGCGGGCAGGAACCCATTGCGGCGATAGAATCCAATGCGGCGTGTACGAATGCTATTCTCTGCAGCATCGTCGCCAGGCACGGGCAATTCAGATTCCGTTACAATGGGAAAGGCCATAGACTGCAGCCGTTTTAGGATTTGTGCGCCAAGACCACCATTGCGAAGTGACGCCTTGACACCCAGATAGTCCAACAGCACAAGCGGTACTCCGTCACGTTTCCAAAGTGTAGCATATCCCAGCGCGGCTTCACCATCAAAAAGGCCATATATTTGGTAGCGGCCTTGTTCTATTAAAGAAAGAATGTCCGGGAGGGGTTTACGCTCGTTTTCGGCAAATGCTTCCGAAAAATCGGTGACATACCATTGCTCGATTTCTCCTTCCGACATCATACGAAATTCTAACATAGTACCCCCCATTTACTCACAAAAAGCCATGGGAATTAAGCGCCTTACGTAAGCTATATTATACTGGTTTTCGTAGGAATTGCAAGGTGTGTCACGCCACGGATTGGGCCAGCCGGGTCAATTCCACCGCAGGGCAAAAGGTTTCATGACGCTGAAAATATTGTGGGCTTTTCATCCGGCCAGGGATATGGTATATTATGTAATCAGTATGCAGACAAGGCGGAAGGAGGCGGCGCGGATGGATGGGCGGCTGACGGAGATCTCCCGGCGGGAGGTGCTGCGGTATTTACAGTGGCGGGGCGGCGAGGTGCCGGAGGAGCTTGCGCGGCAGCTGGACGGCTGCCAGGCGGCCTTGCTGGCAGCGGCCCGGCCCCGGGTGGTCTGGCAGCGGTATGATTTATGCCCGGACATGACGCTTCTCGGCACGGCGTTTCGTTTGCAGGGACAGGCGGTGGCGCGGCTGCTGGCGGACTGCCGGGAGGTCATTCTGCTGTGCGCCACGCTTGGCATGGAGGCGGAAACGCTGCTGCGGCGGGCCCAGGCGGGCAACATGGCGGAGGCGGTAGTGCTGGACGCCATGGGCAGCGCCGCCATTGAAAACGTATGCGACAATCTGTGCGGCGATTTGGCGAAACAATTTGCGACCCGGTATCTGACCGACCGCTTCAGCCCGGGGTATGGCGACATGCCCATCGCCCAGCAGCGGGCGCTGTTTGACACGCTGGACGTGACGCGAAGAATCGGCGTAACGCTGACGGAAAGCGATTTGATGGTGCCCCAGAAGTCGGTGACGGCGGTGGTGGGCATTGCCCACAGAACGCAGCCCCGGCGGCGGGGCTGCGGCAACTGTGCAAACTATGAAAACTGCGCCTATCGCAAGGAGGGCAAGCACTGTGAAGCGTAAAGACTTAACACTTCTCGACGGCGGCATGGGCACCATGCTGCAGCGCGCCGGGCTGCCCATAGGCCAGTCACCGGAGCGGTGGAACGTGGATTTCCCGGAGAGGGTGACGGCGGTACACCGGCAATATGTGGAGGCGGGCAGCCAGGTGCTGTACACCAATACGTTTGGGGTAAACCGCTTCCGGGCGGCCCGGTGCGGCGCCACGGTGGAGGCACTCATCGACGCCGGTGTGGCCTGCGCCAGGGAGGCTGCCCGGGGAGTTGACGCGGAAGTGGCCTTGGACGTGGGGCCCATCGGGCAGCTCTTGGCGCCCCTGGGCACCCTGTCCTTTCGGGAGGCCTACAACGTGTTTGCCCAGGTGATGAAGCGGGGCCAGGCCGCCGGGGCGGACCGCATCGTCATCGAAACCATGAGCGATCTATACGAGGTGAAGGCGGCGGTGCTGGCGGCCCGGGAATGCACCGATCTGCCGGTATGGGTGACCATGACCTTTGGGGAAAACGGGCGGACGTTCACCGGGGTGACGGTGCCCGCCATGGCGCTGACGCTGGAGGGGCTGGGCGTGGAAGCCATGGGCTTCAACTGCTCGGTGGGGCCCCGGGAGCTGGTGGCGCTGGCCCGGGAGCTGCGGGACTGGACGGACAAGCCCATCATTTTCAAGCCAAACGCAGGGCTGCCAAACCCGGCCACCGGGGGCTACGACATGACGGCGGAGGCATTTGCCGCCGCATGCGCCCGGGCGCTGGCGTGCGGCGTCACGATTTTCGGCGGCTGCTGCGGCACCACGCCGGAATACATTGCCGCATTGGGCCGGGTGTTGGATGAAGGTGGCGAGGTGACCCGCCGCCAGGGCGTGAAGCGCAGCGGCATCTGCTCGGCCACCAAAGCGGTGACGACGGACGGGGTACACGTCATCGGCGAGCGCATCAACCCCACCGGGAAAAAGACGCTGCAGCAAGCGCTGCGCCAGGGCGACATGGACGCGGTGGCGTCCCTTGCCATAGCCCAGCAGGACGCCGGGGCGGAGATTCTGGACGTGAACGTGGGCATGCCGGGGCTGGACGAGGCGGAGATGATGGTGCGGGCCGTCCGCGCCGTGCAGGCGGTAAGCGATTTGCCGGTGCAAATCGACTCCTCCGACCCTGCCGCCATTGAGGCGGGGCTGCGGGCGGCGAACGGCAAGGCGGCGGTGAACTCCGTCAGCGGCAGCCGGGCGTCGTTGGAGGCCGTTTTACCGCTGTGCAAAAAATACGGCGCGGCGGTGGTGGGCCTTTGCATGGACGAAAAGGGCATCCCCCGGACGTGGCAGGATAGAGTTGCCATTGCAAAGCGGATCATGGAGGCGGCAACGGCTGTCGGCATTCCCAAATCCGATATCTGGATCGACTGCTTGACGCTGACGGTGTCGGCCCAGCAGGAGCAGGCGGCAGAGACACTGCGGGCGGTGCGGTACGTGACGGAGGAGCTGGGCTTGGCTACGGTGCTGGGGGTCAGCAATATTTCCTTCGGTCTGCCCCAGCGGCAGCAGATCACCGTCAGCTTTTTGACCCAGGCGTTACAGTTCGGGCTGCGAATGCCCATTGTCAACCCCAACCAGGAGGCCATTATGGACGCCGTGGCGGCTTACCGGGTGCTGTCCGGCGAGGACAGGGACAGCACAGACTACATCGCCCGGATGGGCCGGGTCTCCCCTGCTGCGGTTGTGTCTGCGGAGAGCGCCATGCCCTTGGAGGAAGCGGTGCTGCGGGGATTGGGCCCCCAGGTGGCAGAGGCCACCAGAGAGGCGCTGGCTTCCGCCGACCCCCTCCAGGTGGTCAACGAAAGGCTAATCCCCGCCCTGGACCGGGTGGGGCAGCTCTACGAGCAGGAAAAACTGTATCTGCCCCAGCTCATCAACGCCGCCAACGCCGCCTGTGCCGGGTTCGACGTGGTGCGGCAGGCTATTCTGGCCCAGGGCGGCAGCAGCGTGTCACGGGGCAAAATCGTGCTGGCCACGGTGCAGGGCGACATCCACGATATCGGCAAGAACATCGTAAAAGTGGTATTGGAAAACTACGGCTACACCGTCATTGACCTGGGCCGGGACGTAGCGCCGGAGACGGTGGTGGAGGCGGTGATCCGGGAGGACGCACGGCTGCTGGGTCTCTCGGCGCTGATGACCACCACAGTGTCGAAAATGGCGGAGACCATTGCCGCCGTGCGGCGAAGCGGCCACCGCTGCAAAATCATGGTGGGCGGCGCCGTGCTGACGGCGGACTACGCGGCGGAAATCGGCGCGGACTATTACGCCCGGGACGCCAAGCAGAGCGCCGACATCGCCGGGAAGGTGTTGGGATAAGGGGGCGTTTCCTATGGCGGACGTGATGCGGCTGTACCACACCGGGTTTGCGGTGATCCCCTCCCCCGACCTGCTGCGGGGGCGGAAAAACGCTGACTTCGGGCAGGGGTTTTATCTGGCGGACGACATGGCCTTTTCCCGGAGATGGGCACGGCAGCGAAGCTGTGAAGTAACTTACCTTAACAGCTACGAGTTGGATTGCCGTGGGCTGCAGGTGAAAGAATTCAGCCGGGACGAGGCGTGGTTTGACTATATCTTCCGCAACCGGCGTGGCGAAAAGGACGCTTTGGCGGGATATGACGTCATCGTGGGCCCCATTGCCAACGACACCATTTACGACACCTGGGGCATCACCACCAGCGGCTTTTTGCCCCGGGAGCAGGCGCTGCGGCTGCTGTCCATCGGGCCGGAGTACCGGCAAATCGTCGTAAAATCCCCCGCCGCCGCGACAAGGCTGCGATTTTTGGGGGCGGAGGCGCTGACGGCGGAGGCAATCGCCCGATACCGGGAGACGGTGGCCCGGGAGGAGCAGCAGTTCCAGGCGGCGTTTGCGGCGCTTTTGGCGGAAATGAACGAGGATTGACAACTGTTTTAGGCAAAAAGATACCCGGCAGGGATGGCCAATGGCACTCCCCTGCCGGGTATCTTATTATCTATTATACGCTGGCCAGCAGCAGGCTCAGGAGGGCGGTGGCAATGAGCATCACCGCGAAGCTGACGGGCCATTTGCCGCCCCGGTTGAAGCCGTAAAAGTCCTCCCATTTGTGGCGGAACACCACCTGGGTCATGTAGACGATGCCGTAGAGCAGCACCGGCACCACGCCCAAGAGGGCGACGGGGGCGGTCACCGTGGGGTGATCCCACAGGAGGTAGGTGGTCAGCGCCAGCAGTGGGCAGGCCAGATGGAGCCAGAAATCCGGGCCGGTGAGCAGGAATTTGGAGCCGAATTGGGGCAGCAGAAACACAAAGACCGTCAAAAGCGTCACCATGACGGACACGGTGGCGACGAATTTCAGCGTCAGCGCCCAGGGCCAAATCGAGCCAATTAACCCCATTGCGGCCACCAGCAGGCAGGACGCGGCGCAAAGCAGGTTGGACAGCACGGTGAAATACCGCAGGGCCACGGCGCCCAGCTTTCGGATGTGGCGGGCCACCGCCTGGCACACAAGGATGGCGATGAGGATATTCAAAATGGCGGAGGGCATGGGCGGATTCTCCTTTTTGATTGGTCAGGGTAAGCATACCATATTTTTATGGGATGGTCAAAGGTGATTACAGCGGGAATGCCACGGCGCTGCGGTACAGGGCTTGGAGCAGGGCTACGAAGTCCCGCACCGCCGGGCGCTGATCCTCCCGGTGGGTGCAGAGGACGCAGGAGAAACGCTCGGCGCAGTCGTAGGGAATCCAGGCAAACTGGCCGCTGTGGTCGTTGAGGAAGCCGGGGGCCAGGCACACGCCGCGACCGGCGGCTACGTTGGTGAGGGTGGTGTCGTGGTCGGGGCTGTTGAAATGGGCGATGCCGGCGGCCAGCAGCCGGTTCTGCACCGCCCGGAGGGCGGGAGGCGAGCCGCCGCCCACCATCAGCGTTCGGCCCCGGAGGTCGCCCTCCCCTACCCTGTCCTGCCGGGCCAGGGGGTCATCGCGGCGGGTAATGAGGTAGATGCGGCTGTCATACAGAGGGTGAACGTCCACGCCGGGGACGTGGCGCACCTGTTCGGCAAGGGCCAGCACCATGTTGGCCTCACCCCGGAGAAAGGCCTCCACACTGCCCTCATAGCGGAACTGTGGGACAATCTGCACCTGGGGATGGGTGCGGCCAAAGGTCTCCATGGCCTCCGGCAAAAAGTGGAGGGCCTGACGCACCATCATGGCGACGGTGATGCTGTCGCGGTAGCGCTGGCCGAAATTCTGACCCTGCTCTACGGCCCGCTGAATGTCCTGGCGGATGGCGGTGAGGGCGGTGACGAACTGCTCCCCCGCCGGGGTGAGGGCCGCCCCCTTGCCGCTGCGCTCAAAAATGGCGAAGCCAACCTCTTCCTCCAACAGGCGGATCTGATAGGAAAAGGTGGGCTGGCTGACAAACAGGTTTTCCGCCGCACGGCTGAAATTCCGGGTGCGGGCCAGCTCGATGCAGTATTCCATTTGCTTGGTGGTCATTGCCTCGCCGCCTCTTGATTAAATATTTTGATTGATTATATATCATTTCGATTGGGCTTTGCAATAGCTCTGTGGCACAATAGAGGCAGAAAATCATTGAACAGGAGGCTATTACCCATGGCAAAGACATTAATTGCGTATTTTCCCGGGCGGATGAGAACTATTTCGGCGGCGCGATGCGCTACGTGAAGGTGGGCAACACGGAGATCGTGTGCCGGGAGATGGCGGAGATGCTGGACGCCGACAGCTTCAAGATTGAGATGGCGCAGCCCTATTCCCCGGTGTACATGACCTGCATCGACCAGGCCAAGCACGACCTGCAGACCGGCGCCCGGCCGGAGCTGGCGGAGACCCTGGACACCATCGACGGCTACGACACGGTGGTGCTGGCCTACCCCAACTATTGGGGCACCATGCCCATGGCGGTGGTGACGTTTTTGGAGCAGTTCGACTTCAGCGGCAAGGTGATCCTGCCCCTGTGCACCAACGAAGGCAGCGGCATGGGCAGCAGCGAGGCGGACATCCGCAAGTACGCCTCCGGCGCGGAGGTGCGCAAGGGGCTGTCCGTCCGGGGCAGCCAGGCGGCGTCGGCAGGCGACAGCGTGCGGCGGTGGCTCAAGGACAACGGGGTGCTGTGAGGTGGCCATGATGGACTACGAAAAGGGATACGTGTATAAGCTGATGGACCAGGGCGTTCACCTATTGAAATGCATTTCGGCACAGACAAGGGGCCGTTGCAAAATGGAAGTTTTGCAGCGGCCTCTTTTTCAGGTCTAAAAGTCGAAAGAAACCGAGGATCTGTGGAAAACTTTCCGCAAATCTC
>CACWYC010000047.1 GCA_902765025.1 Oscillospiraceae bacterium
GCCTCACGACGGACACCCTTGGCTTTGGCTATGACCTTCCCGCTGCCGGGCGGTCTCGGGACTTTCACCCGTTAGAACGTGCGCTCGCCGGGCGCACCATACGAAAATACCGGAGCTGCCAAGTCGGCAACTCCGGTATTGTTTCATTTTATCATCAGTGGTTGGAGCTGTGCTCCCAGTGCTCGTCGTCCTCGTGGAGGATGCTGATGTCCTCCAGGTAGGCGGTGTCCAGGGGGTTGGTGAGGGGCGCCATGGCCTTGTACTGCTCCAGCTTCATGCGAGAGCGCTCCGGCGGCTGCACCGTGCCGGCGCCGGCCACGCATCCGCCGGGACAGGCCATTCCCTCCAGCAGGTAGCCGTCGTATTTGCCGGTGCGGGCAATGCGCAGCATCTGGCGGCACTCTTTCAATCCATCGGCGTGGACGGTCTTCACCTCCATATCGGGATGGTTGCGGTGGATAACCTCGGCCACCGCGTTGGCCACGCCGCCGCTGGCGGCAAAGCCCACGCCGGGGGCAGAAGCCTCATACTCGGCGCCGTTGTCGGGCACCTCCTCCCAGTTGATGCCCTTGGCGCGCAGCATACCCCGCAGCTCCTCAAAGGTCAGCACGAAGTCCACGTCGCTGCGGATGGTGCGGCGGCTGGCCTCCAGCTTCTTGGCGGCGCAGGGTCCGATAAAGGCGATCTTGCAGTCGGGGTGGCGGCGCTTCTGGAGCCGGGCCGTCAGCACCATGGGGGTCATGGTCATGGAGATATAGGGGGCCATGCCGGGGAACTCCTTCTTAGCCATCACCGACCAGGCGGGGCAGCAGGAGGTAGCCATAAAGGGCTGCTTCTCCGGCACATCGCGGACGAACTCCTCCGCCTCCTCCACAGAGCACAGGTCGGCGCCCACAGCCACTTCCTCCAGGCCCTGGAAGCCCAGAATCTTCATGGCGGTGAGGATCTTGCCGGGGGTGGCCTTGTCGCCAAACTGGCCCCAGAAGGCGGGGGCAATGATGGCGATGATCTTGTCGCCCCGCTTGATGGAGTGGATGAGCTGGAACAGCTGGCTCTTATCCACGATGGCGCCAAAGGGGCAGTTCACCAGGCACATGCCACAGCTGACGCACTTATCGTGGTTGATCTCGGCGCGGCCGTATTCATCGCTGCCAATGGCGTCCATGCCGCAGGCCTCGGCGCAGGGCCGCTCGAAGCGGATGATGGCCTGGTAAGAGCAGCTCTGCTTGCACTTGCCGCACTTGATGCACTTGGACTGGTCGATGTGGGCCTTGCCATGCTCGAAGTACACGGCCTGCTTGGGGCAGACGGTGGAGCAATGGTGGGCAAGGCAGCCCTGGCAGGCGTTGGTCACCTCCAGATGGGTGGAGGGGCAGGCGTTGCAGGCGAACTTGATGACGTTGATCAGCGGAGGCTCATAATACTTCTCGGCGATGGCGCTCTCCTGCACGCCATCGGAAATCATATTATGCTCCTCCACCTTGCGCAGGGGCAGGCCCATAGCCAGGCGGATGCGCTCGCCCACGATGGCGCGCTCCAGGAAGATGGAGTCACGCTGATTGCCCACCTCGCCGGGGACAATCTCATAGGGCAGCTTCTCCATGCGCTGGATGTAGTCGCCGCCCTCGTAGGCCATACGGGCCACCTCGGCGAACACGCGCTGGCGCATGGTGGTAATGTCACATTGGTAGTTACGCATAAGGCATTTCCTCTCACGGTATAAGTCAACTTATTATCATATGGGACGGAAAAAAAGTCAACTGGTATCGAAAGAGAATTTTGCAGTTTTTTTGCCTTTTTCTCTCCCCGGTCTTGCTACATCTTTCCTTCCAGCCCCTCTGCCAGCTTTTCCAGAGCCTTTTTCTCGATACGGGACACGTAGCTGCGGCTGATGCCGTACCGCTTGGCGATCTCCCGCTGGGTCTCCGGCTCGGCTCCGCCCAGGCCGTAGCGCCGGCGAATCACGTCCGCCTCCCGCTCGTCCAGCACCTTGGCCACCAGCTGGCGAATGAGAATCCGGTCGTCCCTGTCCTGCAAATCCGTCAGCATGGTGTCCTCCTCCCCCACCACGTCCGCCAGATGCAGCTCATCGCCGTCGCCGTCCCCCTCGATGGCGTCGGACAGCGACACCTCCCCCTGCAGCTTCTTCCGGGAACGGAAGAACATGAGGATTTCGTTCTCAATGCAGCGGCTGGCGTAGGTGGCCAGGCGAATACCCTTGTCGGGGCGGAAAGTGTTCACCGCCTTGATGAGACCGATGGTGCCGATGGAAATCAGGTCGTCCTGCAAATCCGCCTGGGTGTAATATTTTTTCACGATATGGGCCACCAGGCGTAAATTGTGCTCCACCAGCTTGTTCCGGGCATCCAAATCCCCGGCGGCGGCCAGTCGCAGGCACTCCGCCTCCTCCTCCTTGGACAGCGGCTTGGGAAAGGACCCGCTGTCGTTGGCCAGATGCAGCGAAAGAAACAGGCAGTTACATAGAAATAGCAAAGCCACGCTCCACATGGCAATCCCTCCTTTGGCCCCACTGTATGCGACTTGGGAATGTCCCTATGCGGAAAAGGGGTTGCGGCGGCGGGGGAAATGTGGTAAAAAAGCACTATATCATATAATGTGAGGAGGCGGCCCATGGCTGTCAAATGCTACTATTTCGACGTGTCGACCCTGACAGAGGCGCAGTATGGCGCGGCGCTGGCCGCTCTGCCCTGGGAGGAGCGGCGGCAGCGGGTGGGCCGGCTGCTGACAGCCGAGGCCCGACGGCTTTGCCTGGGGGCGGGGGAGCTGCTGGCTTTCGCCCTGGGACAGGCCGGGGCCACCGATTTGACATTGCAACGGGGCCCCCAGGGCAAGCCCGCCCTTGCCCATCACTCGGATATTCATTTCAACCTCTCCCACAGCGGCACCATGGCGGTGTGCGCCGTGGCGGACCGGGCCGTGGGCGTGGACGTGGAGCAGCCCCGTGAGATACGCGAGGCCCTGGTGCGGCGGGTGCTGACGGCGGAGGAGCAGGCGTGGCTGACGGCCCAGCCGGACAGGGAGGCGGCGTTTCTCCGGCTGTGGACTCGGAAGGAGAGCTTCCTGAAGCGGACGGGTGAGGGGTTTTCCCGTGCACCGGACAGCTTTTCAGTGCTGCCCCAGGCAGAGGACGGCTCCCCCGCCGGATTTGCCGAAAAAGTCATAGCGGACTACCGCGTATGCGTATGCTGTGAGGGAGCGGAGACGACACAGTTTTTGCCCTGGGCGTTTCCCGGACTGCCGACGGAAGCCCAGGCTGACATTTAATGGCTTGTCCAGAAAAATTCTGTAATTTGTTTGTTATCTTTTTGCCTATTTCTTGCGTACTTGCTTTGGAAGCTCCATTTCTTGGCAAAAGTTCGTTGACAGGAAAAAGCCTCCTGCACTAAAATATTGTTAATTCCTGGAGAACTTTCGTGTATTCTATGTGGGGGCCGTTTCCCTTTCCCTCGATCCGCTCTGCTAAAGGAAAGGACGGCCTCGCCCCATGGACATGGCAAGAGGTCGAAAGATCAACATTATTGTTAGAAGAAGAGATAGTTTAGCCTTCCCAGTACTCCCGTGCTGCTGTTCCTGATCATCGTGGTGGTCAAGATTTGCACCTACATCGACAACGTTTTACCGCAGGATTACCAGTAACGAGGGCCTGTTGCAAAACGCGGTTTTTAGTCCGAATCGCAAGAGTTAATCGTCTAAAAAGTTATGGGGAGCTGCCTGATTTGCAGTTCCCCATAACTTTTACATTGAATTGATTATTGAAATTCCTATTTTGCAACAGGCCCTGATGAAATAGTTTTACCGGAAATTATAGGCGGTGACAATGGGCTCCCGGCCGGTGGTGACGTCGTTGAAATACTCCTCCAGGCACAGCCCCAGGAAGGAGCCGCTGAGGTTGGTGACGTTGTCGTAGCCGTTGAGGGTCAGGGTACGGTAGGCATAGTAAGAACGCTGGCTGGTGCGGCAGTGGAGATAGACGGGGCGGCCCTTGGGAATCTCGTCCATTCGCCGGCGGAGCTGGGACAGGGGCACGTTATGGGCGCCCTTGATGTGACCGGCGGCGAACTCCCTCTCCTCCCGGACGTCCACGATATAGGCGCCGCTCTCCACAAGGGGGCGGATGTCGCTCAAATGCACTTGCTTCACGGCGCCGTGGAGCACGTTCAAGCCCACCAGCGCCGCCATGTTCACCACGTCCTTGGCGGTGGAAAACAGTGGAGCGTAGCAGTGCTCGAAGGACGCCAGATCCTCCAGCGTGCCGCCCAGGGAGATAATGGCCGCCACCGCGTCCACCCGCTTGGTAACGTCGCCCCTGCCGATGGCCTGGGCGCCGATGAGCCTGCCCTCGGGCACGGTGAACAGCAGCTTGAAGGCCATATAGTGGGCGTCGGGCATGATGCCCACCTTGTCGCCGGGATAGACGTTGACGAAGTCGAAACGGAGGCCCGCCGCTTTGGCGCTGCGCTCGTTGAGGCCGGTGGCGGCGGCATTGAGGTCGAACACCCGGACGCAGGACGAGCCGATGAAGCCCTTGTAGGCGTCGTCCATGCCGCAGATGTGGTTGGCGGCCACACGGGCCTGCTGCTGGGCAGGGCCTGCCAGGGCCAGGCGGCCCGGCTGACCGGTAAGGGCGTTGACGCTCTCCACCACGTCGCCTACGGCGTAGATGTCGGGGTCATTGGTCTGCATGTGGGCGTTGACCTTGATGCCCCGGGTCTGGCCAATCTCCAGCCCGGCGTCACGGGCAAGGCCCGTCTCCGGCGCCACACCGATGGCCATGATCACCGCATCTGCCGGCAAGGTAAACGCCTTGTCATCCCGCTTGGCCACAACATGGCCGTCCTCCACAGCAGTGAGGGTGCTATTCAGGCACAGGGTAACGCCATTGTCGTGCAGCTCCTTGTGGAGATGCTGCACCATGTCGTAATCAAAGGGGGCCATAATCTGGCCCAGGCCCTCCACAATGGTGACGTTTTTCCCGGCTTGCCGCAGATTCTCGGCGCACTCCACGCCGATGAAACCGCCGCCCACCACTACAACGTCCTTCACGCCCGCGTCAAGGCAGGTCTTGATGCGCACCACGTCGTTGACGTTGCGAACGGAGAACACGTTGTCCCGCTGGATGCCCCGGATGGAGGCGGGCATGATGGGGGACGCGCCGGGGGCCAGCACCAGCTTGTCGTAGCTCTCGATGAAGGTGTCGCCGGTCTGGATGTTCTTCACGGTGACGGTCTTGGCGACGCGGTCGATGGCGATGACCTCGCTGTTCACCTGCACATCGATGTTGTGCCGGGCTTTGAAGGCCCGGGGCGTCATCATCACCAGGTCGTCGGCGGAGGATACCACGCCGCCCAGATAATAGGGCAGCGAGCAGTTGGAGTAGGACACGTCCCCTCCCCGCTCGAACACACGGATTTCCGCCGTCTCGTCCAATCTCCGCACACGGGCCGCCACGGAGGCGCCGCCGGCCACACCGCCCACTACTACCAGCTTCATGGATGATCTCTCCTTTATATGATGATTTTTTGCGTAGTTTCTTAATGGTATAGTACCATCTGTTTCCCCGCTGTGGCAATGAAAAGATTTGCTGACTATATAACTATTGTCATCAAGGCCAAAACACTCCCCCTCTCCGGGCGGCTAACTTTATAGGATGCTTATTTGTAAAAAAGCACAGAGGGGGTGAAGATGAAAGTCTACGAAGCGATGAAAACCCACATTGACGATGTGAAGGAGGGGCTGTATTTTTTCGCAATACTGCCGCTGCCCTCGGTGACTATTTTTACTATGGTAATCCCATTTTCACTGTGATATACTACCTATGGCGCCTTTCGCGCCTACATTTGACAGATAAAGGAGCGTTTGATGATGTCAGAGCGAATCTGTCTTCTCAATGATTCTTTTCCCCCTATTATTGACGGCGTGGCCAACGCGGTGGTGAACTATGCCACCCACATACAGGCCCACCACGGCCAGGCGGTGGTAATGACCCCCGCTCATCCCGAGGCCGACGACAGCGGCTTTGCCTTCCCGGTGGTGCGCTATCCCAGCATCGACCTGCGCAAGCAGGTAGGCTACATGGCAGGCACCCCCTTCTCCCCGGAGATTGCCCGGTATTTGCAGGAAAACCCCGTGGACCTGCTCCACACCCACTGCCCCGTGGCCTCCACCATTCTGGCCCGGTCGGTGCGGCACATTGCCAACGCGCCGGTGGTGTTCACCTATCACACCAAGTTTGACATCGACATCGCCAAGGCGGTGCGCAGCAAGCTGTTGCAGGAGGGCGCCATCAAGGCACTGGTGCAGAACATCGCCGCCTGCGACGAGGTGTGGGTGGTGAGCCGCGGCGCCGGTGAAAACCTTCGATCCCTGGGTTACACCGGCGACTATCTGGTGATGCCCAACGGCGTGGACGTGCCTCGGGGCCGCGTCAGTGAGGCGGCCATCGCCGCTGCCACCGGGGAGTACGACCTGCCCCAGGGCGTGCCTGTGTTCCTGTTCGTGGGCCGCATGATGTGGTACAAGGGCATCCGTATCATTCTGGACGCCCTGGCATCGCTGCGGGAAAAGGGCGTGGACTTCCGCATGGTGTTCATCGGCAAGGGCACCGACGAGCAGGAAATTCGAGACTATGCCGCCCAGCAGGGGTTGACGGACCGCTGCTTCTTCACCGGCGCCATCTATGACCGGGACGTGATTCGGGCCTGGTACTGCCGTGCCGATCTGTTCCTCTTCCCCTCCACCTTCGACACCAACGGTCTGGTGGTGCGGGAGGCCGCCGCCTGCGGCCTGGCCAGCGTACTGGTGCGGGGAAGCTGCGCCGCAGAGGATGTGACAGAGGATGAAAACGGCTTCCTCATTGAGGAAAATGCCGAATCCCTATGCGCCAAGCTGGAAGCGCTGGTGCAGCGGCCCGACGCCATGCACACCGTGGGTGAGAACGCCATGGCCCAGCTCTACCTGTCCTGGCAGGACAGCGTAGCCAACGCCTTTGCCCGCTACCAGGTGGTGATTGACCGCTACAAGTCCGGCGCCTACGATGCCCACGAAAAGCTGCCCGATGAGGTATACGCCCGGGCCGGCGAATGGATGAACGCCCTGCATCGTGTGGGCAGTCTGGGCGAGCGGCTGCAGGAGGGTGCCGGTCAGGTGTTGGAGCAGACCCGCCAAACCATTGAACAGACCATCGAGCGGACGCGGCAGAGCGCCGAAGAAACCATCGAGCGAACGAAGCAGAGCGCCGAGGACGCCATCGAGCGCACCCGGCAGAACGCCGAAAAGAAAATTGAACAGGCCATGCACGAAAACCAGGATCGCGCCCAGCATGCCTATGAGGCGTTCTGGGAACAGATGGATCGCTACCTGTAAGCCGCGCCCCTATTCAAACAAGGAAAGCGCCGGGAAATCGCAGTTTTGCGACTTCCCGGCGCTGTTTCTATGTGTTTACGATAAGCGAATCAGAACTCCAGGTTCTT
>CACWYC010000048.1 GCA_902765025.1 Oscillospiraceae bacterium
AGCTTTGCCGCCGCCTTCCTTCAGATTCCGTCTCACGACGGACACCCTTGGCTTTGGCTATGACCTTCCCGCTGCCGGGCGGTCTCGGGACTTTCACCCGTTAGAACGTGCGCTCGCCGGGCGCACCATGACAACGCCCGTGAGGATTGATCTCACGTGCTTTCAGATTGTCAAAAAAGCATCGCAGATTTCGCGCCCGCAGGCGCGAACCAATGAAATCCGAAAAAACTGACGACATGCGCGTCCGTTTTTTCACTTCTCAGGCTACGAAGTGTGCGAGCGAAGCGAGTGCGCGCAGTAGACTGCAAGCCCATTGTCAAAAAACGGCATAGCCGTTTTTTGACAGGTGAAAAGCCCGTGAGGATTGATCTCACGGGCTTTTGCGTATCGTGGATGATTACACCGCCTGGGCCAGGGCCTGCTCCAGCGCCTGGGAGAGCTGGTCGGGGCAGGAGGTGGGACGGAAGCCGCAGCGGATGCCCTTCATGCGCTCAATGGCGTCCTGGGCGGTCATGCCCACCACCAGGCGGGAGATGCCCTGCAAATTGCCGTTGCAGCCGCCCTCCACCTGAACGCTGCGGATGATGCCGTCTTCCAGCTCCACCGTCATGCGGCGGGAGCAAACGCCCTTGGGCGTATAGGTATATGTCATAGCTCTGTTTTCTCCTTAATGTCAGTCTGAGGCGTATTATAGCACGGCGTTTCAACCTTTTCAACCACCAGCGGCAGGATTACCACGTTGATTTGGCGGGAAAAGGCGTAGGTCAGCGTGCTCTGGGTGCCGCCGCTGACGCCGTCGTGTACTGCCAGCAAAAGGTCGCAGTGATCCACCATATATCGGTTGCGCTGCTGCATGCAGCCGGGGACGTAATGGTCATACAGCACGGTGCGCTGGTCGCACTCCGCCAGCATGGCATCATACCGCCGCCTGTCCGCCTGGGGCCAGCGACGGGCCTGGTCGGCGCAGGGGACGGCCGCCTCCAGCGTCACGTCATACCACCGCTCCTTGAGAGACAGCACCGCCTGGGCAAACCAGGTGTCGCAGCCCCGGGCCATGCCGCACACAAAGTGGCGGAAGCCTGCCAGATACGCCTGCTCCACCGCGTCGGCAATCCGCTCTTGCAGCGCCCGGCACCGGGGGTCCTGCTCGTTATCCCCCCAGGGCAGCTTTTCCGGCCGGTGGCCGGTGAAAGCGCAGGTTATGGCCTGTGCGCGCATGGTCTCACCTCCCAATCTGATTCATTATCGCACGTTTGTTCGACATTGTCAAGATGACCAACTGGCTATTGCCTTTCATGGGGAACTGTGGTATAGTAATTGGCGAACACAATTGGATTATTGGTCTTCGGGGCGGGGTGCAAGTCCCCACCGGCGGTATAGTCCGCGAGCCCGGGTTTCCGGGCAGGAACCGGCGCAATTCCGGTACCGACAGTCACAGTCTGGATGAGAGAAGGCGTGTACGGCATTTGAATGCTCTTTTTGCGTGCACCTTGGAAGACGGTCTTCCAGGGTGTATTTTTCGTAAAAGGAGTTTATTTATGTCCGCAGAAAAGAAAAAAACCTATCGTCTGGCGGTGGCCGCCATGCTCAGCGCCATCGCCGCTGTGCTGCAATTTGTGGAGATTTCCATTCCCATCATGCCCACCTTCGTCAAGCTGGACGTGTCCGACCTGCCGGCGCTGCTGGGCACCTTCGCCCTGGGCCCGGTGTGGGGCGTGGCCATTGAGCTGGTGAAGAACCTGCTGCACCTGCCCTTCGGCCACAGCGCCGGCGTGGGCGAACTGTGCAACTTCCTGCTGGGCGGCGTGTTCGCCTTCGTGGCGGGGCTGGTGTACCACCGGGGCAAGAATCGCCGCACCGCCGCCTGGGGCGCCATTCTGGGGGCGGTGGCCATGGCGGCTGCCAGCCTGCCGCTGAACTACTTCCTGGTCTACCCCGCCTACGTGGTGCTGTACCGTATGCCTCTGGACGCCATCATAGGCGCCTACGAGGCCATTCTGGGCACCATTGCCCACATCCCCACCGACAACGCGCTGCTGAACTGCCTGGTGGTGTTCAACGTGCCGTTCACGCTGGTGAAGGGGCTCATCGACGTGGTGCTGTGCTTCCTGATCTACAAGCCCCTGTCCCCCCTGCTGCACAAATAATCACAAAGCGCTGCCGCTACGGCGGCGCTTTTGCTTTACCGCCATGGAGAAATATGGTATACTGTAAAAAGAGAAAGGGGGCGGCAACGTGGACGACCGGGTGATATTGCACTGTGACCTGAACTGCTTTTTTGCCTCGGTGGAGATGCTGTCCCACCCGGAGGTGCGGGATATCCCCATGGCGGTGTGCGGCGACCCCGCCTCCCGCCACGGCATCATTCTAGCCAAAAACGACCCCGCCAAGCATTTGGGCGTCAAAACGGCGGAGACGGTGTGGCAGGCCAAGCGGAAGGCGCCGGGCCTGGTGCTGCTGCCGCCCCACCACGGGTTGTACCGGGAGTACAGCCGCCAGGTGAACGGTATCTATGAGCAGTTCACCGACCTGGTGGAGTCCTTCGGCATCGACGAGAGCTGGCTGGACATCACCGGCAGCCTCCACCTGTTCGGCGGCGATGCCAAAGCGGTGGCGGACGAGATTCGCCGCCGAGTAAAGGCGGAGACGGGCCTCACCGTGTCGGTGGGCGTCAGCTTTAACAAGGTGTTTGCCAAGCTGGGCAGCGACTACAAAAAGCCCGACGCCACCACCGTAATTTCCAGGGAAAACTGGCGGGACATTGTGTGGCCCCTGCCGGTGGGCGACCTGTTGTACGTTGGCCAGGCGGCCCGGGAGGTGCTGGGCAAGCACGGCATAAAGACCATCGGAGAGCTGGCCGCTGTGGAGGAGGACAAGCTGACGGAGTGGATGGGCAAAATGGGCCGGGAGCTGCATCTCTATGCCAACGGCCTGGAGCATAGCCCTGTCCGCCGGCCGGAGCAGCAGGAGCCGGTGAAGTCCGTGGGCAATGGCAGCACCTTCCCCCAGGATCTGACCCGATGGGACCAGGTGCGGCCCGCCCTGGGGATGCTGTGCGACAGCGTGGCCATGCGGCTGCGCAAGCACGGGCTCTACTGCGGCGGCGTGGCGGTGACGCTGCGGCGCAGCGACTTCACCCAGCGCTCCCGGCAGACCCAGCTCCCCTCCCCCACCCATCTGATGCGGGATATCTACGACACAGCCCTGACCCTCACAGGCCAGCTGTGGCACAGCGGCGAGGCCATACGCTCCCTGACGGTGACGGCGCTGTACATCACCGAGAGCGGCGACAGCTTTCAGCAACTTGACCTGCTGGGCGGCGCCAAGCAGCAGAAAAACGAAAAACAGGAGAAGCTGGAGGGCGCTATGGCCGCCATTCGCGGCAAGTACGGCACCGGGGCCATCCATTTTGCCCAGAGCGGCCCGGGCCACGGCTGGGACGACTGAAAATGACCAAAACCGAATACTATTGCACAGGGCGGCTATCCTATGGGATAATCGCCCCGTCTATTTTCCCGGCAGCGGGAGAATATTTGCAAAATGGCATTCGCCGTGCTATAATGCCGAAATGTGGTTTCTTGACCAAGTAAAATCGATTTTGCCGCCATTCGGCTGCCGATAAGGAGTAATATGTATGTCTGAGCCCAAGTCCAGATTGGAATACGCTGCGCCCACCGGGGCGGCACGGCTGCTGCCGTTGCTCTTCCTGCCCTGTGAGCTGGTGTACCATGAGTGGCTTTTACAGATTTTTGACCGGGAGAACCCCTTCTTCTCCCCTTCCCTGCTGCCCATTACCATGTTCGCCCTGGCGACCGGCCTTTTGCTGGCTCTGGGGCTGAATCTCATCCGTCACCAGAAGGCGAAGACGGTGATCGCCGCCGCGCTCACCTTTGCCTGGACGGTGTTTGTGTGCATCGAATACTGCTGCAAGAGCTATTTCAAGTCCTATTTCGGCTTCGGCTACATGGAGGCCATGACGGGCCACGTGCTGGGCAGCTTTTTCGGTACCATGATTGAGGTGATTTTGGAGCGGATTCCCTTCATTCTGCTGTCCCTGGTGCCCTTTGTGGCGCTGCTCATCTGGCGCAGGGTGATTCTCGCCCCCATTTCATACCGCCCCGCTGTACAGTGGGCGGCGCTGGGGGCCGCCATTGTGCTGCAGGTGTGCGGCATGGTGATGGGCCATTTCGGGCCCTACCGCAACGTGTACACCTACGATTTCACCGCCAACAGCACCATCCCCAAATTCGGGCTGGTGACACAGTTGCGGCTGGAAGCGCTGTACGCCGTCACCGGCGTGCCGGAGCAGCCCACCGTGGACATCACCCAGATCGTGGACGAGGGGCCTGCCCTGCCGCCGCCGGAGGAATACGGCGAAAACGCACTGGACATCGACTTTGCCGCCCTGGCGGAGAGCGAGAGCAACGAGACATTGGCGGCCATGCACCGGTATTTCGCCGCCAAGCCCGCCACGTATCAGAATGAATACACCGGCATGTTCGCCGGGAAGAATCTCATTCTCATTACGGCGGAGGCCTTTTCTCCCTACGTCATCTCCCCGGATTTGACCCCCATGCTGTACAAGATGACCCACGAGGGCTTTGTATTCACCGACTACTATCAGCCCGCCTGGGGCCAGTCCACCACTGGAGGCGAATACGCCTCCATGACGGGCCTCATCCCCACCTGGGTGGGCGGCAACGTCAGCTTTTACGCCAGCGCCCGGGACTATATGCCCCTGGCTATGGGCAACCAGCTGTCCGCCCTGGGCTACGACTGCCGGGCGTGGCACAACAACGAATACACCTATTACGAGCGGGACAAGACCCATCCCAACCTGGGGTATCTCTACGTGGGCTGCGGCAACGGTTTGAAGCTGAAAACCAACGGCGACGGCTCCTGGCCCTACTCCGATCTGGAGATGATGGAGGCCACGGTGGACGAATACCTCACCAATTACACCGACCACGGCACCCCCTTCCACGCCTACTATATGACCGTCAGCGGCCACGCCAACTGGGGCTGGAGCCAAGCCATGTCCGCCCGCCACAAGGCGGAGGCCCAGGCGGCCTATCCCGATGCCTCCACCACGGTGCAGGCCTTTATCGCCGCCAATCTGGAGGTGGAGCTGTCGCTGCAATACCTCTATGACCGATTGGAGGAGGCCGGGGCGCTGGAGGACACGGTGATTTGCATGACGGCGGATCACTACCCCTACGCCATGGTGGGCGAGGGCTTTGACTATTACCCGGAGCTGTCAGGCATCGACGACACAGAGAAGGACATTACCCGCTATAAGAGCACCTGGCTTCTCTGGAGCGGCAGCATGGACGCGCCCATCACCGTGGACACCCCCTGCACCGCCGTGGACATTCTCCCCACCCTCAGCAATCTCTTTGGCCTTTCCTACGATTCCCGGCTGCTGTCGGGCCGTGACGTGCTGGACAGCCATGTGTCCCCCACCGCCGTCTCCGCCTCCATGCCCATCGCCATCATCCCCACCAGCGCAGGCGTCAGCTGGCGGACGCTGGCCGGCACCTACGACTGCCATTACAACACCTTCACGCCCCGGCCCGGCGTCACTGTGCCGGAGAACTACTGCGACAACGTCATCGCCCTGGTGGATGCCAAATACAGCTACGCCAAGCTGGTGATCGCCTACGACTACTACAACGCCGTCTATCCCGGCGGCACCGGCAACGCGGCGGCCTACGTGCCCACCGCCCCACGGGTGGCAGAGCCCGTCAGCTCCGCGCCGGTGGAGCCCATGGAAGATTGGCCCACCTACACCCCCACGCCCGGCGGCGATAACCCTGGCGGGAACGAATCCCCAGGTGGGAACGAATCCTCCGGCGGAAACGAATCCTCCGGCGGGAACGAATCCTCCGGCGGGAACGAATCCTCCGGCGGAAACGAATCCTCCGGCGGGAACGAATCCTCCGGCGGGAACGAATCCTCCGGCGGGAACGAACCCTCCGGCGGGAACGAATCCTCCGGCGAGAACGAATCCTCCGGCGGGAACGAATCCTCCGGCGGGAACGAACCCTCCGGCGACCAGTCGCAACCGTAAACCGTCGCTAAAAAAAAACTAATCGAGTAGGAGGGGCTGAATAAACCCCGACCTCTCACACCACCGTGCGTACCGTTCGGTACACGGCGGTTCAACCGCATAAGTGCAGAGACTCGTA
>CACWYC010000049.1 GCA_902765025.1 Oscillospiraceae bacterium
CCTCACGACGGACACCCTTGGCTTTGGCTATGACCTTCCCGCTGCCGGGCGGTCTCGGGACTTTCACCCTGTAGAACGTGCGCTCGCCGGGCGCACCGCCAAAAAGACCGCCGAAAGGCGGTCTTTTTGTGTTTATTGAACGTCCAATTGCAGCTTGTAGAGGTTGCCGTCGGAGGCGAAGTTGGTCAGCTCGTAGAGCACCAGAATGTCGGTGCAGTCCGATGCCAGGTCCATCATGTTCTCCCGGCAGTACCGCAGGTCCACCACGGTGATGGTGTCGTAATCGGCGCAGAGGAAGGGCAGGAAGCAGTTGGCAAAGCTGTCCTTGATGAGCAGCAGGCTGCGGCCCGTCTCCGCCCCGGTGTCCACGGTGACCTTGGCGTAGTTGCCGCCCATGAACACCTCGTATTTGTCCTTCTGTTCCAGCTTGCTGTCCACATAGAGGCTGTGCATCACCTGGCCGTCGCAGTCCATGGAGACGATTTCCACGTCACGGGCCACCTCCACGGTGTCGTAGGTGCTGCCGGGAAGCAGCACCTTGGAGTACAGCGTGCCCCGGAACTCGTCCGTCACCGGAGTCAGAGCATAGTCTCTGACGGTGTGGCCGGTTTCCTTCGCCCACACGCGGTAGGCCACCCGGGCGCCCGCCGTGGTCCAGTGGTGGTCGGTGCGGTAGTAGACCTGCTGTGTACCGCCCCCCACCTCCCGCAGGTCCCAGCGGGTCACGATGGCCTGGGGGCCCAGCAGGTCCAGGAGGGTGTCGTAGCACTTGTCCACGTCAAACACGGTGCCGTTGTCCAGCGACAGGCCCAAAGGCAGCTTGTCGTACAGCACCACGCAGGGGGTGGGTGCCAGCAGAATGCGGCAGTCTTTGTCCGCATTGCCGTCAAAAAACGCCTTGACGGCGGCCAGATTCTTCTCATACCGGGGGCGGTTAAAGTCATCCTCCGTCATTTTGGCGAAGTAGTAGCCATCCTCCCCCAGCCACACACCGCCCACGTCCTGCTTGCCGGCGAGCTGCTGCAACGTGGACTTGGCCCCCATCCACACGTCACGGAGGGCAATCTGGTCGGCGGTGTAGGTCTCCACGTCGGCGGTGTAGCTGCCGTGCATCAGGGCGTCCCAGGTCAGGCGGGGGGCCTGCTTGAGATAGCGGTTTTCATTGGCGGAAAAGGCGCTGTCAGGCAGCAGTAGCGAGCCCACAGACAGGCCCACCAGTATAACAGCCATGGCCAGCAGGGGCGGCAGGGCGCGTTTCATGGGCGCTGCACCTCCTTTCGTGAAAAAACGGGTTAAAAGCGGAAATACAAAAACGGATTATAGCTGTCGCCCACCAGGAAGGCGAAGGACAGCAGCAGGAGCACCACCACCCAGGCCGTGCGCGCGGCGGTGTCGGCGGCGGGGCTGAGGCGCTTTTGCCAGCGCTGCCACAGCCGCAGGGGCAGCGTGGTGCAGCCCACGGTGGCCAGCAGCAGCAAGAAGGCGTTGGACAGCAGCAGGTAGCCCGCCATGCCGTCCCAGAGGGGGGCGGTGAACATGGCGGCCACATAGCGGCCCAGGGCGGCAAAATCGGTGATGGCGAACAGCACCCAGCCCATGACGAAGGCGAAGATGGTGTACACATGGCCCACCCAGGCGGGCAGGCGGCGCAGCCATTTGAGAAGCACCGTCTTTTCCAGAATCAGCAAAATGGCGTAATACACGCCCCAGAGGACGAAGTTCCAGCTGGCGCCGTGCCAAAGGCCCGTCAGGAACCAGACGATGGCCAGGTTGAGAATCTGCCGGGCCTTGCCGTGGCGGTTGCCCCCCAGGGGGATATAGACGTACTCCCGGAACCAGGTGCCCAGGGAGATATGCCAGCGGCGCCAGAACTCGGTGACGGAGGCGGACTCATAGGGATGGTCGAAGTTCTCCAGAAAGGTGAACCCAAACAGGTGGCCCAGGCCGATGGCCATATCGGAATAGCCGGAAAAATCGAAGTAAATCTGGAAGGTGAAGGCGATGGCACCCAGCCAGGCCGTGGCGGCGGAGGGGGAGGCCATGGCGGAAATCTCCTCCCACAGGGCCCCCACCTGGTTGGCAATCAGCACTTTTTTGGCAAGGCCCACGCAGAACCGCTGCATCCCGGCGCTGGCCTCTTGCCACGTCTCGACGCGGGAATTGAGCTCCCGCTCCACCGTCTTATACTGGACGATGGGCCCGGCGATGAGCTGGGGGAACAACGTGACGTAGGCGCCGAAGCTGATGATGTTCCGCTGGGGCGCCACCAGACCGCGGTACACGTCGATGGTGTAGGACATGGTCTGGAAGGTGTAGAAGCTGATGCCGATGGGCAGGGCCAGCCCCAGAGCGGGGATACCGGCGTGGAGCAGGCCGTTGATGTTGGCAATGGCGAAATCCGTGTACTTGAAGAAGCCCAAAATTCCCAGATTGCCCACGCAGGACAGGATCAGCACCGCCTTGGCACCGGCCTCCTTGCCCTTCTCCCGGAAGCGGCCGATGGCCAGGCCGTTGCAGTAGTCAAACACGGTGGAGAACAGCATGATCAAAATGTATTTGGGCTCGCCCCAGCCGTAGAACAGCAGGCTGAAGGCCAGCAGCACGCCGTTGCGCCAGCGGCGGGGGCAGACGAAGTACACCAGCGCCACCAGCGGCAGAAACAGCAGCAGAAACACGGTGCTGCTAAAGACCATAGTGCGTTCTCCTTTCAACAAATAGGACAGAAATTCGCTTTATAGGCCCCAAAAAAGTGCCTTGCGGCACTTTTTTATGGGGTGAGAATGTTACAGTACGCTGTACAGGCTGCCCATGAGGGAGTTGTTGCGGATGGCGGACAGGTTGTTGCACAGCACCACGTCCTTGACGCCGTGGCTGCGGACAAAGTCGGTGATGCTGCCGTGCCAGTAGCGGTAGTCGATGACGTAGACATGCTCGTAGTGGTCCACCATGAAGGGCACGTAGGCGTTGCCGAAGGACTCCTTCACCACCACGCAGGCGCTGCCGTCGGTGAGGGATTCGTTGTGAATCTCGGTGTAGGGATTATCCCCGGCGATGTAGGCGCCGTACTTGAAGGCGGCGGGGGCGTTGGTCTCATCATAGATGGGGCTGGCGTAGGTCACGGTGTTGCCGTTCTTGTCCGTGACGGTCATAGGGGCGTTGCCCAGGGGGAAATAGGCGGTGACGGTATCGGGGTTGGCGCCCAGCTGCTCATTCTTGCCGGTGTCGTTATAGAAGCTGCCCAGATAGCCGGGGAAGTCCACGGTCTGGTAGCTGTCCAGCTCCCGGGCCGTCAGACCGGCAGCCTTGCAGAACTCCGCATAGGCGTAGTAGGCGCCCAGGCCGGACCAGTGATGGTCGGTGCGGTAGTAGACGTACTCGCCCCGGTGCTGCATGAGAGCGTCATACAGGGGCACGGGGATGACCTTATCGTTCATGTAGCCCAAAATGGTGTTCTGGGCCAGCTTCTGGTCGTCAAACACCGAGTCGGCATACAGGTCGTCGGGCAGGGTGATGCCGGAGGACAGAGGGATGACCATGGCGTAGACGTTGGCGGTGCCGGAGAGGTTGTCCGCCAACGTGTTGACGCAGGAGGCGTACTTCTGGGCGGTGGAGTCCACGTAGGTGTACATCTCATAGCCCGTGTCGCCCACCCGGTAGATGCCGCCGGTCTGCTCCACGTCGCCCTGGATCTCAATGCGCACCAGGGGGTCGGGCTCCTCCACGGGGGGCTGCTCGGTCTCGCCGGTCTCACCGGTTTCACCGGTTTCCGTGTTCTCGGTGTTCTCCGCCTCGCCGGAGGTCTCCACGGGGGTGGTGTCCACAGGGGCGGGCTTGGCCTTGCCGGTGATGAGATTCACCATGAGCAGCACCAGGGCCAGGGCCAGCACCGCCAGGGGGATTACGAAGCGGACGCTGCCGCCCCGGCCCCGATAACGGCGGGGGCTCACTTGGTGTTCTCCCGGATGAGGGCGGCGGCAGCATCACTGTCGGCGCTGACACACAGCACCACGCAATTGCCCACCGTCTGCAGCACGGCAACCTCCAGCCGCTGCAGCTCCTCGGGCTGATACTTGGCGGCCTCATCCTTCTGCTCGGCAAGGTACGTCTCCAAAGAGGCCTTCATAGTGGCGGCAGCGGCGCTGTCGGCGCACTGGGCCACCACCACGATCTCCTTGGTGGTGCCGTCGCTCTTATAGGCGGCGGCGGTGCAATCGGGCATCTCCGCCAGGGAGAAGCGCAGCTCGTCGGCGGACATGGCGGACATGGCGCCGTCGAACTTCACCCCCTGCACCAGGGCGTCGGCCAGGGCCTGGGCGTCCACCGTCTTGGTCTGGGCGCTGCCGCAGGCAGTCAGCGTAAGCATCAGAACCGCCAGCAGGGCGGCCATCATTTTTTTCATCATCAATCGTTCCCTTCTCTGTTCTTTCGCCGCGGCGCAGCGCGGCGTATAACAGAGTATATGTTATCACAATCCCATTATAATTTGAAGTGGGAGAGCGGAAAATTTACAGCTTTTTTACGGTTATCATTTGGGCAGGTTTTCCCACCGGGGGCGGAATTGACTTCCGTGGCGGCGGGGTGTATCATGGCAGAAAGATTTCTGTCGAAAAGAGGCGGTGGCATGGCACAGCTTGAGGTGAAGTTCAAAATCCATAAGGGGTTGGCGGTGGCCATCGCCGTGGCGGCGGTGGCGCTGCTGGCGGTGCTGATGGCGCTGGCGGCCCGGGGCTGCCGGGCCGTGACGGCGGAGCCGGAGGTCATCGACCCCCACGCAGGCCAGGTGCAGGTCAACGACGGCGTGGGCCTTGTGTGGATCACCCCGGCGGAGGGGGCGGCGGTGAGCAGCCTCACGGCGGAGGACTTCACCGCCGATGAGGCCACCGGCTGGCCCGTGTACACTGGGGAGGGCTTTACGGCCCTGCGTGGCATCGACGTGGCGGACTTCCAGAAAAATATCGACTGGGCGGCGGTGAAGGCGGCTGGCATCGACTTCGCCATCATCCGCTGCGGCTACCGGGGCTATGAGCAGGGCACGCTGAACCCGGACAGCGAATTTGCCGCCAGCATCCAGGGCGCCAAAGCGGCGGGCCTGCAGGTGGGGGCCTACTACTTCTCCCAGGCCACCACCCCTGACGAGGCCGCCCAGGAGGCCCTCCACGCCCTGACGCTGTGCTATGGCTATGAGCTGGACCTGCCCATCTACTGGGACTGGGAGCGGCTCACCGGCGTGGACGCCCGGGCCAACCATGTGGCCATGGAGGATTTGACGGACATCGCCGTGGCTTTTTGCACCACCATTGAGAAAAACGGCTATGAGGCCGGTATCTATTTTAACCGCCAGCTGGGCTATTATGCCTACGACTGGGCCCGGCTCACCGACTATGAAGCCTGGGTGGCGGACTACAACAGCTACCCCGATTTCTACTACCGCACCGACGTGTGGCAGTACAGCCCCGGGGCGGAGGTGCCGGGGGTGGACATCATCACCGACATGAACCTGCGGTTCGTGCCCCGGGAGACCGCCCCCCCTACTTCGTAAAAAACCCATAAAAACTGCGAGGCAACACGCCCAATGTCATTAAGATAGAGGCATTGGCGGAGGACGGGAAACCTGAAGAAATGAGCACATCGGAAACGGTGTGCTCATTTTCATGAAAAATGGCATGG
>CACWYC010000050.1 GCA_902765025.1 Oscillospiraceae bacterium
TTGTCAAGCTTTTTCTTCTATTTTTCTCAGAAAAAATACCCCGCACCTTCTTTGGGTACGAGGTATCTTTCCTGTCATCTTATCTTAATGACATTGGCCTCAACGGTCAGCGCATTTTTTTATCATCTCTTGCGCCGCGGCGATTCGCCGGGCGATCACGCGATGCACCAGGGGCGAGGCAAGGTCGCTGTCAAAGCCGTGGTAGGAGCCGGCAATCTCATTCAGCTCCACGGATACGCCGTCCCTTTGCAGGGCGCTGGCAAAGGCCACCGCCTCGTCGTGCAGCACGTCAATCTCCTGGGGCTCGATATAGGCGGCGGGCAGGTTTTTCAGGTCCCGGCACCGGGCGGGCACCAGGCAGGGCAGCAGACTCTCGTCCGCGTCCTTCAGGTACGCGTCCCACATGGCCTTTGTGGCTGCCGGTGACCAGCAGGCGTCGGCATACGTTTCATAGGACGCATAAAGCGCCGCCCGGTCGTCCAGCACGGGGTAGATGAGAAGCTGGCCCGCGGGCCGGGGCAGTCCTCTGTCCCGGCACAGCATACACAGCCCCGCCGCCAGCGCCCCTCCAGCGCTGTCGCCTATCACCAGAAGCCGGGAGATGTCCACCGATTGCCTCTGCATTTCCAGCCAGGTGGCCATGCAGTCATTCAGCTGTGTCGGCGCGGTACACTGGGGCACCAGGCGATATTCCGGCAGAAAGACGCGGGCGTTCAAGCCCCTCGCATACTCGCAGCCCAGCGCCAGGGCGGCGGTCTGCAACGGCAGATAGAAGCCGCCGCCGTGGATCATCAGCACGCCGGGCAGCGGATCGTCGCTGCTCTCGGGTTCCACAACGAAGCATGGGATCTGCGCGCCGTCGGCTGCTTGGACAGAGATTTTCCGGCAGCGCAGCCCCTCCGGCGGCCGAAAGGCCGCCGTCTGCTTCTGGTGGGTCAGGCACAGGATCTTCAGCATCCCCGCCATAGCGGCTTTGCCAGGGTCAATGTCCGGCATTTTCTGCGGGGCTTTCAGTTCTGGAGAATAGGAATAGCTCATTGGTACTCGTAGGTCCGGCGGGCGATGCCCAGCTCCTCATTGGTGGGGATCACCAGCACACAGACGGCGGAATCGGCGGCAGATATGACTTTCTCGTTTTGCTCGTTCTTCTCCTCGTCCAGCTTCACGCCCAGAAGCCCCAGCTTTTCGCAGACCCGCCGGCGGAGGTATGCCGAGTGCTCGCCGATCCCGGCGGTAAACACCAGGTAGTCCAGCCGCCCCAGGTCCATGGCGAAGGCGCCTATGTAGTGGACGATGCCGGTAACGAACACGTCCACCGCCAGCTTTGCCCGCCCGTTGCCGTCCCGGGCCGCCTCAATCACGTAGCGCAGGTCGTTGGACACGCCGGAGATGCCCAGCAGTCCCCCTTTTTTCTGCAGGCCCTGCAAAATCTCCTCGTCGCCCATGCCCTCGCTGCGCAGGAAATAGGACATGCTGGTGTCCATATCGCCCACCCGGTTGGCGTGGATGAGGCCGGATTCCAGGCTCATGCCGAAGCTGGTGTCCACGCTTTTCCCGTTCTCGATGGCGCACACAGAGCAGCTCCCGCCCAGGTGGCAGGAGATCGCCTTGTACGCTCTCCCCTTTTCATTCAGCACGTCGGCAATATAGCCGTGGGAGGCGCCGTGGTAGCCCAGGCGCTGTACGCCGTATTTCTCGTACCACTCGTAGGGCACGCCGTAAATTTTCCGCTCCAAGGGGATATCCCGGTGAAAGGCGGTCTCGAAGCAGCCGATGAAGCGGGCCTCGGGCAAAAACCCCCGCATGACGGCGATGGCATCCAGATAGGCCCGGTTGTGCAGCGGGGCCAGGCTCAGCCAGTCCTCCATGCCCTGCAGCACCTCCTCGTCCAGCTCGTGGATGCCGAAGTGGCCCTTGGAAAGCGTGGCCTTGTAGCCCACGCGTTCAATCTCGGTGACGGCGGAAATGACGCCCATCTCCGCCCCGGTCAGATAGTCCAGAAAAAGGCGGATGCCGCTTTCATAGCTGGGGATGTCCGCCTTGTCAAAGGCGGTTTTCTGCCCGGTGAGGCAGTTTTCATACCGGAAGATGGCGTCGTGATCCGACCCCACCCGCTCCACGCCGCACTGGGCCGTCACCAGGGCCCGGGGCATGTCGTAGAGCTTGAATTTCAGGGAAGTGCTCCCCACGTTGCAAACAAGAATTTTCATCAATAGCCTCCCAGATAGCGAAGCATCTCCTGCATCTGCCGGTCTCCGCCGGCGGCGGGCTTCCAGTCCACCTGCAGCGCCGTGTAGCCCTGCTTTTCCAGCACGTCCGCAAAGGACTTGGGACCCACGTTGACCACCACCAGCTCCGAACGGAACAGGCTCAGCATCTTACTTGTATCAGCCATTACGCATCCCTCCTGAGTTTGATGATCTCAGACGCCAGCAGCGCGGCGCGGTAATTGGTGCGGCAGACCAGCACGCCCGCGTCCCGGAGTTCTTGCTCCTGTTTGCGGATGTCCTGCCAGTCTGCGGTGGTGCCAAGCACGGAGGCGATGAACACCAGCTTGCCGCCCCGGCTCTTTGCCAGCTCCTGCGCCTTGAGGATATCAGGCACCACATAGCCGCAGGGATCCATATGTCCCGGCGGGGTGAGGATGAAGTCCAGCACGATCACGGCCACGCTCGGGTCAGCCGCTTCTTTCAGGATCGCCGGGCGGCGAATGGATGCGTCAATGGCCGGGTGCGGACGGCCCAGAGTGTATTCCTCCTCGCCGTAGTCAATGGCGGTGTGTTCCCGGCTGGCCGCTCCTTCCGGCAGCTTCCATTCCGGGCTCATGGGGGCGTTGGACCAGAGGCCGCCGGTGGCCTCCCACATGGCGCGCATGCCCTCGTCCAGATAGGTGCCGCCGGTGTAAGCCCCGCGCACGTATTTCTGCTCGGGCGCCATGCCCTTCACGGCCTCTCCGGCGATCTCTTTCAGCTCGCTGAGGCTCCCGAGGGAGTAATCGTTATGGATCAGTTCCAGGGCCCGCAGGGCGCAGTCGTCCAGATTCCCCGCCCAGACGGAACCGGTCTCCTCAATGGTCTCTCTGTCACAGCCCATGAAGAACACCACCCGAGGCTTGCGCATCTGGCGAATGCGGGAGAGGAGCTTGTTCAGAACGCTGTCCGCCGGCTTGCGGGAAATGAGGATGATATACTTGGTCTCGGGGTCGGCCTCCAGAGCGTCGATGCCCATGAGCATGGTGATGCCGCCCACCGGCTCCTTCAGGTCGTTGCCGCCCGTGCCGATGGTCTGGCTGACGCCGCTGCCAGCCTCGTGGAGGATGGCCGCCACGTGCTGGATGCCGGTGCCGGAAGCGCCCACGATGCCGAAGGGTCCGCGGTTGTTGATGCTGGAGAGCACGAGGGCTGCGCCGTTGATGTTGGCCACGCCGCAGTCCGGGCCCATGCAGAGAAGTCCCTTCTCCCGGGCCAGCTCCTTCATCTCTCGCTCCTGCTCCAGCGGCACGTTGTTGGAGAACACGCAGCAGTGCATCCCGGCGTTGAGCGCCTTTTTGACCTCTTCCAGGGCATATTCGCCGGGGACGGAGATCTGGCAGAGATTGGCTCTCGGTTCGGCCTCCTTGGCGACAGCGGAGCTTACATAGCTCTCCTGCTTCCCGCCGTCGTCCCTGGGCGCGCTTTCGCTCCACACCGTCTCCACGGCCTTTTCAAAGGCCGTCTCGCTCTCGGCGGAGGCCACCAGCACGTAGTCCGCCTCGGTGCAGGCGGCGATCTCCGGGGTGGAGAGGCCGATTTCTTCAATAACCTCCTTGAACACCTGGGTCGCCATGCCCACATAGCCCGTCTCGATGCCGGGCTGCTCATTCAAAATCGCGGTCTCGGACAGGGTCTCCAAGGAGTCGATGTACCGATCGCGCTCGATTTTTGTAAAGATCATTCCGCTTCGCCCTCCCGTCTTTTCACGTCCTCGAACATGCCGAAGACGGCCTTTTTGAATACCTCCACTGGCAGCTCTGCCGCGCCCGCGCCGGCCTGTCCGCCGGTCTTCAAGGCGCTGCCGCCGTGGCTGATGGGCAGGATGTTGAGTCCGACCACCTTACGGATATCCACGCCCACGGGGAAGCCGCGGTAATCGTCCCAGGGGATAGGGGCAAAGGTATGCTCCCCCAGAGACACCTGGCGGGCCTTTTCCGTGCGTTCCTTCGCATCCTTGAAGGTGCCGCCGGTCATCCGCAGATAGGCGGGGCCGGCAATGGCGCTCATGCCGCCGAGACCCCAGACCTCGGTGACGCAGCTGTCGCCCAGGTAGCCCAGCAGGTCAGCCTCGGTGGTGGTGGGCTTGAGGAAGATACCGGAAATGAGCGGCGCCTTGGTGGTGTACCACCGGTTGGCAGTCCCTGCCACCTGGATGCCGAATTCGATGCCGTTGCCGCCCATGCCCACCATGACGGTGGAATAGGGCACCTGCTTGGCTGAGGCCATGATAGCCTCCACGCCCGCCATCATCACATGCAGGAAGAAGCGGTCGTTGGCCGCGATCTCCTTGATGACTCTGTCCCGGGCCGGATGATCCACATCCAGCAGCCAGGGCACCAGCTCCAGAGCCAGCGCCATGGAGGCCGCGGGCTGGCGGTTATGGTTCTCGTCCCCCATGCCCGCCGTTTTGGACAGCACGCGGATCAGATCGATGCCGCCGGAGTTCCTGACGGCCTCCCCCAGCACCGCCGCGTAGTCGCCGCGGATGAAGCGCAGGTTTTCCTCCACGTCCTCGCCGTAGATGCCCCAGCGGAGCACACGGGGATTGGAGCCGGGATGAGGCACGCAGAAGCCCTTGCCGCCGTTGGTCTTATCTTCAACCACAAACACCGGCATGCTGGCGGACATGACGCTGGAGGCCGCGTTGCCGCAGTTGTAGTCCTGGGAAGGGGCGATCCTGATCTCCCCGCGCAGCACCATCTCCCAGGCCTCGTCCACATTCTTGGCCAGGCCGTCGTGGCAGGCCGCGCCGCAGACCGCGGTTTTCAGCGGGATGGGCAAATCTTTCGGCTCGATGGGCGGGCCGGGAACCAGAATGAGATTCGGCTCCATGCCGGGCACCGCTTCCAGCGCGGGCAGGACGTCTGTCCACACCGGGCGCCCCTTGGTCATGATCTCGATGACCTTTGCGTTGGCCGCCGCCACTTTCTCAGGTACAGTCATTTACTTTTCCTCCTTGATGACGACGCAGGCGTGTGCGCCCAGTTTGGGGATCGTAATGGTCAGCTTTTGATTTTCCAGCGCCCAGCGGACATTGCCGGGCTCGTCCAGATTTTCGCAGCAGGCAGTTCCCTTCTCCCAAGGGATCGTGATGCTCTGGTCCGTGAGTAGTGCCGGATCAAAGAAGCTGTTGCCGAAATGGCCGCTGCCGTTGACGAAGTGGACGACCTCAAAGTCCTCCTTGCGGCCGTGGGTGACCTCCACCGTCGGGTGCAGGTGTTCGGAAACCGGGCGGCAGGGGCAGAGCCTTGTCAGAACATACTGCAGGAATATGAGCCAGTTGTCAAAGCCG
>CACWYC010000051.1 GCA_902765025.1 Oscillospiraceae bacterium
GACGGACACCCTTGGCTTTGGCTATGACCTTCCCGCTGCCGGGCGGTCTCGGGACTTTCACCCGTTAGAACGTGCGCTCGCCGGGCGCACCGCAAAAAAGAGCTGCCCTTGGGGGCAGCTCTTTTTTGATATGGTGGCGCTTTACACCAGCCAGTCGTTTTCCGGCAGGGTGATATAGTCGTCCTCCCGGGACAGGCGGCGGACCTTGCGGATGGCCATGACGTACATGATGACGATGAACGCCAGGAAGACGAGGGCGGAGAGGTCGCTGCCCATGGAGGCCACGAAGTCGTAGGTGCCGTGGAGCAGCATGGGGAGCCACAGGGCCTTGTGGCGGCTGCGGCGGGACATGAGGGCGTCGCCCCGCAGGTCGTAGCGCTTGGCCTGGCCGTACCACGCGCCCATGAACACGCCGAAGCAGGCGTGGCCCGGCACGGCGGTGACGGCCCGCACCAGAGCGGTGGAGAAGCCGTAAATGGCCACGTAGCCGATGTTCTCCCACAGGGCGAAGCCCAGGGACACGAACACCGCGTAGACCACGCCGTCAAACTGGCAGTTGAAGGCCGGATGCCGCCAGGTGGCCCGGCGGAGCAGCAGGTACTTGAACCCCTCCTCCGACACCGCCACCACCACAAAGAACAGCAAAAAGCGGTGGGCAACAGAGTCCGGGTCCAGCCAGGAAACCAGCAGCCCCTCCCCTATCTGCTCGGTGACAGAGGCCAGCGCGGTGGACAGCAGGCCCATCAGCAGCAGCTTCACCAGCAGGCCGCGGGGTTCCTTTTCCAGCCGGTCGGCCCGGTAAATCTGCACCAGCAGCACCACGGCGGGCACCACGGCGGCGATGATGAGGATGGGATTGGTGTCAAACAAATAGCGGAGCATTGTGGTTCACTTCCTTGGATTTTTTGGAATCAATCGGGATTTTGGGCGGCTTCCAGGGCCCGCTGGCGGCTGATTTCCGCCCAGGTGGGCATGGAGGCAATCTTCTCGGAGAGGGCCGTCATGGTGCCGGGCACGTCGATGCCCTGGGGGCAGATGGCGGCGCACTGGCCGCAGCCCACGCAGGCGGTGGGCCACTGGGATTTGTCCATGGCATCCAGCAGCATGGCCACGTTGGAGCTGGCGTAGACGGACAGGTCGTTATACATATTGATGAGCATGGGGATGTTCAATTCCACCGGGCAGCCGTCGCAGCAGTAGCGGCAGGCGGTGCAGGGCACAGCGTGGCTCATCTTCTCGGCGATGGCGGCAAGCACCCGGTTCTCCTCCGCCGTGGTGGGACAGCGGCTGGCGAAGGTGGCGATATTGTCCTCCATCTGGGGGAGGGTGGTCATGCCGCTTAATACCATCTTCACGTTGTCAAGGCCCTGGAGCCACCGGAAGCACCAGGAGGCGGCGGAGTCGCCGGGGCGGAGGCGGGACAGGGATTCGGCGTCCTCCGGCGGCAGGTTGGCCAGCTTGCCGCCCCGCACCGGCTCCATGACCCAGACGGGGATATTCCGCTCCGTCAGCAATTCATATTTCGCCTTGGCATCCTGCAGCGTCCAGTCCAGATAGTTGAGCTGAATCTGGCAGAACTCCATCTCATGGCCCCATTTGTCCAGAAATTCCCGCAGCAGGGGCAGCCGCCCGTGGCAGGAAAAGCCCAGGTGACGGATGCGGCCCAGGCGGCGCTGCTCCAGGAAGTAGGGGATGATGCCCCAGCGCTCGTCCAGATAGACCTTGAGGGAGGTCTCGTTGACGTTGTGGAGCAGGTAGAAGTCGAAATAGTCCACGCCGCATTTTTTCAATTGCTTTTCAAAAACGGCGGCGGGGTCGTAGCTGTCGGCAATCTGGTGGCCGGGGTACTTGTCCGCCAGGAAATATTTATCCCGGGGATATTGGGCCATGGCGTCCCGGATGGCAGTCTCCGACTTGCCGGCGTGGTAGGGCCAGGCGGTGTCGAAATAGTTGGCGCCGGAGGCCATGGCGCAGTCCACCATTTGCTGCAACTGTTCCTTGTCAATCTCCCCGTCGGGGGCGGTGGGCAGGCGCATCAGGCCGAAGCCCAGGGCGGACAGGTCATGTCCGCAGACGTTGTTATAATACATATCCTTCTCCCTTTCTCTATTTTGCGGGGGATGGGGTCAGCTCATGCACTGGCTGCGGATGTCGCTCTGGAAGCCGATGGCGGCCTGGCAGTTGTTGATGAACAGGGCGTCGGTGACGTGGTAACGGCTGATGAGGTCGGCCACGCTGTCGGTATTGGAGCGGATGTCCACCACAATAATCTGCTCATAGTAGTCGATCATGTAGGGCACGAAGGCGTTGCCGTAGGACTCCTTGAACACCAGTAGGGTTTTGCCGTTTTTATTGTCGGTGGTGATCTCGGTGAGGGGGTTGTCGCCGTTGATGAACACGGAGGCGTAGTCGTGATACTTGGGGTTGATGGCCAGGGCGTTGTACCAGCCGCCGTTATAGCAGCGCATGGAGTAGCCGGTGGCGGGGAAATGGCAGGCGGTATAGTCGGCGTTGCGCTTCAAATTGGCGTCGTGGTTGCCGTACATATAGAGGGTGCCGGTGACATCGCCCCGGTAGACGGTGTCATAGCTCTCCAGGGGGCGGCATTCGATGCCGTTGGCCTCACAGTAGGCCTGGGAGGCGTAGTAGGCGCCCAGAGACGTCCAGTGGTGGTCGGTGCGGTAGAACATATACTCACCGTCGTGGGGCTCCATGGCGCCGAAGCAGTCGGCGGTATGGACGGAGGGGTCCATCATGGCGTAGGTGCTGCGGATGAAGTCACGGATGCTGTCGTGGGCGTCGGTGCGGTCGGCGGGGCTCTCGAAGGCGCAGCACTTGGGCACCAGCAGGGCCGTCACGTTGAGGGCGGGGTATTTGGCGGCGAAATCGTTGAC
This sequence comes from Oscillospiraceae bacterium, assembly GCA_902765025.1. GTDB lineage: Bacteria > Bacillota > Clostridia > Oscillospirales > Oscillospiraceae > Vescimonas. The sequence goes on from CACWYC010000051.1 coordinate 2,895, forward strand.
GATTTGGGCGTAGCCGGAGCTGCCGGTGGGGTCGGGGGTGAAATACTCCACGCCGTAATCGCCGCAGATCAGCACGGCGCCGGCATAGTAGGAGGCCAGGTCGTTTGTGTAATGGCCGGAGGGGACGGTCTCCGCCACCACGCCGTCAGGGGTGTCGGACTGGGCCTCACCCATGCCGGGGGCGATATAGTTCCGCCCGGCGGGGACGACCTGCTGACCGCAGACAGCGCAGACGCCGTCCTCCCCTACCCGGTGGCCCTCGGCGCGGTGGAGCACGATGCCGCAGACGGTGCAGGTCTGATCCACGGTGCAGCTCACGGGGCCGCTGGGGGTATGGGGCAGGATGGGGGACAGCTCCTCGCCGCAGCGCAGACAGACTTGGGCGGCCAGGCAGGTGGCCTCGGGGCCCGGCTCGTGGCCCAGGGCCGCCGTGATGACCTCGCCGCACTCGGTGCAGAGCTGATCGGCGGTGCAGGTGGCCTCCGGGCCGGGGGTGTGTTTATGGCAGGCAGTGAGGCTCAGGGCCAGGGCCGCCGCAAGGACAAGGGAAATGATTTTTTTCATGGGGAATACCTCTTTTCGTGGGGATGCGATGGGATGTCGCCTGATAGTGCTATTATACCCTACCGCTGGAAAAGTGCAACTGCATTTCCCGGGAAAAATGGGGTGGCGATAAGGCGGGAAGTGTGGTATACTGGGGAGCAGAATCAAAAGGCAGGAGGGGACGGCATGGAACGGCAATATCCCTGCGTGAAAATTCACACGGCGCGACTGGGGCAGAACGCCCGGGAGGTGGTCTCCCGGTGCCATCGGCTCGGCGTGAGCGTGTGCGGCGTCATTAAGGGCTGCGGCGGGTTGCCGGAGGTGGCCCGGCTGTTCCGGGAGGTGGGGGCTGACGAAATCGGCACCAGCCGCCTGGAGCAGGTGGCGGCTTGCCGGGAGGCGGGCATCGACGGGCCCTATCTCCTGCTGCGGGTGCCGGGGCTGACAGAACTGCCCGGCGTGGTGGCGCTGTGCGAGACGTCCCTCCAATCGGAGCGGGCCACGCTGGACGCTCTGGAACAGGAGTGCGCCCGACAGGGCAAGGAACACAGCGTCATCATCATGGCGGATCTGGGGGACCTGCGGGAGGGCTTCTGGGACAAGGAGGAGATGGTGGCGTGCTGCGTCCACGTGGAGCGGGATTTGCCCCACGTGCAACTCAAGGGCGTAGGCGTCAACCTGGGGTGCTACGGCTCCATCAAGCCCACACCGGAGAAGATGGAGGATTTGCTCACCATCGCCCGGGATGTGGAGAGCCGCATCGGGCGGAAGCTGGCGGTGGTGTCCGGCGGAGCCACCAGCTCCTACGTGCTGGTGCATGACGGCAACATGCCGGAGGGCATCAACCACCTGCGCATCGGCGAGGGGATTCTCCTGGCCAAGGATTTACAGGTGGACTGGGGCATCACCGACATGAACTACCTGCGGATGGACACCTTTACCCTCCACGGCGAGGTGCTGGAAATCCGGCGCAAGCCCAGCTATCCCCAGGGGGAATTTGCCATTGACGCCTTCGGCCACAAGCCGGTGTACGTGGACAAGGGGCCACAGATCCGGGCCCTTATCGGCTTTGGCCGGGCCGACGTGGGGGACGTGGAGAGCCTGATTTGCTGCGAGGCGGGGATGACCGTCATCGGCGGCAGCTCTGACCACTGCATTGTGGACGCCACGGCCTGCCGCCCCTTGCAGGTGGGGGACGTTGTGGAATTTCATCTATGTTACAGCCATATGCTGTATGCCACCGGCAGGAGCGACGTGCGCTTCCAGTTTGTGGCGGATTGACGGGAGGATGCATTATGTCTGATATGAAAGTGCTGATTATCAACGCGGTGATTACGTTTTTTTCCTTTTTCGTGGCGGCGCCGGTGCTGCTGAATGCCATTTCCCTGTTCGGCGTGCAGAAGACCTTTGCCAAGGTGATGGTAGAGGAGGGCGTGGTGCCCGAAGAGGAAGTGAAGCGGCTCTACCCCGGCAAGCAGGTGGGCGGCGTGGTGGTGACGGCCATCGTGGTGGGGGCGCTGGTGTTCGCCGCCGTCAAGGTGCCCCCCTTCGGCTTTATCTGCCTGGTCTTCGGGCTGGCGCTGGGGTGCCTGCGGTATCGCAAGGTGGTGCAGTTCAACAGCCTGACGGTGCAGCGGTTCCGCAACAGCTTCAAGGACGTGATGGACAGCCAGAAGTTCAACCGCTACGTGGACAGCCATTTTTAAGGTTTTTTAATCGAGTAGGAGGGGCTGAATAAACCCCGACCTCTCACACCACCGTGCGTACCGTTCGGTACACGGCGGTTCAACCGCATAAGTGCAGAGACT
>CACWYC010000052.1:0-1131 GCA_902765025.1 Oscillospiraceae bacterium
GCTGACCTCCATATAGCGGGCCATCTGGGGCGGGGCCACCAGGTAATCCAGCTTCAGCGTAGTGTCCCGGCGGAGGCTGGGGCCGTGGATGGAGCTGTCGCGGAAGGTGTGGCCGGGGGCGGCGCGCAGGCGCCGGGCGTTGATCTCCGCCACCTTTTGCACCACCTCGAACAGTCGGGGACGTCCGGGGATGCCGTAGCTTTTCAGCGAGGGGGTGACGGCAAGGCAGATGGTCTTGTCGGTGCGGCTGCTGTCCGCCACCACCAGGTTGGTGGTCAAGGGGTCCAGGCCCCGCTCCCGGCACTCCACGGAGGCGTAAAAGGATTTCAGATCAATGGCCATATAGATGCGGCCCATGTCCTGTTCGCCTCCCTCTTTGCGGTAGTATGGCAGCTATTATCCTATACCATTCCCCCATCGGTGTCAAGAAAAATGGAACATATGTTTTATTTTCCAGGGAGTTGCCATTTGGGGCGAAAGGTGGTATGCTATGGACAAAGAACATGCGGAAAGGAGCGCATCGTATGAAGTTCATTTCCTCTCATCTGGCCCAGGAGGCGGAGAAAAGCAAGCAGGAGCTGGCGGCCCGGGCCGGACAGGCGCTGCTGGAACAGCTCCCCATCGACCAGAAGACGTTGCGGCGGGCGGCCAAGCTGCTGGAGCCCCGGAACATGAAGCGCATGGCCATCGCGGCGGTGGGCGCGGCGGCAGTGGTGTCGCTGGCGGCCAGCATCAGCCACGACAGAATCTACCAGGCCGCCGTGGGCCGGGAGATCAAGAAGCAGCTGGAGCCTGTTCACAAGAAGCTGGACGAGTTGCAGGCGCAGAACGAGGAATTGCGGCGGCAGAACGAGGCTTTGCAGCGGGAATTATCCGACAAGGAATAGCACTTTACAATGCTGATATAGCAACGCCCCCAGCCGGAGTGATGCCGGTTGGGGGCGTGGTGTTTATGGAAGAATTACCTTATTTATCAAAAGAGGCGGACACATCCTGCAAGAGGGAACGAATTTCCAGATGCTGGGGGCACACCGCCTCGCAGCCGCCGCAGCCGATGCAGTCGGACGCCTTGCCGCCCTGGGCGGTGAGGATCTGGTGATAGTAGAAATCCTGGTTCCAATCGTGGAAGGT
>CACWYC010000052.1:1169-5812 GCA_902765025.1 Oscillospiraceae bacterium
ATGGCCAGGCGCTCGGCGTCATCCAGGGGGCGGAAGTCGGCCATGGTGGCGATATTGTCCTCCATCTGGGCCATGCTGCTCATGCCGGACAGCACCACGCAGACGTTGGGGAAGCTGGCGGCGAAACGGACGGCATAGCTGGCGTTGGAGCCGCCGTGGAGGGCATCGAACACCGCCTGGGCCTCGGCGGGCAGCTCCACCAGATGGCCGCCCTTGACGGGCTCCATCACCAGGACGGGCTTGCCGTGCTTGACGCAGACGTCGTAGCACTTTTTGCTCTCCACGGAGGGGCTGTCGTAGTCCACATAGTTGAACTGAAGCTGCACCACGTCCAGCTGGGGGTAGGTGGTGAGAATCTCGTCCAGCACCTCCGCCTTATCGTGGAAGGAGATGCCCACATGGCGCAGCTTGCCCTCCGCCTTCATGGCGAAGGCGGTCTCATAGGCCCGGCAGCGTTTGAACTTTTGAAAGTTGCGGCCGTCCTGGGCGTGCATCAGATAGAAGTCGAAATAATCCACGCCGCAGATGTCCAGCTGGGACAGGATGAAGGGGCGCACGTCGGCCTCGGACTGGAAGTAGGGATCGGTGAGCTTGTCGGTGAGCAGGTATTGGCTGCGGTCATAGCGAGAGGTGAGGCACTGGCGGAGTATCTTCTCGCTCTCGCCGCCGTGGTAGCCGTGGGCGGTGTCGAAGTAGTTGAAGCCGGCGCGGAGGAAAGCGTCCACCATCTCCTGCACCTGGGGGACGTCGATCTTGCCGTCGGCCATGGGGAAGCGCATGCAGCCGAAGCCGAAATTGCCGTGGATCTCCGGGAAGAAGGGGTTGGTTTTCATCGTATCACCTCGTTTATTTTGTGGTCAGCACCCAGGCGCTGTGGGCCGGGGCGCGGAGTGTCAAAAGTCCGTTTTTCACGGCGGGAGCGGGGCTTTCTTCCGCACGGAAGCCGCTGTCGTCAGATGTGAAAACGCACCGGAGGCTTTGGCCGTCGGCCACGCCTACGTCGCCCACGGGGATGGTCAGATCCCGGGCCTCGTCCAGATTGTTGCAGACCACCACAACGGTGGCGGCTTCGTCGAAGCGGGCGTAGGCGATGGCACCGGTGTCGGCACAGAGGGGCTTGACGCTGCCGGTGCGCAGGGTGGGCAGGCGGCGGCGCAGGGCGGTGATGGCGCGGTGGAAGGCGATCATTTCCCTGTCCTCCCGGCCCCAGGGGTAGGTACGGCGGTTATCCGGGTCCGTCCAGCCCACCAGGCCCGCCTCGTCGCCGTAATAGATGGTGGGGGCACCGGGCCAGGTCATCTGGATGACGGCGGCCTCCCGGAACACAGCCTTGTTGACCCCCTCCCCTGCCGCGGCGCTGCCCAGGGTGTTGAGGCGGCCTATGCGGCCGTTGGTGCGGGTGAGGAAACGGCTGTGGTCGTGGTTGCTCAGCTCATTCATGGCGCACTGGATGGCAGGGGTGGGCAGGCGGCTCATATTCTCCGCCATGGCCCGGAAGAAGGCGGGGCCGTTCTGGTGGAGGTCATCGCGGCGCTGGTCGGAGTGCTTCTCCACGCCGGTGAGGAAGTAGCCCACCGGCTCCATGAAGGCGTCGTAGTTCATCACAGTGTCCCACTCGTCGCCGCCCAGCCATTCGGAGGGGTCGCCGTAGTGCTCGGCCACAATCAGCACCTGGTCGTTCACCGCCTTGATGCGGCGGCGGAACTCCTTCCAGAACATGTGGTTGAAGGCCCGGCTATGGCCCAGGTCGGCGGCCACGTCCAGACGCCAGCCGTCAATGGAATACGGCGGCGAAGCCCATTTTTCCGCCACTTGATAGATGGCCTCACACAGGGCGGCGTCGCCCTCGTAATTCAGCTTGGGCAGGGTGTCCACCCCCCACCAGGCCTCGTATTTGCCGTTGCAATCAAAGCGGAAGAAGTTATGGTAGGGGCTGGCGGCGGAGGCGAAGGCGCCCTGGCCGCCGTAGAGGCCCTCCCTGTCCATCCAGCGGTGGAAGGAGCCGCAGTGGTTGAAGACGCCGTCTAAAATGATGCGCATGCCCCGGCGGTGTACCTCCCGGCAGAAGTCGGCGAAGAAATCGTCGCCCGCCTTGAGGTTGGCGGGGTCGGTGGTGCGGACACGGTAGCGCTCCGCGCCGGTGGCATCATGGGGAATGACGGTGAAATGGGGGTCGATATGGTCGTAGTCCTGGGTGTCGTACTTATGGCTGGAGGGGGAAATGAAGAGGGGGTTGAAATAGATGGCCTCCACCCCCAGGCTCTGGAGGTAGTCCAGCTTTTGGCGGACGCCTGCCAGGTCGCCGCCGTAGAAGCGGTGGAAATCCCCGTCGTAGGGCAGTTCGTCCCAGGAGGCGGCAACGCCGGCAGGGGCGCGACCGTAGCGGTACTCGCCGGGAACGACATCGTTGGCGGAGTCGCCGTTGCAGAAGCGGTCGGTGAAAATCTGGTACTGGACGGCGCCCTTGGCCCAGCGGGGCACGTGGTAGCCGGGCAGGATGCGGAAGGAGCGGTCCGGGTCAGGGAAAGTCAGGGCCTCCACCGGCTCGGCGCCGGTGCGGAGATAGTGGAACATGAGGCCCTGCCAGCGGATGAGGAAGGAGTAGAACACGCCTACGCTCCATCGGCACTCCAGCCGGGCTTCAAACCAGTCGAAGGCATCGTCGGAGCGGATGAGGGCCATGTCCACCTCCTGGGCGCCGTAGCCCAGCAGCAGCGCCACGTGGGCGCCCAGGCCCCGGGCCATGCGCAGGCGGACGGTGACCATGTCACCCACGTCCGGCTCCGCCGGGGTGCGGAACAGCTCTGTTTCATCGCTGAATACGGTGGCAAGCAGCCGTTCCCGATCTTGTTCTCGAATCTCCATGACATCAACACCGGGCGGACGGCCCGGAATACTCCTTTTGCGCGGAATGTGCTTTATGAACAGCGGCCCTTTGGGCCCAGTTTCACATTATGGCATATCATATCATCATCATATTGGAATTTCAAGTGCGGCAGATGGATTTGGCGGATCAATCAGCAGGTGAATTACGGGCATAAAACGCCCCGGGAAGGCGCGGTGCCTGCCCGGGGCGTGTGAGGCAAGATGCCTTTACAGTATATTCAGAAGCTTGAGAAAGCTATACAGCAGCCGGAGGCCGTAGAAGATGATGACGGCGCCGCAGACCTTATTGATGACGGTAAGCACCTTCTCATTGATGCGGCTGCCCAGCAGCGACACGGCGGTGCCCAGGAAATGGAACCACAGCACGGAGGCGGAGGCGAAGCCCAGGATGAACCAGGCGTCCGTCCCGGCGGGAAGGGTGGCCTTGCAGGCACCCAGCATCATGGTGCCGTCGATGATGGCCTGGGGGTTGAACCAGGTGACCACACAGGCGGTGGCGGCGGCCTTCCACAGGGGCACGTTTACGTCCTTGCCGCCGTCCAGGCTGGCTTTGGAACGGAGAAGGCCCACGCCGATATAGATGACCAGCAGACTGCCCGCCGCCAGAATCACCTTTTGCAGCCAGGGCAGCGCCTCCATCAGCGCTCCGGCGCCCAGGAAGCAGGCCAGGCCCAGGGTGATGTCGAAGAAAACCACGATGAGTATGGTGGGGTACAGCCTGCGGCGGGGCTGGGTCAAGGCGGTGTCGATGACGAACAGGTTTTGCATGCCGATGGGGGCGCAGTAGCTGAGGCCCAGCAGCAGGCCCTGGAGATAAACAGGCATGGGGCGGTCTCCTTTTCGCTTTGATGGCGGTATTGTACCATGGATGGGCGGGGCGCGCAAGGGTCGAGGCTCCCCTGCCCTGGGGCGAATAAGATTTTTTGCTTTTATGGAGCGTGTGTGGTATAATGTGCAGGGTAAAAAATGCCATTGGCGAAGGAGGATCACACCATGAAGCTGGCAGAGGCATTGCAGGAGCGCTCGGACCTGAACCGGAAAATCGAGGAGCTGCGGCGGCGGCTGGGCAATTGCGTACTGGTGCAGGAGGGCGAGGAGCCGTCAGAGGACCCGGCAGCGCTGCTGCGGGAGCTGGACGGCGCCGTGGCGCGGCTGGCGGTGCTGATGGCCGCCATCAACCTGACCAACAGCAAAACCAAGATAAACGGTGAAACGCTGACGGAGCTGATCGCCAAAAAGGACGCGATGACGGTGCAGCTTGCCGCCTACCGGGAACTGGTATATACCGCCGGGCAGAACACCAGCCGGGCCCGGGGCACGGAAATCAAGGTGAAGGCGCTGCTGCGGGGTGCCGACCTGCAGAAGACGGCGGACGGCATTGCCCGGGAGCTGCGGCTGCTGGACAACACATTACAGGAGACCAACTGGAAGACGAAGCTGCTGGAAAAGTAATGCGAAATAGCTGGTAGTCCCCCAGGTGTGCATATCAGGCGGCGGCCGCCTAAGCCGTAGTGTATGGTTGTGCCGCGGGCCGGCATGGGGTTCGAGTCCCCCAGAATCGTTATGGCCCCGACAGCGCATAACCGCATTGTGATTTCGCATCGCGCATTACCGGATATGGACTGGGTGACGAGGGTGGAGATCGGGGTATTATATTGAACAATCGAGTAGGAGGGGCTGAATAAGCCCCGACCTCTCACACCACCGTGCGTACCGTTCGGTACACGGCGGTTCAATCGCATAAGTGCAGAGACTCG
>CACWYC010000053.1 GCA_902765025.1 Oscillospiraceae bacterium
TTGGAACAAGGTGCAGAAGGTGCAGGATCAGACGCTGCCACGCTGCGCTGTAATTGTGCCCGCCGCCGGCAGCTCCCGGCGGATGGGCGGCGGCAACAAGCTGATGATGGACCTCTGCGGCATCCCTGTTTTGCAGCGGACGCTGATGGCCATCGACGAAGCCCAGCTTGTGGACGAGATTATTGTGGCCGCCAGGGAAGAGGATATGCTGGAAATCGCCGACCTCTGCCACAAGGCGGGCCTTCGCAAGCCCATCCGGGTGGTGCAGGGCGGCGATACGCGTACGGCGTCGGTGCTGGCGGCGGCCATGGAATGTCACCCCAAGACGGAGCTGCTTGCTGTTCATGACGGCGCAAGGCCGCTGGTGCAGCCGCAACAGATCGACGATTTGATTCGCCTGGGGGCGAAAACCAACGCCGTGGCGCCGGCGCTGCCGGTGACGGACACCATCAAGGTGGCGGACGACCAGGGGAGGGTGATATCCACTCCGGACCGGGACACGCTGTATGCCGTGCAGACGCCCCAGGTGTTCCAGACCAACATTCTCCGGGCGGCGCTGCAGGCGGCGCTGAACGACGGCGTGACCGCCACCGATGATTGCGCTGCGGTGGAGCGGCTTGGCAAGGAGGTTTACTTGACGCCCGGCGACCCGGAAAATGTAAAAATCACCACGCCTTTTGACCTGATTATCGGCGAGGCCATTCTGACACGGGGCGGTGAGGGACTATGACGAACCTGCGCGTGGGCCACGGCTACGACGTACACCGGCTTGTGAGCGGGCGAAAACTGATTCTGGGCGGCGTGGAGATTTCCTTTGAAAAGGGCCTGGACGGCCACAGCGACGCCGACGTACTGACCCATGCGGTGATGGATGCGCTGCTGGGGGCCTGTGGCTTGGGGGACATCGGGCGCCATTTCCCGGATACCGATGAACGGTATCGTGGTATCAGCAGCTTGCTGCTGCTGGACCATGTGGCGACGTTGCTGCGTCAGCAGGGGTACGGCGTCGTGAATGTGGACGTGACGCTGCTTGCCCAGGCACCAAAAGTGGGGCCCTACCGGCAGCAGATGGTGGAAAATCTGGCATCGCATTTGGGTATAACCCCGGAGCAAATCAACGTGAAAGCCACCACGGAGGAGCATCTTGGCTTTACCGGCAGCGGCGAGGGCATGGCCTGTCATGCGGTGGCGCTGGTGGAGAAGCTGTAATTGCGTTTTGACAAGAGTATGAAAGTGCCGCCCCTGTGGGGCGGCGCTTTTGCGTGGGATGATACATATTATAATTCTCGGCGGATGGCAGCCATGGCGGCTTTCTCCAGGCGGCTGACCTGGGCCTGGGAGATGCCGATTTCGGCGGAGACCTCCATTTGCGTCAGGCCCTGGAAATAACGCATGGTGAGTATGCTGCGCTGCCGCTCCGTCAGGTGAGATACGGCGTCTTTCAAGGTGATGCGCTCCAGCCAATGGTCGTCGTTATTCTTTTCGTCCCGTACCTGGTCCATGACGCACATGGCATCGCCGCCCTGGTCATAAATGGGATCAAAGAGACTGACGGGGTCGGTGATGGCGTCCAGAGCCAGGGCGATTTCCTCCCGGGGGATTTGCAGGAATTGGGCGATTTCCTCCACCGTGGGCTCACGCTGCCACTCCGCCGTCAGCTTTTCCCGGGCCTGCAGCACCCGATAGGCGGTGTCCCGCAGGCTGCGGCTGACCCGGACGGTGGTGAAGTCCCGGAGATAGCGCCGCACCTCACCGATGATGAGGGGTACGGCATAGGTGGAGAGACGTACGTCCTGGGTCATGTCAAAATGGTCGATGGCCTTTACAAGACCGATGCAGCCCACTTGAAACAGGTCGTCCATGTCGGCGCCGCGGCCGGAAAAACGCTGCACCACCGACAGTACCAGCTTCAGATTGCCGCATATCAGCTTTTCCCTGGCGGCGTCGTCCCCCGATTGGGCTTTGGGCAGCAATTCCATCATTTCCTCATGGGTGAGCCGCTGTAATTTTGCCGTGTTGACGCCGCAGATTTCTACTTTTCCCCGCATACCTACGCCTCCTGCTGTTTACCGTGAGTATGGCCGCGGGAGGCGGCTCTTATGCCGGCGGCGACAAAAGTACAGCGTTTACGGCAGAATGGGACAGGCCGTGCATGGCATAGGCTATGGCGGGGAGGTGGAGCGCCATGCTGATGCGCTACTGTCAACTGCGGCGCAAGGAGGTCATCAATCTCAACGACGGCTGCCGGCTGGGGTACGTGGGGGATCTGGAGCTGTGCATGCCAGAGGGCACCGTGAAGGCGCTGATCGTGCTGGGCCCGTGCAAGTTTTTCGGCCTGTTCGGCAGGGGAGAGGACTACTATATTCCCTGGGACTGCGTGCAGCGGTTCGGGGACGACATCATTTTAATTGACAAGCCCTTTCAGCGCCGGGACGGCCCGGGCCATAAGAAAAAGAAACCGTGGTAAAATGGCGGAAAAAAACAAGGATTTTTGTGAAATTTTCCTTGCAATCGGGCTATACTTGTGGTATTATATCCCGGTGAATCCGCACGGACCCGGACTGACAGCCAGTGCCGACCATCGGTTAGCTGCTTGGGATGAGGGGTTCGGAGGTACAAAACTAATTTTAAGGAGAAACAACAAAATGGCTAATCAGAACGTCGTATCCATGAAGGCCCTGTTGGAGGCCGGCGTGCATTTCGGTCATCAGACCCGCCGCTGGAACCCCAAGATGGCTCCCTACATCTACACCGAGCGCAACGGTATCTACATCATCGACCTGCAGAAGACCGTGAAGAAGCTGGAGGAGGCTTACAGCTTCGTCCGCGAGCTGAGCGAGTCCGGCAAGTCCCTGCTGTTCGTGGGTACCAAGAAGCAGGCCCAGGAGGCCATCCGTGACGAGGCCCTGCGCTGCAACATGTACTACGTCAACGCCCGCTGGCTGGGCGGCATGATGACCAACTTCAAGACCATGCGCACCCGCGTGGATCGCCTGAACCAGCTGAAGGCCATGCAGGCTGACGGCACCTTTGATATGCTGCCCAAGAAGGAAGTTATCAAGCACATGGGCGAGATCGAGAAGCTGGAGAAGTACCTGGGCGGCGTGAAGGAAATGAACCGTCTGCCCGGCGCTCTGTTCATCGTGGACACCCGCAAGGAGCGCAACGCCATCGCCGAGGCCCATCGTCTGGGCATCCCCGTGGTGGCCATCGCCGATACCAACTGCGATCCCGATGAGATCGATTATCCCATCCCCGGCAACGATGACGCCATCCGCGCCATCAAGCTGATCGCCTCCGTGATGGCCAACGCCATGATCGAGGGCCGTCAGGGCGAGCAGATGGAAGAGGCTGCCGCCGAGGAGACCGCTGACGCTGAGTAATCTCGGCGCAAGTAAAACCGCGTAATCCACGGGGGCAGGGCCATGTCCCTGCCCCCTTTAATTTGACTTAGGAGGATTTTTACTATGGCTTTTACTGCTCAGGATGTTAAGACCCTGCGCGAGATGACCAGCGTGGGTATGATGGATTGCAAGAAGGCGCTGACCGAGTGCGACGGCGATATGGACAAGGCCGTTGAATGGCTGCGCGAGAAGGGCCTGGCCAAGGCTGCCAAGAAGGCCGGCCGCATCGCCGCCGAGGGTATGTCCTATGCCCTGTGCGAGAACGGTGTGGGCGCCGTGGTGGAAGTCAACTGCGAGACCGACTTCTGCGCCAAGTCCGACCTGTTTGTGGCTTTCGTCAAGGACGTGGCCAAGGTGGTGGTGGACAACGACCCCGCCGACGTGGACGCTCTGATGAACTGCAAGTATCCCGGCTCCGAGCTGACCGTGTCCGAGACCATGCCCGAGAAGGTCATGTCCATCGGTGAGAACCTGCAGATTCGCCGCTTCGTCCGTTTTGCCAACAACACCAGCGTGGGTTATGTCCATGCCGGCGGCAAGATCGGCGTGCTGGTGAACCTGGCCGTGGAGGGCGGCTTCGACGCCACCGAGATCGGCAAGAACGTGGCTATGCAGATTGCCGCGCTGAATCCCCGCTTCTGGGACAAGGCCCAGGTCACCGACGAGGTGCTGGCCGAGGAGAAGAAGGTTGCGTTGGCTCTCATGGATTCCGACCCCAAGATGGCCAACAAGCCCGCCCAGGTCAAGGAAAAGATCGTCATGGGCAAGATGAACAAGTTCTACGAGGAGAACTGCCTGCTGCAGATGGAGTTCGTCCGCAGCGACATCTTCACCGGCAGCGTGGAGAAGTACATCGCCGAGGCTTCCAAGGGCGCTGTGAAGTTCGTGGACGCCGTCCGCTTCCAGACCGGCGAGGGCATCGAGAAGAAGCAGGAGGACTTCGCAGCTGAAGTCGCTGCTCAGATGAACATGGGCAAGTAATCTTACTTGACAGTACTTGATAAAAATACGCCGGGATTTCCCCAATGCCATTAAGATAAGATGACAGGAAAGATACCTCGTACCCAAAGAAGGTGCGGGGTATTTTTTTCTGAGAAAAATAGAAGAAAAAGCTTGACAAAAGAGCCA
>CACWYC010000054.1 GCA_902765025.1 Oscillospiraceae bacterium
CGCCATCCCCGCCCTGTGCCTGTGCGTGCTGGCGGTGCTGGAAGCCTTCTCCTGGCTGCCGGACATCTGGTGGGATGACGATGTCATCCGCTGCGCCACTCTGGCCGCCGCCCTTGCCATCACCGCCCTGCTCAGCCCCGACGTGTGGCGTGCCGCCTTTGCCGGGCTGCCAAAGGGGGAGCTTCGCTGCGAGTTCGCCGCCGCCGTGACCACGGTGGTCACCCTGGCCGCCTGCATCGGCGGCGCCGTGGGCTTCGGCATGGGTCAGTCCCCGGCCGCCGCAGCCGCCGCTGTGCTGTCCTGGCTGTGCCAGTGGGGCATCTTCCTGCGCACCTCCGCCCGCCGCCAATCGTTCCATCAGGCCGCCGTGGGCCTTACGCCTCCCTACGTGGTGGGCCCCACCGCCGCCGGAGCCTGCAAGCAAAAGGGCACCCTCCACGGGTTCTATCACCTGTCCGACCGGCCCGACCAGCCCGCCCTGTGGCAGCGCTACACCGTGCCCATGCTGCTGCTGGCCGCCACGGTGCTGGCCCTGCTGGTCTGCCTGACCCACCACGCCATGTACCGCTTCCTGTGGGTGTGGTCCACCATGCTGTGTGCCTGCGTGCCCCTGGGCATGCCCCTCTTTTTCACCCTGCCCATGGCCTGGCTGCAGCATCGCCTCAGCCGCAGCGGCGTGGCCCTGGCGGGCTATGCCGGCGCCCGGGCCGTCAGCCGTGGCCGCCGCCTGGTGGTCACCGAGGGGGATCTGTTCCCTCCCGGCACCGTGGCCTTCAACGGCTATAAGGTGTTCGGCGAGGAGCGGCTGAAAATGCTGTCCTATGCCGCCGCCGTGTCCCATGCCGCCGGCAGCAGTCTCTATCCCCTCTTTGCCCAGCAATTGGCAGGTGAGGGGGGCTTCCGCTCCCAGTGCCAGGATCTGCAGTTCTATGAGGACGGCGGCGTGGGCGGCACCATCCACGGCGAGACGGTGCTCATGGGCAGCGCCTACTTCATGCGCCGCCGCCATGTGGCCCTGCCCCACGATTTGAAGCTGCAAACCGGCGTCTTCCTGGCGGTGGACGGCGTGCTGTGCGCCATCTTCGTCATCAAATACCAGCCCTCCCGCAACGTGGAGTGGGCCCTCCGGGCGTTGAAGCGTGCCCGCCTCCGCCCGGTGCTGGCGGTGCGCAGCGGCAACGTGACCCCCCGGCTTTTGAAGCGCAAATTCGCCGTGGACGCCCATCCCATTTACCCCGACGTGTCCACCCGCCTGGCCCTGTCCGACACGGTGGAGAGCCGTGGCGACATGGCCTGCGCCCTGGTGTACCGTGAGGGCCTCATGCCCCTGGTGGAGGCGGTGGTGGGCAGCAAGCGGCTTCTCACCGCCTGCCGGGTGTCCTCCGTCCTGGGCCACCTCACCGGCGTCACGGGCCTGCTGCTGACCTATTATTTCGTCTCCGTGGCCGCCTTTGCCACCCTCACGCCCCTGCACCTGCTGTCCTTTGCCCTGCTGGGCCTGCTGCCCACGGTGCTGGTGGCGGGTCTGGTACGCCATTTTTAACAAATCCCACAGCCATGATTGGTGAATAGTTCTAAAAATGGCGCCTTTCCGAAAAATAATGTTGTCAGCCCCGGGAAAGTGAGATATAATTCCCATGTTGAGCTTTTAGAGTGCGGCACCATGCCGCGCTGATGAAATGAAGGGAGATACACCACTATGACTGCTAATGACATCCGCAATGTCGCGCTGCTGGGCCACGGCGGCTCCGGCAAGACCTCTCTTGCCGAGCAGATGCTGTACATGACCAAGGGCACCGACCGCCTGGGCCGCCCCGCCGACGGCAACACCGTCTGCGACTACGACGCCGAGGAGATCAAGCGCCAGATTTCCATTTCCCTGGCCTTCGCCCCCGTCAAATATAAGAACGTCAAAATCAATCTGATGGACGCCCCCGGTAACTTCGACTTCGCCGGCGAGGCTGTCTCCGCCCTCCGGGGCGCCGAGTGCGCCGTCATCGTGGGCGCCGCCAAGGACGGCCTCAGCGTGGGCATGGAGCGCACCTGGAAGATGCTGGGCAAGAAGCCCCGCATGATCTTCATCAACCGCGTGGAGGAGGCCAACGCCGACTATCAGGCCTGCTTCGACGCCATCCACGCCAAGTTCGGCACCGCCGTCGCCCCCATCGTGGCCCCTGTCATCGACAACAATAAGGCCGTCACCGCCGTGGTGGACCTGCTGCACAACAAGGCCTACAACGCCAAGGGCGAGTGCCCCATCCCCTCTGAGGTAGCCGACGAGGTGGAGGCCCTCCGTGCCGAGCTGATGGAGGCCGCCGCCGGCGCCGATGAGGAGCTGATGGAGAAGTTCTTCGAGACCATGGAGCTGTCCGCCGAGGATATGGCCAAGGGCCTGAAGATCGGCGTGCGCGACGGCAGCGTCTGCCCCGTGCTGTGCGGCAGCGCCGTCACCGGCATGGGCGTGGAGATGCTGATGCAGACCATCGTGGACCTGGTGCCCGTGGCCACCGATATGCCCGCCGTGGCCGCCAAGGACGATAAGGATAACGACATCCAGGTGGCCTACGATCCCAACGGCCCCACCGCCGCCATCGTGTTCAAGACCATCTCCGACCAGTACGGCAAGTACTCCATGATCAAGGTCATCCGCGGCAAGGTCACCAGCGATATGGCCCTCTATAACCCCACCACCAACAGCACCGAGAAGCTGGGCCGCCTGTACGCCATGAAGGGCAAGAAGGGCGAGGAGATCAAGGAGATCTGCTGCGGCGACATCGGCGCCATCGGCAAGATGGACAAGGTCAAGACCGGCGACACCCTGTGCGACGGCAAGAACGTGGTGGTCTTCGCCCCCATGGCCTATGTGGCCCCCTGCTATGAGCGGGCCATCTCCCCCAAGGTCAAGCAGGAAGTGGAGAAGATGGGCACCGGCCTCAACAAGCTGAACGAGGAGGATCCCACCTTCCACGTCACCAACAACGCCGAGACCCACCAGACCGTCATCTCCGGCGCCGGCGACATCCAGATCGACGTGCTGTGCGCCAAGCTGAAGTCCCGCTTCGGCGTGGAGACCGAGCTGGCCACCCCCCGCGTCCCCTATCGTGAGAAGATCCGCTCCCGCGTGGAGAAGCGCGGCCGCTATAAGAAGCAGACCGGCGGCAGCGGTCAGTTCGGCGACGTGGTCATCACCTTCGAGCCCCAGACCGAGCAGGAGGATATGATCTTCGAGGAGGCCGTGTTCGGCGGCTCCGTGCCCAAGAACTACTTCCCCGCCGTGGAAAAGGGCCTGCGCAAGTGCTGCCTCAGCGGCGTGCTGGCGGGCTACCCCGTGGTGTTCCTGAAGGCCACGTTGACCGACGGTTCCTACCACCCCGTGGACTCCTCCGATATCGCCTTCCAGCTGGCTGCGGGCCTGGCCTTCAAGGACGCTCTGCCCGAGGCCAAGCCCGTGCTGATGGAGCCCATCGGCGAGCTGAAGGTCACCGTGCCCGACAGCTTCGTGGGCGACGTCATGGGCGACCTGAATAAGCGCCGGGGCCGCGTCATGGGTATGAATCCCACCGGCGACGGCGAGACCGTGCTGGAGGCCGAGGTGCCCATGGCCGAGATGACCTCCTACGCCATCGACCTGCGCTCCATGACCCAGTCCCGCGGCACCTTCACCTTCTCCTTCGTGCGCTACGAGGATTGCCCCGCCGCCGCCCAGGAAAAGGCCATCGCCGAGGCCAAGGCCATGCAGGAGGCCGAGGACAAGTAATCCCCGGGTTATCCATTCATTTCCATATCAAAAAAAGGCCGCCCACCGGGCAATGTCATTAAGATAGAGGCATTGGCGGAGGACGGGAAACCTGAAGAAATGAGCACATCGGAAACGGTGTGCTCATTTTCATGAAAAATGGCA